>CAZAPF010000014.1:26759-91489 GCA_964486885.1 uncultured Verrucomicrobiota bacterium
CCCCCCCGCTGTGCCGCCCAACCGGACGTGCGGCACACAACCTTCCACCGTTAGGACGACACAGAGGTCGTCCCTCCAACCTTGGGGGGAAACAATGATTGGAGTACTATTTGCCACCCAGATGGAGGCGCAGCCTTTCCTCGACCGCGGGGTGCCGGAAGGGGTGATCGTGGAAATCTCGGAAGAGATGGGATTGGAAGCCGCGCGCATTGCCACCGAGAAGCTGGTGAAAGAGCATGGTTGCACCACCATCATTAACGCCGGGGTATGCGGAGCGCTGAATAACCGGCTCAAGCGGGGCGGGGTTTACCGGGTATCCATGGTCAGCATCGAAGAGCTCAAGGCGGCTGTAAATGTGGGCATCGGTATCGGACTGAAGCGGTTAGTCAGTGTTGAAGAACCGGTATTTGACCCAAAGCGGAAAAAGGAACTTTCCAAATATGGTGAGCTGGTTGATATGGAAGGTTATGCTGTTGCACGCGTCTGCGAAGAGTTTGGTGTACCCTGCATTATGCTCAAGGGCGTCACTGATTTCGGTGATGTGAACGGCAAGGAAGATATCCAAAAGCATATCAACCCGGTTTCCGAAACCGTCGCGGAAGCGGTGGCCAAGATTGCAGACGCGGCTTCCAGCCGCGTTGCGCACGAACAGGATGACCGTTCAAATGCAACGAGGCAGGATGCCCCGTCTACGTTATTGAAAAAACTCCATTCATTCACGAAGGTGGAGCATACGATCTTCAGTCTGCCGCTTTTGTTTGCCGGTGCCTGGATCGGGGCGGGGGGGATGCCTTCGCTACGCGTACTGTTGCTGATTGCCTTGGCCGGGCTGGGTGCACGCACGTTCGGGATGGCCGTTAACCGTATATTGGATCGCCATATCGATGCAAAAATCCGCGCACAAAAAACCGGGAGCTGGCGGCGGGTACCCTTTCCATGGCTCAGGGTTATGGGGTGGCGATAACAGGTATTGCTATCTATTTTGTCGCGTGTGTCCTGCTGGGGCCGATGGTGCTAAAGCTATCGTTGTTTCCGCTGATCCCGCTTGCGCTTTATTCCCTGCTCAAACGCTTTACGCCGCTGTGCCATTACGGCATTGGCATTGCCCTGGGCATTGCTCCATTGGGGGCCTTTATTGCGGTTACGAATACGCTGGCCTTTCCGATCGAACTGGTGCTGCTGGCCCTGTTCACCTTTTTCTGGATCAGCGGATTCGACATTATCTATGCCCTGATGGATATCGAATTTGATCGGGCCAACCAGGTGCGGAGTATTCCGGCGGCGCTGGGTGCTTCCCGCGCGCAGCTTGTTGCAGCAATCACGCACATGGCTTCGTTCACGTTTCTTGTACTGCTTTGGATGTCGGTCGGCGGGATGCTGTCTTTTGTCGCGCTGCTGATTTCTGCAGGAGCCTTTGGTGCGGCATACTTGCAAAGCATCCCCATTATGGTTAGATTTTTCCCAATCTCCGCCATCGCCGGCATTGCCGGTGCGCTCGTTGTTCTTCTGGGGGGCTAGCAACGAATGTAGGAAAAACAACGAATGGATTTTTAAAATTGGCAACTACCCTGAACAGACCTGATGTGATCTATCCCGATCTGTCCTATTCGATAGTCGGTGCGGCAATGAGTGTGCATAACGGACTTGGACCGGGATGGGATGAATGGGATTACCACCGAGCTATGATTGAAACGCTACGTGCTAAGGGACATGTTGTTGTTAGCCATGATCGGAAGGATTTAATCCATCGGGGAAGTGCCGTTGATTTGTTCGAATTGGATCTTATGGTTGATGGTTTGATCGTTCTGGAACTCAAGCACATCAAATCTGCTTTCCATCCTGAAAACTACACACAGATTATCAATTATCTCAAACGATGGGGGAAGAGGCTCGGTATCTTGATTAATTTTGGCTTGGAGCGACTCGCCAGTAAACGTATCCCATACGATCCAATTCGCGGAGGCGTGTATGGTTCAGGAAAATGGGAAGAGCTGTTGCGGCAGGATGCCGTCCTATGCGAACTTATTTTGACAGCGGTTAATGGAGTTCTCGATGTGCATGGCTACGGTTACGGAGTACAGGCCTTCCAGAATCTATTGATTGAGGAGTTCAGGTTTCTAGGCTCTTTATCCAGCAAGCCTACTTTAACTCCCCAGTATCGAAACTTGAGGATGGAGAATCGAGAAATAGATTGCATAGTATTGGATTCTGGGATGTTTGTTTCTGTTTCGGCATCTGGTTGTGGTTCCTCGTCAGCAGATTTGGCTTATTTGAAAAGCTACATGAAGCAATCTGGAATTCCATGCGGAGTCTTAATCGATATCGGTAGCTCCGATATTCAAGTTAAAGGCGTTATGTAGGTATTCGTTGTTTTTCCTACATTCGTTGCAAAAAGGAATAAAATGAATTTAGTTGTGGCTATGACGGGTGCATCGGGCGCACTGGCGACAAAACTGTTGATGGAAAAGTCGCAGTGGCCGGTTACTTTGGTATCCAGCAAGATGGGGCGTGTTGTATATGAACAGGAAGTCGGGCCCTTTGCTGAACTGGAAGAACGGGCCGGCGAGGTATGGAAAGATGCCGACCTGACGGCTACGATTGCTTCGGGCACGGTTCCCACTGCCGGCATGGTGATTATGCCGTGCTCCGCCAACACGCTGGGTAAAGTGGCCTCCGGGATTGCCGATTCGCTCGTGACACGCGCTGCGCACTGCCAGCTCAAGGAAGGCCGCAAGGTGGTGCTCTGTATCCGGGAAGCGCCATGGACAGTATTGAATATTCAGAATGCGGAGCGGGTTGCAACCGCCGGAGGTACTATTATGCCCATGTCTCCGCCCTATTATTTTATGAAGGGGCGCGACCCTGATGAGATTTCGGTGAAGGAAATGCTGGGTCACTATTGCGATCATGTATTGTCGCTTTTCGGACAGGGTTCACCCCAAACCTGGGAGGATATCCGATGAGTGAAGCTGAGCGCGACACCCTGATATCGGCCGAGGAAAATCGCGAAATGTTCGACCGCATTGCGAAGAATTATGATGTGGCGAACCGGGCCATATCGATGGGGATGGATAAAGGCTGGCGCCGAAAAACAGTTGGATTGTTGAAGCCGTTCCGTGGTGGACGCTATCTGGATATTGGAACCGGAACCGGGGACCTGGTTTTTGAAATTATCGATCAGTCAGGCAATGTGCTGATCGACGGCATTGATCCGGCCGAGCAGATGCTGGAGATTGCTAAGGACAAAGCTGCAAAGCGTAAACTGGGCGATGCCGTTACTTTTTTCACAGCCGACGCACTGGAACTGCCCATGGAGAGCAATACCTATGACGGCATTGTTTCGGGGTTTTGTTTCCGGAATATTGAACGTCGGCAAAAGGCGCTGGACGAAATGCTGCGCGTGCTGAAGCCGGGGGGGATGCTGATTATTCTGGAAGCCACGTATCCGGCCAATGCGCTGGTTCGGTTGGGCTATAAACTCTACCGCCCGCTGGTTCCGCTGATCGGAAAAATGCTGGGAGGAGGCTCCGCCTATAAATATCTGATGGATTCCATCGAAGATTTTCCCCGGCCGGGAACCGTGACGGATATGTTCAGTGCCGCCGGTTTTTCGAAGGTTCAATACAAGTCGCTCACCTGTGGGACGGTGTGCATATTTTCAGGCAAGAAATAGAGAATAATGAAAGACGAATTTATTTTTGCAGGCGCTCCGTACAGTAACTCCGCTCCATTGGTGGATAAGCTGACTGAGGTGGATTCACGCGTGCGGGTGATGAACGATCATCCGGCCAACCTGGTTCGGGATTTGAATTCAGGTAAAGCGGATGTTGCGCTGATTCCCGTTGCCCATCTGTTTAATCATCCCGAGCTGGTCATGCTGAAGGGGTTGGGGGTGGCGGCGGACGGTCCTGTGAAGAGTGTGTTGCTGAAATGCAATAAGCCAATGGGGAAGATCAAGACCATCGGGCGTGATCCCGCTTCCGCAACATCGAATGCTTTGGCGGAACTGCTGATGAAGAACTATTTCAAGCAGACTATAGAAATGCATGATTTCCAGAGTCTGGAAAAGCCGGATGCGGCTGTGGTGATCGGGGACAAAGCGCTTTGCGCGGATCCGGCACCGGCTGGTGATATTGATTTAGCCGAGGCCTGGCAGAAGTGGACCAAGCTTCCGTTTGTTTTTGCGGTTTGGGCTGCTCGTAAAGATTTTGAGGATATTGAAACGGTCACTGAAATAGCACATAAGGCCTACCAGGAAGGGTTTCTTGCAACAGAAGAGATTGCGGAGCGTTTTTCGGGTCAGCTGGGCGGTACATATCTTTTCTGGCTGGATTATCTGGATAACTCGATCCACTACAAACTGGATAAACGGGATCTGGAGGGAATGGAGCGTTTCCGGAAGCTTTTGGCTCCAAAATCCAGAAAACAGACCCAAGCCGACGTTTGAACACCTGGGCGGACGGCGAATAGTTTGCACTGGGTTTTATTTGTTCTTGAAAGTAGAACCGTCCCTGTCTAGTTTTCCCCACCTTGCAAGGGAGATAGTGCTATTCACCGTTCGATCAGTCTTATTATTTTGCTTGGGATATTTTCCCAAGTTGCTCATTCCGAAACAGATATCGGCAATAGTTCCGATGGCGAATCTGTGGTGATTGACGGAGGTTCCTGGAATACCGATCTCTTGCGGCTGGGCTATAATCATGGTTTCAGCAACAGTCTTGAAATTATAAATGGCGGAGCCGTTTACAGCAGTGCGGCCAATATCGGTGATTTTGAAGGGTATGAAAACTGGGTACAGGTTACCGGGCCCGGTTCCACGTGGATGGTTACCAATGATCTCTCTGTAGGAAGAGATCTGGGGCATCATAATCGATTGATCATAGAAAGCAGCGCCGTCGTTAACAGTGCGAACGGATATATTGGCGGGTTCCTCAGAGGATGTAATTACAACACGGTTTCCGTTTCCGGAGGAGCTCAATGGAATGCCGGCGGTGAGCTGGTTATTGGATTGGGCGGTATTTTTAACCGTCTTTCTATTGCTAACGGGGGTGTTGTTAACAGCTCGACGGCTGATATCGGAAAGAATTTTGCCGGGAACACGGCATACCAGAATTCGGTGGTGTTGTCCGGTTCCGGGTCAAGGTGGGTTAACTCGGGCATTGTTTCCTTTAATGGTGAGGCGAGCTATCTCACGATTTCGAATGGAGCCGAGGTGGTTGCCGGAGGGGGAGTATCGCTCGGCAGTGCCAGTAATTCATTGAACCTTGAGCAGGGGGGTAAGCTGACGATCGGTACGGATTTCGATGCCTCGGTATCCGGATTTAATTTTAATGCCGGAAGCACCCTCAGTGTGGCAGGAAATCTAAGCGGCCTGTCGGAAGTTGAATTTGATCGCAGGTTGGAAGCCGTAAGTGTGCTGGGCAGCTTAACCGTGAACGGAACTTTCGCTCCGGGAAGCAGCCCGGCGGATAGCGTAATTAATGGTGCGCTGACCATGGGATCCAACGGTGTGCTGGTGATGGAACTGGGCGGATACGTGGCGGGTGCTGATTCGGATCGACTAACCGTCATCGATATCAGCGTTCTCGATGGAACGCTGGACATTTCCTTTATCAATAGTTTTACCGCAAAGTACGGTGATTCATTTCATCTGTTCGACTGGCAGGACTGGGTTAGCGGTACATTTACCGATATTGATGCCCCCGTGCTGGGCGGCGGGTTGGCGTGGGATACCTCCGCATTGTATACAACGGGTCACCTGAATGTAATTCCTGAGCCGGCTGTTCTTTCCTTGATACTGGTTGCCGGGTCGTTTGGTTTTATCCAGCACCACCTGAGACGCTAATCTTATTTGAAGGAAAAGAAATCCTTCTTAGACAGGGTGTTTCCATAGGTATCGATATAGTTGGCATTCTTCTCCAGCCGGTCGGCAAAGCTGTTGAATTCATCTCGTAAGTATCCGGTCAGTTCCTTTTGCTTTGCAAGCAGCCGCATCTGCCGGGCCCGGTTGCGGCAAACGGTAGAGAGGTCTTCGGCACTGTCCAGCATATCTTTCCGGATCTGCTTATTCACGTTGTCGAGTTCGTGGTGGGTGGCGCGCCCTTTTTCGCGCATTCTTCCGATACGGTTGATCATGTGGTTATGGCTGGTTGACCACTTTTGCAGGCCGGAATCGGGGTGGCCATCTGCCGACATCCGGTTAAAGGGGTTGGCATACCATGTGTCTACGATTTCAAAAATGGAGTCGACGAGTTCCTGATTATCACGGTGCAGCTTGCCGTATTTATCGTTGTATTTTTTCCAGTTGATAGATTGCCACTTACTGTTGGTCAGGCGGTAACAAAACCGCTGGGTTTTGCTCCCGTCTTCGTCGCCGGTGTTCCACGAAACATAGGAGGCAATGCCAATCACTTCCCGGTCGAGATTCAGGACCGGGCTTCCACTGTTCCCGGAAACAAAGTCCGCGGAAACTTCGACCACTTCGGCACCGATGTTGGTGATTTTTCCATACAGTTCCGTAGCTACGCCGCCACCTTCGCTGTTGCCGAATACAGCAATGGGCGCATCCATGGCCATGTTTTTTGAAATAACGAGCCCATCTGTTTCTTCCAGTGGGAGGCGGGCAATATCGAGCGTGGTCGATACCTGCACGCCGCGCGGACGAAGGGATTTGCCTGTGGTCGTCTTGAAGCTGATTTTATCCGCACCGAGAATGACGTGCTGGTTGGTGAATAAGTAGGTTTTTCCATTCATTTTGGCAATGAACCCACTTCCTGAGCTGCGGCCCCGGCTGCTCTGACAGGATACAGTTACTATTCGGTCAGCAACATCATTAAAGGAATATTCAAACAGGGCTTTGATCTCCTGTTCTTCGGCCAGCCGTTTTTCGAGTGCTTCCTTGCTTTCCTTTTCTTCCTTATCGCTATCCTCTTTTTCAGCAAGGGTTGACATGCATGAAAGGGCCAGGGCGAGGATTAAATTCAGGAGCTTTATATTACGTTTTTCAATCATTCCGTTTCCTTCGTATCTGCAAAAGCTTAGTAGTCTGTCGATGTTGTGTAGTGGTCAATTATTTTGGCGAAGTATTCGAGTGTGGCAGCCTGCATGTCGTACTCTTTGTATAAAAAATCCGTGAGACCGCGTTGTTCCGACAGCATGCGGATTTTCTTGGCCCTGCTGCGGCATACTTCGGCCAGTTCCCGGGTGCTGTCCGAATATTCAGCATATTGCTTCCGGCTGAAAGAATCGCCTCCAATACCGTTTCCAACCACTTTATTATGGTTGCCGGCCCAGTTAACCAGTGCTCGTTCGGGTTCGGATTCAAACTGGATGGGCTCAAACGGCTCATCGGACCAGCTGTTCAGGATTTCGACGAGACCATCAATAAAGGTATTACTCTCGCGATGTACGGTGCCATAGCTCTGGTTGAAGCGTTTCCAGTTTACGGTTTTCCAGCTGATGCCATCCAGCCGATAGCAGAAACGGCGCGTTTTGTTTTCGAACTTCGTTCCTTTTTTCATGGCGTGCCTGCTCGAAACCCGGACATAGCTTGCAACGCCGACCACTTCTTTGGCGGGATTGAGAACGGGGCTTCCGCTGTGCTCTTCAGTAAAATCGGCGGATACCTCGACAATATCGGCGCCTACACCCGTTATGTCTCCATAGAGCGATACCTCATTCTGGTCCGGTGTGCTGCCGAATACACCGATTTTCGCCCCCATGGAAGGATTCGCGGAGAGGCTGAGTGCATCGCCTTCGGGCAGGGCCATTCGGGCAATGTTGCGCGTGTTGGCGATTTCGATGCTGCGTGGTTTAATTGTGCGGCCGGAAGGGGAGGTGAAACTAATTCTACTTGCTCCGAGAAGGGTATGCTGACTGGTGACAAGATAGTTTTTCCCATCCATTCGGGCTATGAATCCGCAACCATAAAATTCAGTGCCTGCGCCTGCACAGTTCAGGGTGACCAGGTTGGACTCGATCGTTCCAAAAGAATAATCAAAGTCATTGGTTTGCTCCGCCTGTATGGACTGTGCTGAAACAGAGGCGCTTAGCAGGATGAGCCGGTAAATCAGTTTTATGCCGCTAAAAGGTTTCATCCGTTGCTCCGCTGTGAATCAATGGCCAGATGTTCATGCAGGCGCTCTTCCTTTCCTTGTCCCTGAAAATATTCGCTGAGGTCATGGATTAATCCTCTTCGTGATATTCATATCTTCGCGTTTCAAATTTTTCATACTTTTTCTTCTTATCATCGAGCATGTCAAAAGCTTGAAGCAACCGCTGCGTCCAGTTCCCATGTTTATCGACTTGCAGGTACTCGTAGACATAAAGCGTTTTCTTTTTTTCAGTTTTGTAGGTAACCATCGATCGGCCCAACTGGCCTTTCTCATTCCAGTCATAAATCGACATATATTTAACGCGGCCTTTATCATTATACTTGATGTATTGCGAAAGTTTGTGATCGTCCCTCCGCTTGTAAGCACTTGTCGGCAGGGCTTTCCCCCCGGTTTTTTTAATAGTGTAGGAGATGCGGTATTTGTGCGTGTCATATGTGGCAACTTCCACGTCACCGGTAATCTTGCAACAGTAGGCGATTTTCCGCGCCGGGACATTCAGCACAATCTCATAATCATTCGTAGTTTTTTCTCGAAGGTCTTCAACGCGCTGACGTATGAGGCACCCGGCTTCATTATAGGTATTAGTGTAAAAAAAGACCGTTTTTCCTTTGCTGTCAGAGCGAGTTCTGGACTGAAGATCGCCGACCTCATTATAGAGACTGACTTCTTTATATTTTCGGTCCGACATATCGAAGTTGTATTCTCGTTCAATCGATTTTACCGGTCCGGAATAATGTCCTGCAACAATGGACGGAACTTTAATGTCCAGATGGCTGACCTGCGCATACACGGGGCAGTAGAGGGCGGAAAAAAGGATTAAAATGTACAACAATGGTTTCATATCTAGCTCGCAAATATACGTGCTAGTTGTACCTTTTTGCACTTTCCGCGAAAAGGATATTTCTTATTGATTCTTCTCGTGTGGGTATGAATTTACTCGATTCTGACAGCGGTATCCGATACCACTTGAAATGAGTATATCATGATCAAAGATTTATCTATTCTGGTGGGTAGCGCGGCGGCCATTGTTGCCGCGGTACGTTTTCTGTTGATCCCCGGCATCGGCAAGATCGGGGCGGCCCTTAAGTTTTCACCGAAAGTCCGCGGGCAGATGATTGGCTATGCCACGAGTGTGCCTGAATTGACGGTGCTGGTGGCCGGGGCATTTGCCGGCGTTTTCAGTGCCGGACTTTGGAATATTGCTTCATCGAACATTATTAACGGGATCCTGTTCCTGCTGACGGTGTTTGCTTTTCGGCAGCAGCTGGACCTGAAAAACAAAACGTTCATCGATGAGATTATATTCGGCCTGCTTTCGGTTGTAATTCCATTGCTCCTTTTTGCTGCAGGCATCGGGACCGGTTATGCGACAGCAGCCGGACTGGTTGGGTTTTTCGTATTCTATAAGCTGATGGACAAGCGTCTGAACAAAGAAGGGAAACCGGCCATTTTGCCACCGGGTG
Organism: uncultured Verrucomicrobiota bacterium; assembly: GCA_964486885.1. Taxonomy (GTDB): domain Bacteria; phylum Verrucomicrobiota; class Kiritimatiellia; order Kiritimatiellales; family Pontiellaceae; genus Pontiella. The sequence goes on from CAZAPF010000014.1 coordinate 36,337, forward strand.
CCCAGAATGGAACACTGGGCGGAGGTGCCGTGTTTCTCGTTGCCGGAGTTTTAACCATTCTGCTGGCCGGTCGTTTTCTGGGCAGCAGTGCCGGTGCGCTGATTAAACAGCTGAATGTGCCTGCGTGGGCCGTGGGTTGGATTCTTGGCCTTGTGACCTCCGTCTGCGAACTGACCTCATTTGTAGAAATCTACCGGATCCACAAACCCAAGGATACTCCGCGACATATCAAGGATACGCAGGAAGCACTCGATGCCCTGGTCGCATCCAACATGGCCAACCTGGGTTTAATTCTGCCGATCGGAATGATCGTTTATTTGCTGGTTTCGGGATAGAGAAATCGTAAAACGGGCATCCTGCCCGTTTCCCCAAGATGTGGAATACATCCTTCAGTAAAAATATCTCACGTGATACATGGGCAGACGCGAAGCGGGGCTTGAGCCTGCGAAAGCAATGACTGCAAGAAGTGGCAATCCCATGCTACGGCGGAGTGGAACAAACCTACGTTAATCTGCGTTAATCTGCGGGCGGATTAGTTTCTTTTTCCACAGAATAACACCGGCGCCAAGGATCATCAGGGCAGAGTAAAGCTGACCTTTGGTGAGCCATCCGAAGTAGATCGTGCTGTCGGGTTCCCTGAAAAATTCCATGCTGATTCGGGCCAGGGCATAGAGCACCAGGTAGCTGGCACTGAGGGCGCCGGATTGCTTTCCCCATTTGGTATTTCGCAACAGCATCATGATGCCGAAAACAAGGAAGCCTTCGATGAAGGCCTGATAGAGCTGGGAGGGGTGGCGGGGAACCAATCGGCCTGCTTCAACCAGTGTTTCAATTTCCGGGCGGGTATACTGCCCGTAGTGCAAACCCAGCTCCTGCGGAAAAATCACCGCCCATTTAACATCCGTTGCCCGACCCCAGAGCTCGCCGTTCACAAAGTTGGCCAGCCGTCCGAAGGCAAAGCCCAACGAGGTGGTCACAGCCATGTTATCCGTCAAATTCCAGAAACCATGCTTATGTTTGCGCGAATACCAGAGCATAAACAGGATTACCCCGATAAAACCGCCGTGGCTGGCCATTCCGCCCTCCCAAACGCGGAAGACATACATTGGATCACCTAGAAAGCTATCGAGCCCATAAAGCGCCACATAGCCCAGACGCCCGCCGATAAATACGCCGAAAAAGGCAAGCAGCACCACAAAATTGCTGACCTCCTTTTCGGGCACCTCAAACTCACCGCGTTTAGACCAGCGGCGGAGCAACAGAATGCAGGCAATAAAGCCCAGTAGATAGGAGAGGCCATACCAGCGAATAGCGAGGGGGCCGCCGATTTCGAACACAATCGGATTAATGTTGTGAATATTGTACGTCATTCCAACGAACTATAGTTTCCACAGGCCGGAAAGCAAGTTGTGATGCTAAATTCACTTTGCTTACGGGACAAGGCCGCCAGGATGGCGGCGATACGTACCGCAGGCTTCCAGCCTGCAAATACCGAAATGTCAATATCTGCCGTTGTTCTGGGATAACCATGATATCCCACTGCATAACCGCCGATAAGGAGATATTCAACCTTATGATCGTTGAGCAACTTCAAGAACTCTTTGAAGTCGTCCGGAAGCGTTTGATTTTCCATATGCAGCCTGTCGATTGAGTTGAATGAGACGATCTCCGGGCGTGCGGGAATGCCAATATGCATCATCAGATGAATCGTGCAGTGCCCTTATGGTCAGTCTGGTTCGATCAACTCTTAATTCTTCGTTCATGCAATAATACTAAGGTTGGTTTGTTAATTATGCAACCTGCATGTGGGAAAACGATTCCACCAGTTAAAGCCCATCTCGCTCACAACAAAAATGGCGAAGGTTGCGCACCGCATACGAAATCACGAGTCATTTTGAGGGATAAAACCAGCGGCTTTTAACGGGCGTATTATTCGTGCATCTGCGGAAAATAAGCTTGTCCAGTATCGCTTGCTCGCTAAAGGCTGTCCTCTGTCTGCTTAAAGCTGAACTTTACTTCAGATTCTTTTGCATAGCTTCAATTTGAATTTCCAGCGCGGGCGACAACCAGAGTTCCTGAGAAATTTTAAATTTATCATGGTCAGTGAGTAGCGCTTTGGCTGTCTCATTGTCGCGGGTAATATAGGTTTTAAGCATCAGTGAATAGCCTTTTCCCCAACTGGTAAGTTGTGCGTCCGGATTCTCTATTCCACCTGATCTAATGAGCTTTTCCAGGTCCTCCTTGGAGGCCGCGGCATCCTCGATAGAGCTTCCGATAACAAATACTTTCGGCCGGCTGGATGGCATATCGAGATACTTTTCTGCGTTGGTCGGTTTTCGGCCTGTTAAATCAGGATAAATCTCATAGTAGTCAATTGAGTTGAGATTCTTCAGTTTGGCATCCAAAAGCCTAGCCACCTGATCCGTGTTGTCGGCCAGCGATTCAGTGATTCGTTCGTACAGCATTTGTTCCCGATTATCCGCTGCTGCTTCAATGAGCTGTTCAACGATTTCATCGGACTTGTTCTTCACTTGTGATAACCCGTGATAGATCGCGCTGAACTGCACATCAGAAGCCTCATCGCGCGCAAGTTTAAGCAGGAGTGCAACCGCATCGGGATTAGGGGTTTCCTTGCCGACAACATAATGTTCGCCAAGCAGTTTTGCCGTCATATTGCGAACAGGGGTAACCGGATCATCTACACATGCTTTAAATGCCGGCAAAAAACTGTCATCTATGTCGCCAGTAACTTTCCCTTGTGTGATCATGGCTAACGAATGAAGCTTCAATGGAGAGGGGCCTATAGCCAGCATTTCCTGAATCGAAGTGGGTTGAGATTTTCCCGGTTGAATATTCGTAGCGGTATTTGACTGAGCAAATCCTGATGTGGCTAAAAAAGTAAGCGCAACTATAATAGAAAACCTTTTCATCTAATATCCTCTCCATGGTTCAAATGCGGTATAAAGATAGGTAGCGTTCTCTTTAAACTCAAGCAACAAACGAGAAGCTATGAGAATGTTTTTTGTGTGCTGCCCAAGGTGCGCTCATTTGTCTTTGGGCAGGTCGTCGGAAAACTTTCCGGTCAGTGCGCGACTCGAAGGCGTTGCGGGCACACACCATGGCTGTTGTTTTTTTCTGTTCCGGCTTGTTGTGTGGCTTTGCATGGCTATATAACGCGTGGATGAAAACCGGATGGCGATGCCTCTTTTTGCGAATTACCACACTGAAATATGAAGTGTCTTTGGATCATCATCGGGCGTTCAGCAGAATTAATTGAAACTCCGTACATGTCGTTTAAAGTAATCCTTTCAATCTTAGGAAGTGGGCTCTTCGTATATGCTGAAATTTGATAATTTGCGCAAACTCTTGCCAGGAGTATGCCTGTCTAAGGGAATGTTGGTTGTCCTGCTTTTTTTGGCATTGACCAATCAGGCGCAAGCCTACGTGGGTCCTGGGGCGGGTTTTGCGGTAATGGGCTCTTTTCTGGCTGTTTTTTCAGCTGTTTTTGCGGGATTTCTGGCTATGTTAACCTGGCCGATCCGCTATCTGATTCGTGTTATTCGATACCGTAAGGCTTTCAAACGCAGCCGAATCAAACGATGTGTAATCCTTGGGCTGGATGGCATGGACCCTAATGTTGCCGAAAAAATGATGGATGAAGGCAAGCTTCCTACGTTTTCCAGGTTGCGGGCAGAAGGATGTTTCAACCGCCTGGCAACAACAACGCCTGCTATCTCTCCTGTGGCCTGGTCGTCATTTCAGACGGGAGTTAATCCCGGGAAACATAATATTTTCGATTTCCTGACCCGCGACAAGCATACGTATTTTCCGACGCTTAGTTCAGTCGATATCCGCGGTCCCCGTCGTACATTGAAAATCGGACCGTTCAATCTGCCTATTGGAAAGCCGGATATCCGAATGCTGCGAAAGGGAAAACCCTTTTGGGTTACACTGGGGGAAAACGGTATTTTCAGCAACGTCCTGCGGGTGCCGATCACATTCCCTCCTGAAAAGTTTTATGGCGTTTCCCTCTCGGGCATGTGCGTACCGGATCTTCGCGGCTCTCAAGGGATGTTCTCTTCCTATACCACGCGTCCCCTGGATCAAATGGATATTACCGGCGGTCAGTATCATCAGGTTGAACGAAAAGGGAACGTCATCAACGCAGCTCTGGTAGGGCCTGATGATCCGTTCCACGCAGATGCGGATCCGTTGGTTTGCCCTTTCACGATAACGATTCAGGACGAAACCACCGCGATCATGAAGATCGGCTCCGAGAAAATTACGCTTAAGCTGGATCAGTTTTCCGACTGGATCAAGGTTGATTTCAAAGTGGGCTTAGGGGTGAAGGTAAAAGGTATCTGCAAATTCCTGCTGCAAAGTACCGAGCCGCATTTCCAGTTGTATGCATCACCCGTTAATATTGATCCGGAGAAGCCGGTTTTACCGGTAACCCATCCCCAGGTGTATGCCACATATCTCGCTAAAAATCAGGGGCCGTTTGCTACGCTTGGTCTGGCAGAAGACAGTTGGGCACTTAATGAAAAAGCACTTCAGGACGACGAATTCATTAAACAGTGCATGGAACTGGATGATGAGCGCGAGAAAATGTTCTTTGACTCACTGGATAAGGTATCCAAGGGGTTGTGTGTCTGTGTTTTTGATGGTACGGACCGCCTGCAGCACGCGTTCTGGCGGGATATTGATCCCGAGCATCCGGGCCATGAAAAAGAGGGCGAGGACCGGCACGTAATTGAAGAGCTCTATCAGCGGATGGATGATCTCGTGGATCGGACACTTAAAAAATGTGATAATGAAAATACCCTGTTCATGGTTATTTCAGATCATGGTTTTAATACATTCCGGTATGGCGTGGATCTAAACCGCTGGCTAGAGGAAAATGGTTATCTGGTGTTAAAGGACAATGATCGTGAGGGAAAATATCTGACGACCATTGACTGGTCCAAAACGAAAGCCTTCGGGATCGGCCTGACCGGGATCTTTTTAAACATTAAAGGGAGAGAGTCGCAGGGAATTGTTGAAGAAGGGGAAGAGGCGGATCAGCTTCGTACTGAAATTGCGGAAAAACTATCCGCATTGGTTGACGTTGAGCGGGACAACAAACCTGCCATCAAGACGGTTTATAATGCGCTGAAAAGGTATGCCGGACCCTACAAACAGAATGCACCGGATCTGATCGTCGGCTATTATCCCGGCTACAGGGCATCATGGGAAACGGCTGTCGGGCAAGTGACGGAGCAGGTGTTCCATCCCAATATGAAGGCATGGAGCGGAGATCACTGTATTGATCCTTCATTTGTTCCCGGTGTATTATTCTGCAATCGTAAAATTGAATCCGAAAATCCCCGTCTGATGGATATCGGCCCGACCGTACTGGATTCATTTGGTGTTGAAATTCCCGGTTACATGGATGGGAAGGTATTACATGTTTCTGAATAAACATATAGGCGTAGCCGTATTCGCGGCAACCTGCGGTCTGTTGTTGCTCACAGAAACCCAGGCAAAAACCGCAGAAGCGGCTCCAAAATTTATCGTTCTCGGTTTTGACGGAATGGATCCGAACCTCGCGGAAGAAATGATGGATGCAGGACAACTGCCGGCACTCGCATCATTACGTGAAAAGAACGGTTATCGTAGACTGGCCACCAGCAATCCTCCACAAAGTCCGGTGGCATGGGCGAACTTTATAAACGGCGCCGGGCCGGGTACGCACGGTATTTTTGATTTCATACATCGCGATCCATCAAAACAGTGCGCCCCTTTTTATTCCGCCGCAGAAACTGTCGAAGGCGAAGGTTATATCGAGTATCGCGATCACCGTTTGCAGCTCGACTTCTGGCCTTTTAATCACACACCGACCCAAACCCTGCTGCGGCGTGAAGGGGTGCCTTTCTGGAACTATCTGGATGCCGCCGGCATTTCCTCCGCGTTCTACGACCTTCCAGCCAACTATCCGCCCAGTCCGTCAGAGCATGGAAAGCACCGATGCGTTTGCGGAATGGGCGTACCTGATCTGCTGGGAACGTATGGCACCTACCAGCATTTTGCGGAGGACGGGCCGGTCAGAACCAAAGAGGAGCCCGGCGGCCAACGGTCTATGCTCTTCTTTGAAAATGAAGTCGCACCGGCTGAATTACACGGTCCGGCCGACAGCTTTCTCAAAGAGCCTGTTCCGATTAAGATCGACTTTGAAGTGCACCGGGATCTCAAAGCGAAGGCGGCGGTCATCAACATTCAGGATCATAACGTTATTCTGAAAGAGGGACAGTGGAGCCCCTGGCTTCAGATTGATTTTCCGTTATCTCTTCCGGCTCCCCTTCCGGATGAAAAGGTGAGTGGAATCTGCCGTTTTTATCTGCAGGAGGTTGGTCCGAATTTCCGCCTTTATGTTACTCCCATCAATATTGACCCATCCAATCCGGCGGTACAGATCACAGAACCGGAACATTTTTCGCAGGACATCTCCAAAAAACTCGGCCTGTTTTACACCAGTGGCTTCCAGGAAGATCACAAGGCTCTTTCGAACAAGGTTTTTGATGATGCGGAATATGCCTTTCAGGCGCAGATCGTTTTGGAGGAGCGGATGGAGCTGTTGGACTATGCCATCAATGAATATGAAGACGGCCTGCTCTTCTTCTATTTTTCATCAACCGACTTACAGGCCCATATGTTCTGGTGGGACTCCGATGACCCTCATCCGGTACGAACACCGGAATATGCGAAGAAATACCACGGTCTGGTTCGTGAGGTTTATCGAAAGGCCGATAAGGTGGTTGCTGATGTGCTGGAGCGTTTTGGCAATGAAGCCACCGTAGTGGTCATGAGTGATCATGGCTTCTGCAATTTCAGACGCCAGTTTAATGTAAACACCTGGCTGCAGAAAAACGGTTATATCCAACCTTCTGATGCCAAGTCGCTGCTCGACGGCAGTGTGGACTGGTCCAGGACAAAGGCCTATTCACTGGGGCTGAATGGAATCTATCTCAATCTGAAAGGTCGTGAACGCGACGGAATTGTTGATCCGGAAGATGCGGATCAACTTAAGCAGGAGATTATTACCGGCTTGGAAAAAATAAAGGATGTAGACGGTCAACCGGTCATCCGCACGGTCTATCGGACAGATGAAACGTATAGCGGCCCGCATATCGGCCTCGCCCCGGACCTTCTGGTCGGCTATTACCGGGAGTACAGAGCCTCTTGGGCGAGCACACTGGGCGATATGAATGAAGTAATGCTGCGCGACAATGATACCGCATGGTCGGCAGACCACTGCATCGACCCGCGGGAAGTGCCCGGAATCCTGTTTTCCAACAAGCCGATTAAGAAAGATGATCCGGCATTGATTGATCTGGCTCCCACGATTCTTACAGAATTCGGATTGGAAAAACCGTCGCAAATGACCGGCGAATACATTTATTAATTTCCAGCAGACAAAATCAACCCGAGGAAGAACACATGCCAAAAATTAAAATTGAAAGCGGCCTGCACGACCGCCTTAAAAAAGTAACAGATATTGCCGGATACAGCAGTGTCGAAGAATTTGTCACGCACATGATTGAAAAGGAGCTGGAAAAAATTGAGGCTCCCGGCGAGAACGACAAGGCCGTTGAAGATCGCCTCCGGGGGTTGGGATACATCGAATAATGACTCCGCTTGCAAAACTGATCGCCTGGCTGAATACCGGAATGAGTTCGCTGTTCAACCTGCTGGAGGGCCCTTTTTCGGCGCTGCCGCCACTGCTGACTTTAGTGGTTATTTCGGGATTACTCGGAGTTGCCATGCTGATTCTTTTCAAATATACCTCCAATCAAACCGCCATTGGTCGGGTTCGTGATAAAATCAAAGCCAATCTACTTACGATGAAGTTGTTCAAGGACGACATCCCTGTCGTCCTGAGATCCCAGTTCAGGGTTTTCGGCGCATCCATTCTGCTGTTGGTTTATTCCCTTCCGCCTCTGGTTTTCATGGTTCTTCCGTTTTGTCTGGTAATGGGTCAGTTGGGGGTGTGGTATCAGGCCAATCCGCTCGATGTTAAAGAGCAGGCCGTAGTCATGATGCAACTTTCTGATTCGGTAAACCCAAGCGGGCTATCGGTTTCGATGGAAGAAACGCAAGCCTTTGAGGTGATGACAGGGCCGGTTCGTGCACCGGCTAAAAAACAGATCTTCTGGAAAATTCAGGCCAATGAGGCCGGCATCCATGAGATGCGGTTCAACATCGGCGATACCCGGATTAAGAAAGAACTATCCGTTGGATCGGACTTTATGCCGGTCAGCATTAAACGACCGGCCCTGAGCATCGGAGATCTGATTCTCTATCCGGCGGAACAACCCTTTGACGCGATCTCCCCCGTCAAATCAGTCGAAATACACTATCCCGACCGCCCCGGACTGCTCACCGGTTCCGGAAACTGGGTGCTGACTTTATTTGTGGTCTCCATGCTCGCCGGTCTCGCGGTAAAATCCACCTTCAATGTAAAAATCTAACTACTCTTGATAGGGCTTGGATTGCTCATACAGCCTCAACCGGCTGTTCAGTTTCTGTATCAGTTTTTTGTCGTTGGCCGCCCTGGCGAGCTTAACCGCCCGTTCAGCGATATAAACCGCCTTGGGGTAATTCTTGTTGGCCGCATATGCGACCGCCAGCGTATCCAATGCATTGGGGTTGTTATAATTGGTTATCTTGCATAGTTTTTCGGCCATTAACACGGCTTCATCCAGATCACAGACCGGCAGCGAAGGACGTGTGGCCTGCAGCCAGGCCAGATTGTTCAGCGACATCGGCTTGGAGTCATCGATCTGGACGGCTTTTCTATAGTTGATAATCGCCTGTTCAAAATCCTGCTGCCTCATTCCGATGTCCCCCAGCTGAATATAGAGTTCATGAAATTCAGGGTGCTCAGGAACGAGCTGAGTCAGGATCGCCTTTGCTTTGTCATCATCGTTACTTTCAACAAGGATCAGCGCCTCTTGGTATTTTGCAAAAAAATGGATGAGGTCCTTGGGATCGGTCTGTGTTTCATCATAGGCCATTTCGCCATCCGCCTTACCGGCAACATAGCCAAGCGACTGCAGTCGTTTAACGGATTCGGCATCCAGTTGAATCCGGCTGTCCAGATCCTTACGCATCGATTGCTCCAGCGTTTCCCAAAGCTTGTCTTCCAGAATACGCGCGCGGTGGACTTCCTGTTGAATGAGGTTGTTTTCTTCGCGGGCGTCCGCATAGAGATCATAGATTTCGCGGCGCGGTGCCTGGATGTATTTCCATTTACCCGTTGAAATACTCATCAGCGAGCTGGCCCCGATGCGCGTCGGCTCCATGCTCTCGGAATAGATATACCGCGCATAATCTTCAGGAACGTCGCCCTTAATCAATGCGCTGATATCCTGTCCCTGAACGGGTTGGGACATGGTAATGCCCAGTAATGAACAAACGGTCGGTGCAAGATCGACCAGTGCCACCGGATCCGGTATGCGCAAGGCTTCATCCTGTCCGGGCAGTTTGATGAGCAGGGGCACTTTAATGGCGGCTTCATAGATAAAGTAAGAGTGTTCATCTTCTCCATGTTCACCCAGCATTTCCCCGTGATCCCCCGTAATGATAATCAATGCGGAATCATACAGTTCCAGTTCTTTCAGTTTGCTGATCACCCGGCCAATGCAGTGGTCGGTAAAGGCAATTTCACCGGCATAGGGATTGTCGGGAAAAGCTGAAGCAAACGGCTCCGGTGGTGCATAATCCTGATGGGGGTCATAGTAGTGCAGGAAAAGGAAGGAAGGATCGGCTTTGTTTTGTTCGAGCCACTTAAGTGCAACGTCCGTTGTTTCTTTGCCTTTACGTTCATTGCCGAAGCGGGAAGTGGTTTCGGTTTCTTCGAATGAATCGTCATAGGTATTGAATCCCTGCGCAAGGCCTCGGGTTTTATCCAGCACAAACGTGCTGACGATAGCGGCGGTATTGAATCCGTTCCGTTTTAGTATTTCCTGAAGCGTTTCATTGGCCGGGGCCAGCTGGTAGTCGACGTTATTATGCACACCATGAAATGGCGGTATCGTGCCGGTCAGCATGGAGCTGTGGGCGGGCAGGGTAATGGGAACCGGCGAGACCGTATGTTCAAACAGGGTTGATTCCTTTGCAAACGCATCGATATGCGGCGTCGTTTCCTGCGGATATCCATAACAGCTGAGATAATCCGCCCGGCAGGTATCGATACTGATCAGGATAATATTCTGGATCTCGGCCGTGCGGTTGTTAAGGAGCAGATAAGTACCACTTCCAAGAATAAGGCAAAGGGCGGCAATGAGGATGGGGATTCTGTTTTTCATAGGCTGAATCGATCGTTGTTCAGGTGGATACGGAAAGCAAGGTTCCGCAGGGAACTACTTCTCAATATAGGGCTTTGATTGTTCATAGAGTTTAATCCGTGCCGCAACCTTCCGGGCAAGTTGGGTATTATTTGCGGCTGTGGCAATGGAATAGGATTTCCGCGCAGTCTCAATCGCTTTGGGAAAATCGCCTGCAGCGGCATAGGCAACGGCAAGAGTGTCCAGTGCATTGGGGTCACGATAGTCCGAGTGCTCGCATACCCGCGTTGCCAGCAGTATGGCTTCATCAAAATCCCGCGATATTAATGAAGGTCTTGTGGCCTGCAGCCAGGCCAGGTTATTACAGACCGCAATGCTGTCAGGTTGCCTAGGATCAAGCTTCCGGGCGGACCGGTAATAGCCTATGGCACTGTCAAACTGAATCTGGCGCATGGCAATGTCGCCCAGCAATACATAGATCCGATGATTATCCGGGCACTGCGGGATCAGTTGTTTTAGGACTTTTTTCGCTTTATCAAACTCATTGGCATCAAACGCATGCTTGGCCACCTTATACTGCTCATATACCTGGATAAGGTCCTTGGGATCCTTCTGATCCTGATTAAAGCTGGCCGGTCCTCCCGATGCTCCGGCCACATAACCAAGCGACTGCAGCCGTTTAAGTGCTTCGGCATCCAGTTCAACCCGGCTGTCCAGATCCTTTTGGATGGACCGCTCCAGCAGTTCCTGCAGCTTATCCTCGAGAATGCGCGCGCGATGGGGCTCTTTTTCAATCAGGTTGGTGGCTTCAGTCCGGTCTGCAAGTACATCGTATAATTCAGCGCGGGGCGCCTGGATATATTTCCACCGGCCGTTCGAAATCGACATCAGCCAGCTTGCGCCGACGGTGCTGGGGGTGCCGCTTTCAGAATAGATAAATCGCTCATACCCGTCCGGTACCGTGCCTTTTACCAGCGGGCTGATGTCCATACCCTGTAGTCGGGCAGGGGGTTCCAGTTTAAGCATGCTGCAGACCGTGGGCACGATATCGACCAGTCCGACCGGTTCCGCAATCTTGATGGCCTCGTTCTGGCCCGGCTGCTTAATGAGCAACGGAACTTTAATGGCGGACTCATAGATAAAATAGGAATGTTCCAGCTCGCCGTGTTCGCCCAGCATTTCCCCATGATCGCCGGCAATGATCAGCAGGGTAGAGTCATACATATCCAGTTCTTTCAGTTTCCGGATCACCATGCCGATACAGTGGTCGGTAAAGGCAATTTCACCGGCATAGAGATTGTCGGCAAATTCCGTGGCAAACGGTTCGGGCGGGGCATAGGCATCGTGCGGATCATAATAGTGCAGAAACATGAACGATTTATTGTTCCTGTTTCGCTCGAGCCATTTAAGGGCGAGCCCGGTTGTTTCATCGGCGGGGCGTTCGTTACCGCCGGTCGATATGTTGTGGGAAGCATTCTGTAAGCGGTCTTCATAGATGCTGAACCCCTGGGCCATACCGAGCGAATGATCCAATACAAACGAACTGATGAAGGCCGCCGTGCTGAAACCGTTATACTTAAGTATTTCAGCAAGGGTCTGGTTCGATGCATCCAGCTGGTACCCAATGTTGTTCTGCACACCATGTGCCGGCGGTATTTTTCCGGTCAGCATGGAACAGTGTGCCGGCAGGGTGATCGGAATCGGGGAAACCGTATGTTCAAAAAGGGTGGCTTCCTCTGCAAAGGCATCAATAATGGGCGTGGTCTTTTTCGGAAAGCCATAACAGCTCAGGTAATCGGCCCGGCACGTATCAATACTGATCAGGACAACATTCCGGATCTTAGGGCTTCCGGCGCTCTTGATGAAATAGAAGGCCAGCGCCGCCGCCAGACCAAGGACGATTAATATAATGGGGGTTGTTTTTTTCATAGGTCGCACAGTTCCTCTTTAATTAAAATCAGGTTGCCGATGCCGTGCCGGCCGCACTAGGTCTTGCGGTTCCGGTACAGGTTGGGGTCCACCACCTCGGCCATGGCGTCCGTATCCAGGTTGCCGCCAAGAAACGCGTTGATCTTCTGTATCTGGTTGGGGCCGTCGTTGATCATATCGCTGTAGTTAACATACAACACCTCAAAGTTGGGCTGTTGGGTGAGCCATTGTACGCTTTTATTCAATTCGGTCGTAAACAGCACGTGCATCTGCGCATCGCTGACGCCTCCGCCCGGCTTACCGGAACGCTCGAGCATTTTGGTCTGCGACTGCAGGACTTCCGTGATATTCCGCCGCATAAAGACGACGCGATACCGGTAGTGCTCCGGCAAATCGTACAGCAGGCGATATACCATCTTAACCACCTTGCCCGCGGCATTATTGAGCCATGCCGCGTCTTCCTTGGTCTTTTTGACCGGCTCAAATTCAAAATAACCGTTGGGATTGTCTTCGTCTGCCCCCCGGACCTGATCAATCAGGGGATCGATTCCTCCGGCATGAATGGCATTCATCATCATGGAAGTGCCCGAACGGGGCAGGCCGGATACGATGGTTATATAGTCTCGTTCAGGTTCGTTCGTTGTCATGGTAAATCCCGGATTGAAAGTAATTCGGGTGATGTTATTCGAATAGACTCAATTGGAAATCATTTTTTAACGGTAATACGCGTTGAAAAATGAACCGGATGCGATCGGATTTCAGAGCCGGGCAAGCGTGCGGCGGTTAACGTGCTGCTCCTGCTGGCGTTGCTTGGCGCGGCGGTAGAAAATAATGCCCCCGGCTCCGGTCATCAGCAACAGGGCACTGGAGGGTTCGGGTATATTAACCCGCACGCTGCCATCAGCACGGCCTTCGGCCCCTCCATTATCAACGAAGACTTTTTCTGGAAGTGTCTTGGGGTCCGAATAATCTGCATCCATGAACGAAACAGCACTCTCATAGACCCAATCTCCCCGGCGGATGCCACTAACACGAACCCAGGTATCGGCACTCCACGCAGTGCCATATCCGCCAATGGTGCCGGAAAGATGTGTGCCGTAGTCGCTGAAATCCTCGCTTGCATTAGCGCTGACAACTGCATTCAACGTCCCAATCATTCTGTCGTTTCCGGCAAGGAGGAAGCCTCCATTATACTCCACTATTCCCGGAGTAGAATAGTTAAGACCATCACCGCCACCATCGATGATCTGCATTACAATCGTTGTCCCGGGGACGGGATCAACGATGCCTCCCGAGCTGCCATTTCCGCCAATGCCATAATACACCACCGGGGAGGCATAGATGTCGGCATGAACACTGCCACCAGTCGCAAGAATCAATGCGGCGATGATCGTTTTCTTCATGGCGGTATACCCCTTGCAATTATGGTTCAACTAAAGTCATCGACCGCATGAAATCGTCGGTCATTCTGCAGGCGCATAACACGCTGGTGTCCCCGGGTTTTACGGCGGGCAAGGTATAGCCCGAAGCCGGACAGCCCCATCAGGCCGATGGTCGACGGTTCGGGTACCTGGATGGTTACCGTTCCATCGGCGGACACAAGTTTGCTGCCATCAATATCAATCTGTTCCGGTAGGGTCTTAGGATCGGAATAATCCCCATCAAAGAAAGAGATGGGAGCTTCCCAGACCCAATCGCCATGATTAATACCGCTGACGCGCACCCATGTGTCGGAGGCCCAGGGGGTTCCAAAGCCACCGACCAATCCTGAAATAGTGGTCCCGTAATCGCTGAAATCAGCCCCTGGAGTGGAGGTTACGGTGGTTTCAATAAGTCCAATCAGAGAGTCATTTCCGAAGAATTGGAAAGAGCCGTCCCAATAAGGGACAAGTGGACCAGCAAGTGAATAGTCGAGACCGTCGCCGCCGCCGTCAAGGATCTGCAGGGCGATTACAGTGCCGGGAATCGGATCCACAATGCCGCCATTGGCCCCTTTTCCTGCAATTCCATAGCCCACATACGGTGCGGCATAGATATCGGCGTGCACACTGCCGCTGATGGCAATCGAGATGAGTAGTATCAGATATTTTTTCATTTCTCTCCCTGTAGCTGTTGTGGTGGGTTTCTGCTGCGGGCGAGCGGGAAACCCACGTTTGCTAAACCCATAAGCCAGACAGAACTGGATTGCGGTACTGCAAAACATGCTCTATCTGTCCGCCCGCCTGTTTCGTTGTTTGCACAAAAAGATATTCCTCTTTAATAAAGAATGCATCAAGGAGTAAGTAAATAAATCCGCCGTAGTTTAGCAGGTATTTGTTTTTTATGATTCCGTTTCGGTGCTGCTGTGTGTGCGCCGGTTTAATCCGTAAAGGGTTATTCGGGTGCGGGAGACGCGGTTTTCATGCGGATAATTAGTTTACAGTCTTTACCCTTTCCTGCTTGTTGGCTCGCATTGATTAATTATATAAGCCATGCATGAAAATTATATGCCTTCTATTTTATTTCTCGGGTATTGCCGCTCTCACGTATGAGGTGCTCTGGGTTCGCCATTTGGGGCTGATCTTCGGTAATACGGTCTATGCAGCGGCTACGGTCATGATGACCTATATGTTTGGTCTGGCGCTTGGTTCACACTTTTCAGGAAAATGGGCGAGTAAGATCAAACGTCCGGTCCGGTTTTTTGGAATTTTGGAAGTGGCTACCGCGTTATATGCGCTGAGTGTTCCTTTAATTTTTAAACTGATTCAGGTGCTGTATCGTTATGTTGCGTTAAATGTTTCAGACTCTCTGGCCTTCCTGACGTTTGTTCGTGTGGTGCTGGCTCTGGTTCTGTTGCTGATTCCGACCGCCATGATGGGGGCAACCCTGCCGGTGTTGTCGAAGGGATTCCTGACCCGGGTGGAACGTTTTGGGTCGCGTTTGGGTATCCTGTACGGCGTCAATACCCTTGGGGCTGTGAGCGGGGTGCTGCTGTCCGGTTTCATTTTTATTCCTAAGCTGGGAATGACGGTTTCCAATGTGGTGGCGGTCTGCCTGGACGCGTCGGTCGGGCTGATTGCCATCTATCTTTCGCGCACAATGGATAAGTCTCCGGAAATTGCTGAAGGTATTGAGCAGGACGCAAAGGTTGAAATTACCACGTTTAAACGCGGTAAATTGGCAAACTGGCTATTGCTGGCTATCGGTGCCTCCGGCTTTTTATCGCTGTCTTTTGAGGTGGTGTGGTTCCGGGCGCTGATTCAGGTGTTCGGCTCAACAACCTATTCGTTTTCGGCTATGCTGGCGGTTTATCTGATCGGGCTTTCAGTGGGAGCCATGGTCATCAGCCGCTTTGTTGACCGGATTAAGAATCCGGCCCTGGTTTTTGGAGTGGCGGCAATGCTGACGGGTATCTTTACGCTGATTTCCCTAGGTTGGTTTACGGAGATGCCCGAGTTTCTTTTGATTGCGATGAGCAAGAGTGCCTCGAACTGGCACGTGATGATTGGTCTGAAATTTGTAATTACCCTGATCTTCCTGTTGGTGCCGACTATGCTGTTCGGTGCATCCTTTACGTTGGCGGTTAAGGCCATCCGCAGTGCTCTGAACTCCTCTCCTCGCGCCGTGGGCGAGGCGGCTATGTTCAATACGCTGGGTGCGGCTCTGGGTGCTTTTTTCGGTGGCTTCATTCTGCTTCCGGCGTTGGGCATGCTGAATTCACTGTCTGTCTGTGCGTTCCTTACCCTGGCTCTCGGGCTGGTGCTGTGCTGGTTCTTTGCTCAGGAAATGAAGTTTAAAGGTGCTGTGCTGGGGGTGGCCGTACTCACGGTAATCGGATTCACTGCAGCTCCGCCCGAATGGGATAAGCTGGTTTTGTCTTCCGGCCCCCATTTCACTCCATGGTCTCATATTAAAGACGGGAAGGTAACGTGGACAGACGAGTTGCGCAGCCAGCGCCTGCTTTATTATAATGAAGGTTTGACGGCCACCACATCGGTGATTCTGGATGCGAGTGAGTTTTTGTTTTATTCAAGTCACGGTAAGGTTGAGGCCGATACCACGGATCGTGGTATGGTTATTCAGCGCATGATGGCGCATCTTCCAATGCTATTTCATCCTAATCCGCAGCGCGTCATGAACCTGGGTCTCGGTGCAGGAGTAACCTTTGGCTCCGTAGCCTGTTATCCGGCGGAGCATATGGAGGTTGTGGAAATTGAACCTTCTGCCGGCGATGTGGCTCGTGTTTGGGGGGAATGGAATGATCATGTGATGGATAATCCCAATATCAAGGTGACGATTAATGATGGACGTAATCATTTGTTTGTTGGCGGCGAGCCCTACGATGTGATCACGTCTGATCCTTTTGAACCTGTTGTGGCGGGTGCCGGAAACCTCTACACGGTCGATTTCTTTGAGCTGGCCAAAAGCCGCCTGAATGATGGAGGATTCATGGCCCAGTTCCTTCCCCTGTATGAAATGTCGAATGAGGACTACCAGATGATCATGCGGTCGTTTGCGACTGCTTTCCCGGATTGTGTCATCTTTTTCACCGGGGTGGATACCATTCTGGTAGGCTCCAAAAGGGGCGACTGGTCGTTCTCTGTTGTCGAAGAAAAATTCAAGATTCCGGCTGTTGCGAAGTCTCTGGAAGAGATTGGTTTTACCCGGCCGGAGGATATTCTGAGTATGTTTGTGGCACGGGTGGATACAAACGATCCTGAATTTACGGGTAGCAAGGTAAATACCGATAACCATCCAATTATCGAATTCAACACCCCTAAGAGTAAATATAAGTACCAGTACACGACGGATCTGAATCAGCAATCCTTGCTGGAGCATTATTCCGAAATCCCGGCTGAAATGATGCAGGAGTTGACCGAACAGCAGAAAGAAGTTGCCCTGAAGTCCCACAAAGCGATGAAAATGACACTTCAGGCCAATATTCTTCGGTCGAACAACAATTATAAGGAAAACATCATGATGCTGATGCAGGCTGCGGAGCTGGTTCCGGAGAACCCAATTGTTCTTAATGAACTTGGGGCGAGTCTGGCCATCTCAGCGAAGTCCGTTATGAACAATGGCCATACACAGCAGGCAGCGGCCCAGTTCCAGTTGTTGCGTAAATATAAGCCGGACGATTTCTGGGCGATCTATCACCTGGTGGGTTTGTATATGCAACTGGGTGATGTGCAGAATGCCAATAAAGCATTGGGCTATGGATTACTGAAATACCCGGAATCACCCTTGTTTATTGCATTGCGTGGAAGATTTCGCGGTACGATGGGGGATGTTAATGCCGCGTGTGAGGACTTAAAGTCTGCCATTCAGCAACTTCCTGAATATATATTGTTCTGGGAGGATTATGAGGTATTTTTAAGACAGAAGGGCGATCTGGAGACGGCTCGTGAAGCGAGAAAAAAGATAGATTATCTATCGAAATAAAGCGGATGGCTCTGTCGTTCTGTTTGTGCCATTTCTTTTTTCTTTGAATGTGTAATCGTCGCGGTTAATCAACGGAAAAGCTTCAGTTTTGTTTAAAGCGATAAGGGTAGATTCCCAAGAGCGGATCTCATCTTGAGGTGTATTTTAATGAAAAAATATGGAATCTTTCCCGCTGCCGTTTTTCTGGGTGCTTTTCTGCTGTTTCAAATTCAGCCGCTGATTGGTAAATACTTACTTCCGTGGTTTGGCGGAGCTCCTTCTGTATGGACTATCTGCCTGCTGTTTTTTCAGTTTCTGCTACTGGGTGGATATGCGTACGCACATTTTCTGCAAAGGTTTAAACCTAAATTACAGGTGGTGACACACTGCACGTTGCTTATATTGGCTGTTTTAGGAGAGGTGGGATTATTTTTTCTCTGGAACAATCCTGTGTTGCCGTCAGTGGACTGGCGACCGGAACAGAATAGCTGGCCAACATTGCAGATTCTACGCCTGCTGTTCTTTAGTATTGGCCTGCCGTACTTTCTGCTATCATCCAGTGCTTCATTGCTCCAAGCATGGTTTCATTCCGCGGAGCCTTCTAAATCTCCTTATGTGTTTTACATAATTTCCAACATCGCTTCGCTTGTTGCGCTGGTAAGTTATCCGCTGATTGCGGAACCCTTTCTCGCGTTGAAAACTCAGGCATTGATATGGAGTGGGTTGTTTCTTGTTTATGTTTTGTTCTGTTCGTTGGCCGCACGCCGATTGTGGCCGGTTGTATTAATTGAGAAAGATGAGTCGAAAGATATGGTCGGGAGTCGCCCCTGTTGGCGAGATTACCTTGTGTGGATTATCCTGTCGGCATGCGGAGTCCTTGCACTTATGGCCATAACCAATCAGATGACACAGGATATTCCTCCGGTTCCATTTCTGTGGATTCTTCCGCTCGTGCTTTACCTGCTAAGCTATATCGTTGGATTTATTGATCGGATTTCATCCAGCGAATGGTGGCATGATATACGAATTATCCTGTTGGCATATGGATGCTATCAGGCCTGGTATTTTATCCGTGGTCAGTCTGGAATTGGGATCTTAAATCAGATTGTCGGCTATGGTGTGATATTGTTCGCGATTTGCCTCTTTTGCCATGGTGAACTCTATCACCGCAAACCTGACCCAAGACATCTCACGGCTTTTTATCTATCCATTTCGCTGGGCGGTGTTTTTGGGGGCGTATTTGTTGCGATTGTCGCTCCTCTCATTTTTCAAAGCTACTGGGAATTTCAGCTAACTCTAGGGTTGGCAGCTGTGCTTGCTATAGTTTCCGTCTATGCGAATGATAAGAGTATGGTCTATCCGGTCCGCCATGCCCTATGGCTCCCTGTTGCAGTTATGCTGTTCTTTGTTTTCAGCGAGGGAATCGAGGAAGATAAGCGATCTGTTTACCGGAGTCGTAACTTTTTTGGGAAAGTGTATGTTACTAAGACTCAATTTAATGAGTCTGTTTTGGCGTATGAGCTCAAGCACGGCCACATTACGCATGGTGCGCAAATGGACCATCCGGTTTATAAAAACCATGCTACTACGTATTATACCGAATGGGGAGGCGGTGGGCGAGCTCTCCTAAATCATCCTAAAAGAATATCAAATGAACCCATGCGTGTTGGGTTGCTGGGTATGGGCATTGGGACTATGGCGGTGCATGGTCGTCCGGGGGATGTTTATCGCTGTTATGAAATAAATCCCGCAGTAATTGATTTGGCGACTAATAAATCATGGTTTTCATATGTGAGGGATTCAAAAGCAGAAATTGAAATTGTTTCTGGCGATGGCCGGATTTCGCTTGAAAATGAACTTAAATCGGGGTCTCACCAATTTGATATTCTGGTAATCGATGTATTCAGTGGAGATCAGGTGCCAATACATGTACTGACTAAAGAGGCTTTTGATATATACCTCGATCATTTGGCTCCGAATGGTATCATCGCGGTTCATATCAGCAGTCGCTATCTGAATCTGGTAGCTCCATTAAAGGCTGTTCAGGAATACGCGGGGTTACACGGAAGTTTGATTGACACTCCTAAAAAAGGTCTTGCCGGTGCTTCGGAGTGGGTTTTGTTATCAAAAAATAAGCGAATCTTGGCAAGGTTGGGGGGCTCCAGCCTGGAAGGCCGGACAGCGCGTCTGTGGACGGACGACTACAGCAATCTATTTTCTGTCTTGAAAAAATGAGCGTCGTTGGGAAGCTGTAGTAGCTTGACCGTACATCCCAGTCGGCGGCTTGTGTTTTATAATAAAACAATACCTAATATTTGTTAGTGTCGGAATATTTGTGCTAAAAATTGCTATTTTTTCAATCTCCCTGATCCTGATGCCAAAAACTGTTATGTAGCAGTTCTCTTCTAATTTTAAATTTAACTTGAAAATCTAGTCAATCGATGGCTCTATTCAGATGGGTTGGCAATAGGTATGGAACTGAAATGGGTTCAATTCCATCTGTTGCTTGCATCAGGCGAGGAGTAAAACGACTGTTTTATTAGGTTTTTATATATTTATTTTAAAAAAAATCTAAAAATGGTTGTCGAGCTGTGAGGCTTGATGTATATGTATCAAGTACTAAGTGGAATGGGTTCACTTACAACACAGGAGTAATAAGATGAAAAAAATATTAATGACTGCAGCAGTACTAGCGTGCGCGGCTTCAATTGTCTCCGCACAAACTGTTACCAGCGCCAACATTGTTGGCTACACTAAGGTCGAAGCTGTCGGAGGGCAGTTGGTTCTTGCGGCTCTTAACTTCGAAACAGGCGGTTCAGTGCTTACGGATTTCATTCCGAATGGTGCGTTGCCAGCCTCTTCTGCCGCCTTCTTATGGAATAAAGATACGGGAGCATATGTATCTTCATCTGTGAATGCACGTGGCAACTGGAATAACGACTTTGCAATCGCTACTGGCGATGCCCTTTGGATTCAGGCTGGTGGTTCTGGAACCAATGAAATTATCCTTCCTGGTGAAGTGATTACTGTTGATACTGATATTCCCGTTACTAACGGTATTGTGGCGACAGGTTATTTCTTCCCCGTTGAAACACTATGGCAAAGCACTGATCTGTCTGCAGCGATGCCTAATGGATCTGTGGTACACGTTTGGGATGCCGGACTTCAGTCGTATGCATCCGCCACCAAGAATGCACGTGGAACTTGGAATGCAAACCCAGTGATTGGGCCGTCTTCTGGTTTCTGGATTGAAAATTCTGGGGCAGCTACTAACGTGACTGAAACTGTACCTTTTACACCGTAATTTGATTGGCTTACGCTGATTAAGAAAAAATAAATAGTTAACAAAGGAGAAATAAATAATGAAAAAAACAATAGTAATGTTGGCCGCTGTTGCTCTCGTGAGCGGAGTATATGCTGATATCTTTGCCAATCCTTTCTTCGGATATGGAGTAGGTGGTAACGGTAATGGTGGTGGTATTGTAAACAACACGCAAGGAACACTCATCGTAATGCAGGTCATTAATGGTGGAGGAGATGGTCTTGACTACGTCGCTCCAGGAATCGTTAACTATAACCAGCCTGGTGGAGTATTCGATCTTGCTGGTAATGACTCTCTGATCGGCACCGTATTTGGAACTGTAAGTGCCACACCTGGCAGTGATTACAGTGACTTCGGTACTCTTATTGCCGGTAGCGTTGGTGGGTTCGGTACTCCATGGGTAGCTGATACTTACGTTCGTGTTAGTGGTATAGGGCAAAATGATTGGGTGTGGGAATCTGCTGTTGCCTTCACAGATGGTGATTATTCGGACCCGAAGACTCTGCCTGAAAACGTAGACGTTGATGGTTCTGTTGCTGTTTCAGCTGATGGTTCCGTTACAGTTAATGTGATTCCGGAACCTGCTACCATCGGTTTGATGGGCATCGCTGGTCTGGGTCTTTTCTTGGCACGCAAAAAAGCTCGTAGCTAATTCTTTAGTACTAGCTTTTGATGAAAGAGTCCGCTTCTGCGGGCTCTTTTTTTTCCGATATTGGCAGGGGCTCCGGTTTTAGATCAATGTAAATATAAAACCTGTTAATTCGTATATATTGAACTTTCCATAGTCCTTGCTGACCAGCTCTAAAGCTGGAGATTACGGTTTGCAGCTGCAAAGGAGGTAAATTCGTGCGTCACGGTAAATCCTTTTTGGTAGGTCGCTATCAGAGCAATACTGGTCATATATTGTTCTGTTTATACATGGTTTCCTGAGTATGAAATCTAGATTTCCTGTATAATAAAGGTTCTACGTAGATTTTTATGGTGAGAGCTCCAGTTTTCCGCAGAAGAACAGAATGCTCACTCGATAGTTTTCAAAATTCCTGAACCCGCGTGCATTGGCCTTGATCGCCTGGATTTTGGAGTTGAGGCCTTCGGACGCAGCGTTGGTGATATAGCTGTCGAAATAGGTCAGAAGGTTTTCAAGGTGCTTTTTGAGCATCCGCGCGACCTTCCGGATTTCCGGCAGCCCCGTCTCAAACGCCTCCTTGTACCATCGCTCGAAGAAGCTCCGTCCAAACACGGCGTCGCGTCGCGTCCAGAAGTGCCGGAACAACTCCTTGATGTACCAAGCCTTGGCCACGCCGAGTTCGGCCTTCGTAAGGGACTCGACCTGTCCGAGCGCTTCGTCGCTTAGGTGCTCCATGCCTTTGAGCCATGCGTATTTGGTGCCCTTGAGCCGGTCGTCCTTCTGCCTGGTCAGCTTGCGGTGCTCCTTGCGCCGCGTCTTATCGACCGCTTCGTTTAGATGCTTGGAAACATGGAACCTGTCGTGGACAATGTCTGCGTTCGGCAGGTGGCTTTGGATGGCGTTGATAAAGGGGGCGGACATATCGATGGCCACTCCGCAGACCATCTCCCGCTGTCCTTCGTCGAGCGCCTTCTCGATAAGCTTGTCGGCGGCGTCTCCCTCACGCCCTTCGATAACATCAAGCACCCGCACCTCTTCGAGGTCGTTGAGCAACGAAATGTAGTCGTGTCCCTTGCGGAAGGATTTTTCGTCCATGCCGATCCATGCGATTTCATCGTGCCCCCGTCGTTCAAGGCCGCGTTCGACCGCCCGCTTCATAATGGAGTGAAGCTGGTGCCATCCCAGTCCGAGCAGGTCGCCCGCATCCTTCAGGGAACGACTGGCGAGAACCACTTTGATGGCAAAGGCCTCGAAGAGCTGTGTAAAGCGTGAATGCTTACCCGCCCAGGGAAGTCGCATGGTTTTGATGCCGTGCTGCTCGCATTCAGCGCGGGGAGGTTCGCAATGCAGATATGTGCCGAACTGCATGGTGTCGAGATGACGCCACGTCCGCCCCGGAGAATGATCGTATACGCGGTAGGCCTCCCCTCATTCCGGGCAGAGGCCGGTCAACTCGCCGTATTCAATGAAGATATCCACCCGCATCTTTTCCACACTCAGCTTCACCCGCGTCACCTTCCATGGCGATTCGAGCCCCAGTAATCTAGCATAATGTTCTTCTGTAGCGTCCATACCGGATAATGCGCATGGACGGGGGCTTTCATCAATCCCGCCGCACCGCCTCACCATAAAAATCTACGTAGAACCATAATAAATCGCTTATTCATTTTTTAAGAATGAATGGGGTTTTTCATGTAAAGTGATTGGGCATGAAAGGGGATTGGGGAGCAACTGTTAAGACGATGAGCTAAACTCCCAGACACGAAGGATTTTACGCTGTGCTTAAAAGGATTAAAAATTTAGATTCTGGTGGCAACTTTTGATCTTGAGGATGAAAGCCGGTCGAGGTTTTATCCACTTTTCGCATGACATCATTGCTTTAATTTGAGAGCTTCTTTTGATCTTATATGGACAATCTTTCCTAGGGGGAATAATGAAGAAGTACATCACTGTTTTTCTGGCTTTAACTGGTATCTGCTCAGTTTCGTTTGGTGCCATCACCAACTATGTCAACAATGGCACCACTGATCCGGACTCTCTTTCAACTACTAACTACATCGGTACGTCCGGAACTGATGCTGCCAGCATCATGAACATCGCGGATCTCACCGTAACTGCAGCGGGTTTTGATGGCGGAGATGGAGAGTTAGCAACCAGCTCATCTAGCATTGATGTGAATGGAGGGGCCGGATTAAGTATAAGTGATATAGATGTAACTTCGATTACTGGTCAGGGTTCCAGCATTATTAGTGGGGGGAAAGGTGGAAATGCAACATTGACGGCAGCTTCGGCTGCTTTGTCAGCTGAAGCAAATGGAGGTTCAGCCATTGACTTTTCCGTAGCATCTAGCTCGCAGGAATTGCAGATTTCTGACGGCACTTTTAATGGTGGACATGGGGGAGTTGTTGCGGGAGAGGCTTCAACTAAGTTGTATGCTGATGGGGGAAATGCTCTTAGTGCCATGAATGGATTCATTGATATAGACTCAGGTGATTTTGCCGGGGGAAGTGGAGGCACTGCCGATAGCGTTGCTGGTTTGATATCTGTTGCAGGGGGTCGTGCATTATCCATATACGGAGATGATTACAGCCTGGATGCACTCATTGATGGAGTTTCTATGACCGGGGGGGCAGGGGGAGCAGTCACTAACACAGCTTCTGTTGGTATTGGTCAAGCGTCTGGAGGAGATGCGATCTTTATTAACTCAAGAGCTGCGGAATCATTATTCTTTAGTGGAGGATCCTTTTCTGGTGGAGCAGCCGGTACAGCTGTATTCGACACAGATACTATCAGTGATCCTCTCAGGGAGTGGAATTATTTTGGCGAGGCCTTTGGCCAAAAAGAAGACTTTGGTAGTGCCCAGGGCGGAGATGGATTGCGTATCTTTAATGAAGATTATGTTCAGTACGGAGCAACCCTGACAATTACTAACGGCAGTTTTGTTGGAGGAAATGGTGGAGTTTCAATCAACCATGGAATCGGTACTTCGCTTGCAGATGGGGGGCAAGGAATTTTTACGGATTTTGTAAATGTCGATATTAGCGGTGGAGCTTTCAGAGGAGGGGCTGCTGGTGTTGCTAATGGAGAGGTTGGGCAACAGGGTGCAGGCGTGCGTGTACGAGACGGGAACCTTACAGTCTCAGGTGGCGTGTTTGAAGGTTTTGGCTTATGGTTTGAATCCCACTATTATGATAGTACCGCAACTATCACGGATGGTCAGTTTGGTGATGTCATCTTTACATCAACATTTGATGAGTTTTTTAATACTGAGCGGTTGAATACGGCGGACATAAGCGGGGGTACTTTTGGTAATGTATTGTTTAATGGTACTTCCATGAATAATGCATCAATCACAGCTGGTACTTTCACGGGACTGGAATTTGGAGGGGAGGCAGATAATACCGCAACAGTTACAGGTGCAAACATTGGTAGTATTGTTCTTTCTGGAAATGCAAACAATGATGTTGATATTTTGGGATCTTCAGTAGATGAAGTGTCGTTTGATGGTTTAGGTGTTAATACTTTAAAACTTAATAATCTTAGTGCCGCGATCGATGTGGTTAAGCAGTATCGCGGTGTTGCCGATGTCTCATTCAACACAGACCACATGATTAACAACCTTCATGTTTCCAACGGGGTAATGAATATTTCCGGTACTGATCTGAGCATTGTGAGTGGTAATTCCTACCGGTTGAGTGCCATGGACTCTCGTTTGAATATCACCGACAAATTAACTGTGGAAGACAAAGGCACGTTGGATCTCGGTTTTGGTCAGGTTGATGCAACCGATTTTCTGGCTGAGTCGGGAAGTCTTTTATTCTCGACGTATGGTGATGATGGTAGCGGAGGGGTTACCAACGGCATGATTAACGGTGATAATTTGACCTTTAAGACTGGGCTTACCTGGACGTTGCAAAATGACGGTTCGCTTACTAATTCGGCCAATTTAATGAATGGATTCTTACTGTCTTCTGCGAATACGACGATTACGCAGGACCTTGATACGGCCGATGTTGTACTTGAAGCTGAAGGAAATCCGGAGTGGTCAAAGGGCATTACCGGTGTGACCAACTATATGGTAGGCGCTAAGCAGAATCTCTACGCGACCTATGGCAATCTTGCTCTGGATGCGGCGTTGGGTGCGGAGGGTGATTTCGGTAACGCATTGTCAGATATTACAAAGATTATTGAAGCGAACCCTGGTACGGATTTTGACACGACTGTGCGTAGCTGGGGTGAGGCTGAGGCGCAGCATAATTTGCACGAAGGTTATGTGCGTACTCCGGAAGTGGCTAGCGTGCTGATTGGCATGCAGGCCGTTTTTGCGGATCAGATTAAGGATCGTACCGGTAGCTTTAGACAATTGAATGGCTTTGCCGGCAGTGCGGTTCCTCAAGGTGCTGCTGGTCCAGAAGACTGGTATGATAATTCTGTGGACTGGATGCGCGAACATATGCCGAGCTGGAATGGCCGCGATGCGGTGCGTGATGCCTCGAATGATGCTCCATATCCGGAAGTAAAAGGTGATCCTTCAGAAGTCGGTAAGTCATATGCCCATGGAACAACTGGAAAGGGCAGTGATTATGACGCAATAAAAGATGCTGTGCATGACGTTACCCCTAATGCTTCAGGTGAGGCCATTGAGGTTCCCGAAACATATCAGGTATGGGGCCGTGGTTATGGAACAGCTTTGGATCAGCACTCTACCCGTGATCACGTTGGCTATGATGCCTCTGTAGGTGGCGGTATGGTGGGTGTGGATAAGCGCTTTTCTAATATACTGCTTGGACTGGGCGGTGGTTATGCCCACACCATTCTCAATGGAGCGGCCGGTAATGATGCGAAGGCTAATACTGGTCACGCCGTAGGGTACTTTTCTGTGAGTGGTGAGCATGCGTATTTTGATGCAAATTTGAATTATGCCCTAAGTTCAGTTGATACCGATGGCATTTCTGCTCTCGGTTATGAGGGTGAATATGATGCCAGTACTGTTGGGTTCTACGTGGGAGGAGGATTTGGAATATCTACCTTTAATGATGCATTGCTGTTCACGCCTGAAGTCTCTCTTTTGACTACATACTTTAATCGTGAATCCTATACGGAAAAATCTGACCTCGGAGGGTCGCCTGATAAAAAGTATGACTCCTATGACGAATGGTCATATTTGAGTGCTTTGGGCGGAACACTTTCCATGATTAAGCACATTGAGAGCTTTAAAATGGAAATGGAATTCCAGCCGGAAATCCGTGTTCACTGGTTGCATGAGTTTAATGACGAAATGGACGATGATTCCTATAAAATGGTCGGAGTGCCCGGCGGTGGTCAGGACATTGGTGTTGCTTTACAGGCGCGTGAAGAAGATCTGCTTAAAGTGGGTACAGGGGTTCGTTTCTCCAAGTGGGATTCCGATACTACAGAGTTTGGATTGGATCTTGATGGAGTATTCGGACAGGACTATGAAGCAGTAATTGTAAGCGGAAAAATTATGCACCGCTTCTAGGATCCAGCACCGTAGGCAGATTAACTGCCTTATGAGAAAACGCACCTAATCAGCTGATAAGGTGCGTTTTTTTATTTGAAGTATGTAGTGTTGATTTTGAAGTTTCTTACCGCCGACCGCCGACCGCCGACCGCCGACCGCCAATCGCTGTCAGCTACAGGCTGCTTGCTGTTGGCTCACTCCAGGCTTCCAAACGCTGGTAATGCGGCTGGCGTGGGAGATTTCCAGATTGATATGCTCAAGTCCATCAAGCCTAAGCTGTGAAGCTACAGTGCGTAAGGCGGTGTCCGGTGTATTGCAGTCGGAGCTCAAGTGTGCCAGAAAGACATGTTCCAGCCGGTCAGTGGCGCTATCGATAATAAGCCGGGCTGCATCAATATTGGAAAGGTGGCCTTGTCTGCTGCGAATGCGTTGCTTCAGGGGCCAGGGCCTTGGTGCTTCTCGAAGCAGATCCTCGTCATGGTTTGCTTCAACAATGATGGCATTGCACCCTTTTAACTTATCACGAACAAGTGAGGTGCTCATACCGAGGTCGGTAACAATACCTACTGTGATCTCATCGATGTGCAGTCGGAAGCCGACTGGTTCATAGGCATCATGAGGAATAGAGAATGGCTCAATTGTGATGTCGCCGATTTCGAAAGCCGATCCCGTCTGAAATATTTTGGATGAAATTTCATGGGATTTGGGTTGGCGCATAATCCCTTTCCACGTTCCTGCATTGCTGTAGACCGGAATACCATGGCGTTTTTGCAAGACGCGGAGTCCGGCGACATGGTCACCATGTTCATGGGATACACAAATTCCATTGATGCTTTCGGGCACAACACCAATTTGATCCAGACGCAGTGCTATTTGCTTGGCGCTTAGCCCTGCATCAATCAGGATTCTTGTATTGGATGAGGCCACATAAACTGAATTTCCGGAGCTCCCGCTGGCTAATACACATACTTCCATGCTCATTCGATCAATCGTCTCCCTCTAAAAACGCGCCAATCATAGACGAAGGCGGGTGGATGAAAATATAATTTAAGGGAAAGTTTGGGATAGCTTTCAGCAATCAGTCGACAGCTAACTGCAGAAGGTCAGTCAGAATACAGCGGAACTGCTGGAGTTCTGAGGGAAGGCTGTTAGCAGCACGCGGTTGGCTTCGTGCGTAGTAATGGGTGCTTAGTTCCTGGTGCTGAATGCTGAGTGCTGAATGCTGAGTGCTGAGTGCTGAGTGCTGAGTGCTGAGTGCTGAATTTCTTTTATTTAGGTCTTGTTAGCAAAGGCTGACTTATTTTTTCTGACAAACCACCAACCACCAACCACCAACCACCAAGTGCCAGTTGCCAGTATGCTTATATTTTCTAAACTTGGCTTGAGATATGCAGGGTAAACGGTAGATTCCTACCCATGGCACAGCCCGGACTATCTTTAAGCCAGGAAATGAAGATGCAGCAAGTACTTGCTCCGCATCTTTTCCAATCCTTGGAAATTCTTCAAATGCCTTTGCTTGATCTTCAGCAGATGATCCAGCAGGAGCTTTCTGAAAACCCGACACTTGAGGCTACGGTTGAACAACCCGACGAGCAGATCGAGATTGAGCAGGGGACCAAAGACGTTGAGAGCGAGAAATTCGATAACGAACTCGAAAAGCTTGCTGCGCTTGGTGAAGAGTGGAGCGACAGTGTCTATGAAAACCGGCAGGTTGCCGGTGGTAGTGACGCTGAAGAAAAATACCAATATATGATGGATTCGCTCTCCGAAGCATCATCCTTGCACGATCAGCTTCTGGATCAGCTGGCTCTTTCCGGTCTTAATGATTACGAAAAGAAAATTGCTGAGATTGTAATCGGCAACGTGGATGACGACGGTTATCTGCAACTCGACGTCGAAGATCTGCTGGCGTTGCCGAATTTTCCTGCGGAGACACTCGATAAGATTCTGGACACGATCCATGATTTCGAGCCTGCCGGTGTATGTGCCCGCGATTTGCGGGAATGTCTATTGTTACAGCTTAAACGTCTTGGGAAAGCGGAGTCGCAGGAAAGTCAGCTTGTGTCGGATCACTTGGATCTACTCGGACGTCATAAATACGAAGAAATTGCCCGGGCTATGGGGCTCACAGTTGATCGAGTGAAAGAACTCGCGGATGCGGTGGGGAAGTTGGATCCCAAACCGGGACGTAACTTCAGTGAAGAGCGTATTGAATATGTGACGCCCGAAATTATTTTGGAAAAAAAGGATGGCGAATACGTCATCACTCAGAATAAGAAGCCGTACCCAAGTCTCTTTATCAGCCAGAAATACCTGCAAATGCTGAAGGATCCGAAAACGTCTAAAGAGGTGAAGACCTACATCCGTGAAAAAATTGCTAAATCAAAGCAGTTTATTCAGAGCATAGATCAGCGGATGGATACCATTTACCGCATTGCGGTTGAAATTGTACGAATCCAGCGCGAGTTTTTTGACGTTGGAGTTTCAAAGCTAAAACCATTGAATATGAAAACGGTTGCTGAGTTGCTGGAGGTTCATGAAACAACCATCAGTCGTGCGACGGCCGGCAAGTACATGCAGACGCCGCAAGGCCTGCTCAGCATGAAATATTTCTTTAAACCCGGGGTTATGACGGCCAGTGGTGAATCGATTTCGAATGAGAGTGTTAAAGCGGCCTTGTCTGATATCGTTCGTGAAGAAGATAAGAAAAAGCCCTTTTCTGATGCTAAACTGGTCAAGTTGCTGGAAGAGCAGGGGATTAAGATTGCCCGCCGCACGGTAGCAAAATACCGCGATCAGTTGCGTATCCTGCCATCACACCTTCGGAAGCAGCACTAAACTATTTCGTACTGCGTATTACGTATTGACTTACGGATTACCGATCGGATTTTTTTACGCACTACGCACTACGCACTACGCACTACGCACTACGCCTCTTTCACCTTTTTCTTCAGATTTCGCATTCCCGTCTGGGCAATCATAAGCAGGTTGCTGGTGGTCCAGTAAAGAACCAGTCCGGAAGGCATGCTGTAGAAGAAAAACAGCATCATGATCGGCATCATGAACATCATCATCTTTTGCTGTTGCTGTTGCTCTGGTGTGGCGGCGGTCCCGGGAGTTGTCAGTTTTTGCTGCCAGATCATGGAGACGGACATCAGTAGAGGAAGAATGTTGAGCGAACCGACAAATGGGACGTGACCGGCAAATAAATTTTCGGGTTGGCTTAAGTCGGCGATCCAAAGGAAGCCGGAGTAGCGCAGTTCAATGGCATTGCGTAATACCGTGAACAGGGCTATGAATACAGGAATCTGAATGAACATGGGAAGGCAGCCGCCCATCGGGTTGACTTTGTTTTCCTTGTACAGCTTCATTGTTTCCTGCTGAAGCACCTGGGGATTGCTCTTACCATACTTTGCCTGCAACGCTTTAACCTGAGGCTGAATCTCCTGCATGCGCTTCATGCTCTCAGTGCTCTTATGGGTCAGAGGCCAGAAGAGTATCCGGATAAGAAGTGTGAGCAGGATAATGGCGATACCATAGTTATGAACAACACCGTAGAACAGATTAAGGGTCCAGAGCAGGGCCTGGCGCGAGGGTTCCATAAGCCAGTTCATCCAGGAAAAGAATCCGATGGTTTCGAATTCCATAACCTTTTCCATGTTGTTCCCGGTTTCTTTGAGAATGGAATAGTTCTTGGGGCCAATAAAATAGGAATAGTTCAGTTCGTAGGAATCACCGGCATTAACCACGACAGGCTTGAAGGCCAATGCCGCTGCGATATCCGTTGGCAGGATTCCTTTTTCATTGATGTCCCGGCTGGAAAGCACGGCCATCGTGGCGATCGGTTCAGAAGGGCTCAGGATCTGGGTGAAGAACTTATTCTTAGCCGCCACCCAGTCGACAATTTGTGAATGCATGCCTTCCGGGATGGCATCGATTGATTCGGGTTTGTTGGCATCCTTATATAGCTTGTTTAGTTTTCGTCCCCAGAAATTGATGCCCCCCGCAGGCGTGTGCGAATCAACGCCAAGTATGCTGACGCCTTTCATGGCTTTCATATCGGCCGGGTTTTCCATCCGACCGGTCATGATCCGGATGCCGGGAACATTCCAAGGGTTGGAACCTGCATTGATAAAGCGGTCTTTTACCGTGAGGAGATAATCATCCCCCAACGTAATGGTACGGTGAAAAGCCACATCGGAATTCCAGGCTTTGGAAAAACTGACCGATCTGCCGTCGTCCATCGCTTCAATATTGAATGACTCCGTTGCTCCTATTCCCTTAAGCCCGTCATAGGCAAGGGCAGTTGAACTGGAAAAATCAAGAATAACAGGGGGGCTGTCGGCTTCGTTCAGTTCGGGATAGTCGAAGAGGGTGGCTGATTTGATTCCGCCCCCCAACGACGTCAGTTCGATTTTTATTTTGTCGTTCTTGATGGAGGCCAGTACTTCCTCGGCAGGAACTTCTGTGGTGACGGGTTCGATGGTTTTGGCGATGTCTTCAACCGGTTTGGCTTCAGTCATTGCAGCATTTTCAATGTTACCTGCTACTGGAGCGGTCGCTGCGGGTTGCTCTACCGGAGCCGGTGTCTTCGCTGGGTATTTCGGTGCAATAAAGGTGCGGTCGATGAACATCCAGGCAGGGATCAGCAGGGCGAGCAATATGACGGGCAGTAAATCTTTTTTATTCATAACATCTCTCTTCTAACAAATCATTTTTTGCGTTTAGGGACCGGGTCGAATCCGCCCGGATGGAAGGGGTGGCATTTGCAAATTCTTTTCACCCCGAGCCAAAGACCGTAGACCATACCATGTTGTTTCAGTGCATCAATGCAATAGTGTGAGCAGGTAGGGTGGAAGCGGCAGCGCTGTCCAAGCAGCGGACTGAGCGCTTTCTGGTAGAGCCGGATCAGCAGGATGAGTACTTTTCGAGGCAACCGGGCGAGGCCGCCAAGATGGCGGCGGTATGGTGTATCGCAGGGTTGCCACTCCCTTCGGTCATTGCTTTCGTTCCGAAAGCCTCGCTTCGCGTCCAGCCTGCCTTTAGTCCTGTCAGCGAAGACCATATTCCAGCTCGGCTCTCATGCAGTTTTCATCGGTAATCAGCCCGGCTTTTTTTGCAAGTCGCAGCAACTCGCGTAATACGTTTTTCCAGTCTGCTGAAAGTATATTCCGCCTTCCGACAAGAATAACGTCGTAATCACCTGAAAGGTAGGGGCGCAGGTTTCGGTAGGCTTCCCTGAGTCTGCGGCGGGCAAAATTGCGTTTATTGGCGCGCAGGTGAACTTTTTTACTGGTAACAACCCCAAGTCGCAGTGATGTATCTTCCCCTTTGCGGAGCCAGAGAACCATGAAGCGGCCAACCCATTTCTGGTTCTGGGAAAAGGTCTCGCTAAAGAGCGAGGATCTGGTCAGCCGGTGTTTTGCTGACAGACAACGATCAAGCCCGCTGGAAGGCGGGCTTGAGTCGATAGAATGGTCCGACTCCCTCTGGAGGGGCTTCGGCATATTGTATTCCTAATTATACAGCTGTAAGGCGTTTACGGCCTTTCTGGCGGCGACGCTTCAGGATGGCACGGCCATCAGCTGTGGAGTTACGCTTACGGAATCCGCACTTACGGGCGCGTTTAATCTTCGAAGGATTATATGTACGTTTCATCGCTAAATTTCCTTTGTGTTCTAAAAAGCAGGCTAAACTACCAATATATTGACTGTTGTCAAATGCATTTAGACGTGAAAAGTGACGATTAATACATGATTTTCAACCGGCTGGAGTCTTCGGCCGGAAAACCTTCAAATCCTTATGCCTCATTGCTCATTTCCCGTTGCAATCGGGCAGGTTCTTCGCCACGATGCGCGGACTATGAAAAAAGAAATCAATTTAAGCGGCGGTATCGACCTCGATAAAGTGGTGGATAATAAGGATAAGCGGATCGACGGGCGTAAGGCCGACGAGCTTCGAAATGTTAAGTTTACAAAGGATTTTATCACATCGGCTAAAGGGTCGGTTTTGGTGGAAATGGGCAATACCCGCGTAATTTGTACAGCCAGTGTGGATGAAAATGTGCCGGGCTGGATGCGCTTCCAGAAAGTTCCCGGAGGGTGGGTAACCGCGGAATACAGCATGCTGCCCGGAGCCACGCAGGACCGGACCCAGCGTGAAGCCACAAAAGGCAAGATCGGTGGGCGCACGATGGAAATCCAGCGCCTGATCGGTCGTTCGCTTCGAGCGGTTGTGGATCTGAAAAAGCTGGGCCGGCGGCAGATTTATCTCGATTGTGATGTAATTCAGGCTGACGGCGGTACCCGCACAGCCTCCATTACCGGGGCTTATGTCGCCCTGAAACTGGCCGTTGAGCGCCTGATGAAAGATGAATTAATCAAAGAAAATCCCATTATTGAAGGATTGGCTGCAATTAGCGTTGGGATTAATAAACAGGTTCCGATTCTGGACCTTTGCTATATTGAAGACTCTGCTGCCGAAGTGGATGCTAACTTTGTGATGACCGAATCCGGAAAAATCATCGAAGTGCAGGGCACGGCCGAAGGCGCACCTTTCAGCAAAGATGAGCTGATGCAGATGATGACCCTCGCGGAAAAGGGGATCGGTGAACTGATCGACATGCAGAAAGCAGTAATCGCTTAGGAACTATAGCGCTGTATGCACTAAAAAGGCCGCCCGGAAAAGGCGGCCTTTTTCAGTTTCAACAGATGGGCTTACCACATGTTGACGATTACGGCCGTGGCGAATTCGGAGCAGGTAAGCCATTTGGCATCATGCATCATATTCGCAAAGTCAGCGGTAACGGTTTTGCGGCGGATTGCGCCATCCACACCTTCAAGGACCAGGTCGGCGGCCTCGATCCAGCCCATGTAACGCAGCATCATTTCTGCGGAGAGTATCAATGAGCAGGGATTGACAATATCCTTGCCGGCAATATCCGGAGCCGTGCCGTGTGTAGCTTCAAAAACAGCCATGCCGTCAACATAGTTAATATTGGCGCCCGGAGAAATGCCGATGCCGCCCACGCAGGCTGCAAGCGCATCCGATGCATAGTCGCCGTTGAGGTTAAGCGTGGCGATAACATCGTAGTCCTGCGGCTTCAGTAGAATATTCTGCAGGAAGGCATCGCAAATGCAGTCTTTGACAATAATCTCTGCACCGGTGTTCGGGTTTTTCAGTTTATAGACCTTGTCCTTTTCGTCGAAGACCGCGCCGAACTCTTTTTCGGCCAGCTCATTGCCCCATTTCAGGAAGGCACCTTCGGTAAACTTCATGATGTTGCCCTTGTGGACAATCGTGACCGATTTGCGGTTGTTATCGATGGCGTACTCAATGGCCGCTTTAATCAGGCGAGTGGAGCCATCGCGGGAAACCGGTTTCACACCGATGCCGGACGAATCCGGGAAACGGATGCTTTTCACGCCCATTTCATCCTGCAGGAAATTGATGACTTTCTTTACATCATCGGTACCTTCCGCCCATTCGATGCCGGCATAGATATCCTCAGAGTTTTCGCGGAAGACAACCATATCGACTTTGTCGGGGCTGTACATTGGAGAGGGCACGCCGTGGAACCATGTAACGGGGCGCTGGCAAACGTAAAGGTCGAGCTCCTGACGCAAGGTAACGTTCAGGCTGCGGCGTCCGCCGCCGACCGGTGTGGTGAGCGGGCCTTTAATTGCGACCCGGTAGTCGTTGATGGCGGTCAGGGTTTCTTCCGGAAGCCAGGTGTCTTCACCGTAAACATCGTTGGCTTTTTCGCCGGCATAGACTTCCATCCACTGAATATTACGGGATTTGCTGTACGCTTTTTCAACGGCGGTATCGACCACCTTAATCATGGCAGCCGTGATTTCAGAGCCCACGCCGTCACCTTCAATGAAAGGAATGATGGGATTTTCGGGAACATTCAGAGTTCCGTTATCCTGCATGCTGATTTTATCGCCTTTGGCTGGAACTTCAATTTTGTCGTAACCCATTGTTTTTTCCTCAAAGTTGTGTGCTTCAGATGGAGAAGGAATAAATATGATAATGTTTTCAATGTAAAGCGGAACGCTCCCGAAATCTTTCCTTAAGGGGGAAACATGCTCAACTAAGTTTTAGACCTTGATGTTAAGCCGTGGCAGATAAAGACGTTGGCGGTCGGTTTCGCCGGGCAGCAGGTTTAGTTTTCTCCAGGGCAGTTCAGTACGGTCGTTGGCGGGGGTATCTGCAATGCCCAATGATGCGCCTGTGCTAACCTTATGTTTTCCAAACCGGGCGTTGATCGAGTCGACCGCTTTGTTCAGTCGTTCAAACCGATCGATTTTTAAGCGGTCTTCAAACAGGTCGAACTGGGTATCTTCCGATGTTTCCAGGCGGGTAAGCCAGATTTGGGTCGTGCGGTATTCTCCGCCGGGGCGAAAGGTCTTTTCAAAGAGCGCTTTTACCATCGGCAGTACTTCCAGTGTGGAATCGGTGGCGCGGTTTAATTGCGCGCCAAGGCCAAACTGCTGATAGTTCTTGAGTCGTAGCGAGACATAAATTTCTTTGGTGCGCTGCTTGTGGCGACGCAGTTTGATGAATGCCGATTCCACGTTGCGTACCAGCTTGGCATAGACGAATGCTTTGTCTTTTGACGGGGTGGTGAACGTCTTGCCTTTGCCCAGGCATACATGGGCCGGCTTGGGATTGGGCGTAACGGGAAGCAGGTTGACGCCGCGCAGCTCGTGCCAGATTTCGAGTCCGGGTTTGCCCAATAGTTTCCGTGCCCATTTTTCAGGTCTCAGAACAAAGTCATAGGCCGTCTGCAATCCATGTTTTCTGAGCAGTTGCACCGTGTTGGGACCGAACCCCCATACTTCGTTTAATGGGATACGTTGCAGGAAGAGATGAATATATCTGCCGCGTACGGCGGTGATGCCTTCCGGTTTTCGATAGTCCGACGCAATTTTACAAAGGCCTTTGGAAAGGCTGAGCCCGATCGATACGGTCAGGTCCAGTTCCTGATGAATATCGTGCTGGATCCTGAGGGCGATGTCCTTGTAGGACATGTGATGAAGGCGGCGCAGACCGGTGATGTCGGCAAAGCCTTCGTCGATGGAATATTCTTCAACAGTAGGGGTATAGCGCCGCATGATTTCAAACATACGTTTGGAATAGATGCTGTAACTTTCGTAGTCACTTGGCAACACCACAAGGTCGGGACATTTTTTGCGCGCTTCCCACAGGCCGACACCGCGCTTAATGCCGAGCTTCTTCGCATCGTAGCTGGCGCAGGCAATGATGCCGCGTTCCTTGCCGCTCACCACCGGCAACCCCTTGAGTGCCGGATTCATCGCCTGCTCGACCGAAGTAAAAAATGCATCGCCGTCCACATGCAGGATCGCCTGCGGAAACGATGCGTTTATAATGGGTTGTTCCTGATTCATGACTACGGATATTTTGCCCGCAGATCACACAGATGGACGCAGATTTTTTATTGGTTTTGTAAAGGATTGAATTGGGGGTAGTTCCTGCATCTTCTGGATGCGCATAGTACAAAGTTTTGTTTGCAGTTAATTTTTATCTGCGTCCATCTGTGTGATCTGCGGGCACACTTTGCTGTTTACAATTCGTTCGTATTCGAGTTTCGGGAAGTGCCCGAAATTGATAAGAAGGCCGATTTCGTTTCCTGTGGCATTCAGGTAGTTCAATAACTGCGCGCGGTGTTCGTTACAAAGTTTTCTGTCCGCCTTGATTTCCATGATGATATTTTCAAAGCAGATAAAATCCGGTTCATAGGTTTGTTTTAGCGGATTATTTTTATAGTGGAGTTTGAGGGGTAGTTGGGCTTTGAACGGAATCTTTTGAAGTCCAAGTTCTATTTCCAAGCATTCCTGGTATACCGCTTCCAGAAAGCCGCAACCCTTTTCATTATACACTTCAAAGCATGCTCCGAGAATCTGGTAGGTCTCATTCTTGAATTTGAAGCTTTCCATTCCGGCCTCCTTTTCGGCCCGCAGATCACGCGGATTAACGCAGATCATTTAATAATCAGTTTTCTATTTGTTTTGTTCTAGGTGACGGATTCCTCTGTTCTTTGACCTGAGTGACTTCAGTTGTTTTTCATCAAGGGAATGATCTGCGTCCATCTGCGTTATCTGCGGGCAAAACTTTTCCGGCGGCGCATATAGTCGAGTTGCAGCGGATAGCGGGACTGGAAGGGGACGGTGCGGAACCCTTGTTCAGGTTCGCGGTATTTCCGTTGGGCTGGTTCCGGATGGTTACGTTTGTTGCCGAAGTGCGCTTCCAGACAATGATGAAGTGCGGTGTAGGTTGTCTCGTGCTGTTTGATGGTTCTCATGTTTCTTCTCCTTTAAATTACGCGTTATATTTCCGTACGACGGCTTTAACGATGCCGCCGATGGAGAGGGAGCGCTCGGGGCGCATACGGGTATACTTGGTGTTGGCCGGATCGAGGTAGACCCCGGTGGTGTCTTTACCGAAATATTTCAGCGTCCATTCACCGTCGATCTGGGCAACCACAATATCATTCTGCTTCGGCACACCGCCTTTTTCCACCAGCACAAGGTCGCCGGGCTGAATGCCGGCGTCGATCATGGATTCTCCGCTGACGGTCAGCAGGTAAGTCGCTTCCGGACGGCGGACCAGATATTGGTCCAGATTGATGGTATCAACGAGTTCCTCTTCGGCGGGTGAGGGGAATCCGGCCTGTACCGCACCCAGCAGTTTAGTGGATCCGGTAATTTTGGTGGTCAGCAGCAGGCTTCCGTTTCCGGATCTGTCGAGGTAGCCCAAATCCAGCAGTTTGTTTACCGGGCCGTAAACGGCATTTTTGGATTTATAGCCGAACAGATCCGCCATTTCGGCATAGCTCGGTGCGCGGCCCTCCGCTTCATGGAAGGAGCGGAGCTGTTCGATTTTTTCAGATAGGTTTATTTTTCGCGGCATGAAATCTAAGTCGTAACGAGTATTGTGTAATTCTTCGCGGACGGAGGTGCCCGGTTTGTTTCCCAATGTCTGGAAATATATATAACTGAACGATCGTACAGTTACAAGAATATAGTTTATCCACCACATGGATTTGGTTGTTTTTACTAGGGATTAGCCCTGTTTTTTCTTGGGATTGCGGCGGACGTTTTTTCTGGGGCCGTCAGATTTTGCGTGGAGTTTACTGGTTTCGCCGGGGGCGAGGCGCCAGGTGGTTTGCTCGCGGATTTTGGTGACGTGCTTCTTTTTATCGGGCGTGTGTTTTGATTTGACGTTGCCGGAAAAGTTTTTGATCTGCTCAAAGTGTGAGGGTTATTTTCTGTAGGCCTGATCGTGCGTGCCGATGTCGAGCAAGACTATTTCGTCGTCTTCGAGTGCAAGAATGAGAACGATGCGGTGGCTGTAGGTGAGGGATACGGCGTGCTTTCCCGCGAGGTTTCCCTTGAGGGGATGAAGGCGCAGTTTAGGGTGGGAAGGATCAGCTTCGAGTTGTTGGAGTGTTCGTTCAAATTCGGGACGTAGACCAGGGTTCTTTTTTAGGAACTTTTTTGCGGTACGTACAAAGGTTTTCGTCCAGACGAGTTGATACATTAATCTGCCTCGTCCAGTTCCTTCATGAGTTCGGAAGAACTGCCCTTGCGAATTCGACCATTCTGCACATCGGCTTCCGATGCCTCGATGCGTGCCAAAGCAAGATCCTCCATCATTACCTGATAATCCTCTTCGCGCAGAACCACATAGGTAGGGCGGTTGTTTTTAACAATATGAACCGGTTCATGCTCGAGTAATTCATCGACCGCGCTAATTCCGCGCCGTTTCACATCCTGTGCAGCTATTGTAACCATGGCATTGCCTCCGGTACTTAATATAGTACTTTATATAGTCCGGATGGTGGTATCTGTCAATGCTTTAATGAGGCTACTTACCTTTCTTTTTCGGATTACGGCGGACGTTCTTTTTGGGGCCGGTTTCTTTGGCGTGGAGTTTGTTGGTTTCGCCGGGGGCGAGGCGCCAGGTGGTCTGCTCTCGGATTTTGGTGACGTGTTTCTTTTTATCGGGCGTGTGTTTTGATTGCACATTGCCGGAATAGTTTTTGATCTGTTCGCTGTGGAACGGGTGGTCTTCAATCACTTCGATGTCTTCGCCGAGGTGGGCAATGATATCGCGCAGGTAGCCCTTTTCGGTTGGGTCGCAGAAGCTGATGGCGTTGCCGGAGGCTCCGGCGCGGGCGGTGCGGCCGATGCGGTGTACAAAGGTTTCGGTTTCGTTCGGCAGATCAAAGTTAATGATGTGCGATATGCTTTCAATATCAATGCCGCGGGCGGCCAGGTCGGTGGCGATCAGTACGGGCGTTTCGCCGCTTTTGAAGGCTTCGAGAATGTCCTGCCGGTGGCTCTGTTCTTTTTCGCCGTGCAGCACGTCGACGGGCAGGTCCTGTTTTTTCATGGATGCGGTCAGGCGGTCGGCTCCACGGCGGGTGCGGCAGAAGATGAGGATGCGATCATATTCCAGTTTGTGCAGAATCCAGCTAAGCAGGGCGTTCTTATTGTTCTTTTCCACATAGTAGAGCGACTTTGCAATATTTTCGGCGGCGGCTGAAACCGGATCGCTGGAAACATGCATCGGTTTCTGCAGGATGCCGTTGGCCAGGGAAAGTGCTTCGTTCGGCATGGTGGCAGAAAAGAAGAGGGCCTGGCGGGTCTGCGGTAGCATCGGGGCGATTTTGCGGATGTCGGGGGCAAAGCCCATATCCAGCATGCGGTCGGCTTCGTCGACGACAAAGATTTCGATCTGATCCAGCTTGAGGGTTTTGCGTTCGATCAGGTCCAGCATGCGGCCGGGCGTAGCAATCAGGATATCGACCCCTTCGCGCAGGGTGAGAATCTGCTCCTCGTATTCCGTTCCGCCGTGCACAAGTAAAGAGGTCAGTTCGGTGTGGGCGGCGAAGGCTTTAATGTTCGCGGCCAGCTGGATGGCCAGCTCGCGGGTGGGGGAGAGGATCAGTGAGCGAACCCGGATTTCGCGGGCGGCGGTCCAGGATTCTTCCAGTTTCTGAATGAGCGGCAGGGCAAAGGCGGCGGTTTTTCCGGTTCCGGTGCGGGCACAGCCAATGATATCGCGGCCGGTCTGGATGGCCGGAATGGCCTCGGCCTGAATCGGGGTGGGTTCGGTGTAGCCCGCATCGGCAATGGCGCGCAGGATCAGTTCATTTTGGATGAGGTCGGAAAATTGCATGCGGGGAACGTACAGGGGAAATGTGAAACTGGAAACTGGAAATTTGAGTGGTTTTTCCCGCAGATAACGCAGATGGCGCAGATAAGGTGGAGAAGGGAAGGAGAATAATAGCTTCGGACGGGTTATGCCACGAAAGAGCACAAAGAAGCGCAAAAGCCTTGAAACCTGAATGTTCTCGATCAGTATACGCAATACGCCCGAAGCGAAGCGCAGATAATTTCCGGAAGGAAATAACGAGCTTCGCGAGTGGTTCATACGCAATACGCAATACACCGAGGATTAAGAAAATGAAGATTTTAGTGGCGCGGATTCCGGAGGAAGGGTCCAATTATGAGGGCGATGAGCCGGGTTCCATTATGCAGGTGGAAGGCGATACCTTTATTCGTAAGTCGGGGGATGTGCACTATTCTTTATATGCCCAGCATGTTTGCGAGGAGTTGGTGGTTCGTGGAAACCTGTCTGTGGAGCTGGACCTGCAGTGTGCAAGATGTTCGGAATTTTTCTCGACAACAGTAGGGGTTTCCGATTTTCTACGCGCTTATCCCGCACCTGACGGCACTGATTCAGTGGATATTACGGAAGATTTGCGGGAAGATATTCTGTTGCATGTTCCGGGGTTTCCGGTCTGCAGCGAGGGGTGCAAAGGGGTTTGTCCCCAGTGTGGAGCCGATTTAAACAAGGGCTCCTGTGAATGTAAGACAGAAGATGGTCCAAACCCGTGGACGGCGCTGGACGGATTGAATTTATAGCATGTAAGGAGGATTGCCATGGCAGTTCCAAAGAGAAAAACTTCGAAAAGTAAAACCGCGAGCCGCAAGGTTCAAAATATGAAGAAGCCCGTTTCACGTGCATCTTCCTGCTCGCAGTGCGGCGCTCCTGCACTGCCTCACCACGCTTGTACTAGCTGCGGCTACTACAACGGACGCCAGGTACTTACGGTCGCTACTGAAGAGTAGAAACCATGCGTATCTCAATAGATGCGATGGGGGGCGACTATGCTCCTCTCGAAATTGTAGCCGGAACGCTTCAAGCCGCTGAAAAACTTCAGGGGCTTGAAAAGCTTTTTCTGGTAGGCGACGAAGCCGCTATTAAAGCCGAGCTTGCCAAGCACAAGGGAACAGTCCCTTCGTGCATTGAAATTGTGCATGCTTCGGAAGTGGTGGAAATGGGTGACTCTCCCGCTGTGGCGATCCGCCGCAAAAAGGATTCCTCCATTGCCCGTGCCGTTGAACTGGTGAAGGATGGCAAGGCCGATGCAATTTTTTCCGCCGGGAATACCGGTGCCGCTGTTGCGGCGGCTACACTGAAGCTCCGCACACTGGAAGGTGTTGATCGTCCGGCAATCGCCACGATCATGCCGACGCCTGAAGATCCTTTTGTATTGCTTGATGCTGGAGCAAATCCGGACAGCACGCCCGAAATGATCCAGCAGTATGCCGTGATGGGCAGCATCTATTCCCGTGAGATTCTGGGGGTGAAAGATCCTTCCGTTGGTCTTCTGAGTATTGGCGAAGAAGCCGCAAAGGGAAATGAGACCACCAAGAAAACCTTCAGTCTGCTGGAAAAAACGCATCTTAATTTTATCGGCAACGTGGAAAGCCGCGACCTTTTTGGCGGCAAGGTCAGTGTTGCTGTATGCGATGGTTTTGTTGGAAACGTTGTGTTGAAAACCAGCGAAGCCGTTGCCCGTATGATTTCCAATTGGCTTAAAACCATGTTCCGCGCAAATCCACTCCGGATCCTTGGGTATTTATTTGCCCGCGGCGTCTTTAAGGAAATGCGGTCCCATGCGGATCCTTCCAGCTACGGTGGTGCTCCATTGCTCGGTGCAAACGGGGTGGTGATTATCGGTCACGGATCATCAAATGCATTTGCCACATATAATGCCATCCGTGTTGCATCCGATGCGATTGATCATGATGTAAACCATTTGATTGAAGCTGAGCTTCAGAGTATAAAATCCGAAACCTAGTATTTTCACGGAACGCTTGCATGGACTCCAAACGTACAGTTTCAATCATTGGAACAGGGTCGTACGTACCTGAAAAGGTGCTGACGAACAAAGATCTCGAAAGTGTCGTCGACACAACTGACGAATGGATCTATTCCCGAACCGGCATGCGCGAACGCCATATTGCAGCTGACGATCAGGCTGCATCGGATCTGGGGACAGAGGCGGCTAAAAAGGCCTTGGCCGATGCCGGGATTGGTGCCGATGAAGTAGATCTGATTATTGTTGCAACACTGTCGCCCGACATGTTTTTTCCGAGCACCGCCTGTTTCGTTCAGGAAAAGATCGGTGCAAAAAATGCCTTCTGTTATGACCTCGGCGCTGCGTGCTCCGGATTTTTGTATGCAATTGATTCGGCCCGAACCCAGATTGCCTGCGGGGCCATTGAAACCGCGTTGGTGATTGGCTCCGAAAAAATGAGCACGTTTATCGATTGGGAAGATCGCGGCACCTGCATTCTCTTCGGAGACGGGGCGGGAGCTGCTGTTTTGCGTGCCGGCGGTGAGGGCCGGGGCATAATGGAATCGTCGATGGGCTCGGATGGTTCACTGGCTCATCTGCTGCAGACTCCCGGCGGCGGAAGCCGTAATCCGATCTCGCATGAAATGATCGATCAAAAACAGCACTTCCTGAAAATGGAAGGCCGCGAAGTTTTCAAACATGCAGTTGTGCAGATGTCCGATGCTGTTCTCCAGGCCATGGAAAAGAACGGAGTTTCTGCGGATGACGTGAAATGCTTTATTCCGCATCAGGCTAATGTGCGGATTATCGATGCAATTTCCAAGCGCCTCGGAGTTGCCGATCGCATGTACACTAATGTGGAAAAATATGCCAATACCTCTTCGGCTGCCCTTGCCATTGCATTGGACGAAGCGGTCAAGGATGGAACCATTCAGAAAGGTGATCTGGTTGTCTTGACGGTATTCGGCGGCGGATTTACATGGGGAGCAAACGTTTTGGAGTGGGGTAAATAATGAAGAGAGCAATCGTATTTCCCGGACAGGGATCGCAAGTGGTTGGAATGGGTAAGGATCTGGCAGAGGCCATTCCGGAATGCAAAGCGTTATTTGACCAAGCTAACGAAATTCTGGGATATGATCTGACGGCGATCTGTTTTGAGGGGCCGCAGGAAGAATTGAATAAATCCAACAATGCCCAGCTTGGAATCTTTGTGGCCAGCGCGGCCGCTTTCAAGGCGCTTGAGTTGAAGCAGGTTGATCTTAATTTTGATATTCTTGCCGGGCACAGCCTGGGTGAATGGACGGCTCTTTATGTGGCCGGCGTCGTCAGTTTTGAAGATACCATTAAAATCCTGAAAGCCCGCGGTGAATACATGCAGGCGGCCTGCGAGGAAAATCCGGGT
Organism: uncultured Verrucomicrobiota bacterium; assembly: GCA_964486885.1. Classification (GTDB taxonomy): domain Bacteria; phylum Verrucomicrobiota; class Kiritimatiellia; order Kiritimatiellales; family Pontiellaceae; genus Pontiella. Next base: position 80,006 of record CAZAPF010000014.1, read on the forward strand.
GCCATGTTGGCTGTCATGAATGTGGATGGCGATGTGCTTGTTAAAATTGCGGAAGAAGCCGGATGTAATGTTGCCAACTTTAACTCGCTGGCGCAGACCGTACTTTCCGGTGCCGCCGAGTCGATCGATAAGGCGGAAGCACTTTGTAAGGAAGCCGGAGCCAAACGGGCGATTCGTCTGCCTGTTGCCGGGGCCTTCCACTCTCCGCTGATGCAGCCTGCCGCTGATAAAATGGATGCCTTTCTTTCAGCAGTAGAACTGGGAAGCACCAGCGTTCCTGTGCTTTCCAATGTTACTGCAGATGTTCACGAACCTTCCGCGATACGCGAAAACATGGTTAAGCAGATTACCTCATCTGTTCAGTGGGTATCCTCGGTGCAGAAACTCGCCGCAGATGGAGTTGAAGAGATTGTTGAATGTGGGCCGGGCAAGGTTTTGGCGGGCCTCATAAAGCGTATTGACAAGACCGTGGCAGTCCGTAACATCGGCCAATTAACAGATATGGAAAATCAATAGGGGATTTCAATGTTTGAACTGAACGACAAAGTAGCAATGGTTACCGGTGCCGCCCGCGGGCTGGGACAGGCAATTGCCGTAAAGCTGGCTGAAGCCGGCGCTGACATCGCACTGTGCGATCTCAACGCGGAGTGGCTGGAAGAAACGGCAGGGAAAGTAAAGGCTCTGGGCCGTCGTGTGGAATGCTATGGTGTAAATGTTGCCGAAGGCGAAAGCGTAACGGCAGGTGTTAAGGCCATCGAAAAAGATTTTGGAAAAATTGACGTGCTCGTCAATAACGCCGGTATTACCAAGGACGGCCTGCTCATGCGTATGCGCGAGGACGACTGGGATGCGGTGTTGAATGTAAACCTGAAAGGTGTATTTCTCTGCACCAAGGCTGCCATGCGCGGCATGATGAAGCAGCGTTCCGGCACCATCGTGAACATTGCTTCTGTTATCGGACTGATGGGTAATGCCGGACAGGCTAACTATGCGGCTTCTAAAGGCGGCGTAATTTCATTCAGCAAGACGGTTGCAAAGGAACTGGCGTCCCGCAACGTTCGCTGCAATGCGGTTGCTCCCGGTTTTATCCGCACAGCGATGACGGACGCGTTGGATGAAGATGTGCAGAATAAGATGAAAGAAATTATTCCGCTTTCCCGTTTCGGTGAGCCGGAAGATGTGGCGAATGTAGTATTGTTTTTGGCTAGTGATGCCTCCGCTTATGTTACAGGACAAGTCCTCTCGACATGCGGCGGCATGGTAATGTAACGTTTATTGTGTAAACCTAGAAATAAGGAGAATAGATATGGCACTTGCAGATAAAGTAAAAGATATCATTGTTGAGCAGCTCGGCGTTAATGCTGACCAGGTTACAACCGAAGCGTCTTTCATCGAAGACCTCGGCGCAGATTCCCTCGACACCGTAGAGCTGGTAATGGCTTTCGAAGAAGAATTTGGTGCTGAAATTCCGGATGAAGATGCTGAAAAGCTGACTTCCGTTGGCGGCGTAATCAGCTACCTTTCGGAAAAAGGTTTCGAGTAAACCCAGCTTGCTGATTTGAAAATGGCCGGAACTGCTCAGATTTGAGTGTTTCGGCCATTTGAGCATGTAACGAAATTGAGGGTCGGGAAATGAGTAAACGTGAAGTTGTAGTAACCGGTTTGGGGATAGTTTCGCCTGTTGCAAGCGAGCTTGACCGGTTTTGGGATGGCATCAAGAACGGTAAATCCGGGATTGAAAAAGTTCAATCCATGGAGGATATCGAAGAATATCCGGTTCATATTGGCGGCGAAATCCGTGATCTTGACGTTGATCGATTCCTCGATAAAAAAGAAGTCCGGAAAATGGACCCGTTCGCGGTCTGGGGCGTTGCTGCTTCCGTCATGGCGGTTGAAGATTCCGGTCTGGATCTTGATGCGGTGGATCTTGAGCGTGTGGGTGTGATTGCCAGTTCCGGCATTGGCGGCATGCAGTTTATGACCGACCAGTGTGTTAAGGCTGTTAAAGGTGGTCCACGCCGAATCTCACCTCAGCTGATTCCGCAGATGATTGTGAATATCCTCTCTGGATATGTTTCTATTAAATACGGTTTCAGAGGGCCTAACTTCTGTGTAACCAGCGCCTGTGCTTCCGGGACCCATTCCATCGGTGAAGCTATGCGTATTATTCAATATGGCGATGCCGATGTTATGATTGCGGGCGGTGCTGAAGCATCGATTGCGATGCTCGGTGTTGGTGGTTTTGCTGCCCTTCGGGCAACCAGCCGTCGTAACGACGATCCGCATGGTGCATCCCGTCCGTTTGATAAAGAACGCGATGGTTTTGTGATGTCTGAAGGTGCCGGCATTCTGGTGCTGGAAGATAAAGAGCACGCACTGAAACGCGGTGCTAAAATTTATTGTGATCTTTCCGGCTATGGCCGCACCGGTGATGCCTACCATATTACGGCTCCGGATTCCGAAGCCACAGAAGCGGCTCGCGGAATGCGCCTTGCTTTTGAAGATGCAGGTCTAAAGGCGGAAGACGTAGACTATATCAATGCCCATGGAACGAGTACGCCATTGAATGACAAGGGTGAGACCCTGGCGATTAAAAAAGCGCTTGGCGAAGAGCTGGCGTATAAAGTGGCTGTCAGCTCAACCAAGTCAATGACCGGTCATATGCTGGGTGCGGCCGGTGGGGTTGAGGCCGCGATCTGCGCGCTTGCGATTCGCGACGGCATTGCTCCGCCGACGATCAACTACACTACGCCGGATCCCGATTGCGACCTGGATTATGTTCCGAATGTTGCGCGGGAAATGAATGTCGACGTTGCATTGAGCAACTCACTTGGATTCGGTGGCCACAATGCCACGCTCTGCTTTACAAAAACGAAGTAGAATCCGGGTTTTGTACGTTTAAAGGCGTTCCGCGGATGCGGGGCGCCTTTTGTTTTTTACCGCTTCCAATGACCGTGAGAAAACGGCATGTTTCCACACCATTGAAGTGTTGCTTTCCAATGACGGAAGGATGCCGTGAGGCCAACTTTATTTTGGAATTGGTCTTTTGGAGGGACGACCTCTGTGTCGTCCTAACGGCGGAATGGTTATGCTGGGATAGGACGACACAGAGGTCGTCCCTCCAGTTGATCAACAGGAATGAACTGAAATCAAACTGAAGATGCTATGAGAAACCTGGAAGATAAAATCCTGACACGTGCAGCAATGGTAAAAGAACGGAGCCGGCTGAAAGAGCAGGGCAAGGTAGTGTCCTTCACCAATGGCTGTTTTGATATTCTGCATCCTGGGCACGTAACCTACATGCAGTTTGCCCGCGAGCAGGGGGATGTTCTGGTGCTCGGTATGAATTCCGATGCATCAGTTAAGCGCAACAAGGGTGATGACCGCCCCATCGTTTGCGAGGAGGACCGGGCCCGGGTGGTGGCCGGGTTGGAGTGTATTGATTACGTGGTTCTGTTCGATGAAGATGAACCCCGTGAGTTGATTGCGGAAATTCTTCCCGATGTGCTGGTGAAGGGTGAGGACTGGGCGCACTATGTTTCAGGTCGAGAAGAAGTAGAAGCTGCCGGCGGGAAAGTCGTGCTGGCCAAAATGGTTGAGGGGCGCTCTACGACGAATGTGATTCAACGGATTTTAGAAGTATACGGAAAATCGGAGAAGTAGGAACCACGGATGAACACTGATAAACACGGATTAGCGAACGAAGCTGAAACTCGTGAAATAATCGGTTGTTCAATGGAAGTGCTGAATGGGTTGGGCCATGGCTTGCTGGAGAAACCCCATGAAAACGCATTGGTTGTAGAGTTTAAGTTGCGGGGAATAACCTATCTTCAACAGCCACGCTATAATGTGGTGTATAAGGATGAAGTTGTTGGAGAGTATATTCCCGATTTGATCGTGTCGAATAAGGTCGTTGTCGATACGAAGGTGATTGATCATATTGCCGATCATGAAGTAGGACAGATGTTGAATTATCTCAAGATCACCGGATTCAAGGTCGGCTTAATTATTAATTTCAAAAAAGCACGGTTGGAATGGAAGCGGATAGTTCTCTGACTATCCGTGTTCATCGGTGTGAATCCGTGGTTCAAAAGGGCAGTATTATGAGCATTAAATACATTGTTACGGGTGGTGCCGGGTTTATCGGCAGCAATATTGTGAAGGAGCTGAACGCAAGGGGCGAAGAGGATATACTGATTGTCGATTCGCTGGGCATGGGCGAGAAGTGGAAGAACCTCGTCGGTCTGAGGTATGAGGACTATCTTGATAAGGGCGACCTCTTTACAGTGTTGGCTGATGGTCTGTTAAATGGTGTTGAGGCTGTATATCACCTCGGTGCCTGCAGTGCGACGACGGAAAAAGACTCTGATTATCTGGCAGACAATAACTATGGCTATACCCGTGCATTGTGCGAAGAGTGCCTTGCGCACGACGTCCGCTTTGTCTATGCCTCAAGTGCGGCAACCTATGGCGATGGTAACCTTGGTTATTCAGATACCGACTCGGAAACTCCGAAATTTAAACCGCTCAACATGTATGGCTACTCAAAGCATATGTTTGATCTGTGGGCGTTGAAGAACGGCATCATTGATAAGATTGCGGGCATGAAATATTTCAATGTCTACGGTCCCGGCGAGGCGCATAAGGATGATATGCGCTCGGTGGTGCATAAGTCCTATCACCAGATCCTGGAAACGGGTGAAGTGAAGCTGTTTAAATCGCACCGTCCGGACTATAAGGATGGAGAGCAGGTTCGTGATTTTGTGTATGTGAAGGATGCTGTTAGAGAGACGATCTGGTTTGGCGAAAATAAAGAGGTGGGCGGCGTGTTCAACTGCGGAACCGGAACGCCCCGCACGTGGTTGGATCTGGTTACAGCGGTGTTTAAAGCGATGGGGCGTGAGCCGAATATTACGTTCATTGATATGCCTGATCACCTGCAGGGAAAATATCAGTACCATACCCAGGCTGACCTGACGAAGCTGCGCGCCGCGGGGTATGAATCCGAATTCATTGCGCTTGAGGACGGCGTTGCCGATTATGTTCAGAACTACCTCATGAAGGAATAATGGCATTCAGTATTGCCGAGATGATCCTGCTGGGACTGCTGGCGGATTGGGTATTCCGGAAGATACATCTTCCGGGCTTGCTGGGAATGCTGTTTTTGGGGGTGCTGTTCGGGCCCTACGTATTGGATCTGATGGAGCCGGGATTTCTGGATGCTTCATCGGATCTCCGGATGATCGCCCTGATCATTATTTTGCTGCGTGCCGGATTTGAGCTCAGCCGGGAAGCTTTGCATAAGGTTGGTCTTCAGGCGTTGCTGATGTCGTTTGTTCCCGGAGTTCTTGAGGGTTCAACTATTGCTTTGCTGGGCCCTAAATTACTTTCGCTCACTCATCTTGAGTCCGCCATGCTGGGATTCATCATTGCGGCGGTTTCGCCCGCAGTTGTTGTTCCCATGATGATTAATCTGATTGAGCGTCGCATGGGTGCGAAGAAGGGCATTCCCACCATGATTCTTGCGGCAGCATCGCTCGATGATGTGGTCGCCATAGTTATATTTTCCGTGTTTCTCGGTTTCTATACCGGCAGTGCTGAGCACATATGGCTTAAATTTGCGGGGATTCCCGTTTCCATTATTGCCGGGGTCGGGGGCGGATTGCTGATTGGCTGGCTGCTGTTAAGGCTGTTTGAAAAATTTAATCCGCGTGCCACCAAGCGTACCATGATTGTGATTGGTATTTCCATCCTGCTGGTACGGATGGGGGATGTGCTGGAGGGGCAGGGCATTCCTTTTGCAGCATTGCTGGCTGTGATGGCAACCGGTTTCATGATTCTGGAAAAACGGGAAAGTATGGCGCATGAAATTTCCTCGAAGCTGGGAAAGCTGTGGGTATTTGCTTCCATCATGTTGTTTGTACTGGTGGGGGCGCAGGTCGATATTTCGCTGGCCTGGGAGACGGGTCTGGCCGGACTGGCTTTGATTGTCTGTGGGTTGATTGCCCGGAGTTGTGGCGTTTTACTGGCTCTTTTGGGGAGCTCTTTGAATAATCGCGAGCGTTTATTTGCGGTAGTGGCTTATTGGCCGAAGGCAACCGTTCAAGCCGCAATGGGGGCAGTACCCCTCATGGCCATGCATTCCGGAGGAATGTCGACGGGGCCGGGAAATATAATTCTGGCTGTATCGGTCTTGAGTATTGTTTTTACGGCACCGCTTGGCGCCATGGCTATCAAGCTGGTAGGGGATTATTCCCTCCAATCCGAACCGGAATCGGATCGGTCTGCTGCGGATGCTGTATCAGCCAGCCGTTAACCTAATAAGCCCCATATGGGGCTGCCGGAACATGATAATCCATAATTGGCAATTGATCGCCAAACAGGGTTATCAGCGTGAATAACGCGGCAAGCAGAACAAATATAGCCACAATGCCCCAAAAACTTTTCTCATGAAACAGGTGACTGGAAAAATGAACTGCTTTCAGGCCTTCATCATGCACAACATGCATCCAATGTTTGAATGTTGATATAGTATGCATTTTGTCCTCCTTTCCGATTGTGTTGGACAACAATAAGATAGGGATGTTCAAACAGGGGGTGCTAATGGGTTTTTGGAAAAAACGTCAAAAATAATATCGCTGTATCGTTATACAGGTGTGTGCTTTTAAACCTGAAAACCAATAGAAGCCTGTGTGTTTTTGCCCTTTATTGGCTTGTATTGTTTAGTAGGGAATATAGGCTGTTACGAATCGCACAAACTGTGCGCCGACCATGCTGTGAGGGGTGTTTCGGGCGATGAATAGCGGCGGAATAGCCGCTCTCAGAATTTTGATAGAGGTAGTGAGGGATATGTATATGAATTTTTTCCACCGATATTGCGGAAAGGTGCTGAAGGCATCGTTGCTGGTTGCGCTTTTGAGTGCCGGAACCACGTTGGCACAGGACTATTCATCAATGGGTATTTCAGATGTTGTTACATCTGCTGACCGCATGTTGCAGCGGGGTGACTATGGCGCGGCGATTCCTGCCCTTAAGGAAGTAATCAGTCGAACTGCTCCGCTGACCGATCCGCAGGGCATGGAAACGGCTCAGACCTGTCGATTCCAGCTTGCACGCGCGCACTATCAAATGGGAGACGTGGCAGCAGGTATGGCCGTGTTGGATGATTATCTTGCAAATGAGCCCCGGGCAAAAGAACGCATTGCGCTTCGCATGATGGCCCAGGGTTTCTTTGATACCAAGGAGTGGGATAAAATTGAGGAAATTGCAGCCCGCCTGCTCGAGTTCCCGGACTTGGAAAAAGAAGACCTTTATAATGCAAACCTTCTGCTCGGCCAGGCTCGTTTTCGTCTGGAAAAATGGCAGGAAGCGGTAGAACCACTGGCTTATGCTGCGAAGACGGCTAAAGATGAGCGCATCACAGCTCTTTGCCAAATCATGATCGTCCGCGCATTGGTTGAAGCTGAAAACTGGCGGGAGTTGTTTGGCTGGATTCCTAAAATCTATCGGACAGATTCCAAATACGACATCACGCTCAACCTGACCTTGATGAAGGCGGGGAAAGTTCGTTTCGAAGATGATGATTACCTAAATGCATTGCTGCTTTACCGCATGGTACTGCCCCGCGAAGAGCTGCTTGAATTTTCACGTAAACGTGAGCGGACACTCGTCGCGAAGCTCGAAAAAGACATGAAGGTCGGTATCACGGAATCTGTCATTGAAGAGCGCCAGAATGAGATCAATGATCTTAAGGAGTCGATGAAGACCCTGAGTGACCTGCCGGCTTATGAAGAGGAAGTAACCTTTAGGATCGGGCAGATTTATGCCGAAGTAAAACGCTATTGGGAAAGCTATGTCCTGTTCGATAAGCTCTATAATAATGACCGGAACAGTGAAATCGGCGAAGCCTCTATTCTGCAATCTGTGCTCATTCTTTATGATGTGGGCGAATATGCCCGTGCTGAAGAACGTATCCTTAAATATCTGGCAGAGAAGCCGGATGGTCTTTATGCACGTACGTTGCTCAACATGATGGTTCGCGACAACCTGGTTAAGCAGGAGTTCAATGATGTGGTCGGGCTGAGAGCCAGTGTTGAAGGATTACCTGCGGCAACGAGCGCAGATGATAAAACCCTGCAATCCGATCTGCACTATATGCTCGCCTTCGGTTATTTCCAGTCCAAGGACTATAAGTCTGCCGGCGAGCAGTTTTCTGTGATTCTCGACAGTTATCCGGAAAGCAACCACGCATCGGATTCACGCTATTATCGTGGCATGACCTACATGTTGCAGGCGGACTATGTTAATGCCCTGAATGATTTCAAGGGCTATCAGGCTGCTAATGAATTTGGAGAGCATATTTCCGCATCCCTCTTCCGCGAAGCGGTTTGTGAATTCGGACTGGAAAATATCCCGGAATCCGAAGCTGCCTTTACCCGGTTTATCGATAAGTTCCCGGATGATGTGTTGGTGTCGGAAGCCTACAGTATGCGCGGAGATATCGAAGCGGCTAAAGAGGCAACCAACGAAGATCCGCATACACTGGATCGCGCACTGGCTGACTATCGGAAAGGGATTGATAAAGCCTTTACTGCTCAGCAGGCCTCCTATGCGGCATTCCAGGCGGCAAAGGTTTATAAGCTTGAGTTCAAATGGCAGGAAATCATCGACTTGATGCAGTACTACATGGATCGTTGGGAAGAAAAAGCCGATGTGGCTGAATCGGTCTTCTGGATCGGACAATCCCAGATTGAACTAGGACAGGTGGAGGATGCCGTCGTAGCATACCTCGATGCGATTGAGCGTTTTGGTAATGACCCGCTGCAGCAGGGGGTAGACAAAATCATCCTGGAATTGGTTAAGGTTTCCGGATACCACCTTTCTGAAGAGGATCGCGAAGGTCTGGCGGTTAAAGTGAAGCTGAAGTTGACTTCAATTGATGACCGGATGGAAGTGCTTCGTCTGCGTTTACAGGTAACTCAGGCTTTATTGCAGGGCGAAGATATTGCAGCAGCATTAGGTGCAGAATTACTGGAGTCCGGAGTTAAGCTGGAGCTCACAACGCCGGCGTCGTTGTCACTCATGTGCGATGCTGCTGTTGATACAGGTAACGTGGAGGAGATGGGTCGTCTGTACGAATATTTTAATGCCAACTACGAAGAATCCGATCTGCTGTGGCATGCCTACCGAGCTAAGACCCATAAGTTACTGGCGGCTGAAGACAATTGGGGTGTGCTGGCGGCCATTGACGAAGCTCAGGGCCTGTTTGGAGCCGAGCCGTTTATGGCCTGGGCACAAATCCTGAAAGCCGATACCCAATTCAAAATGGAAAAATATGAAGATGCGGAGAAGGATTTCAACATGATCCTCGGAGTGCCGGAATGGCGTGGGCCGGTATTCGCAGAAGCGATGTACGGTATGGGCCGGTGCAGACTCGCTGGCGGTGACCTTGAAACAGCTCATTCATTTTTCCAACGCACGTATCTTTTGTTTAAAGGCTACGCGGACGGTGACTGGGCGGCAAAAGGCTACCTGGCTGCTGCCGATGTGCTGATTAAGTTAGGGCGCGAAGAGGATGCGGTCAAAACACTGCAGGCTATGCTCGAAGATGAATACACGAACACCAATCCGTTGGCGGAGCAGGTTCGAGAACAGCTCAAGAAATACGGAGGGCAATCATGAATAAATCAATTTTAAACTATGCACTCGCTGGAGTGCTTTTGGCAGCAATACCGGTACAGGCCGCTTTCAAGGCGACGCTGATTATGCCGGGGGATAAGTCTTGGGAAGGTTCCATTGTCGGACGCGATGGTGACTGGATTGAGTTTTCAACCGGTAAATCCCCGAAGCCGATCAGGCTGGGTGCTAGTACGATTAAAGAACTGGTGTTCGACGTAAATATCGATGCCGAGAAATTGGCGGAAATGAAACGGAACCGCGAATTCGAACGTATTATTGCGGCATTGGATCGGGCGATTGCTCCGTTTGCTGAGTACAGTGATATCCCTTCAAACCTGACAAAATACAATGCGCTGTTGATGGAACTACATTACAAGACTGGAAATTTCGATAAGTCACTTGAGATTTCATCGAAGATTGCAGACGACGACCGTGATCCCGATCTTCAGGAAAAAAGCCGGATTTATCAGGCGTTGGCCTTGATTGATGCCGGTCGTGCCGATGAAGCAGAAGCATTGCTGACCAAGTACGGGTGGGACCAAGGGCTGAGCGATGACGCGGCCCCGGAAAAACTCTACATCACGTCTAAGCTTATGGTGCTGAAAAAGGAATACAGCAATGCCATGGAGCTCGTTGCTAAGGTTATTGCTTTTAATAGTCAGGATCCAGACTGGATGCAGCCGGCTGAACTACTCTGCGCACAGGTTTATACGGAGCTCGGCATGTTTGATTCGGCTGAGGAAGTGATCCGCCAAATTTCGCTGTTGTACAAAAATACAAATGAAGATGATCAGGCGCAGAAATTGAAAATTCGAATTGAAAAACTGCGTGCTGAGCAGGAGCTCGAAAAAAGCTTGCAACCAGAAAACACTTAACCGACAGGAGAAGGAGTAATAAAATGACGAAAAAACTAATTAAAATGGCGTTCTGCCTGAGTCTGGTGGTTGGTCCCGTTGCTTTTGCACAGGAAGCTGAAGCCGAAGCACCCGCTGCAGAAAGCGTTCAGCAAACAACTTTGTGGCAAATGATTAAACAGGGTGGATGGGCCATGTGGCCGCTCGGCCTGATGTCGACCGGTATGGTCTACTTCATCGTGCAGAATGCGCTCGCACTGCGTGAAAAAGTTCTGCTTCGCCCAGACATGATCCCGGAGTTTATCCAATTGATGAAGGATAAGAAAATTGTGGAAGCACATAGCCTCTGTAAGGAAAATGAAACGCTGTTTACCTACGTTTTCCAGGCTGGTTTGGAACGTTGTTCCACCACCCGCGAAATTAACTTCGGAAAAGTTAAGGAAGGTATTGAAGAAGCCAGTACGGAAGAGATCACCGCGTATATGAAGCCGATCGACTATCTTTCAATTATTGGCGCAACTGCACCGATGTTGGGACTGCTGGGTACGGTTTCCGGTATGATCAAAGCCTTCCAAACGATTGGATCCAAAGGCATGGGTAAACCGGAAGAGCTGGCTGGAAACATTGGTGAGGCCCTTGTGACGACTGCTACCGGTCTGTTGATCGCGATTCCGTCTATGCTGGCCTATTACTATTTCCGTAATAGCTTTATTAAGACCACTGCCACACTGGGCCGTAATATTGGCGGATTGCTGGATACACTCGAAACCGGCGAACTGCCGCTCGGCTTCGAAGACATCGGTGAATAAGTGGGGGCTGTTAAAGCCTTTGTGTAGATGAACCCTCCAAAGCGAGGTGTGGAATGAAAATTAAATCACCAGCCCGGGATGACGTGTCGATCGACATGGGTCCTATGATTGACTTGGTGTTCCTGTTGCTCATCTTCTTCATG
>CAZAPF010000015.1:0-88315 GCA_964486885.1 uncultured Verrucomicrobiota bacterium
GTCCAGGGAATTACCGGCGGGGTATCCGCTGGAAGCGGTTTGGGCAACACGCCGCGGAAGCCTGCGGTACGTATCGCCGCCATCCTGGCGGCCATGCGCGCATGCAACACGCAGATAATGTAACCTAAAACTTCACCGAACCCCGACGGAACGGATCTTCATCCGCCTGAATGTCGGCCGCCCACTTTTTTAGCTGGCCGCGGTCCAGACTCCAGAAATGCGCGCATTCATCCAGATAACTCAGCACGGCGTCTTTTTCGCCCGCTTCAAGAAGCGCCTTGGCCAGCGTCATATTCGGACCAAATGAGTTTAGCTGCGGAGATCCCTTAGTCTTTCCGGCTTTAATCAGATATCCGGCCGCACCTTCCGCATCGCCCTTTTCCAGAGCAACATGGCCCAGCACAACATTGCCATAGTGAATGTTGTTGCCCGAATTCCATCCCACGTCGGACAGCTTCAGCATTTCATTCGCATATGACGAAGCCTTTTTTGAATCACCGGCCTTGAGTGCAGTTTTGGCAAGATCGGAACGCAGTGCATCTTTACCCATGAGATCGCTCAGTTCATAGGATGACTCATATTGGGCCAGCGCCTTGACAGCCGCATTGCGCTCCGCCTCTCCGGAAGCCCCCTGCATCTCCAGCGCATATAACAAACCCAACTGATTCGGCCATTCCGGATTTTTTGGCTCCAGTTCTTTCAGGTGCAACAGCGATTTTTCGGCAAGCTCTTTATCCGACTGCATAAAATAAACAGCGGAATTCTTCAGCACATTAATATCATCGGACCGCGTCTCAAGCTGGGCAAGCCATGCCGCACAACCCTGCCGATAAGCTTCGGCATTCATACCTTCAATAAGCTGACCATATGGCAGTCCCAGCACACCCGCATCCGGTGCATTCTCAATTAACCAAAGTACATGCGCATTTCTGGGTTCTTTGATAGACGGTTCTGTGTACTGCTTCCCGAAGTAATAGCCCAAAAGCTTTGTACGGGCATAGACATCGTTCGGTTGCTCCTTCAACTGTACCTCTAGTACTTTTACTTCCTCGGGCGAGAATGATTCCCCCTGCCTCACAATTTCATACGTGTCAACAGACCTATTTGCTCCTTCAACACCATTCATCATCAAAACCCCCGCCAAGATCCATCCAGCAAACAACCTCATAGCACACTCCCCTGTAACACCTGTTTCACATCAGATTTCATCTGATCCAGTAAACAATATATGCATGGACTGACTACATTTTAATTGAATTTAAAATCTTCACACGCATTGACGTTTGAACGGTTTTGGTGTTCCCTCTGTCCGTCTCATATATGGGGATGACTGGTTTCGACGGGTAAGTTGAAGCTTCAGTGGCGTGTCGAGGTTGGCCTCCAGGCCTCGTAAAAAGGAGTCCAAAAACTTAAATGCTGACGAAAGTTACGCACTGGCAGCTTAGTTCTGCCACGTCTCTACTCTGATGTCTGTTAAGAGATAGAGGCGACGATAACAGGCTAAGGCCAATACCGGGGATCCGGGTTGCGGCTCGAAAACTATAACAGGATTCTAGCGACCCAAGTGGCCCGGTTCGGTGGCAGCGAAGGCGGCGAATCTTTTAATGCCGAACTACACACGTAGAAGCTGTTGTGACTCTTATTCGGACGGGGGTTCAATTCCCCCCATCTCCACCAACTTATTCTCCCTTCGGGGAGAAAACCCTTTATTTCCAACGTTTACCTAGCTATTACTGAATAATATCAACGTATAGCTATAAAGCTCTCGTTCAATTTCGTTGCGTTTCGTTACTTCTGGTTTAAGCTTATCTTACAACCAAGCTACAACCGCAGGGACTCATATGGCTGTTAAAATATATGACAGAAAAGATCTTATAAACCATTTGGAGTGAAATCTGATCGTGACGATTTCATGGCCCAGCTGGAGCAGAAAGAAAAGCGCGAAGGCCTAGCCTCCCTGGATAACGTTCGACAGAAAATATAATGAGTAATAAAAAGCTATTTTGGATCAACATTTTAATCATCATTGCCATTGGTTATTTAGTTGCCGATAATCTCACAACAATCACTACCGCCAATATTAAATATGGACATTGGGCGAAAATCACCAATCCCGATGGGACGTTTTTTTACACTTCCTGGACAGACCACATGTCGGAAAAGGAAATGAAAAAACAACACGAAGCATGGCTGGAAGAGAACGAATTAACAATTGAACGAGTTACTGGATACGGAGTTCGAATTTCAAGAAGCCACAGAATACGGAAGAAGCTTACCGAAGGAAATATGCACCTTTTTGACACAGAAGAAACAGCCATCAGATATGCCAAAGAAAACGACATTCCTGACAAATGGATAACCATATCGAACCTGCGACTGGAGCCTGCCTCGTAAATTCGGCGGCTCACCTGGCAAAACGACGTTCGGGACAATCACAGTAAACAATCAATCCATGATCACGGTTGCGGTGCGGAATAGGCGGGGTCATGGCCCCCGCCCTACACCGACATTCCTGAAAATATACCGGTAATACCTGGAATCTGGATCAACCATTGGAGGAGGTCGCTCCAGGCGCCAGCCCTTTGGCCGTCCATCTTATGCTAAAATTCACTATAGTTGCTTGTGTTGCACAAATTGCATGATGCACCTTAAAGTCTCCCAAAGAGAAGTATAAGTGTCGCAATGGATAAAGACAAAAAAGCTATGTTAGTTGGAATTTGCCATGCATGCCCGCATGGCGAAGGGTCGGATAACTGTCCCTTGCTAAACGTTAGATCAAAAAAATTAGAAGAGCGTATCGCACTGGTAAATGACATGGACGAATCAGATGCTGATCAATATCTCTGGTTTCATAAAAAATGTTCTGAGCTTCGGAGCTCAAACTAATCCCGCTGAATATTGATTTTACCCAACAAAAAAAGGCGCCCCGCGAGGGACGCCTTTTGAATTTTCAACTTCCGGATGGATTACCAGAAGATGATGTAGAGCGCGACCGTCAGGACACACACGACAATACCTGTGTACATTGCGCCTTTGGACGGCGTGAGGTCCATGGTGGTGTTCGAGGCAAACACGACCTTCTCTTTGTTTTTGAAGATCAAGCCGTATACGAAGAGCACCGCGAGGACCACACCGAGGCATACCGACATGCTGTAGAGGAAGTGCATGTCCGAGTGCTTCACGAGCATGTAGTGGTATATGCCGGCGTTGGCTACGATACCGATCACACCCGCCCATTGGCCTCCGGTGCGGTTCAACAGACCATAGATGAACACCGCGAGAATACCGGTGGAAACATAGCCCTGAATCGCCTGGATGTAATCAAAGATACTTTGGAACTTAACCAGCATAGGCGCCAGAACACAGCCAACCACCACGAATACGCCGATGCAGATACGGCCAAAGGTGACGAATTCGAACTGCTTCGCGTTGGGCCGGATATAGCGCTGGAAGACGTCCATGGTGAACAGCGTCGAAGCCGCGTTCAAAATCGCCGCGAGCGAAGAAACAATCGCGCCGATGAGCGCCGCAAAGACAAATCCGAGCAAGCCCTTGTTTTTCGGAATCAGCTTGGAAATCAGCAGTCCCATGGCGTCGTCGTATTTATAGGCATTGATCGACTGCTTCACGATGTTGCCCTCGCCCACGCGGGTTACGACCGATTCGTTGAACGCGGTGATCTCCGCCGCTTTCTCCGGATGGGCTACGGCGTATTTTACGTCGAGATCGAAGACAAATTTTGTGGCCGGATCGGCTTGGGCTTCCTCGTACAGGGCGAAGACGTTTCCGCCTGCGTCCTGGTTCGCGCCCTCGGCCATATCATTGGAATAGAGGTTGAACGCGATGATGCCCGGAATCACGATAACGAACGGGATCAGCAACTTAAGGAAACCAGCGAAAACGAGACCCTTCTGGCCTTCCGCGAGCGACGCGGAGCCGAGGATACGCTGCGTGATGTACTGGTTGAGCCCCCAGTAATAGAAGTTTGGAATCCAGATACCCACAATAAGGACCGGCCACGGCATCGCAGGCGTGTCCATGTGCAAGGCAGTCTCATTCAAGGTGCCGAATTTTTCCATGGCGCCCGCGCCTGCGTCGACCGTGGCCGCCGCTCCGGTGGCGTCGACCAACTCGGAAACATTCGTGATACCCAGCTTCTGGAAGGCGAAATAGGTGATAAGGCCGCCGCCAACGATCAGGGCGGAACCTTGGAGCAAGTCGGCCCACGCGCAGGCTTTCAGACCGCCCACCGCGACGTATCCCGCAGCCAGGCCACCGAGAATCCAGCAGGCCACCGGCAAGGGGATATCCGTTCCGAATTCAGAAAACAGCTTCGTCATCGCGATGGAGCCCGCGTAAATGACACCGATCAGGCTGACAAAGATCAGAATGAGCGTCATGGAAATCGTCATGACCAAGCGCGCCCAGTGGTTGTAACGGACTTCAAGGAATTCCGGAATCGTCGTGATACCCGTCCGCAGGAAGTAGGGAAGCAGCACAAACGCAACGACGACCAAGGTGATCGCAGCGATCCACTCCCAGCTCGAAACGGAAAGGCCTTGCAGGCCCGCGCCCTGTCCGGACATACCGACAAATTGCTCCGCTGAAATATTCGCGGCGATCAAGGAGATACCGATCAACCACCACGTCAACCCGCGGCCTGCCAGGAAGTAATCTTCAGCGCCTTCTTCGCCATGCGTGTCCTCGCCTTTGGATTTGTACAAGCCGACGAATAATACCGCCGCGATAAATCCGAAAAACACGATGATGTCAATAATTCCCATCTCAACCTCCTTGGAGATTCTTCCCCATTACGTTTTACAGCCGAACCTGTACATCCCTGAGGTCCATCCGGCCGCTCTCTATCCTCAATAACAAACGATAAGATATTACATTTGATCGGAGAGTTTATCTGACCACAACAGAGATATCCAGATGTGAATACCATCTCTTAAGCGGACTATATCCGAACGTTTACATCGTACGGACAGGGCAATAAACAACCATGGGGAAATGGAGCAAACAAATGGATGTTTCGCGCATATGGTGCTTTTTTTCCACATGCCGCGATATGATGGCTTATGCAGGTAAGCCGGGAGGGGGTAAAAAATGAAGCAACTGGTTAGCCGGGTAATACACGTCTCAGAATGAGCACTCACCGACTTTCAATAGGGTGAAAGCTCTATTCTAGCGTTTCTTTGAATGTGTGGATGCGGAATGAAGAGCGCCAAGGTGGTCTAAATCGTCTTTTTTCAGAACACGTTGACCAACGTCCTTGTTACGATCATCTTTACGCCTCCAGTGGAACAGGCCCGATGCCAGCCGGGATGTCCACGGAACTGTTAGTTTATTACGCATTTTATCGCTCCTTTCATTCACTTAGACCTGAATTTCGTAAAAACGCTAAAAAATACTTCCGCCATTTATCGCAAGCCAGCGATCCATAGAAATGGGACTAATGCTTTTCGATATATGAAGGAACCTTATATGCGGACAGGTCTCCGGCAACGGCTGCTGCAAAAGCACTGTTGCGACGACTAATCCAGCGGCTCAAAGGCAAACGCGCGGTCCAGGGTACTACTAATTTATAACGCATGGTCTACTCCCTTTTAATCAGTTGAAATATACATACGCAAAAACAGTGCCAAACCCTCGAAAACCCGCTCATGCAACTGAAAAGCTTGCTTCGAAGTAAGATGGCGGTAGTTTTGGAGTATGCAAACGCAACCTGAACCGATTCCCCTTCCGGAAATCTTCTGGTCATTTGAAACCGGGCAGCCCATCAAACGATGCGGTTTGTGCGATTGCAACCTACTGGAAGCGGATACCCCCTATGTTATTGAGAAAGCCTTTAACAACGGGGAAACCATATTTGAGCACGCACTCTGTCTGGATTGCCATGCCGCGAGCGTCAGCCAGATGTCGGCGGAAAGCATGCAGCGGATTCGCGCTTATTTCAGCGAACGCGTGGATGCGGAAAAACGCCAGCTCGACGGATTAGAACAGTTTGGCAACGATCATAAAAGGTGGCTGGCCCATTGTATGGTTAAAGGGTATCCGGCATCCGAATGCGGTGAATATCAGGTCTACGGATTCTGCAGCCGTGAAAACCTCATTTTCGATGTAGCCCCCTATCTGCTGTCCGGCGAAGTGATTGAAGAAATCATGGAACTGCTATCGAGCGAAACCGTTGATGCCCTCGCGGAAATTTCGGACCGGCTGTTCGGATTGGACGCACCGAAAGATCTGCTGGTTTTTTAAAAACCAGCGGACGGAGCGCAAACTCCGGTAAGCCGCTTGAATACGGCCAAAAGTATTTGTAGTATCCGCTATCAAATTAACGTAATCCGTCCAAACAGGGGAAATGGAGGCGTTAACTGAGCTAAGGGGATTTACACATGAAAAGAAGATCACTCGCACTGTTACCACTCTTCGCCTTGTTGCTGATGCTCGGCCTGACCGGCTGCAGCCGTACCGTCGACGATGTGGCCAACTGGAAGGCCAAGGGCAATATTGAAAAGCTGATTAAAGCGCTGACCGATCCCAAAGCAGAGGTTCGGGTTGCTGCAGCGGAAGCACTGGGGGAACTCAAGGCCGAACCGGCCGTCAACAGCCTGGCCGCGCTGTACAATGATTCCGAGGAAGACGTGATTCTGGCTGCCGTCGATGCGCTTGCGGCCATCGGCAGCCCGTCCACCACAACCCCTTTGATCGCCGCACTTAAGCTGGATTATCCCGCGGCACGTCTCACCGCAGCCGTTGCTCTTGGCGAACTCAAGGCGACGGGTGCTGTGCAGCAGCTGGCCGAAGCACTTGATGACAGTGAGGCGGAAGTACAATTGGCAGCAGCCGTTTCGCTCGGTCAAATCGGTGATGAAAAAGGCAGTGCTGCGCTGGTCGGGAAACTCAGTGCCTCATCCGTTGAACTCCGGACGGCCTGTGCAACCGCTCTGGGCCTGACCGGAGGAGAAGCAGCGATCGAAGGTTTGATCGGTGCGTTGGCCGATAATAACGCCGGCGTTTCGAAAGTTGCCGTTGCCTCGCTGGTACAGCTGGGAAAACCCGTTGCCCCGTTCGCGCTGGAAGCCCTTAAGGATGATAACGCGAAAATCCGGAAAGGATCCATCGCCGTATTGCGGGGGCTGAAGGAGATTCCGCTTACCGGAGCCAATATGATCTGGTATCAGCTGGCCCGCGTGTCCGTTGATAAAAAGGATGAGATCGATGCCGACCTGATAAAGGCCCTTGTAAAAATGGGCGACGACGCCATTGATACCCTGCTTGAAGCAGCAGCGCATTCAGCTTCCGATTTCCGCGAACATGCCAGCTTGGCACTGGAAAAAATGGGTAACGCCAGTACTGCAAAGGCAATGGAAACAGCCAAAACCGAAGCTAACAGCAGTGCACAGGCGTGGCTTAAGAACCGCTCGAACTGGAAAGGGGGGCCGTCTTGGCGCCTTGATCTCTGGAGTGCACTGGCCGCGCTGAATCCCGACTTTAATCTCGATAAAGCAAAAGCCACCAGCATGGAGATGCAGGCGCGCGCGGCATTCAACGTGATCATCTCGCCCAACTTTAAACCCTCCCGTGAATATATCCCGCTGCTGATCGATCTGCTGGGCGACCAGACCACCCCTCCGCCTCCGCAGCCCGACTATGATGCTGACGGGGTTCCGATCATCAAGAAAGCAGTCGACCGCTTCCGAGGAGAAGCCAATCAGCAGATCGCAAAGGAAAAGCTTGCGGCGGCCGGCTATCTGGCCACCCTTCCATTAATTTCCGCCATTGAAGACCCGAATGATCTGATTGCCGGGCACGCGGCACAGATTCTCGGGGAGCAGGGGGAAAAACGTGCGCTCAAACCTCTGATGAAAGTCGTGGGCACGAAAATTGAAGCCGGCGAACACCTCACGGCCTCCCCCTTCTATACCGCACTGCAGAAGATGGATGCTCCCGAAGCGGAACCCCTGCTTCTTAAAGTCCGCCCCAATTCCGACCGGGCGATGCGTGTTTTTGAGCGTAAGTATCCGGGCGTCCGCCCGATGAGCGCAGAAACGAAAGACGAAACCGGACATCATACGCAACCCGTCACATTCCGATTAGGCTATATTGATAACGGCCGTGTGGGTGAGTTGATGGTCACATTTGCATCAAACGGTGATGGCGACTGGAAACCCAGTCCCCCGCTGGCCGATCAGCTGCCCTCGTTCTAACCAAGCACTACATATCTTTGCAAGGCAGGCTGCACAGCCTGCCTTTTTCTTTTCGCTTAAATTCTGACAAATAATGTCGTGCACAAGAATAATAATTTATTTATGATCCGCCTCTCTCAACGGGAGGTACACCATGAAAAGGATTCCGGTTGCTTTGATTCTTGGACTTACCATGGTTGCCCTGGCCAGCCCAGCGGTCAAAATGGAGGACATCAAAAAGTGGGAGAGCACCGGTAATGTCAAAAAGCTGATCAAGACCACTAAGGACAAGAATCCCGACTTTCGCATTGCCGCGATTAACTCACTAGGCAAGCTGAAGGATGAGAAAGCCGTTGAACCATTAGCCTCCCTTTTTAGTGATGACACCCCCGAGACGACCGCTGCGGCCATTAAAGCCCTCGTAGCTATCGGCAGCGAAAACGTCAACCAGCACCTCCTGAAGGCTCTGGAACTTCAATCCGATACCGCCCGGATTCTCGCAGCCGATGCCCTGGGAAACTGCAGGCATCAGGAGGCTGTAGATCTTCTGATTGATTTGCTGGATGAAAAACCTGACACCGTCGGCATTGCAGCCGCCACCGCATTGGGAAAGATTGCTGATCCCAAGGCCATCCCGGCCCTGGCCGGACAGATTAAATTCGCCTCCTACAAATTAAAAGTCGCCTGTGCAGACTCACTGAAAACCATAGGAGGCGAGGACGCCGCCAAGGCGCTGGTTCCTACATTCAACCATCTGAATAAACAGGTCAGACAGATCGCAATTGATACCTTCATTGCCATGGGAGAATCGTCACTTCCCTATGCCTACGATGCGCTGCAAAGTCAGGAGCAGTTGGTACGGACCAGCGGGCTGGCGATCATTCAGGGGCTGGATAAAATACCCAATACGGGCGAACGGGCAGTCTGGTATCTACTTGCGGAAAGCACGGCTGTTAACCGAAAAAGCGTCAACCGCGACCTAACTGAACGGCTTGCTGAAATGAAGGATGATACCCTTCCCGCACTCATTCAGGCGTTGCATTTCCGCGATCCCGTATTGCGATCAACAGCTTTCCGCACGCTGGAAATCAAGGGCGAATCCTGTACAAAACCATTGCTTGAAGCCGCAATGGCCCAGGCAAAGCCAACTGCAAAAAAGTGGCTTATCGGAAGACAACATTGGCGAGGTGCTCCATCGTGGAGAATTGACCTCTGGGCGGCGGCCGTAGCCCTGAACCCCCATTTTGTTTATGAGCATAAGTGGGCCGTTATGCTGCAGGCGAAAGATGCCCGGGCACGTCAGGCCGTGGAATCTAAAACCTTTAACGCCACCCTGGAGTATGTTCCCTTGCTGATCGGCCAAATGACGTCCCTTAAATCAGATGCCGGAATAACCATTAATTTTTTCGGCATCAGCCATAAACTGCAATCGGAAATTCCTGACGACCAGAAGAAAAACCTGATGCGCGCCATGGAAAAACTGAGGGAAATTGGGCAGAAAGCCTTATTTCCCCTGCTCGCTGCGCTCAACGATGAGGATCCTCAGGTAGCCGATGCGGCTGCAGAAGTGCTGGGAAAAATCTATGACCAGCGCGCAGTTATTCCATTGCTTAATCAGCTGGAGATAAAAGCGGCCAGAGGTGATGAACTGT
Organism: uncultured Verrucomicrobiota bacterium; assembly: GCA_964486885.1. GTDB lineage: Bacteria > Verrucomicrobiota > Kiritimatiellia > Kiritimatiellales > Pontiellaceae > Pontiella. The sequence continues at coordinate 9,845 of CAZAPF010000015.1, forward strand.
ATAATTCACCCTTCTACACCGCACTCCAGAAACTGGGTTACACCGCCACCGACGGAGTTATGACCAAAGTGCGCCCCAATAAATCCTATGCAAAACTGCTGTTCACACAAACCTACCCGGGAACAGAGGTTAAACGGGTGCAATCAGCAGATCGTCCGCCTGTGGATCCCGCCTCACCCTCTGTCTTTAAAGTACATTATACCCAGAATGGTCAGGAACAGAATTTGATCCTGAAGTTTCAGCGAACGGTACACGGCGACTGGATTCCACGTCCTCCCCTGCCGGACACGCTTTTCCGGCAATAGCAGAAAATGGGTTCAATAAAATCTTTTCCGGTCTGCCTTCTCTGATAGAGCTTTTTTTCTATTGTATATCATCAAATTATGATTACCTGCGGCATTCTAAATTGTAATTAAACAAAAGGGGAATCATGAAGCGTAACCATACGATCAATGCTACCATTGCTACTATTTTAATTCTAAGTCTGACGGGCTGTAAGGTTCACCTAGAAGACATTGCTCAATGGAAAGCGGACAGAAACACAAAAAAACTGATCAGTGTACTGAATGACTCCAGACAGTTGATCCGCATTGAGTCCATTGCGGCACTGAAGGATTTAAAAGCTCCGGAAGCCGTTGACCCGCTCGGCGCGCTGATCAATGATCCCGATGTGGTCATCGCACACAAGGCCCTCGATGCCATGACGGCCATTGGCGATCCTTCCATTGAGCCCTATATGCTCAAAGCCATCACCTTTAAAACAGAACCTGCTCGCACCAGTGCCGCAAGGGGGCTGGGAATATGTAAATCAACCCAGGCCGTCGAGCTACTGATTACCGCCATGGATGATGAATTTCCGGAAGTGGCTGTAGCAGCCGCAAAATCGCTAGGCCAGATCGGGGACCCTAAGGCCACTTCCGCGCTGTCTTCAAAAATCAAGGGCTTCTCTTTTAACATGGATTTTACCTGTGTTAACGCGCTGATCCAGATTGGAGATGAGAAAGCTTTGCCCGGATACGTCGCGGCACTGGGCAATTCAAGCCCCCAGGTGCGGGAGGCCGCTGTTAAAGGCCTGGTTTCCATCGGCCAGCCTGCGACAGACTATGCACTGCAGGCGTTGAGGGATGATAACGAGGCCATCCGTAAGTCCGCCGTTTCTATTCTCAAAGAAATGAATGCCGTTCCAACAACCGGCCGTGACCTTGTCTGGTTTACCCTTGGCGGAGTTCCGGCCGATCCCAAAGCAAAAGTGGATGCGGCCCTTTTGAATAAACTGGTTAGCAACGGTGATACAGAGGGGCTGCTGCAAGCCACGGTTCATTCTTCAAGGGCGATCAACAACTATGCGGTTGCCGCCCTGGAAGCTATAGGTGAACCGGCGACCGCTACCGTAATTTCCTTTGCGGAACAACATGCAAAGGGGTCTGCAAAAGACTGGCTTGCCGGACGCGCCGAATGGAAAGGGTTCCCCTCGTGGAAACTGGATCTATGGGGGGGACTGACGGCACTCAGCCCGACTTTTCAGTATAACCCCCGAATCGTAAAAACCCTTTCCTCCCTTGATGGCGATGCGCGGGCAATGATGCTGTCAAAATCTTTCAACCCCAGTGCGGAATATGTCCCCCTGCTGATTTTCCAAACCAGCACGCCTGAAGATACGGGTAACGTGGATAAAAATAAGAGTGCCGCTCAAAACAAACCCCTGGCGGAAAAGAAACTGATCGCGCTGGGTTCCGGAATTATCCACCCCCTCACAGCCGGTCTGGAAGACGAAGACCTTTCGGTAGTCTCCGCCTGCGCCAATGTGCTGAACAAAGTAGACCCGGACCACGCCGAACAATACCTCGTTAATGCCTTCAAGGCGAAGGCCGACAAAGGAACGGATCTTTTCAACAGCGAATTCTACACCCTGGTTGTTAACCTGAACGAGCCATCCATCGAGCCGATCGTTGCCGGAATGCGGCCGAATGATGCACGCGCGATTCAAGTGTTTGAGCGCAAATATCCGGGGATCCGGGTCTCAATCATGGAGATGCCCCCCGCGGATCTACACCCCACTGCGGAACCGTTCCGCTTGAAATATATCCTCGACGGAAAAGCCAAAGAGCTGAAAGTCGTCTTCCGGCCGGATGCCAACGGCGAGTGGGTACCGAATCCTCCGTTCCCGGATCCGCTACCGTAGCCAATCAAAGGGCAAGCCTAAGAGCTTGCCCTTTTTTATGCCGATCGGTAAAACCTGCCCTCATTTTAGACGGAGAATACCGATGGCCGGAGAATATGTTTATACGCTTGAAAACCTGACGAAGCAGCATGGTGCCAAGACCATTCTGGAAGATGTCAGCCTTTCGTTCTTTTTTGGTGCCCGGATCGGCGTGATCGGCGGTAACGGAAGCGGAAAATCCAGTCTGCTGAAAATTATGGCCGGTCTCGACTCCGAATTTATGGGCGTTTGCCAGATTGCCAAAAATACCAAGATGGGCTACCTCGAACAGGAACCGCAGCTTACTCCCGGAGCAACCGTACAGGAAGTGGTCATGGAGGGCGTGGCCGAACAGCAGGCCAAACTGGACCGCTACGACGAAATCTGGGAACTGCTCGGCGGCGATATTTCCGACGAGGAATCGGACAAACTCAATAACGAAGTGGCCCGCCTTCAGGAAGAAATTGACAGTGCGAACCTGTGGGAGCTCGACCGTCATGTGGAGCTGGCCATGGATGCCCTGCGCCTGCCGGAAAGTGATCAGGTAGTCGATGTGCTTTCCGGCGGAGAGAAGCGTCGTGTCGCCATCTGCCGTCTGCTGCTGCAAAATCCTGATGTGCTGCTGCTCGACGAACCCACCAACCATCTCGATGCTGAATCTGTCGGCTGGCTGGAGGAACACCTGAAGCGCTTTAAGGGCACGCTGATTGTCGTGACGCATGACCGCTACTTTCTTTCAAACGTCACCGAATGGATCCTCGAACTCGATGCCGGCCGTGCATTCCCCTACAAGGGCAACTATGAAGCCTGGCTGGAGCAGAAGCAGATGATTGCTGAAAAAACACAGAAGCTGAATGCATCGCGCAAAAAACTGCTGAAGCAGGAGCTGGAATGGGTCCGCATGAATGCGTCGAGCCGTCTCACCAAGAACAAGGCCCGCCTGAAGCGATATGATGAACTGGCTTCACAGGAATTCGATGCGCGCGAGGATAACCTGGCGATCGAGATCCCTCATGGGCGCCGCCTTGGTACCAAGGTCGTCCGGGCAACAGATCTTTCAAAAGCCTTCGGGAACCAGCTGCTGTTCGAGGGGGTTAATTTTGACCTGCCCCCCGGAGGCATTGTCGGGATTATCGGCGGAAACGGGGCCGGGAAGACCACCTTGTTTAAAATGATTAACGGTAAGGAAGTGCCAACGGCCGGCAGCCTGGAACTGGGCGAGAGCGTCGATATTTCCTACGTTGATCAGTTGCGCGACGACCTGGATCCGAACAAAACCATCTGGGAAGAGATCTCCAAGGGCGAAGAGACGATTGAGGTCGGCGGCCGGGAAATGAGCAGCCGGGCCTATTGTGCCCGCTTTAATTTCAAGGGTTCAGAGCAGCAGAAAAAGGTCGGCGTGCTGTCCGGCGGTGAACGAAACCGCGTGCATCTGGCCAAACTGCTGCGTAGCGGCGGAAACCTGCTGTTGCTGGACGAACCCACCAATGACCTCGATGTGGCCACTCTCCGCTCTTTGGAGGAAGGACTCATCAATTTTGGCGGATGTGCCGTGGTGATCAGCCATGACCGCTGGTTTCTGGACCGCGTAGCCACCCATATCCTTGCTTTTGAGGGCAATAGCGAAGCCATCTGGTTCGAAGGAAACTATCAGGGATTCCAGGAACACATGCGCAAGCAAAATGGTGACAGCTGGATTCCGCACCGCGTGCGTTACCGACCGATCAAAAACTAGGGAAAAATCAGGGCTTTTTGATCATCGATTTATTTTTCTGAAAAAAAATATTTCCAATCCACCTTTTTTCCCTAATGTACGCTCTCCGAAATAGTTGGATAAGGTGATGAAACAACAATTAGCCATAATTATAATGTCTTTTTATACCCTGATAACCCTAGGGTATTATGAGGGAACTGTGTACTGGGAATCCAGTCCGGAGCCCTCGGTTAATGAGATGCGGATCTATCAGGTTTCCAATACCGGTGAAAACATTGCCGGCTATGCTGCTTTCCCCTATTCCGCCCGTTCCGGAACGTTCATTATCCTGGATGGATGCATTAAGATTTACGGAAAGGCTTACACAACAAGCGGGGAATCTTCAGCCGCCTCCAATATGCTGGATGTGTCCTGCCTTTGCGAAGAGTGTGAACAACCGCCCTATGAAGGTGGTACCAACCCGCCCGTGCCGCCACCGGAGGATGGCCGGATTTCAGCCATTTCAAGCCAGTCGCTGACCTTTTCAGCGGAGAAAGGGAAATATTACCTCGTTGAATGCTGCACGGATCTGAATCAGGGGAACTGGGAGTTCCTGACCATTATTTCCACGGAGTTTTCAGGCGATGTTAACTATTCGATCGACACGTCTGAGCACGATACCTGTTATTACCGGGTAATTCCTTTATAAGTCCTCAATCCGTTTTAAGGATTGAAATTGTTACCTTGCCTCGTGTCTTTTTCCTGCCCATGATAGGGCATGCAAAAATTTCTGGAAAAGTTTGAACGGTTTATCGTGCTGACCCTCATGGGGTTCATGATGATTGCCGTTCTGGTAGCCACCATCGAAGTCGGCGTTATTCTCTGGCAGCAACTGCTGATCCCGCCGGTTATGCTCCTGAATGTAAAGGAGATGATGGAGGTCTTCGGCTTTATCCTGATGGTAATTATCGGGCTGGAGCTGCTCGAAACCATCAAGGCCTATCTAAATAAACACGTGATTCATGTTGAAGTCGTACTTCTGGTTGCCGTTGTTGCGGTGGCCCGAAAGGTTATTATTCTGGATTATAAGGATACTCAACCGATCATGATTTTTGCGATTGCCGCGCTGGTGCTCTCGCTCTCCATAGGCTTCTTTGTTGTCCGCCGTGTTCTGAACGAAAACCAGAACCTGAAGAATAATGATTCAAAAGAATAAAGCACACCCTTTTAACTGATGCTGCCCAATCAGTGGGGCAGGTTTTTTATCTGTGACCGAGTTGTTATATCCAAGGATTAAATATGACTGTGAAAAGAACGCCGACACTCCTTGTTTTATTTTTACTGTGCGCAGGAGGGGTGTTTTCCGAGCCGCGCGGATGGGGCCTGGGAGTCGGTGTTTTTGACGACGACTTCGGTGCTCAGGTCCGAAAAGATTTCATGTTCGGGAAGGCGCAGCAATATGCCATAGATCTTCAAGGCGGATTATTTAAACAGGATAAATGGACTACACGTCTGGATGCGGACTTTCATTACAACTTCAGGCCGGACTCGGCTTTCAGCCTCTATCCTTTGGCCGGCGTGAACCTGGCCATCCAGAACAAACATAACCGCACCGGTTTTAACCTGGGGGGCGGAGCAACGATTGACCTGAATTCCGCAACCAGGCTATTCCTCGAAGCAAAATATGTTATCGGCGATTGGGATGGATTTGCCCTCACAACCGGTATTTATTTTTAATCCATGGCAAATCGAATCACAACGGTGGGCCTCGCACTTTTTCTCTGCAGCGGCTTATCCGCAGCAAATGAGCTAACCCAATGGGCAAAGCATGCCCGGAATCCCATGGCGGATACGCTCAAGCTGCCAGTTGAAAATCATTTTAATGCCGGGTACGGGCACAAAGATGCCGTGCAATATGTGCTCAACCTGAAGCCCTCCATGCCATCCGACCTTTCCGAAGAGTGGATTCTCATCAATCGTCTTGATGTACCCTTCCTCTACCAGCCCGGCCGTGTACCGGGTGAAAAAGACTCTTTGGGACTGGGTGATACGACCTATGAAAGCTTTCTGGGGCCATCCAGCGAAAGAACGGTCTATTGGGGAATTGGCCCGGCCTTCCAGATCCCAACCGCGACCGATAACCAGATCGGAACCCGCAAATGGAGTGCCGGACTGAGCGGCACAGGCAGTATGGTTAAAGGTCCTGCCGTTGCTGGTGTACGCGCCAATCATCTCTGGTCATTTGCCGGAAAAAATGACCGCCCCGATGTGAACCGCAGTACCATCGAATATTTTGCCTATTGTAATCTGGGCGACGGGTGGTGGCTCGGCACCTCCCCCGTCAATACAGCAGACTGGGAAGCCGAACAGTCGGAAGTCTGGACCATTCCTATAGGCGGCGGGCTTGGAAAAACCACCATGAAAGGTCGCATGCCCATTCAGTATTCTGTCGAAGCCTATCACTATCTTGAATCCCCCGCCCATGCCGCTGACTGGTCGGCCGTGTTCAAGGTTCAATTTCTATTGCCGGAAGAAAGCCTCTTTAAAAAATAACAGCAGAGCCGGAGAGCAAAATATGCCGACCAATCTTAATCCATGCCGCTGCATTATCCTAATCGGACTTATCTGGGCTGCAGTTCCGGCCCTGGCTCAGAAAAAAGGCGAAATTCCTGCTCCCATGGTTACAGCAACCCCGGCCACCAGCAATATGGTCGCCGCCGTCGGAGATAATGCGAAAGAACCAAGCCTGCGGGATCTCTGCTTTGATCCGGAAGATGGCATGCTGGATATCTCGGCATGGCTGGCCACGGCGAAGGGTTTTCTGCCCACAGGCGGCTTCATCACCGAACCCGCCATCGGAAACGGCGGCTATCTGGGTCTTATGTTTCTGCATGACTCTATTCAAAACCGGGCCGAACTTGCCAAAGACCGCAATCCCAACGGAACGTTGAAGCGCATGCCGCCGCCCAGCATTACGGGCCTTTTCGGATTCGGAACCGAAAACGGATCGTGGGGAGCGGGACTGGTGCATATGCATGTGTTTAAAGACGATGCCATGCGCTACCTCGGCGGCCTTTTCTACAACGAGATGAATCTCGACTTTTATGGTCGGGGAGGCGACCTCCCCGGAGGGATTGACCATATTTCCTATACGCTTGATGGCTATATGTTCCTTCAGCAAATGATGTTCCGCGCCGGAGACAGCGATGTGTTTTTTGGGGCCAACTATCAATACATGTCGTTTGATACTGAACTGGATCTGGGTACCGGGTTTACTCCGCCTCCGGAATTTCCCCCGCTCAAAACCACACTGAATTCCGGAGGCGTCAGCCTGATTGCCGAATATGATACCCGCAACTCTATCTTCACGCCCGACTCCGGAATCAATGCCATCCTGAAAAACACGTTTTACGATGAGGCGGTCGGCAGCGATAACGAATTCAATAAACTGCAGACCAACCTGCGCGGCTGGATTCCCCTTACGCGAAACTGGGTGCTTGGGCTGCGGGGCGATGGCACCTTCAGCGGCGGCGACGTCCCCTTTTACATGCTCCCTACCGTGGATCTGCGCGGCATATCACTGAGCCGCTACCAAGGGCAGCATACCTTCACAACCGAAGCCGAACTGCGCTGGGATTTTACCCCCCGCTGGAGCCTGCTCGGTTTCTGCGGCGTTGGATGGATTGCCAAAAACGATATAAGCGATTATCGGTTCAACGACGGAAATGTGGCCGGGGGTACCGGTTTCCGATACCTCATTGCCAAAACTTTCGGCATCCGAACCGGCATGGACTTTGCCTGGAGCGAAGACGACTTTGCCTTCTATTTCACCACGGGAACGGCCTGGGGGCAGAAATAACCCCAGACTGCCGGGCGCAGGCTTCTTCTAAAATTTTCATTCCTTGAATCGCTTTTCCAGTCCGCTCAAGAAATAGGAATAAAATGGTATTGAACCTCGACATCAACCCCGTGGGCTAACTAAGATTTTCCTTCGCTAAACGTGGAGATGTTCAATATGAAAAAACTGCTTCCCTTCGGAATTACCCTTTCCTTAATGCTGACTTTTGGCTGTGCCAAAAAAAATGAGTTTCAGGCTCCGCCTCCTCCCCGGGTAACGGTTCAATTGCCCGAGCAAAAAACAGTTACCGTATATGAGAGCTTCCCCGGTCGATTAGTCGCACATGATGATGTAGACATCCGCGCGCGCATCAAGGGATTCCTGAAGTCAGTTGATTTTGTTGACGGACAGCGTGTGGAAAAAGGCGACCTGCTGTTTACCATCGAGCCGGAATCCTACGAAGCGGCCGTGAAATCCGCCGAGGCGAAGCTGGCCCAGGCCAAGGCGGCACTCAAACTCGCCGATGCCACCATGCAGCGGACTGAGCAGGCCTTTGAATCCAAGGCGGTTTCGGAAGTTGATGTATTGACCGCCGAAGCAAATAAACAGGGTGCCGATGCGGCTCTGATGGAAGCCCAGGCGGCTCTGGACAATGCTAAGCTGGATCTTTCCTACACCAGGATACATGCCCCGATGAGCGGTCGTCTATCACGCCGTGCCCTATCCGTCGGCAACCTGGTCGGTGACGGGCAATCCACCTTGCTGACGACCCTGGTTGTTGAATCCCCAATCGATGTCTTCTTTAATATCGACGAACGTGCACTGCTCCCCTTCCTTCAGGATGGCGTGCGTAAAACTCAGCCGGGCGAAGAAATCCCTCCGCTTAAATTGGAACTGGCCGATGGATCGCTCCACAGCGAAGAAGGACAACTCAACTATATCGACCCCGAAATTGATCCTGATACAGGGACCCTGAGCGCCAGGGCCGTTTTCGCAAACCAGGACCTTGGTCTTCTTCCGGGTCTCTACGGAAAAATTCTCATTCCGAACCAAATCGAGAACGCTTTACTCGTTCCGGATCTGGCTGTCCAACAGGATATGGCCGGAACATTTGTCCTTTCTGTTAATGCCGAAAATATCGTGGAAAGCATCTATATCACAAAAGGGCCGCTGGTAGGCACACAGCGCGTCGTTAAAGAAGATCCGACCAAAGACCGGCACCTTACAAAAAATGATCGTATTATTGTGAATGGCCTCCAACGGGCCCGTCCGGGAATCCCGGTAACCGCAACGGAAGCTCTGGCCACCGCAGCTCCAGCTGAAAAATAAACCGGGAGAACAGACATGTTCAGCCACTTTTTTGTAAGACGACCCATTTTTGCGATGGTGATTGCCATCGTGATCGTGATCATCGGCCTGTTTTCCATGAGCAGCCTGCCGATTGAGCGCTATCCCAATATTGCCCCGCCCGCCATCACCGTAGATGCCACCTACCCGGGAGCCGATGCCCAAACCGTTGCCGATACCGTAGCCGCCGTAATCGAGAAAGAAGTTAACGGCGTCGAAGGGATGATCTACATGAACTCCGTCAGCGCCAACGACGGAACCATGAAGCTCACCGTCACCTTTGCAACGGGTGAAGATCTGGATATGGCCAACGTACTGGTCCAGAACCGGGTTGCCAAAGCAATTCCGCAGCTGCCGGCCGAAGTGCAGCGCCTCGGGGTGGCTACCCAGAAAAAATCCACCGATGCCAACCTCTACATCGGCTTCTCCAGCCCCGACGATCGTTATGATGACATCTTCCTTGCGAACTATGTGGCCCTGCGGGTTAAGGATGAAGTGGCCCGAGTTCCCGGCGTGGGCGAAGTGCAGGCCTTTGGCGCGGGGGATTATTCCATGCGCATGTGGCTTGATCCCGATAAAATGAAGGCTCGCGGCCTGATTGCGGATGACATTGTAAACGCCGTTAAACAGCAGAACCTGCAAGTGGCGGCCGGACAGGTCGGCGAGCCACCTGTGCCTACCGGGCAGGCCCGCCAAATGAGCATGCGAGTAAGAGGCCGCCTCCTGACGGCTGAAGAATTTGGCAATATTGTCATCCGCACCGGCGAAGATGGTCGTGTGCTTCGGGTTAAAGATGTAGCCAAAGTGGAAATGGGTGCAAAAACCTATGTACTTGGATCATCACTTAATGGAAAAGAATCTGCGACCATTGCCGTCTACCAGATTCCCGGCGAAAACGCGATTAAGGTGGTCGAGGGCGTTCGCAAAAAAATGGAGGAGTTGAAGGCCGGATTCCCCGAATCTCTTGAATACACCATCATCTACGACAATACCGTCGTTATTCAGGCCTCGATCGATGAAGTGGTTGAGACGCTCTTTATTACCCTGATTCTAGTGGTCTTCACCGTCTTCGTTTTCCTGCAGAATTTCCGGGCAACCATTATTCCTTCTCTCACCATTCCTGTGTCGCTGATCGGCACCTTTGCCGCACTGTCAGCTCTGGGATATTCGATCAACCAGTTTACGCTGTTCGGTCTGGTTCTCGTGATTGGCATCGTAGTGGATGATGCCATTGTGGTAGTGGAAAACTGTACGCGACTGATCGATGAAGAAGGTTTGAAGCCGAAAGATGCCGCTCTACGGGCCATGACCGAAATTTCAGGACCGGTTATTGCCACCACGCTGGTGCTGCTTTCCGTATTTATCCCGACGACTTTCATGGCAGGCATCACCGGCACCCTGTTTAAACAGTTTGCGGTCACCATTTCAGTGGCAACCGTCTTTTCAACCATCAACGCACTTACCCTCAGCCCTGCCATGTGCGGCGTATTGCTCCGACCCTCCAGCGGAGAAAAAACAACGGGACCACTCGGGTTCTTTAATAAAACCCTTAACACCACCAAGGGCGGGTATCTTAAGGTTGTTAATCAGGCGCTTCGCAAATCATTTATCGGCCTGATGCTCTTTATTGGCATGTCCGTTCTTGCCTTCATGGGCTTCGCCGATCTGCCGGGCGGTTTTGTACCGCAGGAGGACGAAGGATACTGCATGGTAAATGTCCTGCTTCCGGAAGCTTCATCGCTGGAGCGTACCGAAAATTTCCTGCAGGAGGTCAACAAGGTGATTGGAAGCACCGAGGGCGTTGCCGACTTTATGTCGATCTCAGGATACTCCATTCTCGATAGTGCCGCCATTCCGAATGCAGCCTTCAGTGTGACAACATTTACACACTGGGACGATCGCCCCGATCGTCACCAATCCGAGATCATCCGCGAGTTAAATATGAAGTTTTTTGCGCTTCAGGATGGACAGGCATTTGCCTTTCCAATGCCTTCGCTTCCGGGTGTCGGCATGTCCGGCGGCCTAGTAATGCAGTTGCAGGATCGTGGCGGAGTCGGAATGAACACGCTGCAACAGGTAGCCGATGAATTCATGAATGATGGCAACTCGCAAGCCGGGTTGACCGGAATGTACACCACGTTCCGAGCGAATGTACCTCAGCTGTTTATCGACATTGACCGCGATCAGGTTCTGACGAAAAATGTGGATATGAATGCCGTCTTCAATGCGCTTCAGTATTATTATGGTTCGGTCTATATGAACGACTTTACCTACATGAATCGCGTGTTCCAGGTAAAGGCCCAGGCGGCTCCGGAGTTCCGGGTAGAGCCGGATCAGATCCGCGATCTCGAAATAAGAAGCCGTGACGGGAAGCTCCTCCCGCTCGGATCAGTTGCATCCGTGGAAGAGATTCTCGGCCCGCAATCAATCAACCGTTACAACATGTACCCCTCCGCCAAAATCATGGGCCAGCCCGGCGACGGCTTCAGTACGGGGCAGGCGATGGGCATCGTTGAGGATATGGCAGATGAAAAACTGCCGACTTCCATGGGCGTGGAATGGACCGAGCTTTCCTATCAGGAAAAGGCTGCCCAGGGCTCATCCAATTCCATCTATCTCCTCGCCATCGTTTTGGTTTACCTTGTTTTGGCCGCACAGTATGAAAGCTGGAGTATTCCTGTTTCGGTTTGTCTTTCGGTACCCACGGCCCTGCTGGGGGCCGTGATTGCTCTGATGGTCGGGAACTTCGACAACAACGTGTACGCCCAGGTCGGGATCGTCCTGCTAATTGGTCTTTGCACAAAGACAGCTATCCTTATTGTTGAGTTTGCCAAGGTGGAACATGAAGAAGGTAAAAGCGTTTTTGATGCGGCCATGTCGGCGGCAAAGCTACGCTTCCGCGCGGTACTGATGACCGCCTTTTCCTTCATCCTCGGTGTTATCCCGCTACTCTTAGCCAGCGGTGCCGGCGCGGAAAGCCGCAAGGTGCTTGGCGCAACCGTATTCGGCGGTATGCTTGTTGCCACGGTGGCCAGCCTGATCTTTGTGCCTATGCTTTACTACATCGTCCAGAAGGCATCGGGGAAAAAGATGCCGGCAACACTCAAGGAATAAAACCTCAACGGAAGGACATATTATGAAAAACTCCGGTATCGTACTATCTATCCTTGCAGCCTTGACCCTGCTTTCTTCAAGTCATGCGCAGGATCATAAATATGACTTCTGGGACGAAAACTACACCGTCCAGGCCCTGCTCGGAGCCGTTAAATATGACAAACTTAAATTCGATAATACGGATGGCACTACGGAACCCCTAGAAACCGATTTGTCCACGATACCTCAACTCGGTGGTGCATGGGGCACTCTTCCTAAAGGCGACCGGTTTCAGTATGGTCTGGAGTGCAGCTTTCTTCTTGGCTTCAAGTTTGATGAGGTGAAATACGCTTCCGCTGGCGGCAGTGGTCTGACAGTCGTTCTTTCAACCTCCATGTGGATGTTCGACTTTGCAGGAGGAGGCTATATAAACCTGTGTCTTACTGACAATGTTCGTTTATATGGCGCTGCCGGACCGCTGATGGTCTATGCCGACTATCGCTCCGAACGGGAAGAAACCGGAGCCGTCACAGACGAAACGTACAAGGATAGTGAATCTGCATTCGGTCTCGGTGTCTATGCACGCACCGGCATAGAGTTCCGGATTCATGAAAAAGGCATGCTGGGCCTCGGCGTCCGCGGAAACTGGAGCAATGTCGATTTCAGTGATGTCGGCGGAAGCTCGGATATTTCCGGCATCGCCGGTTTTGTGACCTACACGGCAGGTCTCTAGGATTTCATTTTTCGGTTCACACACGTGGGCGGCACCGCTATTCTGTGCCGCTTATGAAAAAGAATGAACAGATGCGCCACTCGGAGCGTAAGCGGGTGGAACTTGAGTTCCAATGGCCGCAAGCGCCCTTCAATATTGTTTTAGTTGAACCCAGCATCCCTCCGAATACCGGGAATATATCCCGGCTCTGCGCGGCGACCGGTTCCCGACTCCATCTGGTAGAGCCGATCGGATTCGATATTTCGGAAAAACAGGTGCGCCGGGCCGGGCTCGACTACTGGGACGCTGTCGACCTCACCACCTATCCCGATATCGAAACCTTTTTTGAGCAAAACCCGGATGGAAATAAATATTTTTTCAGCACCGCCGGTCATCAGAGCTATTCGAAAGTGGACTATATACCGGGCGACTATCTCATATTTGGAAACGAAACCCTTGGGCTAGCCGATGATCTCCTCGAAAAATACCCAGATCAGGTCTGCAATATCCCCATAAAGCTGGATGCCGTGCGCTCGCTGAATTTATCAAATTGCGCAGCTATAGTGCTTTATGAAGCGCTGCGAAAAATTAATACATGAAGATTGAACGCACCTTATTTTTCATGGTCATATTTCACATCATTTTTTAACAAGGAGTACATCGTATGGCAGGCATTGAAGTCATCAATCAGAAGGTACGCGAGCAGAGCGCATTTATTCCAACCTTAAAAGCTGAAATAGGAAAAGTCATCGTCGGGCAGGAATATCTGATCGACCGGTTGATTATCAGCATGCTGGCCAACGGTCACGTCCTGCTTGAAGGCGTTCCCGGTCTGGCCAAAACCCTGACCATCAACACCCTCGCCCAAGCGTTGGACACCACCTTTCAGCGTATCCAGTTTACGCCGGATCTCCTGCCGGCCGATATTATCGGAACCCTGATCTACAATCAGAAAGACGGCGACTTCATAATTAAAAAAGGGCCGGTATTTGCCAACGTCATCCTGGCCGACGAAATTAACCGTGCGCCAGCTAAAGTTCAAAGTGCCCTGCTGGAAGCCATGCAGGAAAAACAGGTCACCATCGGCGACGAAACCTTCAAACTGCCAAGGCCTTTCCTCGTCATGGCAACCGAAAACCCGATCGAGCAGGAAGGAACCTATCCCCTGCCGGAAGCTCAGGTCGACCGTTTTATGCTCAAGCTTAAAGTCGGCTATCCGACCATTGAAGAAGAACGCCGGATTCTTGACCGCATGGCCCACACCAATAATGAGATTGCAGTTAACGCGGTGCTTCACCCCGATGAAATTCTCAAAGCGCGTGAAATCGTGGATGAAATCTATATTGATGAAAAAATCAAGGACTACATCCTGAGCATTGTTTTCGCTACACGCGAACCACGAAAGTACAACCTGGACATTGCAGACTACCTGCAATACGGAGCCTCACCGCGCGCCACGATCAACCTGACTATGGGTGCCCGGGCCCACGCCTTTATGCAGGGCCGCGGCTATGTCACCCCGCAGGATGTTAAATCCATTGCGGCCGATGTACTCCGCCATCGCATTATTGTTTCCTACGAAGCGGAAGCCGAAGAAATGACCAGTGAAGATCTGATTGAGACCATCCTGAGCGAAATTCCTGTCCCGTAATACGTAACAAGTAATACGTAATTTTTACTAGCTTACGCATTACGAATTACTCGTTAACACCATGTCAGACATTGATCATAAAGAATTGCTGAAAAAGGTTCGTCGGATACAGATCACGACGAAACATGCCGTAAACGACGTGTTTGCCGGGCAATACCACTCCACGTTTAAAGGGCGTGGAATGGAGTTCGACGAAGTGCGCGAATATGTGCCCGGCGATGATATCCGCTCCATCGACTGGAATGTAACCGCCCGCTCCGGCGCTCCGCATATTAAGAAATTTGTGGAAGAGCGCGAAATGACCGTCATGCTCGTGGTTGATATCAGCGCGTCCAACCTCTTCGGCAGTGGCACTCAGATGAAACGCGACCTCGCGGCGGAGGTTGCAGCCGTACTGGCCTTTTCAGCCATCCGGAATAACGACCGGATTGGGCTGATCCTCTTTTCCGAAGAGGTTGAAAAATATATTCCGCCGAAAAAAGGAACACGCCATGTACTGCGGCTTGTCCGGGAAATGCTGGCACATAAGCCCCAGGGTAAGGGCACCAATGTTGCGCCTGCGCTGGATTATCTCAACCATATCAGCACGCGTAAAAACGTCACCTTCCTCATCAGCGACTTCATGTTTAACGACGACTATGAACAGTTGCTCAAAATTACCGCACGCCGTCATGACCTGATCAGCGTGGTGGTTGGTGACAAGCGTGAAATTGCCTGGCCGGACATCGGCATCATGAACTGGCACGATGCAGAAACCGGGCAGAAAGTACTGGTCGACACCTCAAGCCGAAAAGTGCGCGAACGTTTGGGCCTGGAACAAACCCGCCGTGCGGAAGCGATCGATGATATGCACCGGAAAGCCGGCATCGATACCATCCGCCTGTTTGCCGGCGAACCCTACGATAAAGAATTCATTAAATTTTTCCGCCAGCGCGCGCAACGACGATAACACCATGAACTACCGAATGATCTCGCGCAAAGACGCAAAGACGCAAAGTAAACGGGCTTACAACAGCTTCGCGCCTTTGCGTCTTTGCGCGATATTAGCTCTTTTTATTTTGGTAGGTTGTAAGCCGGAGAATCAGAAAGCCTATCCTCAGAACGAGTTGACGGTTGAATATTCGATCGACCGTGATTCCATTACGATTGGCGATCCGGTTGAGCTGGTCATTACAGCATATTTCCCAACAAATGGGACCCTGCAGTTACCCGAGATCGGAAGAAACAAAGATGTGGTCCTGTTGAAGCGTGATTGGGAAAGCCTGAACCGGGAAGATGGACTCCAGCAAATGGAAACGCGCTATTCGATTACCTCATTCCGGCTGGGTAATCATGCTGTTTCCACTAATGCAATCAGCTGCATGGTCGGAACAGAAAGCTTCACCACCAATTTCCCTGCTGTTGTATTGGATGTTGTAACATCACTCGACACCAATGCATCGTCGGAAATTGCCGATATCAAACCGATACACAAACTGCCGGGCCGGATTCCCGTCTGGCTTTGGATGATTCCGGCTGTGGCCTTATCGGCATTTCTTATCGGGCTGATTACCTCCAAACTATGGAAACACCGGGATACCATCGTTCCGAGTACACCGCCCATTCCGCCGCACCTACTGGCCTTCCGGTCACTGGAGGGTTTAAAGAACAAAGGACTGCTCGAGAAAGATGAGTGCAATCCGTTCTACACCGAACTCTCGATGATCCTGCGCACCTATCTTGAAGGTCGTTTTCAACTCAATGCTCCAGATGAAACCACCGAAGAAATTGTTGAAGAGATGAGCCGCTCCATTGAGCTGAACGGTACACAGCGTAATATTCTTCAGGACTTCATGAGACAGGCTGACGAAGTAAAGTTTGCGAAGGGCCACCCCGACCGCACCACCATGGAATCGGCCTTTATAACAACCAAGCAGTTTGTGGAGGAAACCAAGGAAACAGAAGGATTGGCCGCGAAAGATCGCAGAGAACTCAAAGGAGAGGCTGAATAATGGATTCCAGAATCAAGGAACTGTGTGACCAGGTCCGGGAAACTGCTTACGCTATTCATGAGTACCATGGGACAGGACACCTTGAAAAAGTCTATGAAAATGCATTGGCACATCGGCTTTCAAAAGATGGTCTAAAAGTAAAATCGCAACATCCCCTAAAAGTTTTCGATGAAGATGGAACCAAAATTGGAGACTACTATGCCGATTTGATTGTAGAGGATCTCCTGATTATCGAACTCAAGGCTTGCAAAACTATTGCCGAAGAGCACAAGGCGCAGATACTGGGCTATCTTCGCTCGGCTAACCTTGAGCATGGTCTTCTTATCAACTTTGGTTCCTTCAAATTTCAAATTCAAAAATTTGTCATGACCAAAATTAAAAACCCACCTGTTGCGCCTGCAGTCGTTTTATTCCTTATTAACTTTGTGCCCTTTGAGCTCTTTTGCGGCTAAATACGATTTATGATGAGACTCGCCCATCCTATGTTTCTGTTGCTTCTCCTGCTGGTTCCTCTATTGGCGTGGCTTCGGTATTTCATGCTTCGTAAGCAGTCGATGCAGTTCAGCAGCGGCACGGTTCTGGCCGGCCTGCCGAAGAGCTGGAGAATCTATCTGCAACCTGTATTCCCGGCCCTGTATGCGGCCGGAATGATCTGCCTGATTGTTGCTTTGGCGCGCCCTCAGCGGGGGCTCGAAGATAGCCGGGTCCGCACCGAAGCCGTGGATATCATTCTGCTGATCGACTTGTCGGAATCCATGGAAACGCAGGACTTTGAAAAATTCGGCCAGCGTATGAGCCGGCTGGATGCATCGAAAAATGTGATTGAGCGTTTTCTTGAAAAACGCCCGAATGATCGCATCGGCATGGTGGGATTTGCCACCCTGCCCTATGCTGTTGCACCGCTCACACTCGATCACGGCTGGCTGGTCCAACGCATGGATGGTTTGCATACCGGTATGCTCGACGGCAGCCGAACCGCCATCGGTGATGGCATCGCATCGGCCATTAACCGCCTGCGGGAGAGCGAGGCAAAGAGTAAGGTCATCATTCTGCTGACCGACGGTGCTAACAACTCCGGCACGCTCTCTCCTGAGAATGCAGCCAGCGCCGCCGAAGCTATCGGCATCAAGATCTACACCATTGGTGCCGGTGGTGCACGGACCGGCTTCTTTATACAGCGTCAGGAAGTGGATGAAACTTCACTGAAAAAGATCGCCAAAACGACGGCCGCAAAATTTTACCGGGCCCGCAATCTCGAAACACTCGAGGCGGTTTACGAAGAAATCGACCAACTCGAAAAAACAGAAATTGAAGTGGAACGGTTTACCCGCTTTGAGGAGAAAGCCAAAGGCTGGATTGTGACGGGCATCCTCCTGCTCGGACTGGAGCAGCTTCTGGGCCTCAGTAAAATCGGGAGGCTCCCATGATTATGTGGCATAATGCCGATGCACTTATGTGGCTGCTGATACTCCTCCCGTTGCTCCTGATCACCGGCCTATTGATTAAGCGCCGGGCAGCTCTCCTCACCCGCATGGCAGAACAGGGCCTTTGGCCAACTATGCTTCCGGGATTGTCCACTAAACGGCAACGCTTTAAAAACCTGCTCCGGCTGCTGGTTCTTGCACTGGCCATTCTGGCATTGGCCCGGCCTCAATGGGGCTTTAAATGGGAGGAGGTAAAACAGCGGGGTCTCAGTATTATTGTTGCGCTGGACACGTCCAAAAGCATGCTGGCACAGGACATTAAACCGAACCGGCTGCAGCAGGCTAAATGGGGCGTGCGCGATCTGGTCAAGGAACTCCGCGGCGATCGCATCGGACTGGTCGCCTTTGCCGGCGATGCATTTCTGCAATGCCCGGCCACCATCGACTATGCGGCATTCCTCATGATGCTCGATGATGTCTATCCCGGCATTGTTCCTGTTGGAGGAACCGATTTATTCCAGGCTTTGGAAACGTCGATTGAGAGCTTTGAAAAAATGGAGGAATCGGCGTCCGACAAGGTCGTTATCCTTATTTCAGATGGAGAAGGACACACGGGCGATCCGCTTACGCTCCTGCCCCGGCTTAAAGAAGAGGAGATTCGCATCTTCGCCATTGGTGTCGGCACGATTGAGGGCGATATGATTGAAACATCTGACGGCCTGGTAAAGGACCAAGACGGCAATGTCATCAAGAGCCATCTCAATGAGGGCATGCTCGAGCGTATTGCTTTCGAAACCGGCGGTTTCTATGTCCGCTCAGCCCCGGGTGATTTCGGGCTGGAACGGATCTACCAACAAGGCATTGCCGAGCTACAGCGGGAAGAGCGGGAAGCCCGCATGTCGAAAAGCTGGACCGAGCGGTTCCAGTGGTTCCTCGCGGCGGCGATTTTGTTGCTGATCATAGAAGCCGCCATCCGCCCCACCAAATGGAGGGTTAGCCACAGATGAATACGGAAAAACACAGAAAAAGACGAAAACAATCCGTGTTGCTCCGTGTTGTTCCGTGGCTTCTTATTTCCATGATTTCACACGCAGAGGACACGCCGCGGTCTGCGATGCGGAAGGGACTGAAGTCATACAAAGCCGGTAATTACACCAATGCCGTGGAGTCGCTACGAAAGACCGCTCTGGAATTTCCTGCGATTGGAAACTACAACCTGGGCAATGCCCAGTACCGGCAAGGTGATTATGAGTCCGCTGCAGCAACCTATAACGAAGCTCTTCGCACGACCGATATCGAGCTTCAGGCAAAAGCGTATTTTAACCGGGGCAATGCCCTGCTTGCCCGCACAACCGAGCTGACCGGACAGGAGCAGATCGGCACGGCTATTGAGCTGTCGTTTCAGGCAGTGGATATGTTTGAGAAGGCCATCCTGCTCGCACCGGATGAGCTGGCGGCCAAACAAAACTTTGAACGGGCTCAGCAGCTCCGGCTGAAACTGGAATATAACCTCGGCAAATGGTATTTTGATCAGGCGGAATCACTGTTGCAGGAATATAAAGCCAAAGATGCGCAGCGGGACTACAGGCTGGCGAAAAAACAGTTTGAGCATATTCTGGAAAATATCGATCCCGGCCACGGTGAGGCGGCCCAGCATTTGCCGACCATTGCTGAACGGCTCCAAATGCTTGATCTCGCCGTGGAGGCTGCGGAATATGACCTGAATACAGCGCTCCGGCAAATTGAGGACTATCAGTATATGCTTGCCGCACAACGGTTGACAACGGAGACGGATGAACGAAAATACGCGTTCGATATTAAACCGGACTTAAAAAAACAATATGAAGAGACGATTCAGAAAAACCAGGATATCTTAAAAATCGTGGAAGAACTTTCCTCGCTCAATACTGTAAAATGAAATATCTGATACCTATTTTAATATTGGGGTGTACCCTAAACGGCCTTGCGGAGCTGGCGGATTCGGACGCCACCTATTTTCATCCTGCCGCGTCGCTTTATATTCACGGGGATTCATCCAATTCCAGTAATCTGGTGGCAAAAGGGCTTTCGATATTCCCCGAAGACGGCAAACTGCTCCGGCTTAAAGAGCTGCTTGATCAACAGCAGGAGCAGCAACAGGAGCAGGACAACCAGGATCAGCAGCAAGACGATCAACAACAGGAGCAGGACGACCAGCAGGACCCACAGCAGGATGATCAGCAGCAGGAGCAGGACGACCAGCAGGACCAACAAGAAGAGCAGGAGAACCAGCAGGAAGATCAGAACCAGGAGCAGCAGGAGCAACCTGAACCGCCCCGGGCAGAACAAATGAGCCAGGATGAAGCGGAACGATTGCTCGATGCCATGAAGCAGGAAGAGGAAACCAAACGCCTACAACTGCACCCCGTGATGGGAGCACCGATCAAAGTGGACAAGGATTGGTAGGAGCCGGAAACTTGAAACTTGAACTTCGAAATCTGAAATTTCTGTTTCCCCTCATCGGAAGCCTATTTATTTCGGCTTCCGCTTTTGCGGCGGATGTTCAAATGAGTATTCAACCGGCATTGATCAGCCTGCTGGACCGCGCGGTTCTTAAAATCGAGTTTATCGATGGCAAGGGCAACGCGATAGATATTCCGGAAGTCGACGGTCTGAAGGTCCAGTATCAGGGGCAGAGTTCAGAAACGCGGATCGTCAACTTTAAGAGCAGCTCCAAAGTCATCCATAAATACCTGATCACCCCTTCGAAAGTGGGCGACTATACAATCGGCCCCATTACAGCTAAATTCAACGGTGGCGAAAAGGAACTGACCGCTCAGCTTCGGGTGATCAAGCCTAAGGATGATCCGGAAGCGCAGCAAATATCTGAAATCATGTTTTCGAGAATTACGTCCGACCGCGAATCCCCGCATGTACATGAACCGTTTGGCCTGGAACTGAAAGTCTACATCCGGGATGGCGTTCAGATTGACGGTAATTTCGGAATCCGCGGCGGCATGCCTGAGAACGGAATGGATGGAGAGCTGCAATGGCAGGTCAGCAGCAGAAAACGTACTGAAATGAAGGGCAGCATTTTTAATGTCTATACGTTGCGTACGACTGCAAAAACGCTGACGGCGGGAACCTTTACTTTTCGGCCGCAGGTTCAGCTGAATGTTGTAATCCCCCGCCAGCAACGGCGGTCATGGGGCTTCGACGACCCCTTCTTCGGCGATATGTTCGGAAGACAGGAAACCCGCCCATTCACCCTCGACTGTAACCAGCTTGATATTGAAGTGCGTGCGGTACCGACAGAAGGCCGGCCTGAAACGTTTACCGGAGGCGTTGGCATTTTTGATTTTGATGTGCAGGTTGGGCCTTTATCCGTGAAAGCCGGCGAGCCGATCACGGTTAAAATTCGCATTGCCGGCGCAGGCAACCTGGCAAAAATAACACCTCCGCTCATTGAAGAAAGTCACGAATTCAAGCTGTACGATGCCCGGTCCGTTGCATCCGACAACCCCAACGAAGTCCGCTTTGAGCAGGTGCTTATTCCCAAGTCGGCTACAGTAACCAATATTCCCGCCATTTCATTTTCCTATTTCAATACCAAGACCACGGATTTCCGCACCATATCCCAGGGCCCCTTCCCTGTGCAGGTTGAAGGTGTTCCGCAACAGACCGCCCAGGTTATTGCTACCGTACCGAGCACGATTCAGCAGGAAACCAAAATACTCGGCCGGGATATTGTTTACCTCAAGCCCCGCCCTAAGGCCTGGAAGTTACAAACCGACAACGGATGGCATCGCACATCTCTATTCAAAGTTTTACTGATTTTACCTGCGCTGGTGCTATGCCTGATCGCCGGAACGACAGCACGCCGTAATAAACTGGCGGGTGATGTGGCTCTGGCCCGACGTCAAAAAGCACCCAAAGCCGCCCGCCGCAATATTCAACGGGCTGTGCAGGCCATACGCCAGGGAGATGAATCCGGGTTTTATGAAGCGCTCTGGGATGCCCTCATCGAATACTTCGGCCATCGTTTAAACCTTGCACCCGGTGAAGTTATATTGAGTCGCGTAACCGAAAAACTGCCTGAGGAATCTGCAGCACTCGAAAAACTGTTCAATACCATCGAGCACCGCCGCTACGGTATACAAACCACCGGTGGTAATACTAAGGATGAAATGAAAGCTCTAGTACGCGATCTCTCGGCAACCTTGAAAGCATGCGACAGGAGGAAGCTGTGAAACGACTAATTTCCATTGCAGTCATCCTGCTGGCCATTACATTTTCTTCGGCTGCTAAGGATGACACGTTCCTCAAAGCGCAGACCGCCTACGACGATGGACGCTATGCAGAAGCCGTTGTTCTCTACAATAAGCTGCTGGATGAAGGCATCCGTAACAACGAAGTGCATTACAACCTTGCCAATGCATATTTTAAAGACAGCGACCTGCCTAATGCCGTGTGGCACTACCGCAAAGCATGGTATGCTGCCCCCCGGGACCCAGACATTCGCGCTAATTTATATTTTGCTTTGAATGCCGCCGGTGCCGTGGAAGCCGAACCCTCCGCTTTTGAGAAAATTCTGGAAACCCTGGCTTTTGGCGAATGGCTTTTGGTTGCCGTTGGCAGCTACCTCCTTTTGACCCTGCTCCTTGCAGCAGCTTTACTCGTGAAGGCCGGGAAACGCAACATACTTAAACTCTGCCTGTTTCCGATTGCTCTCATTCTTCTTTCCTCAGCAGGATGGTGGCATTGGCATAAGCTGAATGCTAATCCGGAATGGGTCGTGGTTCAGACCGAGGCAACCGCACTTTTTGGTCCGGTTGAAGGTAGTACAGCCCACTATAAACTTCCGTTGGCAGCACTGGTTCGCCAGCTGAATACCGACTCGAAAGGCTGGGTTGAAGTGGAATACGACGGAAAAAGAGGCTGGCTTCAAATGGACTATATAAGTCGGGTTTCACCTTGATAATGGTGATTATTTCCTACATATATGGTCGCTTATATGAAGCCTAAGAAAAAGAGTCCATTCCAACCGCACGCCCTGCTCTGGTGGGTAGCCATCATCTCATTGGCTGTTTCCGGCGCACTTTATTATTTCCTCGGCACACAAGCTGAGATCGATGTGAACATTCGGCAACAGCGAATGATATTCCCGTTGGTCGGCATTGTCATTGCAGGCGTTTGCCTGATTGCCGGAACCGCCGGCCGCTGGTTCTACCCGAAATAACCGCACTTCCCTCACGGAAAAATCATTTTCCTACACGGACAGCTGGAGCCCCCTTGTGAAAGCAGATATTGAATGGGTTGAAAAAATTGACGATGGCGTAAAGCGTAAAATCCGAATCACCTTCACCGGAAAAACCGAAATGAAGTGGCAGACCAAACGGTCTGACGAAGATTCCTGGGACTACGACACCCCTCCTACAGCCGAAGACTGGGATACCATCGAGGAAAAAATCGATGTGTTATACCACCGAAGAAGGCAGCCCTACAAACGCGTTGAGCTGATCAAAATGCTCCGCACTAAAGCCGGTCTGTAGCCCATGGAGTTTCCACTTACAACCGAATACATTGAACTGTGCAAATTGCTCAAAGCTGCAAACGTGGTTATGTCCGGCGGCGAAGGTAAAGAGGTTGTGGCGCAGGGTCTCGTTACCGTTGATGGAGAACTTGAAACCCGCAAGCGCTGCAAGATCCGGGTGGGCCAGGTGATTGAATTCGAAGGCACGGTTATCACCACCGTTCAGGGATAGATCCGATATCACATGAATATGAAAAAGGGCTTCCAACTACGGGAAGCCCTTCACTTTTTCCAGAGTGTGGAAAACTATTTCAGGTGCGTCTTCAGCCCTTTGCCGATAGAATAGACCTCGAAGCCCATTTGAAACAGCGCATCGTGATCCAGCATATTCCGGCCATCAAAAAGGAAGGCCGGTTTTTGCATGTTGTCGAAGATCCGCTGAAAATCCAGCGTCTTGTAGAGGTTCCAATCGGTCAGTATCGCAACAGCATGCGCCCCTTCGGCAGCCTTATAGGGATCCTCTTCAAATTCAATCTGGTCCGCCAGTTCAGGCATATCCAGCTTTGCATTTTCCATGGCCTCCGGGTCGGACACAACAATGGTGGCATGTTCGGCAGCCAGTTCACGGCAGACTTTGATCGCCGGACTTTCGCGGGTATCGCCGGTATCGGCCTTAAATGCAAACCCCAGCACTGCGATTCGTTTATTGGCGATGGTATTAAACATGTTGTGCAGCATGGTCTTTACAAAACGGGTTTCCTGATACTCATTCATGGTGACCACCTGGCGCCAGTAATCGGCCGGTTCTTTGAGACCATAGGATTCACATAGGTAAACCAGGTTGAGAATATCTTTCTTAAAGCACGATCCGCCAAAGCCAATAGACGCTTTAAGAAACTTGGGCCCGATACGGCTGTCGGTACCGATGGCATGAGCCACTTCGCCCACATCCGCCTCGGTCGCTTCGCAGAGCGCTGAGATCGCGTTAATGGAACTGACGCGCTGAGCCAAAAATGCATTTGCCGTCAGTTTAGAAAGCTCGGATGACCAAAGGTTGGTTGTCAGGATCTGCTCGCGCGGTATCCATGTAGCATAAATATCAACCAGCGTTTGTATCGCTTTCTGTCCCTCTTCAGTTTCGTGTCCACCAATCAGGACCCGGTCTGGATTGGACAGGTCTTCAATAGCCGTTCCCTCGGCAAGAAATTCCGGATTGGAAAGGACTTCGAAATGTACCGGATTATCACCGGCATGCAGTACGCGTTCCATGGCCTCTGCCGTACGGACCGGTAACGTGCTTTTTTCGACAATAATTTTATCCGAGGTGGAAACCTCTTTGATGCGGCGGGCACAGAGTTCCCAATACTGCAGGTCGGAGGCACAGCCCGCCCCTTCCCCGAAGGTTTTGGTCGGCGTATTGACGCTCACAAAAACAATGTCGGCATCACGGATGCCCTGGTCAACATCGGTGGAGAAAGAGAGGTTGCGGCCGCGAGCTTCCTGAACCACTTCGAGCAAGCCCGGTTCATAGATCGGGAGCTCGTCGCTTTTCCAGGCTTCGATTCGTTTTTCATTGATGTCGACCACGTTCACCTGAACGTCGGGACATTGCTTGGCAATCATGGCCATAGTTGGGCCACCGACATAGCCGGCGCCGATACAGCAAATTTTTGTCATTATAAAATACTCCGATTTAAATTCCTAAATTACTGAGAGAGGTCATCACGTTATTAATCAACGCCGTAATTCGTGGATGCTCCACTTCAAATTCATCCGCTTCTCTTTGCAAGATTTGTACCAGTTCCTGAACCGCTTCAGGAGTGAAGCGTTCTATCCCATTTTTGGCGGTTTCCAGCGTTTCTTCAAAAAGGCTGGTTTCCTTTGGAGTCTGTTTCAGCTCAACTTTAAGATCATCAATTGACTTCTTTACATTTTGCGGCATGTCGTCCCCTTTCATCATTAAGTCGTAAACTGCGGAATATGCGTAATCCAAACCTCATTCACCAGACATTATAAGCAAATTTACAGCAGGAACAGCTTACTTTTCAGCCAGAACCTGCTCATAGATTTCCCGAAATCGGCCGTGGATTTTTGCCCAATCGTAGTTCGCGGCCACTTCACCAAAAGCTTTTCTCGATAGATCGGCCCGAAGCGTAACATCACCGGCCAGTTTAGTCATATGTTCAGCCAGTTCATTCTCATTTCCCGCTTCGGCCAACAGAATGTTTTCCCGGTCGGAGGCAAAGCCGGGAATCCCCCCCACCCGATTGGCCACAACAGGAAGCCCGGCTGCCCAGGCCTCCAAGACCACAATCCCAAACGGTTCATGGATGGAAGGCAAAACAAACATTTCCGCAGCGCGATACGCGCTGGGCAGCAACGGATCATCCGGACTCAATCCCTCAATAATGGTTACCCGGTCAGCTAATCCTAAACGCCGTATTTCATCGTTAATTTTATCAAGATAGGCCTCGACCGTAACGGCACCGATAAGAACCAGCCGGTGATCGGGATGCTGAGAACTGAACTCCGCAAAAGCACGAACCAGGCTCAGCTGGTTTTTCTGGTAATCGATACGGGAAACGCAAAGCACAATTTTATCCAGCGGATGGAACCCATATGCTTTACGGAAGGCTCCACCGTCCACCTGGGAAAACTTTTCTATATCCACTCCGTTCGGCACACAAAAAACAGGCTTAAAAGGAAAACGCTGCCTGACTGCATCATATTCACTCTTGCCCACGCAAATGATCGCATCGGCATCGGTAAGGACCCGGCGGGCTCCGAACAGAGCTCCGAATGCCTTCCCCCATTCCAGCTTTCCGCTAAATGGCTCTGTCATCTGATCAATCTGCTCTTGTGGAATGGTATAATAGCCTCCGTGTAAACTCACCACATAGGGAATCCGCCTTAACCAGGCCACACTGCGGGCAATTCCGCCAAGCCGGTGCTGCACATGAGCATGAATAATCGAAACCCTCTTCTCGCACAGCAACCCAAAAAACAGCGATAAAGAAAGCGGGCTCCCCCCTTTCAGCTCCAGTTTTTTCTTTGCTTCTGCTGATAAACCCAGCCACGGAAAAATATAGTTGAAACGATGTATATGAATAGGCCCATGCATCTGCGATCCGTGCTGCGACAGCATGTCCGTACAAAAAACGGGGCTTTCGATTTCCTGGCGGAGGAGTTCCTTTGAAATATTGGAAACTACGCTCTCCGTTCCTCCCCATTTATCGGGCGTGTACCGGCGCATCACATGAACTACTTTGCTTAAATCCTTCATACGGGCGCTACCGTAGACCATATTTCCCAAGCTTGAAAGACCAAGTTATTGGCCTCTGATTCGATCTTTGTTTTTATTTACCGTCTAACCGCCAATCCCTATAGTTGCTTTCAACTGGTTATTTATGGCGAACTTATTTCATCGGATACTGCTATGCTCCTGCATTGCCGCACCTGCGGTAACTGCGTTCTCAGCTACATTAAGTGAGCGGGATCTGGCCTACCTTAGCCAGAAGAAAGAAATTGTCTTCGTTTCCCAGCCGCACCACGCCCCGTTTGAATTTGTCGGCAAGAAACATGTGGGCGGCATGAATGTTGAGCTGGTGCAGTGGATGGCCGCCGACATGGGCTTTAAGGCCCGATTCGAAACCGCCCCGCTGAAAGAGGCCATGGAAATGTTGCGCTCCGGCGAAGCCGACGTCATGACCAGCCTCTTTTATTCCGATGTCCGGGACAATGAATTTGATTTTTCGAGCACCATAAAGCAGACCCCGGTCACGCTGTATGTCAGAAGCGACCGGGACGACATCTTCAACCTCTACGACCTGGAAGGGCTGAAGGTCGCCATTATGGCGTCCAGCCGGGCCATGGAAGTGCTGCAGAATCGGGGCATCCGATGTCAGGTAAAATTCAAGTCCACCATTCAGGAATGCGTCAAACTGCTGGCCAGCGGCGAGGTGGATGCCATGGTCGGCAACGAACTCGTTGCGCAGCATTACATGTATTCCACCGGCAAGGCCGATATGAAAATAGCCGGCGACCCGCTCTTTACCGCCCGCCTTAGCATGGCCGTGCGCAACGGCGACCGGGATCTGCTCAATATTCTCAACAAAGGCATCAGCCATGCACAGCACAGCGGAACGCTAAACCGCATCCAGGCCAAATGGCTCGGCTCCGAGTATGCCCGTCAGATCATTCCGATCAGGACGATCCTGATGATTGCTTCCGCCGCCTCCGCATTGATTGCGCTGGTTATTGCCCTGATTCTGCTTTGGAACCGCAAGCTTCAGCGAAAAGTGGAACAACGGACCCGCCAGTTTGCGGAAAGCGAAGAGCGGCTGAGGCAGATTTTTGAAAACTCACCCGATGCCGTCTTTGTACTCGACCGCGAGGGGAACATTATTTCGGCCAACTCGTGCGCCAGCAAGCTGGTCAAAATGCCCAAACAGGAACTGCTGACCAAACGGGTCCACGACTTTGCCCCGGAAGCATTCCATGATGACGTCGATGAAAACATGGAAAAATGGTTCCTTGGCCAAATGGATCAATGCGAAGGCGTTTCCAAGGCTACCGACGGCTCCATTAAACCTATCGATATGACGGGCTCGTTACAGCATATCGGCGGCAAGCAGGTGCTGCAGCTGCACGTCCGCGATATCACGTTGCGTAAAGAAGCCGAAGAAAAGATCCATGCGGCTCGGCAACTTGCAGAAGATGCCAAAGAAATGGCCGACCATTCCCGGGAAATGGCTGAAAATGCAAGCGTAGCAAAAAGCGAATTTCTGGCTAACATGAGCCATGAAATCCGCACCCCGCTCAACGGGATAGTCGGGATGGCGCAGCTGATGGCCGACACTAAACTTAGCAGCGAACAAAACAACTGTATTGAAACCATCCTTCAATCCACCTCAGGCCTGCTCAAAATCATAAACCATGTGCTCGATATTTCAAAAATCGAGGCCGGCCAGATGGATGTGCGTAAGTCCACATTCAGCCTGCGCGATATGTGCGATAATCTTTTCTACATGTTCAATCCCCAGGCCGACCAATCCGGTGTGCGGTTGAAATGCGAATGCCAGGACAATGTCCCCCCGTATCTCATCGGCGATGAAGGCCTGATTGAACAGGTGCTTGTGAATCTGCTGGGTAACGCACTCAAGTTCACCCATCAGGGCTCCGTTGTCCTTAATATTGAATGCCATAAAATCGAACCGGCGGGTGCTGAACTCTATTTCCAGGTGATTGATACCGGCATTGGTATCAATCCGGCCACGCAGGCTACCATATTCGATAAATTCACCCAGGTGGACGGATCTGCTAAACGGCTTTATGGCGGCACGGGCCTCGGGCTTGCCATTTGTAAGCAACTGATTGAGCTCATGGGCGGAAAAATCGGGCTCCTCAGCTCAATTGGCGAAGGATCCTCCTTTTTCTTTAACCTGACGCTCCCGCAAGCCTCGCACCCAACGGCTATCAAGGAAGTGAAAGTCCAAAAGCAGATCACCAAACCCAATGTAAAAGTGCTGCTGGTTGAGGATAATAAGGTAAATCAAAAAGTGGCTATTGCCATTCTCAAGAAAGCCGGCTGCGAAGTGGATGCAGCGGACAATGGCCAGGATGCCGTTCAGCAAATCGCAGCGAACACATATGATGTTGTCCTGATGGATTGCCAGATGCCCGTAATGGACGGCTTTGAGGCCACCGCTAGAATCCGTGCCATGCAGGAACCGCTGCGCTCCATTCCGATCATTGCCATCACCGCGCATGCCATGAAAGACGACCGGCAGAAATGCATCGATAGCGGCATGGACGACTATATTCCCAAACCCGTCAACCGCCAGGCGCTCATCGATCTCATCAATAAATATACCGGTAATGCATGAAACCGTTCTGGGAAACTAAATCGCTCAGGGAGATGAATAAACTCGAGTGGGAATCGCTCTGCGATGGTTGTGCCAAATGCTGCGTGCACAAACTTGAAGTAGAGGAGACCGGCGATATTCACTACACCTGCGTGGCCTGCCGCCTGCTCGATGTTAACACCTGCCGCTGCACCAACTATCAAAACCGCCACGAACTGGTTCCCGACTGCGCTGTCCTATCGATTGAACATCCCGAACACTTTGAGTGGATGCCTGAAACCTGTGCTTATCGCCTGCTGCACGAAGGTAAACCCCTGCCGGAGTGGCACCCGCTCATCACGGGTGATCCATCATCTGTGCACGCCCATGGTGCCTCCGCCCGAAAAAAACTGATTCCGGAATTTCTCGCTGACGAAACACAGCTCGAGAAATATATCGTCGATTGAGGCGGCGAGTAAGCTAAGCAAATCGACGGTTTAACGCTATTGCCGGGTCGCAAGAGACTGGTCTTCTACACTTACCAACGAGGGTCTCCGGTCCAGCAGGTCTATCCGTTTCCAGCGGCTGGACCGGAAGCGCAGCGCAAAACCGACACCAAGTATCAAAATGTAGAGCAGCGTCCAGGTCCAGCTCACATAGATATTGGCCTTGAGCACCAGCACGATCACAAGCTGGCCCGCCACCAGGAATCCCCAGGCAACGATCGACTGAAAATACATTACGAAATGCGTATCCCCCGCACCTTTCAGTGCACCGGATAGCACCAGCGCAGAAGCATCGGCCATGCCCCACACCGCCAGCATCACCAGCAGGATCCGCACGGCCTTAAACAATTCCTCGAACGGGACCGATGCCGGCGCATTCCCCTCGAATACATTCGTATAGAATCCGGGGAACAGCAGAAACGTTATGCCGATTACCGCGATATAGCCCATCCCGATCTTCAGCGCAAGCCAGCCGATCCGTTCCGCATAGTCAGACTGGTTCCTGCCCAGATACTGCCCCACAAGAATGGAAGCCGCCATGCCCATCCCGATCATCGGCATAAAGGCAACGAGGTTGATGCTCAACGCAATATTACTCGCAATATGGGCTATCGGACCCATGCGGCCGATCAGCAGGACGAAGATGGTAAATGCGGCCACATCGAGAAACCAGTGCAGCCCCGACGGCAGCCCGAACCGCAACATACGTTTAAACATCCAGCCATCATATTTCAGGTTCTTGAACGTCTTGAATTCGGCATTCACCGGTTTCGCGAAATAGAGGATGGCAAAGATTAATGGACTGACCCACGATCCAATCACGGTTGCCCAGCCCGCACCGGCAATGCCCATTTCGGGGAATCCCCATTTGCCGAAGACCAGCGCATAGTTCAATACAATGTTCAGCGCATTAGCGACGATGTTGCAGCCCATAATGACAAAAGTCTTGCCCCGTCCGGAGAAAAAGCTGCTCAGGGCCGAACTCAGCGTCATACCGCCGCCGCACCACATCAGGATCTTGAAATACAACGTTTCCTGTGCCAGCACATCAGGGCCATGACCACTGAGTTTTAGAAACCATATACCAATGGGCGTCAGCAACATGATGAGCGGAATGGAAAGCAGGGAAAAAATAATGCCCTGCGCAGTCGCCCGCGCGCACCCTTCTTTATCCCCCGCTCCCCAAAACTGGGCTACAAAGGTATTCGTAAAGCCGGCCAGCGCCATGAAGCCGCATACCAACGTAAAAAACAGGATGCCGGCCGGAAGCGAGGCGCGGAAGGCGTCTTCAGAATACCACGAGAGAAAAAGCCGATCGCTGAAGTTCAGCAACGCAAAGGTGGCCGAATTGACAATCAGCGGCCACGCGATCTGCATCAGTTCTTTCCATCCGCCATAGGGGCGGGAGTCTGTTTCGGGGGAAGTCATTGACGGCGCAATCTACGCTACATTGCCCACGGGTAAAATCGGAATCGATATAAAAGTAAGTGCGGCCTTTTTTCCTGTCACATTTCAGGCCTGCGCGCCAATATTGAATATATGAACAGTAAGGATACATTGGATTTTGATTTTCTGGTTCGCGAGCACCAGGCTGGATTACGGGCCTTTATTCGGGCACTGGGTACAGATGAAACCTGGGTTGATGACATGGCCCAGGAGGTGTTTATCACCGCCTACCGTAAACAGGCCCAGTTCCGCCAGGATGAAGATTTCGGTAAATGGCTTCGGGGCATTGCAAGAAGGAAGGTCATGGGAGAACGCACAAAATCCGCACGGCGGTATCGGATAATGCACGATGGCATTACCGATATTCTGCTGAGCCTCGGCATTGAAAAACAGCAACCGGAGCCCGCTCGTGACCGGATGGTTGAAATCATGAATAGCTGCGTGGACAAACTGAATGATTCCCAACAGGAACTCCTGCGCTGTCGCTATGAAGAAGGAAGGCAGGCAAAGGATCTGGCATCACAGATGCACGTAACCGCCGTAGCCGTTCGCAAGCAGCTCCAACGAATCCGTACGGCCGTCAGAAACTGCATGGAAGCCCGGTTAAAGGAGGTGGCATAATGACCCGCTATGAAGAACTGCTGTCTCTTTATCTGGATGGAGATCCCTCCGAGGCTGAGCTGGATGAACTCGAACAAATCCTCCGGGAAGATGAAAAGCTGGCGAAAACTTTTCAGGAAGAACTGCTGATCTGGGAGGCCTGGTCGCAGGAACATGCTCCGGAACGTTCTGCTGATTCTTTCCTGTCCGGCTTCCATACGAGACTGCGTGCTGAACAGGATGCTCCCGATTTCGAGCTGGCGGTAACCCGGCAGCTGAAGAACCGGAAGAATCCCCTGGTCTGGCAACCGGTGGTCGCTATTGCAGCCGTACTCGTAATAGTACTTTCCCTCAGCGTCTTCTTTAATCCTGCTGATATTGATACGGGGCTGGTCACATCCGCCGAAGCCGGCTTTGTTCACATTCACGGCGAATGTGTCTGCATGCGTTGTACGCTGAACAAGGCAGAACGCTGTAGCAAGGCGGTCCGTTTTACCGATGAAAACGGTGTCATCCACATGATCAGGATCAAGAGAGATCCGGAATTAAAGAAGTATAATAAAT
This sequence comes from uncultured Verrucomicrobiota bacterium, assembly GCA_964486885.1. Taxonomy (GTDB): domain Bacteria; phylum Verrucomicrobiota; class Kiritimatiellia; order Kiritimatiellales; family Pontiellaceae; genus Pontiella. Next base: position 42,265 of record CAZAPF010000015.1, read on the forward strand.
CCTTCTGCCGAGGGCCTACTGCGGTAGTCATCGAAGGTGAAATCATCGAAGAAAACGGGCAGCGCTTGCTGCTGACTTCATCCCTGACCCTGGAAAATGAAGAAATAATCAAAAAGATGTAAGATCGTGCGTCACGTTACGAACAATCGGGACAATAGTTTACATAATCATTAACCCAAGGAGTGCACCATGAAGAGAATGATGAGTATTGCAGCGATCGCCCTGATGATGACAGGTGCTTCAGCATTTGCCTGTGACAGCTGCGGCTGTTCGGCAAAGAAAGGCAAAGCTAAAACCGAATGCAAAGCGTGCAAAGACGGAAAAGACTGCAAAGCATGCGATGCTAAGAAGGCTGAAAAGTCTTCCTGCTCAAGCTGCACGAAGTCCAAGGCATAAGTACCGGCGGACTGATGGAAAAGCTCCCCCTTTTGACGGGGAGCTTTCTTTTTATCCCCGATTCAAATGGCCATTTGAAATATTTTTTTGAATCCATTGACAATATTCTACCGGCTCACTACGTTATCAAACGAACATTTCAAATAATCATTTGAATCTATGGATAATGCGATAACAACTAAACAACGACTCATTCAGGCCGGATGCGAAATTTTTGCAGAAAAAGGGTACCGGGCAGCCACGGTTGCTGAGATCTGTGAAATGGCAGAAGCGAATATTGCCGCGGTAAACTATCATTTCAGAGATAAGGAAACGCTTTATGATGAAGTCTGGCGACATGCATTTGAAGTGACTTCCACCATCTTCCCGATCGATGCCTCTCTCCCGGAAAACCCGACACTCGAAGATTATATTTACAGCTATGCCTTTGCCATCGTCCATCGCGTCTTCAACGACGACGAGGCCGGCCTGTTCCCTAAACTGCTTCATCAGGAAATGTCGAATCCAACCCTCGCACTTGACCGGATTGCAAAGGAAGTCCTTTTTCCGCAAAGCCAGTTTCTCGGAAAAGTCGTACACGCTGCGCTCGAACAAAAAATTCCGGAAGAACAGATTCGTCTTTGCATGCACAGTATCATTGGCCAATGCGCCTTCTTTAACTTCAGCCGCCCGCTCCGCGAGCGCGTGATCGGAAAAAAAACCATGACCGAAGAAGAGAAAGAAAAACTGGCCCGCCACATTGCCGCATTTTCGCTGGGCGGACTGAATGAAATCAAGAAGAGGCAGCAGCCATGAAATTCGTTAAACTGGTACTCACCATAAACCTCTCGCTGGCGCTGTCATCCTGCGTATCGTTCAAGCCCGACCGGGATGCGGAACTGCTGAAAGAGCAGACTCCGGATCAGTTTGCCAATGAATCCGGCAGTGGCGAAATGGAAATTCACTGGTGGGAAACCTTCGGGTCGGATCAGCTCAACCGCCTGATGGACGAAGCCTTTGCCGGCAGCCTGACCCTCGAGCAGGCCTATGCCCGACTGGAGCAGGCCGAAGCAACTGCACGAAAGAGCGGAGCTGATGGAAAGCTGCAACTGGATGCCCGCGGCAGTGCGTCGTCGACATACAGCTCCGTAACCGAAGAATTTTCCGATCCGCTATACAGCGCCGGCCTCTACGCCAGTTACGAGGTCGATCTATGGGGCCGCATCAGATCATCCGAACGCGCTGAGCTTGCAAAGTGGAAGGCCTCGGAGTTTGACCTCCAGACTTCTGCCATGACGCTCTCCGCTCAACTGACGCAATCCTATTTCAAGTGGCTGGCAGGAAACGAAACCCTCGTCCTGTACAAAAGCCAGCTCAAATCGAACCGGAACAAGCTGAATGCCGTTGAGCGTCGCTATAAAGCGGGCCAGGCCACATCGCTTGCCGTATTGCAGCAGCGCCAACAGGTCGCCTCGTCCGAAGCCCGGATTCCTCCAGTACTCGCCAATATCCAGACCTATGAATACGAAATCGCCGTCTTCATCGGCCAGGTTCCCGGAACCGACCTGCAACTGGTTTCCGAGCCCCTGCCAACCCTCCCGCCCCGACCGGAAGCCGGACTGCCCATTGCCTTGCTTGAAAATCGTCCCGACATTCAGGCTGCCCGTTTACAGCTTGAATCGGCCGACTGGTCCGTCAGCGAGGCCCGCGCCGCGCGCCTACCGACCCTGTCGCTCACCGGCAATATTAGGGACTCCGATACAGAAATCGAAGATCTCTTCGATAACTGGGCTTCAAGCCTGGCCGCCAGCCTCGCCGCCCCCCTGCTCGATGGTGGCAGGCGACGTGCTGAAGTCGACCGGACGCTCGCAGTATCCCGCGAAAAAATTGCGGCCTATCGGCTTGCTGTTTTGGAAGCCATTCAGGAAACCGAGGGCGCACTGAATAGCGAATCTCATCAGGTCGAATATGTGGAGGCTGTAAAGAAGCAGCATGAAGCTTCTAAGAAAACGGAAGCCGAATCGATCCGTCGTTATCAGCGCGGAATCCTGCCGTTCCTCGATGCACTCACCGCCATTGTTTCACGCGAAGCGCTCGAAATCACCCATGTACAGGCCAGGGCCGACCTTCTGGCCGACCGCATTCAGCTTTACCGCTCTCTCGGGGGCGACTGGACATTTATTCTGGAGGAAGAACAATGAACAACGCAACCCGCCGTATCGTATCCATCATCATTGGCCTCGCCTTTCTCGCAGGCGGACTGCTGATTGCCCGCTGGTTTATGAAGAACAAACCGGAAGCACAGCGTCGACGAGCCATGTCGTCGATGGTTCCCGTGGTTGAAACAACAAAGATGAAAACGGCCGACCAAGTCCATGGCATCGAATGCCTAGGTACCGTTGCAGCCGATAAAAGCGCAGCCCTCCAGCCGGAAGTAACCGGCCGCATTGTGGCGGTTTCCAGCGGTCTGGTAGAAGGCGGACTGGTGAAGAAAGGCGACGTGCTGATCGAGATCGAAGATACCGACTATCGCCTGGCACTGGCCAAAGCCGAAGCCGACCTGTTAACCGCAAAAAGCCAATATCGAATCGAGGAAGGACAGCAGGATGTCGTCCGTCACGAAATGGAGTTGATGGGATCCGACGAATCCGATAGCTACCGCGACCTGATGCTGCGCGAGCCGCAGCTCAAGTCGGCCGAAGCCAAGGTCAAGAGTGCCGAACTTGCGATTGAATCCGCGAAGCTGGATCTCGAGCGAACACAGATCCGCGCGCCGTTCGATGCCGTCGTCGTGTCCGAGACTGCCGACGTTGGCGACTATGCCCAGTCATCAAAAGTGCTGGTAGAACTGGCCTCGACCGACCGCTATTTCGTTCGCGCGTCCATTCCATTCAGTGCCCTGGAACCGCTGCCTGACCTCGGCAAAAAATCCTATGCAGCCACCCTAACCCTTTCCGATGGGACCACCCGTACCGCGCAAACGCATAAGCTGCTTCCCGGCCTCACCGAAAAAGGACGCATGGCCCGCATTCTGCTGACCGCCGACAATCCCTACTCCAGCGGAGGGCGCCAATTGCTGATCAGTGAATATGTTCGCGTCCGCATCGAAGGTGAAACCATTAAGAATGCCCTGATGCTGCCGCGCACCTATCTTCGCGATGGCAATGTGGTCTGGACCATTGATGCCGAAAACAAGTTGCGCATCCTCTCTGCCGAAGTGCTGCAAGGCTATGCAAATGACGTACTCGTTCGCATCGAAGGACCGGTCAAACCAGAAGTGGTTACCTCCGACCTGCCCGCCGCGGTCGAAGGCATGAAACTGCGCCGCGTCGGCGAAACAGCCCCGCAGGTGAAACCCGGGATGAGCGGAGGAAAAGGCAAAGCCGATATGGAAAAAACCGGCAACAAAAAGTCCGAAGATCAATCACCGGCGAAAAAGGAAGCGTAAGCCATGAACAGCATTCCTGAAAAATTCAAGGGCCCCATCGCATGGATGGTCAAAAACCCGGTCGCGGCTAACTTGCTGATGTTGCTGTGCCTCCTCGGCGGCTATGCTTCCTTCAAAGGGACCAAGCAGGAGGTCTTCCCGGATATGGTTGCCGATGTGGTTACCGTCCGCGTCACCTATCCGGGCGGCACCCCGGAAGAGATGGAGCAAAGTGTCTGCCTTGTAGCTGAAGAAGCTATGCGCGGAATCGAAGGGGTATTCGAAGTCACCTCTGTTGCCCGCGAAAGCTCGGCCACCGTTTCCGCCGAACTGCTCGAAGGCGTCGACCGCATCAAGGTCTACCAGGATATTAAGAGCGAGATCGATCGCATAACCACCTTTCCGGATGGCGCTGAACGACCTGTGGTTTCGCTGGCCGCCCGCTTTCGTGAGGAGATGACGCTTATCCTCTATGGCGAGGCATCGGATATGACGCTGCGCAACCTTGCGGAACAAGTCCGCGAGCGCATGCTGCAGAACCAGAGTATCACTCAGGTCGAACTCTCGGGCACCCGCAACCTGGAAATCAGCATTGAAATCCCGCAGGAGAAATTGCGCGAACATGGTCTGACTCACCAATCGCTGGCCCAGAATATTAACATGCAATCACGCGAGATTTCGGGTGGCGGCATAAAAACCGATAGTGGTGAAACCTTGTTACGTATGCAGGAGCGCCGCGACTATGGAACCGAGTTTGCCCAAACACCCGTGCTTGCCTCCGAAGACGGCACCACACTCAAGCTGAATGAAATCGGTGATGTCATCGACGGCTTCGAGGATTCCGATATCTTCGCCAACTACAATGGGAAGCCCGCCATTATGATCGAGGTGCACCGCGTCGGGGAACAAACCCCTAGCGACATCGCCAAAGCCGTGAAGGACATGATGCCCCAGATTCAGGAACAGCTACCCGAAGGCATCGGCATTGACATCCTTCAGGACCGCACCGAAATATTTTCACAACGTGCCAGTCTCCTACTCCGAAACGGCGGCCTCGGCCTCCTGTTGGTGCTGATCGTTCTTGGAATCTTCCTCGAAATGCGTTTGGCATTCTGGGTGGCGATGGGCATCCCAATCTCGTTTCTGGGTGCCATGCTGCTGATGCCGTTTACGGGGCTATCCATCAACATGATCACCATGTTTGCCTTCATCATTTCACTCGGCATCGTGGTCGACGACGCCATCGTGGTCGGTGAAAATGTCTACCACAACCTGCAGGACGGAATGGATGGCGAAAAAGCCGCAATCCTCGGAGCACGCCAGGTCTGTTCCCCGGTCGGCTTCAGTATCCTCACCAACATTGTCGCTTTTGTTCCCCTGATGGTTATGCCTGGTTTCATGGGCCGGATCATGGGCATGCTTCCCATTGTCGTGATTTCAGTGTTCCTCATTTCCTGGCTCGAAAGCCTCTATATCCTCCCTGCCCATCTCAGTCATGTTCGTAGAAAAGAGCCAACAGGCTTGTTCGGAACCCTGCATCGAGCGCAACAAAAGTTCAGCAACGCCTTCCGCGTATGGGTGCGTACAAAATACGGCCCCTTCCTCGACTTTTGTCTTTCCCATCGCTACGTCGTAATCTGTATTGCAGTCTCCGTCTTATTCCTCGTTGGCGGCTATTGGTTCAGCGGCCGCATGGGCTTCTCCATGTTCACTAATGTGGAATCAGACTATGCGGTCGCTTCGGCCTCTCTGCCGTACGGCTCGCCAGTTGAAAAAACGGAACGTGTGGCCGACAGGCTGGTCAAAGGAGCACAGGAAGTGTTGGCCGACACCGGCCACCCGGAACTGGTGGAAGGCATCTTTGCCAACGTCGGCCGGAGTGGAGCACACACCTGCCAGGTGCGCGTCTACCTGGCCGATCCCGAAATCCGCGATAAGATCATGGGTACTGAAGCGTTCGTCCAGGCCTGGCGCAAAAAGGTTGGCCAGATTCCCGGTGTTCGCTTTATCCGCTATGCCTCTGATGAGGGCGGTCCCGGCCGCGGTCCCGCTCTCGAGGTCGAGCTTCGGCATCAGAATATTCGAACGCTCGAAGATGCCGCGCGCACGCTCGCCGCTGAGCTCGAAAACTATCCGCTCGTGCAGGATGTCGACGACGGTGTGCAGGAGGGGAAAACTCAGTTTGACTTCACAATGAAACCCGAAGCCATCAGTCTTGGTCTCTCAGCCAACGATGTCGGCCGCCAGATTCGCGCCGCGTTCGAGGGTACCGAGGTGTTGCGCCAGCAGCGGGGTCGCAACGAGGTCAAAGTTAAGGTACGCCTGCCCAAGGAAGAACGCACCAAAATGCACCACTTCGAAAACTTTATCCTGCGCACGCCTGACGGCGGCGAAGTGATGCTGACCGACGTGGTTGATATTGACATCGGCAAGTCCTACACCACGATCAACCGCCGCAACGGGATGCGTACCCTCACCGTCGTCGCCGACGTACGGCCAAAATCCAAGGCTGGCGAAGTGATGACCAAACTCAACCAGAACTATTTCCCCCAACTGGCCAATCAATTCCCGGGGCTCGACTACAGCTATGAAGGCCGTACTGCTGACCAGCGTGAAAGTTTCGGAAGCATGAAGGTAACGATCCCGCTCGTATTACTCTGCATCTATGCCCTGCTGGCGATCCCTTTCCGCAGCTATTCCCAACCGATCATTGTAATGGTCGCCATACCGTTTGGCATCATCGGTGCGGTTATCGGCCACCTTATCATGGGCTATGAAATGACGATGATCGGTATCATCGGTATGATTGCACTCTCAGGGGTTGTGGTGAACGATGCGCTTGTCTTGATCAGCTTTGCCAACGAACGGCGCGCCAACCACGCTAATGCACATGATGCCGTTGTCTCGGCCGGCATCCAACGCTTCCGGCCGATCCTACTTACCACCATGACGACTTTCGGCGGACTTATGCCCATGATTCTCGAAACGTCGCGGCAGGCCAAGTTCCTGATCCCGATGGCGATCTCGCTCGGCTTCGGAATCCTCTTCGCGACCTTCATTGCCCTGCTCCTTGTCCCCTGCCTCTACATGGTGATTGACGACTGCGGGCGACTGAAGAGAAATCTACTTGGAGATCATGAGTAAACTGCTTGAAGGCAATGTCATTAAACACCTCACACGGCTGACGCTTCCAAGTATTGGGGGCATGCTGGCCATCATGGTGTTCAACCTGACGGACACCTGGTATGTCTCGCGACTGGGCACCGAAGAACTGGCCGCAATGGGCTTCACCTTTGCCGTAGTCATGATAGTCGGCGCTTTGGCCATGGGATTCTCCGCAGGTGCCGAATTAATTATTTCCCGGGCATTAGGCTCGGGCAATAAAGCACTGGCCAGCCGGACGGTGTCGGATGGAATTTTTCTAACCATTGCGGGCACCGTGCTGGTGAGCATCGTCGGCTACCTGACCATCGACCCGCTGTTCACGCTGCTTGGTGCAGAGGGCCGGGTACTTGAACTGGTTCGGGACTATATGCAGGTCTGGTTCATCGGTGCAGTCGTTGCCATTATGCCGCCGGTCAGCGATGGCTGCCTGCGCGCCTCCGGTGATGTCGTACGGCCCATGATCGTAATGTGCACCTGTGCCCTCATGAATGTGATCCTGGATCCGATTTTCATTTTCGGTTTCGGCCCGGTACCTGCCATGGGTATGGAGGGAGCCGCCATCGCAACCATCATTGCCCGCGCATGCGGCATGCTCGCCTCGCTCAGCTTTCTACATTTTAAACATAGGCTGATCGACTGGAGCCGCCCTCATATGAGCATGACGCTTCGGTCGTGGAAGGAAATCATTCGCCTGGGAATTCCGGCCGCCCTGACGCAGGCGCTGAATCCTATTGCCCAGGGGTTCTACATCCGGCTCGCAGCGGGAGTCGGCGGTGTCCAGGCGGTAGCGGCCATGGCAACAGGTACGCGCATCGAGGCTTTCCTTTTCATCCTGGCTTATGCTTACAGCATTGCCATCGTTCCTTTTGCTGGTCACAACTATGGAGCCGAAGCGCATGACCGTGTTGAGGAAGCGCGGGGCATCAGTATCCGTTTTGCATTTCTCTATGCAGGCATCACACTTTTACTGCTGGTTCCAATGGCCGGACTGGTGTCGGGCTGGTTCAGCAGCGATCCTGAAGTGGTAAAAATGAGCGCCATCTACCTGTTTGTCGCTGCGCTCGGGCATGCCGGAATCCATATCACCATGTGGATGAGCCAATTACTCAATGTGATCGGAAAACCCCGGCCGGTCATGGCCATAAATCTCCTGCGGGTTTTTGCCTTCATCATTCCGTTATGCCTATTGGGCAGCCGCCTATACGGATTTAACGGCCTGGTAGCCGGACTCACGTTAGGCAACCTGCTGGCCGGTAGTTATGCCTGGATCAGCGCCCGCCGGCACCTTCGATAGGGCTTTCAATTTCTTCCAAGGTCTGGAAGACTTCAGCCCAACTACCTCTAAAGGGGATCAAGCACTATGGGCGAACAGGCTGAAAAGCAGGGCTACTCATTCGGAACCTTCAAGGGTGTCTATACCCCCAGCGTTCTGACCATCTTCGGGGTCATCATGTACCTGCGCTTCGGCTGGGTACTCGGCAACGTCGGTTTAGTCGGCACGTTGCTGATTGTTACCATTGCCACGGCCATCACTTTTTTGACCGGCCTATCCATTTCGGCCATGGCCACCAACATGAAAGTCGGCGGAGGCGGGGCCTACTTTATTATTTCCCGGTCGCTTGGTCTCGAAGCCGGAGCCGCCATCGGCCTTCCCCTGTTCTTTGCCCGGGCCATCGGTGTCGCATTTTATATTGCCGGTTTCACGGAAGCGCTGATGTCCCTCGGCAATCCCCTCCCCATGTTTGATCCGGATATTGCCGCTAAAATCATTTCCTGCGGGACGCTGGTGGCCATCACCGCGCTCGCGTATATTTCAGCTGACCTTGCGCTTAAGGTGCAGTTCGCCATCTTTGCGGCTATCGGGCTCTCTCTAATTTCCTGCTTCATGGGAAAACCAACACTCATGGATTTGGCTGTTCCTGCCGACGCGGTCATACCCCCGCGCCAGAGTTTCTGGGTGGTCTTTGCGGTATTCTTCCCCGCGGTGACGGGCATCGAAGCCGGGCTCGGGCTTTCCGGCGACCTGAAAGACCCCGCAAAATCGCTTCCACTCGGAACCCTACTGGCGATCGGAACGGGATATCTCGTCTATATGGTGCTGCCGATCTTTCTCAGCAACATCGTAGCGAACCCCGACCTGTTCCTGATTGATCCGAATATCATGGCAACCGTTTCCCGCTGGAGCCTGCTGATTGTTATCGGTGTTTTTGCAGCATCATTATCCAGTGCACTGGGCTCACTGCTTGGCGCACCACGCACCTTACAGGCCCTCGCCATCGACCGGGTCATCCCTCGCTTCATTGGCCGCGGATTCGGAAAAGATAAAGCCGACCCCCGCATCGCCACCGCCATTTCTTTCGGCGTTGCACTTGCGGCCGTGTGGTTGGGCGACCTCAACCTGATTGCCCCGATCCTCTCCATGTTTTTCCTGCTCTCCTATGGCCTGCTCAACCTTTCCGCCGGACTGGAAGGGTTGATTGAAAGTCCGGCATGGCGCCCGAAGTTCAGAATTCATTATGGCATCTCCCTGCTGGGAGCGGCGGCCTGTTTTGCTGCCATGCTGATGATTGATGCCGGGGCCACACTGATCTCGATCTTTGTTACGGCACTGGTGTTCTATCTGGTAAAACGTCGTCAGCTGAATGCGCACTGGGCGGATATGCGGTATGGCATTCTCACCCTGCTTGTACGCTTTGCCATCCAGCGGCTGAATAAACTCAAGCCCGACGAACGCACTTGGCGACCTAACATCCTGGCACTCAGCGGCTCCCCCAAATCCCGCTGGCACCTGGTTGAAATGGCTCATTCCCTTACCCGTAACAGCAGCTCTCTTACCGTAGCAAGCATCCTGCCGGTGGAGGACTGGTCGGCCGAAAAGGTCCAATCCATGGAAGACTCCATGAGCGACTATCTTGAGAAGCGGGAAGTGGAAGCCATGGTTAAAATCTTCCCTTCACCGGACATGCTCTCCGGGGCCCGGGCGCTCGTAAGAGCCTATGGGTACGGCCCGCTTACCCCGAATACCATTCTATTGGGCGACACGGAAAATCGATCCAATTTTAATGAATTTTCAGAACTGATTAAGATGGTCTACCGCACCCAGCGTAATCTGATCATGCTCCGCGAGTCCGATGTGGAAACCGCAGAGGACGCCGACGAAATTCATGTATGGTGGGGAGGTAATAAAGATAATATCGGGTTGATGCTGACCCTCGCTTACCAGATTCAGAAAAGCCCTATCTGGAAACAGTCACGCCTTATTCTTAAAACCATTGTCGATACGGAAGACGAACGTGACGCCGCAAAAGAGCGACTGGAAAACTTTATTGAAGAGCAACGTATCCCGGCGGAGGCCGATATTCTGATTAAACGCCTTCCCAGCTTCTATGACATTATCCGGCAAAGCTCTTCCGATGCCGGTCTGGTATTCATGGGTATGCGCCCGCCGGGTGATGAGGAAACCGTCGAAGCCTACAGCCGGTATTACGGAAACCTGATGGATGCCTCAAAAGAGATGCCACCCCTGGCACTGGTACTTGCTGCCGAAGCGATTGAATTCCGGCAGGTTATCGGCATTTCAGATCGAGTCTAACTGTATTTTTGATTTCCGAATGTTGAATGTTGATTTATAGGAACTCAGACGGCGTTCGCCTTTTTATAGAGGGGCTGTAGCAGACCAGTAAATCGGCATTCAAAATTCTAAAATCCAAAATAAACTATCCGAGTCCAATTCCGGACAGAATCACGGTCTTGAGTTCGTGATAGGCCTTCTCTAAATCGTCATTGACGATCTGATACGAATATTCCTTTGCACAGGCCATTTCAGCCGCCGCGTTCTCGAGGCGCTTTTTAATCACCTTGTTTTCGTCGGTACCGCGTCCGCGAAGCCGCTGCTCAAGTTCTTCCATGGATGGAGGGGAAATGAAAATATCAGTAAAGCCCCTACGGATAGGATGGCGGGGATCCATGCGAACTAAGGACGCACGGATCTGCTGAACGCCCTGCACATCGATATCCAGCAGGACATGGTTGCCCTCTTCCATGGCATAGAGCACGGTATCTTCCAGTGTTCCATAAAAGTTCCCGTGTACTTTGGCATGCTCAAGAAACTCACCGTTTTTTGCACGCTCCTTGAATTCCTTCTTTGCAAGGAAGTAATAGTGCGTACCGTCTTTCTCGTCACCGCGCGGTTCGCGTGTCGTGCAGGACACCGAATAGATCACGTTTGGAAACTCATCAACCAACCGGTTGCACAACGTACTCTTCCCCGCTCCGGAGGGTGCCGAAACCACGATCATCAACGGGCGTGACGGGCGCGGACGCGGCGGTTTTTCCTGGATTAAATCATGTTCGGATGTTTCCACAGCATACTCCTGACTGACTACTCTATATTCTGAACCTGCTCGCGAATCCGTTCGAGCTCTGTTTTAAATGCCACAACTGATCGCGTAATTTCAACTTCGTTGGCCTTGGAACCCACCGTGTTTATTTCGCGGAACAGTTCCTGACATAGAAAGTCGAGCGTGCGGCCTACCGGTTCTTTTGATCGGAACAATTTTCGGGTTTGCGCCAGATGGCTTTTCAAACGGGTCAGTTCTTCGCTGATATCACAGCGATCCGCAAAAATAGCGACTTCCTTTACCACACGTTCATCGGTTGCCAGGTTTTCGAGGCCGGCCTCTTCCAATCGCTGAAACAATTTTTCGCGATAGCTGGTTACCACGGTCGGAGCGAGCTTGCTGATCGCTTTGACGCCTTCTTCAAGCAATCCGATCCGGCTGCGCAGATCCTGCTCAAGCGCTTTCCCTTCGCTGGACCGCATGCGTGAAAGACCGCGTAAGGCTTTAGCCATAGCCTGGTCAAGTACGGTTGAAACATGATCGGCATCCAATGCTTCCTGCTCAACGCCAACCACTCCCGGCAGGCGGGCAATGCATTCGGCACCGAGATCATCAGCCAGTTTCAGCTTTTTTGCAGTTTTACGGATTCCCTCCACATACTGAGCCGCCAGCTTATCATCAATCGTTACCGATCCTGATGCGTTGTCAGCAGCATTAACACGGATAATGCCGGATACCCGACCGCGAGAAAACTCCGCTCGGATCAGTTTTTGTACCTGCGCATCGAGTGTCACCAGATTGCGGGGAAGGTTTATATTGATATCCAGTTGCTTGCGATTGACCGAGCTAAGTTCAACGGTTACCTGGATACCTGATGCCGATGCGGCGCCTTCGCCGAAACCTGTCATACTTTTCAGTGCCATAATTGTCCTTGTAACGTGAAACGTGAAACGTGAAACTCTGGAATTGGTAAAGCGCTAGGATTTAGGATTTCAGGGTTTATGTCACGCATTTTGATCAATGACGGCACCGTGCTTATCGCACAGGTATTGCTTGCAGAAAGTACGCTGGACCGCATGCGCGGGTTGCTCGGGCGTTCCTCGCTTGATACCGATGCCGGCATGCTGATCCGGCCTTGCCGGAGTATTCATATGTGGTTTATGCGTTTTCCAATCGATGCGGCCTTTCTTGACCGGGAAATGCGCGTGCTGAAAGTCGCCCGGAATCTAAAACCCTGGCAGCTGGCTTTTGCACCGCGAGGCACCTACTGCGTGCTTGAAACAGCGGAGGGCGTCCTGACCTCAATCAAGACCGGTTCCTGTCTGATCCTCGAATAAAAAAACAACCGCTGGAAATTCCAGCGGCTTAGAATGTTGTAGCATGGGCATCCTGCCCATGAACGCACGGAACACATGGGCAGGATGCCCATGCTACTCATTATTCATCCGGCATACTCTCACGGCTCTTTTCAATCAGCCGACGCGCTTCTTTATTGCTGGCGTCATCAAGTGAGATGGGCTGCACATCAAGGATATCGGCTGCTTTGGCGGTATTGTAGACACCGGGGAACCGTTCATAATAGAGGTTTCCATTCGGCAGTTTATATTCCAGGCGGCAGGGGATGACCTCGGTCTTTGTCGTAATCTGTGTGTCGTAGACAAAAATCCGTTTCAGGATTTCGTGACGCGTAACCACCTGATCGACCTCCGTGCGCAACTTCAACGAAGTTGAAGTATGTCCTTCCCGAACCAATTGTATCTGATGATCGACACCCGCCTTTAACGCAATACGGACAGGTTGCGAAATAGAATCAGCGCCTTCCTTGGGCTGGGTTGTTGCAAACAGGGTTCCATCCACATAAACCTCCACCAGGGCCGGCTCAGTATCCAGCACCAGTGTTCCGCTGTTTTTCTCAAGGTTGAATTCCACGGCATCATTTAATCCGGAAACGAGGATGATTTCTTTTTCCTGACTGTCGTGCTCATCCAGCTGCGCCATCAGCACGTGTACGCCCCTTGGTAAGTCCTCGAGAACAAGCGGGGCCAAGCCCTTCAGTTCACCGTCGACCAGAATCTCGGCTCCGGGCGGATAGCTGTTCACCGCTACCCGCGGCGCATGCCGGATTTCAAGCTTCACCGGCTTCCGATCGAGCAATGCCACCGGCTCTTTTCGCACCGGCAATCCCGGGGATCGTATCGTCACTTCATATTCGCCGAGAGGAAGTTCCGTGATCAATGCCGGGGTGGCTCCCATCACCTCGCTGTTTATAACGACCTCAGAACCCGGCGGTTCAGATTTGACCAGTAAAAGCCCGGCCACCTGCATCATGGGAATTTCAAGATCAACTTCCTGGCCTTCCAGCAGCGCAATCGTTTGATAGGTACGGCCATAGCCTTCCTTCCTCAATTCCAGGGTATAGGCACCGGGAGCCAGCCCTGAAAATTTCTCCGGCGTGTTTCCGGCAGGCGTTCCATTCAAGAGAATTTCGGCTCCAGCCGGATCGGAGGTAATCGAGATATCACCGCCTCGACCCTGCTCCTCAATACAACCGGCCAGCAACAGTGTCTGAACCGCCAAAACTACAGTTAATCCTTTTCGTACGTATGTCATAAACAGGTTCATCGCAGGTGCTCCTCCACTTCCAGCTGTTTGGAGCTGATGATTTGGTGACGCTCGTCTTTACGGTCGGGGATCAACTCCGCGAGCACTCGCAGTTGTCTTTCGGCCTCGCGCCAATCGCCTAACCGCATACCGGCATCGGCATTAAACATGTAATCTTTGTACCGCATATCCTGTTCGGCCGTCGCGCGGGACATCCCCTGCTTAACTTTGTCATAGAGGTCGGGTTTGACGTCCAGCGCTTCCAGATAGACCAGGGCTTCTTTGTAATTCCTAATGGCTTCGGCCAGGTTACCCGGCCGAACATCCCGCTCCGAATAACGGGCCTGCCCCAATTTGTAGGACTCGGCAGCCAGACGTAACAGCGTTTCATCATCCTCCAACAACGTGAAAGGAATATCCAGTTCGCTGAACACAAAGTCTTCCAGAATAGTAACCGTGCGCTCAAAATCGCGGGGAGCCTCTTTGTTCAGGATCCGAACCTGATTGAAGCGGCCATTGCAATAGATGGCGATATCTTTGAAGTTATAGGCATTCGGCACCGTGACCACATAGTCCCGCTTGATATCGAAAAAACCACTGCCGGCCAATCTTCTGGACAGGGTTTCCAATGCTTCGGCAGAGATTTCCGCCGTTTTTGTATTATGACGGGTGCCCAGGTTATCAATCGTAATCGTCGCCCTGCCATCCGGAGTCAGTTCCATGTGATAGCGGAAAATATCCATATAACTTCCCCGCACGCACTCATAGGCGAACGACACACTCTTTTCCTGCTCAACGGCAGGCGCTACGGTTGTTCCCCGAAGCTTCATGAATTCCGGTGCCGCGATGGCCAAAACCAGCAAGACTAAGAGAATAACAGCAAGCTGCAGGATGCGATGTACCAGTGATTGAGCCTTGGTGCGCTCCTTCTTCTCTTTGGCTGCAGGCGATTTTTTGGGCGCCTTGAAACCCAGATCAACTTCCTCGTCCTCTTCCTTATCTGCGGTAGGAGCAGGTGCAGGTGCGTCCGCCCCTTCCGGCTTAATGCTGATTACTCGGAATGCCGTTTCTCCGACTTCCACGAGATCACCGACCGCCAGCGCATGCTCATCAATCGGAACACCTCCGACGGTTGTTTTTTCTGCGGCCCCGAAATCGGTAACCCAGAGTGCCCCGTCAGATTTGAAAAAGAAACGGCCATGGAACAGCATCACTTCTTCATCTTCGATCACCAGATTGTTTGCCGGAGACCGGCCAAACTTCATTCCGGCTGCCGGAACCGTTATTTCGGTTCCAACCTCTTTGCCTTGTTCAATTATTAAATGAGACATGTTTTAACCTATTTTCGAATTTTGATTTTTGATTTTTGATTTTCTGGACCACTCCTCTTGCCCGCTTAAGAGCAGCGTCGCAGACCCACAAATCAGCAATCTAAAATCGGAAATCTAAAATTTCTCAAAATCCTCCACGGATCATCATTTGTAAAATAACGGGGCCCAACAGCACCAAAAATACGGCTGGGAAAATAAAAGCGGAAAGCGGGAACAACAGCTTTACGGGTGCTTCGTTACCTAGTTTTTCCGCCCGCTGAAAACGCTTGGTCCGAATCTGATCGGCCTGCACACGCAGAGCATGGCCGATTCCTGTGCCGAGCTCATCTGCCTGGATAAGCGCATTTGAAATTGCCCGGATGTCACTGTGGCCTACGCGTACGGACATATTCTGAAGCGCTTCTTTACGGGTGCGCCCCACCTGAATTTCACGGAACATCCGGACCAGTTCTTCGCCCAGCGGATCCATTTCACGGTGCTGGATGATCCGCTGAATGCCGCTCATAAAATCGAGTCCTGACTCTACGGACAGCGTCAGCAGGTCGAGCACAAACGGCAGCGCCCGTTCGATGCTTGCATGCCGCCTTTTCACGGATTTTTTCAGCCAGCTGTCCGGCAGGAAACCGAACAGCACAAGGATGATGGCAAAAATTGCATATTGCCGTTTGGCCAACCCCTGTCCGATCGTTTCGGGCATATAGGGGAATGCAAAGTAGAGCATTGCGCAGCACAGAACGCCAAGACCCAGCGGCATGAGCACGCGCATTGCAATAATTTCGTGCGGCCGAATCAGCCCTTCGTAGCCACCGGCCACCAGCCGGCTGTTAATCCGCTTGCGGCTATCCTCGAACGCGTGGGTTTCAGTTATGAAACGGGGAACAAGCACGCAAAAAGGAAGAACCAAACGGACCGATACCGGCAGACTGCGTTCCTGTCGCCGCCCGTCGGCCAGCGTGATATAACTCACGTGCTTAGCGGTCCGGATGAATACTCCGATAAATACCAGCGAAGCCAGAAAGAACAACACACTGCTAACTATAATTTCCCAGTCCATTTTTATACGTCAATATTTACAATACGGTTGATAAAGAAGGCGCCCAGAATTTCCAACAGAACAACGATGCCGAGAACAATCATGCCGGCAGTTGAACGGAAAAACGTCATCATCATTTCCTGATCAATAAAATACATGGCAACACCTAAAACAAACGGCATGGCACTGACCACACGCCCCTGAATCCGTCCCTGCGATGTCAGCGCCTTGATCTTGCCCTCGATACGGCGGCGTTCCCGAATGGTTTCGGATATACGGTCGAACACCTCGGTCAGGTTGCCGCCGGTTTGCCGGGAAATTTCAATCGACTGGATCATCAGGGTCAGGTCTTCGCTGCCCATGCGCCTATCCATATCGGCCAGCGCATCCTCGAACGTCATACCCACGCGAAGTTGCTGAAGGAACATGGCAAATTCCTGTGCAATGGGATTTTCTCCTTCATCGACCACCGAATCGAATGCCTGCTGTATACTGAATCCTGCTTTCAGCGCATTGCTCATCCCATCCAGCGCCGTGGCCAACTGGGCATTAAAGCGTTCCAACCGGCGGCGTTTCATGATTCCCAGCACAAACCGGGGAATCAGATAGACGAGTCCCGCCGCCAGAATACCGGCAATGCCCCCGCGGATTACGCCCAGCAAAGTAAGGGCATTCCCGGAAACCATGAAAACGAGGATAAAAATAACCGACGCAGCAATGTGGGTCAGCCGCATGATCTGTTCCGGCGGAATAAACAGGAACAGATCCTCAAACTGCCGGGCCGTATCAGCAGTATATTCGCTAACGTAAGATTCCTCCGCCTCCCGTAACGAAGCCAACAGTGCGTAGACCAGAAGTCCGGCGCTCAGAGCAAAGAGTGTTGGAACCAGCCAGAACATGATTTAGCCACCCACCTGGTTGTTAAACATGGTGCGATCAAACTTAAGTCCACGCAGATTGATTTCCTCTATAAAGGTAGGAACGGCACCGGTTGGCTGCAGGCTGCCCTGCACCTTGCCGCGGGGATCGACCCCGGTCTGCTTAAACTCAAATAAATCCTGAAGCGTGATACGGTCCTGCTCAAGTCCCGATATTTCGGTAACCCTGCTGACCTTTCTCGTGCCGTCGCTGAAACGCGAAATCTGACAGATCAGATGCACGGCCGACCCAACCTGCTCGCGAATGGCCCGGATGGGCAGATCCATTCCGGCCATCAGCACCATCGTTTCCAGACGGGCCATGGTGTCGCGCGGTGAGTTGGCATGGATCGTTGTGAGCGACCCTTCATGGCCGGTGTTCATGGCCTGCAGCATATCGAGCGCTTCCGCACCACGGCACTCACCCACCACAATACGGTCCGGCCGCATGCGCAGGGCATTTCTCACGAGGTCGCGGATGGAAACTGCACCGCGCCCTTCAATATTTGCAGGACGGGCTTCCAGCCGGACAATGTGCTCCTGCGTCAGGCGCAGCTCGGCGGCGTCTTCGATGGTAAGGATTCGTTCCGTGCTGGGCAGATAGCTGGAAAGCACATTCAATAACGTCGTCTTACCGGAGCCGGTTCCGCCCGATACAATAATATTTTTACGAAGCAGCACGCAGACTTCCATAAATTCTGCAACCTCCCTCGTCAGGGTGCCGAAGCCTATCAGGTCCTCGACAGAAAAAGGATCCTTCGAAAATTTACGAATCGTAATGCAGGGCCCGATCAGTGAAAGCGGGTGGATGATCGCATTCACACGGGAACCATCTGCCAGACGGGCGTCTACATAGGGCTGGCTTTCATCGATACGTCGACCGATCGGGGAAACAATGCGCTCGATGATCGAGTTTACGGAGGCATCGTTAATAAAGTTGCAGTCGGTCAGTTCCAGCTTGCCGCCACGCTCCACATAGACCTGCCCCGGGCCATTGACCATAATTTCGGTAATGGATTCGTCTTCGAGCAGGTCTTCCAACGGACCCAGTGCCACGGCTTCGTCAAAAATTTCCTTGGTCAGCCTTTCCGGATCGATACCGGCGGGAAGGCGCGAGCTGATTTCAGCAATAATTTCATCCAGCGTTTTGCGGATCTTCTTCTGCAGCTCATCTTCCTGCAGCTTGCTCATGCTCAGCCGCTTGAGATCGAGTCGACCAACGAGCTCGGCATGAATCTGCTGTTTAACAATCTGGGCCTGCGACACATTGCGGGGCTGAACCACCGGCTTGAAGGCTTCGGTAACCTGCTGAACCGGTACCTGGGCACCCGATGCTTCCTGCAGTTCATCCTCGGTACCGAATAACAGGGTATAGTTTCCAATCTGTATGGGGGAGCCTTGAAAAACCTGCAATCGGGTCTGAACCTGCTCACCGCCCACAAAAACGCCGGCGTTCATCAGGTCTTCAACATACGATTCATCCTCCATCAGCGTCAGCACCGCATGGGCTTCATCCACGCTTCCATCATCGAGCACAATGCGGCATGAACTATCGCTTCCAATCAAATATACGCCGTAAGGCGCATCCAGAGACTGGAAATCGCGGTGAGGGTGTGAGATATGAATCTGAAGCATGCCGTTCTTCCGTTCTAGAGCGTTGAGCGCAGGATTTCTTCCTGCCGTTTTTCATTCAGTTCCTTCAGCACCGTCTCGATATAATCGAAGTTAACCGAAGGAAGTTCCTCTTCAAAATTGCGGTCATCCGGGTGGCGCAACGAGAGATAGAGCTGGCCACGGGTTTGCTGGGCAAAAACCAGCAGCTCCGCCTCGCGCGGAGTAACGGCAAAGGTGACCGTGCTGTATCCCGACTGTCCACCGCGTGCGCTGGATTCCTGTCCGGCAATCCGCGCTCCGGTTGCAATAACCGAGACATTCTGCATCAGTGTCAGCGTTACGGATTCCACCGCCTTGGGATTGATGCGCGAGGGAAACGTGAAGGTCCCGATGATATCAACATTATCGTTGGGTTGAACCAAACCGGAAACGGCCGGCGCACCGGCAATGGAGAGCGAGACCGCACGTTTTCCTTTTTCAATGGCCTGGGAAAGTCCGCTTTTTATCCGGCGCGGCATATCAACCTGGGACCAGAGCAACGGATCTTCCCGCTTTACCGGATACTTGAGTTTTTTACCCAGCAGCGATTCCAGGTCTTCTTCATAGAACGCATTCCGGCCTACGGATGATTTGAACACATTATTCAAGGCCAGGTCTTCAATCATCAACTCGGTCATGGCCGGGAGATCCCGCTTGGCCACAATCACTTTCACCTTCACGGCACCGGCATACAGCGCATCGTGCTCCTTCCGAAGATAGCTCCAGTTCATCAGGAAGGCCAATCCGGCCACGAGTACAGCAACAGCCATTAACAATTTATTCTTCATACAAACCTTCTCCGTATCGGCAGAAGCTATCAAAGCCCCTGCTCTTTCACAAGTAAAGTCACCCGATTCGGCCCTTCCGGCCGATGCGATGCGAGAATCGTACAAATCCGCTCCCGCTTCTGGTAAATAGCCATACGTGATGAACCCGCTGCCGACGGTAATACGGCCCGCCACCCATCCGCAGAAAGCGCCCCGGCATAATAGGCGAGAACCTGCTCCGGCGGATCTTCAGTATCCATCGTCGCACAGATCGATCCCGTGCCTTGGTTCGTCACGGTTTTTTTCGCCAGACCACCGGGATATTCCGGTATCGGCAGACGCGCCGGCGCACCTGCTTTTCCGGGCTTCGGATAAAACAGGAATACCATCTGGTTCGGCTGCGACGGCGGAGCAAGCACCAGTATGCGCGCTTCACGATCCTCCCACCGAGCCAATCCCTGTGCTCCGTCCTTCGTTTCAGAAATCTTTACTTTGGCTCCCTGCCGCTCAAACTGATCCTTCAGCTGATCGACTACCGGCTCATTAAACCGGGCAGCATAAACATGCAGATCATTCTTCTGTCCATTCACATCCATTGTTGTGCGATAAGCAAATTCCCACGGAAGACCGACCGTATTCAGCCGGCCCTCAGCCGTACCGATTGACCGGAATACCTTGCCCTGCGCAATCCATACGCCGGAAATCAGCAGCAGTAAAATGTAAGTTCGAAATTTCATGGTTCCTGTATCATCAGCCCCTTCCAAGAAGGCATGAACATATCACGTTTAAGGTTGATCGAATCCTTGCCCACCACCTTCCGCAGAACGGGAAGAAGCTCAACCGGCTGAACATCAGCACCATAGTGCATGGCAAAACTTTCCGACAAAATGGAAAATGAAGAGTCGTTCAGGCGGTAATAGGGATCGTCGCGGTCATGATCAACCAGATAGCCGTTCATCAGGGCATAATCGACCGCATGGAGAAATCCCTTCCCTTCCGTGTAGAAACTATCGTCGCCCTCGACCACGTTATCATCACCAGTATAAACCTTCTGGTCTATCCCGGGATCCACGGCATCAACAAATACAAAATCACCGGTATAGTCATCCCAGGTTGGGTCGGCCAGCTGTTCAGCAACCTGTGTGCGGGCAGCGGTGTGCGCCGCAAAGCTCTTTTTCGATACAATGGAAATCTGCTGCAGACCGACCACCAGCACCAGGATGCCCACCAGACCAACCAGAAACTCGGCCATCGCCTGTCCCGAACGGGAGTGCAATGTAGACGAGGCATCTTGCCTCGTTGCGGCTGGGCGGCCGCGCTGTTCGTGCGCAACGAGGCAAGATAGATTACTTCCTGTTGTCTCAATCACATCTACGATGTTAATTCTACGATCCACCGGTGGCACCTCCCCCGTCATCGCCCCAGGGCATATCCCCATCCACTTCCGGATCGCAGGGATTATCATTTTCATCGTTATAAGCGCGATCCAACCAGTCCAGCCCTTCCTTTCGATCCAGATCCTCCCACTTCACCAGCAGGCGGCAGTAGGGGCAATCAGGATCCGTAGACGTGGGGCCTCTTTCTAAATAGGATTCCAGATGGGCGGTCACGTGCTCATAAAACACGCCACTCATGGCCCGCTCACCAATGTCGGAATGAACCAGCCGGACATTCTGAAAGCAGGGGAACACAAAACCAAAATAATATGGGGGTTCCTGACCATCTTCCAGGTTCAGAAAGCCGAATGGTTTGGCTTTCGCTTTATA
Organism: uncultured Verrucomicrobiota bacterium; assembly: GCA_964486885.1. GTDB lineage: Bacteria > Verrucomicrobiota > Kiritimatiellia > Kiritimatiellales > Pontiellaceae > Pontiella. The sequence continues at coordinate 63,640 of CAZAPF010000015.1, forward strand.
GGAAAGATCTACCGTTTCATTATCGGAACTCGATAAAATACCCCGCCCGACTTTGGCCGACATGCTGATCCCTGCCACGGCGCCGAGATAGTTATATTTCGCTTTTACACGGTCCCGAATCGCGAGCCTTTTATTCAGATTATGATAGGTTACATCATCCCCGTATTCGGCAGGACGCGGCCATCGCTGCTGCCAGGAACGGGTGCTGTACACGTGCCATTCCGCCTCAGGCACACTGTACATGGCAGCAACAGCATAGCCTGCTGATTCAGCATAATCTTCGATAATGGTGGTGGTTTCCATGTAATCCCGCAGTTCTTCGAGAAAATCGTCCTCATCAGGAACAGCCGTATCCGGCATTTCAAGCGTACCGTCGGCCGATACCGTGGAAAATTCTTCCAGCTGCAGATCAAACATAAACCGGTACCGGAAATCGTCTGTATTCAGCTTACCCCAGCTCTCAAAATCCTCATAATCCTCGAGCTCATACTCATAGTTGCGCATGGGGCACCACCAACCCACCAGGGCTTCTGCAATCGCCGCATAGAATCCTTCCTGAACCAGCGGGTGACGCCGCGGCAGGTTGGCTATGCCGTACGAACTGACGGCAACGCCGCGTGTGGCCAGATCCACTAAGACATCCGCATATTCATCAAAGGCTTCGGGATACGGTTCGAGTGAAATTTCGTCGCGCAACCAACCCGCAAACTCTATCAGGTTCGCAGCCAATTCCGGATCGGGAAGGGCTCCATTGTTAAAAGCCGTCTGCTGCGCAATAGCAAAAGCACCCAACGGGCCGACAAAATCCAGCCGTTGCCGCAGTTCATGAAGCTCATACGCTTCAGGAGGCATAAAAAATTCGATTGCCCCGGTCTGCGGATCTTCGTCATAACTCATCGACATGATCGCCGCCTGAATCAGATTCAGGTCACCGATCATGTTAAGGGTGTGCCCCTGCCAGCGGGCTCCGGCCAATGCGGCGGCATCGCCGGCATTGCGCATCCGCAGTTTTGCCGAAACCACCCGATGCAGATCAAAATTCCAAACCACGGCCAACAGTCCAATCACCATCACCACCATCAGAAAGATGATGGCTTGCCCGGACTTGCGTGGATCGGGATGCTTTACCATTCGAAATCTTCCCTTTCGCCCATGTAGAGCTTGGAGTGGTCTTCGATTGTGGTCTTTGCTTCCATCCATTTGGCAGGATAGGTTGCAACATCCCCCCTGCCCCGCTCAGCCCTTACCGTCTGGAGATGGCTGAAAAACAGGTCGGAAAACGGGAGGGTCAGCGGCACAAATTGTTCAACGCTCACATGCAGCATATCCAGCTTGGAATCGACCTCCACTGAAAAATGCACGTCGGTATCGTCGCGCTGCCAATTATCATAGTCGAGGATCAGTTCATGGTTGGCGGGCCCGGAAAGATGGTAGGACTCCTTGACCCCAACTTCGTATGCCCCCAGCGCGGAGCGTGGATTATTCTTCCGGGAAACGGCATTTTGGAATACCGATCCGGCCGAATCGCCTTCCGGGCGCTCGCCGGTGAAGCCCTGTGGCGTTTCTACGGGGCCGGCGGCAGGAATACAGGCGTATCGACTTACCTTATGCAGCATAAAATCATTCATACCGACCGATGCAGCACGGGCGGTTGCCACCGCGGAATAATTAATCACATTCCGCGCTGCCACCATGTACGACACCTGAAGAATGCCGAACAGAATCAGGCACAGGAGCGCCATAACAAGACAGGACTCCACAATGGCGGAGCCTTGTTTTTGGCCGAATCGATTATACACGGGAGAAACCCTACTTGTCGTCGTCTGAGCCCAGATCTTCAAGATAGGTCTTGGACGAGCGAACCGCATCACTGCCGGTTGAGTCCCCTTCGAGCTCATCAACCGCGCCGCCCAGCTTTTTCTGGATCGTATCACCGAATAGACCAAAGATTACCAATGCCGCCATGGCCACCAGCACCACAATGATCAGGTATTCCGTCATGGCCTGACCCGCTTTTCTTTTTGGTACCACCTTCATCCCTATTTCTCCTTACTTCGTTATTCCCGGCTATGAGACGGCAATAATGTCCAATACTCGATTCCCATAGGCGCGGAATACATAGATTAACGTCGCGCTCACCCCAACCAGTGCAAGAAAAATTCCCAAAGCAACCACGTACTCCAGCATCACCTGACCACGCTTTAGATTTTTGCGCCTATGCTGCTTCACTTCAGAACCTCTCCCGACATTGGTTTTCAATGCTGGAAATAGTACGCATTTCCACGCTTTTTGAAACTCTAAATGCCTTATGTTTTCTAATAATTAACCTGATAAATATGACATGATTCCACACAATACTATGAATTTATTGTCATCTATGTGGGCATACGGCTTGAAACATGGATCTGAATAAAAAAAGTTCATGCTCCGTTTCCGGGGAGCGGGCCACATGCATGCTATCGTAGACGCGACGCCCTCGTCGCGTTCCCGTCGAATGGCAGGCTGGCTCTGCGCATGCAAAGCGACGAGGGCGTCGCTTCTACGTTGCCGATTCCTCGGAATCGGGACATGAATCCAAAAAAAGGCCGCTCCATGGCGACCTTCGCAACGCGCAATCGCCCGCAGGCTATGCCTGCTTCTGCTTAGCCTTCCATTCAGCCAGCTGCATCACATCCTTGTCACCACGGCCGGAAACATTAACGATCAGCAGATCGTCTTTGGTAAACTGATCGGCGTTTTCTATCAGCCAGGCAACCGCATGGGAGCTTTCCAATGCTGGCAAAATACCTTCCCACTGCGACAGTTTATCGAACCCGTTTACCGCTTCCTCATCGGTGACATAGGAATATTCCGCACGGCCGAGATCCCGCAACAGGCTGTGTTCGGGGCCTACGGCAGCATAGTCGAGGCCGGCGCTAATGGAATGCGTCAGGGCAATCTGGCCGTCGTTATCCTGTAGAACATATGTTTTGGTGCCCTGCAGAATCCCGATTTTATCCTCGGCAAAACGGGCCGCGTGCATACCGCCCTCAATCCCGAATCCACCGGCTTCGACACCAATCATGCGCACGCCTTCGTCTTTAATGAACGGATGAAACAGGCCAATGGCATTACTGCCACCGCCGACACAGGCAATAATGCCGGTGGGCAGGCGCCCTTCCGCTTTTAGGATCTGTTTACGGGCTTCCTTTCCGATTACACTCTGGAAATCCCGAACCATCATCGGATACGGATGCGATCCGAGTGCAGAACCGAGAATATAGTGCGTTGAGCGGATATTGGTTACCCAGTCGCGCATGGCTTCGTTCACGGCTTCCTTCAGGGTCTGCTGGCCGACCGTGACGGCAACCACTTTGGCCCCGAGGCTTTCCATTCGGAAAACATTGAGCGCCTGACGTTCCATATCGACCGCGCCCATGTAGATGACACATTCCATATTGAACATGGCACAGACGGTCGCGGTGGCCACCCCATGCTGACCGGCACCGGTCTCGGCGATGATGCGCTTTTTACCCATGCGTTTGGCCAAAAGGATCTGGCCCATGGAGTTATTAATCTTGTGCGCACCGGTGTGGCAGAGATCTTCGCGCTTCAGGTAAACTTTTGCCGTTCCCAGCTGTTTCGAGAGGCGTTCCGCATAGTAAAGCGGAGTCGGCCGACCGACATATTCGCGCAAATAATACTGGAGCTCTTTCTTAAATTCCGGGTCTTTACGCACCTCCTTGTAGAAGCGCGTCAGTTCATTCAGCGGCTCCATCAGGGTTTCCGGCACAAACATGCCTCCATATGCGCCGAAATGTCCATGACTGTCAGGTTGAGTTGCTTTCATTGAAAAATCCTCTGTAAAAAACGAGTTCGGATAATGTTACCGGAACCTTACGTTTTCAAGGCTATTTCCTGATGCGGTCTTCCTGATTCCTCTTGCCAACCCTTATCGATTACACCTAAATGACACGATCGTGTCATTTAGGTGTAATCATGAATATAAACTGGAAAGAATTTCATCATCCGGACTGGTCGCTACCGGTCGTCAAAAGACGCCTCAGCGAGGAGTGGATTGACCTGCTCAATGACGTTGGGGAAATACTGGCAACCAACGGCCGTTCGCTGATTTGGAACAATACCTACCCCAACGAAACGGCCTTCCGGTCAGCCATGTCACGGCTACGAAAATCAGGAGTTCTCATTGAGCGCCAACGCGACGGCTCCCTTCCGTCACTTCAGCTGACTGAACAGGGACGCTCAAAGTTACCGGCCTATCACCACCCGGAAAAGCTCTGGAATACAAAGTGGAACGGTATCTGGTATGTGCTTATATTCGACGTTCCCGAAAAAGAACGGGCGTATCGTGATACCTTACGAAGGATTCTGAAACGCTTGCGCATGGGATGCCTTCAAAAGAGCGTATGGGTTACCCCCCGTGATATTCGCCCAGAATATGATGACCTTGAACAGGCCGCAAACATACATGCCGTTTCCTATCTTCTGGAAAGCAGAACGGTCCTTCATCGGGAAACCGCTGAAATTGTAGATGCTTCCTGGGATTTTGATGGTCTACAACGGCTGCACGAACGCTATCTAACCGTGTTTAACGAAAATCTGAAGCTGATGAAGAATACCAGTCCCGGGGAAGCCTCACTGTTGAACCTGCTATATTCGGAAGCTGAAGCGTATGTCCAGTGCATGCGCACAGATCCCCTACTCCCGAATGCTCTGTTACCGAAGGAATACCTGGGGAAACAGGTCTATAAACTGCATCAGCAGTTCCGGAAATCCATCGCCACAGCCCTGATGCACATCACATCTGCATGACACGATCGTGTCATGCAGATGCAATTACTTCTAATGCCCGATTCAGGGGTGTGGGCACCTCTTCGGAAATCATTCCTCCAGCAAACAGGGCCTTTCCTAGGATTTCATCGGCAGTTGCCCCTGCCTCGCGTAATCCGGTGATACTTTCTGAACGCTGGCGCTTACTCAATTTCCGGCCATCGGCACCATGTAATAACGGGTGATGAAAAAACTGCGGGACAGAATGTCCGAGGGTCTGAAACAACTGGATTTGCCGCCCCGTACTCGCCAGAATATCTTCTCCACGAATTACGAGATCCACGCCCAGCCGGATATCATCGCAGACGCAGCAAAACTGATAGCTCCATTGCCCTGTCCGGTCACGCAACGCAAAATCACCGCATTGCAGAGGAGGCGTCTGCTGGCATTCCCCAAGCTTTAGATCCTGAAAAACCACTTCGCCTTCCGGAATGCGAAGGCGGACCGCGTTACCTTCCAGCGGCAGACCCTTTTCAGAACAGGTTCCTGAATAGCATAGCTCGTTGTGTTGAACTGGAGAAACAGCGCCCCCGCTGTCCACGGGCGCCGAGGACGGCGTCCCTCCAACCATTGATTCGAGGATCTCCTTCCGACTGCACTCGCAACCGTAGACCAAGCCCCGTTCCTTCAATGATTCGAGAACTGCTGAATAATGATTGCTGCAATTGCTTTGCCGATACTCTGAAGGCTCGTCGGCATAATCCGCAGTCAGGCCGAGATCCGGCACAAAGCCCAGCCATTCCATGTTTTCAAGAATGGCTGATTCGTATTCCGGACGTGCGCGACCCAGATCGTGGTCTTCGATTCGGCAGATCACCTTTGCACTTCTGGATTGGGCAATGCCCCAGACATAGATCATATGCAGCACATGTCCGAGATGCAGATATCCGGTCAGGCTGGGCGCAAACCGGGCAATCATTATGCCCCTCGGCAGGCCGCAATAAATGTTTCGACCTTGGCGATATCTTTCACACCCGGCTCAATTTCAACGCCGGAGCTGACGTCAACCCCCCAAGGTTTTACCTGTTTAACAGCCTCTACCACATTATCCGGAGAAAGGCCGCCGGCCAGCAAAATGGGTTTTTCCACCACCTTGATCAGGGTTTTTGCCATGTCCCAGTCGCAGGTTTTTCCGGTTCCACCAACCGTCTTCGGGTCGTACGAGTCGAGCAGGAATCGGTCGTATTCAAACCATGATTCCGAATGATAGAGCTCAGACGGGCCCAGTGCTCTCCAGACTTCCAGCCCTTGGAACAGATCACGGTCCAGCTTCCAATGGTCAGGTGCGCTGTGAATCTGAAGCACATCAAAACGCCCATGCTGGGCGGCGTGCGCCAGTTCGGCTTCATCCGGGCTGACAAATACGCCCACGCGCTTTATGCCTTCGGGCGTATCCCACTGGCCCACGGTCGCCGGTTCAACATAGCGCTTGGATTTCGGCCATTGAATGAAGCCGAGCGCATCGGGTTTTAACGCAGAAATCTGCTCAAGGTCTCCCTCTGAGCAGATTCCGCAGATCTTTATAAATACGTCCATGGGACTTAGTCGGCAGCAACCTCTGCCGGTGCAAGATCGATTTCAGCAATGTCTTCCGCAATTTCTGCAGCCGCTTCAATAGCCATCGCCTTGTTTTCTTCGTGGTTATCGAAGAACAGCGGATTCTGGCCTTCCGCCCAGACAATCTCAATGTCATCAATTCCGATAAAGTCGAAAGCGTGACGAACCTGACGGCTCAGGGCGTCGCGGTCGTCGTCTTCCTTGTAAACGCCACCGGAAGCAACCAGCAGAACAATGCTCTTGATTTTGTGCAGCGCTTTAACGCCTTCTTCCTTACTGATGCTGAAGGTCAGGCCAGGGGTGAGAACCTGATCCATCCAGGCCTTCATAATGGCCGGAACCGTAAAGTTCCACATCGGCATGGTGAGCACCAGGACATCGGCTTCGTTAAATGCTTCCGCCTGTTTCGAGGCATAGTTCATGGCCATTTCTTCTACCTTGGATGGCTCGTAGGATTCGTCGAATACGGGATACCACGCACGCTTGTAGAGCTCATATGAATAGAACGGCGGCTTTTCGTCGTAGAGATCAACATTGACCAGCTCAACTTCCGGCTTCAGTTCGATCAGCTTACCGAAAAAGGCGGCTGCGAGTTGTTTTGATACCGATTCTTCGGTCGGCTTCGGGTTGGCGCATACGTGCAAAACATTCATTTGTGATACTCCTATCTCTATCCTTATAAAGGGGTTTTTCTAAATCGAAGTGGCGGTTATAGCCTAAAATGGAAGCCCGGTACAATCAATAACCCCGAAAAGAGGTCCCGTTTCAGGCAATTTAAAAAAAAGCCCCCGCACCGAGGCGGAGGCCTTTATTTTTCACCGTTTGAACACCGGTTTAGATGGCTGTAATTTCGTCGAAGAATCCGACGTAATCATCCTTCCGGTCGCTGTCGCGCAGTGCGATCGCCGTGCGCGGGTGTTCATTCTGATGGCCCGTAATCATATACGGAATGCTGTAGCCCCAGTCGATCTCCTGACTAAGCGGATACATGGTTTCCTGCACAAACTTCAGAATCGGACGCAGATCAAACTTCGGGTTCTTCAGGAAGCCGACCATCAATTCGGTTGTACAGTTCCCTGCGCCGCGGCCCATACCCATCATGGTGGTATCCAGCAGCTTCACGCCGTTGATCGCCGCATGAATCGTATTAGCGTAGGCCAGCTGCTGGTTGTTGTGCGCGTGAATGCCCAGCGTTTTACCCGTTGTCTTGTAACGGGAAATCAGATCGTCAATCTGCTCGTAGTAGAGCGAGCCGAAGCTGTCGACCACATAGAGGAAATCGACCTCATCAACGCCGGCAATAATTTCCAGCCCGTTATCCAGCTCATAGTCCGGCACGGTCGAAACCGCCATCAGGTTAAGTGCAACCTCATAGCCTTTGTCTTTAGCATCCCTTACCAACTCCAGCGCCGCCGGAATCTGATGGATGTAGGTCGCCACACGGATCAGATCGATTACGCTCTCGCTACGCGGCAGAATGTCAGAAGGGTTTGTGCGGCCTGTATCGGCCATCACGGAAAGTTTCAGGTTGGTATCGTTGTCGCCCACTTCCCGGCGGATATCCTCTTCTTCGCAATATTTCCAGGGACCAAAGCCTTTACCGGCAAACAGCGCTTTATCCGCTTTGTAGCCGACTTCCATATAGTCGATGCCCGCTTCAATACAGGTTTTGTATATCGTCCCGAAAAAACCTTCCGGAAACTGGTGGTTGTTGCACAACCCGCCATCGCGCACCGTACAATCCAAAATCTTCAAATCCGGGTCGAATGTAACCCAGCCCGCGCTCTTATCTACTTCTTCACTCATACCGTTGATCCTTTCTAATTGCCCATAGTTGGTACGGGAATATAGCATTAGGCAAAAAAACGGCGAATATTTTAACCATTTATTTGTGCAGCCACCAGAGTCCCCGCTAAGAGCAGGCAGTAAGAATAATGTAACCACAGAATGCACAAGAGACACAGAACACCTGCGTCTCGTTTTTTTGTGGGTTTTGTGGTTAACTTTCGCTGAGAATGGCCGCCACGTTTTCGGCGGCTTTTTTTGTGCCCAGCATTTGCCGGACTTCGGCATATCCGATCAGCATGGCTTTCTGCTCCGGGGTTTCAGACATCAGCTTGCTCATTTCAGCAGCCATGGCCTCCGGTGCGGCATCCTGCTGAATCAGTTCCGGGCAGACGGTACGGCCTGCAATAATATTCACCAGCCCGATGTGTTTAATTTTTACAACCTTCCGGGCAAACCAATAGGTGAAGGCACTGGTTTTATAGACCAGAATGTGCGGCGTTCCGATCAGTGCCGTCTCGAGCGTTGCCGTGCCGGACGTTACGATGGCGGCTTCCGCCTGACGCATCAGTGCCCGGGCATTCCCGCAGATGACATCCAGCCGGGCGGGCTTCAGGGCGTTTCGCGCAATCTCATCGTTAACGATCATTTCGATGCGTTCATTTGGCGTCGCAATCATGAAGGAAAGGTCGGAAAACTGAGCCTCCAGTTTTTTGGCCGCCTGCAGCATCGTGGGTAGAATACGTTCAATTTCCTGTCGCCGACTGCCCGGCAGCAGCGCAATCCGACGCTCGGTCTGCCAGGGTAAAAACATACCGTTAGTGGCCAGCAGGTCATCAATTTGGGCCACAAGCGGATTGCCGACAAAATCAACTTGCAGGCCGGAATCTTTAAACACGTCCACCTCGAACGGGAAAATAACCATCAGGCGATCAATCACGTTCGCCATTTTCGGGATCCGTTTTTTATTCCAGGCCCAGACTTTCGGCGAAATATAATAATTAACTTTCACGCCGCGCTTTTTCAGCTCTGCCGCCAGGCGCAGATTAAACCCCGGATAATCCACCAGCAATGCGGCTTCAGGCTTCCGCTGATCCACTTCGTCGAGCACCTGTTTCAGGACGCTCTTAAAAAACCGGTATTGCTTGAGCACTTCAACAATGCCCATCACCCCCATCCGGTCCGTGTGCTGCAACAGCTCAACGCCCTGAGCCTGCAGATCGTCACCGCCAATGCCCCAGAATACCGTTTCCGGCAACCGCGCCTTAACGGCCTGCACCACCTTCGCGGCATGCAGATCGCCCGACACCTCTCCCGCCACAACTAGAATCGATCTCTTCATGCAAATATTAAACACTCGCTTCGCTTAAGATACCAAGGACTCAAAACTTCGGGTTCTTCGAGCCTTCGTGTTTAACGTCCTCCATGGTTCGCACAGCCACGAAAGCCATATCGAATTTATTCGCCAGCCCGATGAGCTTTTCCTGTTCAAGCAGGATTGTTTTTCCCGCCTCAACCGCAAGACACGATACCTTTGCCCGTTTCATGATCTTAAAGGTTTTGGTTCCGACTACCGGAATATCGAACCGCATATCATGGCCGACCTTCGGCACTTTCACAATTACCGTACCGGCTTTGCCCACTCGTCCGGCTCGTTTGATGGCTTGGTTGGTTCCTTCCAACGCTTCGACGGCTATAATGATTCCGTCTTTAATCGCCACCGTCTGGCCAATCTCAAAATCACTGGTTCCCTTCACAAGCTTCAGCCCCAAATCGATGTCCGCCTGTTCTCTTTCCGTCGGAGCCCGCTTACTGAGCTGGCCGACTTCAGGCGTATAGCATTCCATGAATGAATTGCCCGGCAGCACTTCAATGCCCAGTTTTTCAATGGCGTCCACAACCGCACCAAAAATCGTGTGCGCGTTCCGGACTTCCAGGGCTTTGTACATTTCAAGCGCCAGCTTATCCATCCGGAGGTTGAAAAGGTTGGATGGAGCAATCTGCCCCACCATCACGCACTGCCTGATGCCGAGTGCTGCTACCTGATCCAGAAATGCGCGCATGTTGCCGAGGTTTATCCAGTGGATCTCGTCGACAAACGGAATGAGCTCTCGACGCGTTTCCCCTTTAAAACCAATTACGACAATGCGCTTCACGCCGGCTTTACGCGCGGCCTGCGCCAACATTAAAGGAATGGCATGCCGCCCCGCGATAATGATAAGAGATTCAGGAATTTCAGGTTTCATTTGGCGCATAGTGCCAAAAAGATCCAGCCCTTGGAACCCCAATTTTCCAAGGGTTCTGGGCGTAGCATGGGCATCCTTGCCCATGATCCATTCCTCCGAAAACGGGGAAGATGCCCGTTGTACATTAAAACTCGAACGCCACGCGGCCGCTGACTGCATAGGCGGAATAGTCCTGACCGAAACGCCAGTCGACATCCAAAACGAGTTCCAGCTCGTCATTGAATTTACCCGACAGGCCCAGCCCTGTTTCAACCACGGTCTCTTCCGGGGCCGGCATCCAGAATTGATATTTCCCGCTTCCGTTCACAAGTTGATAATTAACGGTGTCGGTATCGGCATTCAATTCATGCAACAGGTACAGGCGGGCTTCCGGCTTCAAAATCAGGGTGTCGTATTCCTGCTGAAAGGCAACCGCCGCTCCAATGCTCGCAAGGAAACTGTTTCGATCGTAGGAATCAACCTCACGCGCAACCCCCATGGTTGTGTCTTCGGTATATCCTTCCTGATAGTAATAACTCCATAGCATGGACGCCTTCGGAGTAACCGATAGGCTCCGGTTCACCATCACCTGCCTACCTCCCTCCAGATAGGCCGCAAAGTTACCCACATCAAAATCCGCCGAATTTCCAAAGGCGGTTCCAGACCGTTGCTCAACAGAACCGAGGCCTACGGCGGCACTGGCATGGCTGAACCAAGCCTTGGTTCCCACGTTTGCATACAGCACGCCATAACCTGTACGTCCTTCGCTGGTATCGGAATCGTCCTGCCGGATCACCGAGCGTCCAAATCCACCGGCCATACCAACCAGCATATTTTCAAGCGGTTTATCAAACCCAACCACCGTTCCATAAATATTATGGCTGTAGTCCTCAAAGCCGTCACCCGGCGTGTAGTCCGCCCAGGCACCATAAGGCTTAACCCATATCTGCAATTCCTGGCTTTCGCTGTAGGGACCCGCTGCACCTTCCGGAGTTGATGGACGGGAAGCCTGGAAACGGGCGGTGTGTTTTTGAATCTCTCCCATACCTTCCGTCATGCTTTGACCATGCAGGTAGCTTGCTGTACCGCGACTGTATAGCTGGCTCATCTGCGCATTCTGATGGCTGCCCGACATGGTGTTGAGCAAATTAATCATCGTACCCGCATTGGGGTCGCCCAGTAACGATAGGTCATCAATCTCCTTGGAGAGCCTGCCCATCATGGAGCTCGTCGAAAACCCGGCACTCTCAGCCAGATAAACACGTCCAACCATTCCATAAATATCCTGCTCATTTTCCCAGAACAGAACATCAACCAATGTGCCGGATGCATCGAGCATTTCGAGATCGAGCGAATCCGCATCTTCCACTCCGGCCACGATCAGCTTATCCGCTTCGATAATCTTATTGGTATAGAAGGTGTCAAAATGAAGCTGACCCACATTACTGGCATATTCAATCCGTGCGCCTTTTTCGAACTCGGCCGTTCCGCCAACGCTGACGAGCGCATTCAGCGGCGCGCCTGCTGCATTGGTTTCCACGCCAAAGCGGAGCGACGACGTTGCATCTTGATAATAATTGCTGGCAACGATAATCTGACTGCCCGGATCGATACTGATACTCGACCAGTTCCTGTTATGCATATCCCGCCCAACCGACACCAATCCGCCATCGCCAACATACAGCGAGTTGCCGCGCCCGCCATCGACCCAGTCATTTTGCCAACCGTTGGTTGTCCATGTATAAATGTTGGACATCCGGCCACCGAGTTGGAGATTGTTCGATACCTTCCATTCGGAATTGGTTCCTGTTACCGAGACCGAGTTAAACCACGCATTCGAAGTTTCTCCGATTATGCCTGAGCTACTGGCAACCAAACCACCGTCTTCGATTTCAAGCGTATTAAAAGAACCACCGCGGCCAACCGAAAGCTCGCCGTAACTAAGACCAATTAACTGATACGAAGGAGCAATGAATCCTCCGGGGTTGAGCACCAGCGTATTGGATGAGATGACTCCCCCCACCAATAGATTGCTTGATGATTGCCAAACCGAACCGCCTCCACCGACCACAACCGAGTTGCTTAGACTGATGCCACCATACCCGGCACCGGGACTATATACAGGATCTCCGGGGTTACCGGGGATTCCAACAAACCTACCGCCCCCAATCGTTAAGTTACTGCCCGAGCCAATGTAAGTCCCCTGCCCGCCAACGACCACAGAATTGTTTGTTCCAGCGCTTCCGACAATGAGCTGGCCACCCCCGCTTATGACACCGCCATTTCCTCCGCCAATAACAATGGTACCGCCGCCCGTGCCTGGGATTGGAGGAAGTATCGGCGGAAAATTAGTAATTATTCGGAAGCGGCCCAGCATGTAGGGCGCGCCCGTATTCCAGAACGATCCCCTGCCTGAAACCACGACCTTATTGCTGTTGGCCATTTCGCCATAACCGATGGATGCGCCTCCCCAGCTATACGTATGAGCACCATCATCAATCCGCAGTGAATTACCCGATCCGTTATACCCCACATGCAATTTGCCCGAATTATCCCACGTCGAATAATATCCCGAAACCGTCGCCGAGTTTCCAGAGGCCAGCGCACCGTAGCCAATGTAGCCATTCAAATTTTCGACCGTTCCGTCATTGGTCACAGACAGGCTGTTATCGGCACCCATCTCACCCACAACCAAATCTCCGGAATTGCTCCAGATCGAGCCGTCGCCCGAAACAAGCACTGAGTTTTGAGATCCCAACAGGGTGTGCCCTATGTAGCTATTAGAGCTGCTGACCATACCTCCATTTTCTATACGCATTGAATTGTTGATGCCGTCGTAGCCAACATAAAGATTACTACTATTGTTCCACATGGACTCTGTACCTGTTACCAGCACATTGTTATTCGATGCAGAAATCCAGTAGCCAATGTATCCGCTCTCACTTTCCACTCGGCCACGATTTGTGATGCTCAATTGGTTATTAAATCCCGCAAAACCCACATGCAACTGCCCCGCGTTATCCCAAAGGGAGCCATTGCCGCTTACAACAGCTTTGTTGCTATTTTTAGCATGCCCCACATATCCGGTCGCGCTCTCTACACGGCCTCCACCTGAGATAAAGAGGCTATTACTTGCCCCGTTGTCCCCGACATTAAACGTATGGCTGTTCCAAACGGATCCCGGCCCGACTACATATGCACTGTTGTTATCAGAATAGTTCCCAATAGCTCCGAATGCTGCCGTCACCCGCCCGCCATCGGTAATAGTCATACTGTTGCTTTGCCCATTATCGCCAACATACGCGTAACTAACATCCCATACAGATCCGGTTCCAGTAACCAGCACGCTGTTGTTATCTGCCCCGGAAAAATCTCCGACAATCCCATAACTTCCCTCAACGCGTCCCCCGTCAGCAATAGTCAGAGCATTACTCGAACCATGTTTCCCGACATACACATACCTACTATCCCATACCGAGCCGGTCCCGGTTACAAGCCCCCTGTTATTATCCGATCCGGGATCACTCCCTATGGAACCACGACTGCTGTCAACCCGCCCGCCGTTGGTAATGACAAGACTGTTGCCACTACCTCCATCTCCAATGAATACGTAGGTACTATCCCAAATTGATCCATCACCGCTTACCAGGATACTGTTGTTATCTGCACCATGATTATTTCCAACATGCCCATAGGAACTGAGAACACGACCGCCATCCGTGATGGCCAAACTATTACCTGATCCACTGTCACCAACATACAGTCTAGGACTGTTCCACTCTGAACCAACTCCACTCACCAGTACGCTGTTATTGCTGGATCCTCCTAATCTCCCGACAAACCCATAGCCGTTTTCCACCCGTCCACCGTCCATTATTTTCAGGGAGTTGCCTGACCCGCCATAACCCACTACAACATTTTCCCGGTTACTCCATTCCGAGCCGGAACCGGAAACTGTTACACTGTTTCCATCTGCGCCTTCGGCATAGCCTATATAACCACCATAGTTGACGACCTGCCCCCCCTCACTGATCTCCATTGAATTGCCGGAGCCTTCGTAACCCACATAGGTATTGAGGCCGTTGCTGAGAGCTGAACCGCTACCGGAAACGGTAACACGGTTGCTGCCGGCGGGGGACCAACGGCCGATATACGTGGAGTAGCGGTTGTTGACCTGCCCGCCATCGGTGATGTTGAGCGCATTACCGAAGCCGACATATCCCACATACAGATCATCATTGTTGTTCCAGATTGCTCCGGTCACATTCATTGCATTGCCCGCCGCGGTGTTATCGAGGCCTATAAAACTAGATTCTGAGTTGAGTGTTGCGCCATCGGAAATATTCATGGTACTGCCGGAACCGGCATAGCCCACATACAGCGTATCGCGGACATCCATCTGCGAGTCGCCAGTAATCGTGGCCGAACCCGATTCATTCGTGGACAGGCCGACGAAAGCAAAGCCCGTGTCGATTACGGATTCGTTTGCTGCAATCAACTCGGCATTCCCCAAAGAATCACCCACCAGCAAACCCCCAGCAGTTCCGATGTTTGGTAGTTTGCCAGCATCAACATTACCAACCAGCACCCAACCGCCATCTTGAACAGTGAGCGAGTTGCTAGTTCCTTTATTCCTCCCAAGATAGAGAGCTTCCCTGTTTTGCCAAATTGAACCTGCTCCCGTGACTAAAACAGTATTATCACTTGCCCGATATTGACCCCCAACAGTGCCTATATCATTGTAGACACGGCCCCCATCAGAAATTTGCAGTGTATTCCCCGAACCTCTAAGCCCAATGTAGAGGTCAGAATCAATATTCCACACAGAACGGGATCCATTAACTACCGCCATATTGTCATTGGCATCGTGGTCGTATCCGATCACTCCCATATCACTATCGACGCGGCCCCCATCTGAAACGATCAATCTGTTGCCTGAGCCATCCTCCCCAACTATGAGATCCCCTCTATTAACCCACAAGGAGTCCTGCCCTGAAACAAGTGCCTCATTACCAACAGCATTTTGTTTTTCTCCAATAATTCCATCGTCACCAGAAACATGGGCACCGTCCATGATGGATAGCGCATTACCAGTTCCATCGTTACCAACAGTTATATCAGAATCATTATTCCATTCAGATCCGTTGCCCATAACGACCACTGAATTGTTCCCACCACTATGGTTGCTACCTATTCTTGACTCTCTGCTCCAAACCTGTCCGCCATCTGAAATGACCATTGAGTTTCCCGATCCACGATAGCCAATATCCAGAGCCGATGCGTTTAAAACAGAACCATTACCGGCGACTAGAACTGCATTATCATCACCCATCCGGCCAATTGCCACATCATCAGCGGACACCACTCCGCCATTGGTAATGATAACGGCATTGCCAGAGGTATTCATTCCAACCTCAAGGTCTTGCCCTGCTAAATCCCAGGTTGCACTAAACCCATTCATCACAACAGTACGCTGGCTTTCAATACTGGAGTTCATCCCTGTAAGTTCCCCATTGACTACTTCGAGCGTTCCGCCGGAATTAAAGTTAAAGCCGGACATGGAAACGTTGA
The DNA here is from genome assembly GCA_964486885.1 of uncultured Verrucomicrobiota bacterium. Lineage (GTDB taxonomy): Bacteria > Verrucomicrobiota > Kiritimatiellia > Kiritimatiellales > Pontiellaceae > Pontiella. The sequence goes on from CAZAPF010000015.1 coordinate 79,608, forward strand.
AGTCGTTGTTGATGGCGAAGGTGCCGCCGTCGTTGAGGTCAAAGGTGTTTCCGGCGTGGATGGTGAGGTCAGTGGTGGCGACGGTGCCGCCGTTGCCGATTTCAACCCTGTTACCGGTTCCGCCGGCGGTTGTGGCAGTGCCGCCAATGTTGAGTTCTGGAGCATCCAGCCGTGAACCGGTACCCGAAACGGATATCGTGTTGTTAGAGGAGATGGTTTGTACACCAAGATTTACGACGGGACTTTCGACTCGGCTAACGCCCAGAATAGAAAGTTGGTTGCCAGAACCATAGTTGCCGACATTCAATGCGCCGGAATTGCTCCATGTGGAATTGCTGACGCTTGCCCGGTTATTATCCGCACCGATCCAGTAGCCAATGCTTGCATTGGCCGATTCAACGCGGCCTGCATCCGTGACGTTTAATTGATTTTCGGAGCCCAGATGACCGACATGAAGCATCGTGGCATTTAACAGGGAGCCGGAGCCATCAATGTTCGCCGTGTTGTTATCTGAATTGTTGCCGACATAACCTGCAGCAGTATTGACCTGCCCCGCCGCCGAAACGGTGAGGGCATTACCGGAACCGTTATGCCCAACGGAGAGTTCAGCAGTGCTGTTCCAAACTGACCCTGCACCGGTAACCGTTGCGTTGTTATTAGAGGCTGTGATGCTATTGCCAATATAGCCGATTTGATTATCTACCCGCCCCCCATCAGTGACGACCAATGAATTATCAGTGGAGTTTCCGCCCACCATATACCACGGCAGCGGAACCGTATAATTATTGGTAACAACTTCAGCCGTCCCCCCATCAATTGGATTGGAATATCCAAAGGCTGGCAGGCCAGCTGAAAGCATGCACAGCGCCATGCTGCGGCAAATGATCTTCTTCATTTAAATTCCCCCAAAGGACTTTACAACAAATCCCCTAAAACCGTTTATTCAGACACTTCACTTTATCCGCTATTCTTTCCTTAGAGTTGCGGAGGAGGTCCAGGTTGTCCTCCAGGGCCTGAAGGCCCGCTGCCTGATGAAGCATCCAGCTCTACATCGATGGTGTAGAATCCGCATTCTTCCGCATTATGCACATTATCGGTATAACTGCTCTGCGGATATCGAATATCAGTTTGCAACGCTTGATAGCCGTTGGTCATGCAATTCTTCCAATAGACCGAATAGACTCGGCCCGTTACCGATTCCCAACTGATCACAAAGGTGCCGTTAGTCATAGAATCAGCCGTCTGCACCATAAAGCTTGATCCTTCATTGGTTGGATTCATGCCTGCAATGTATTCACCAAGGTTATTCAAACCATCTCCATCAGCATCGAACAGCGGATCGCCGTTACCACCGAAATACATCATTTCCCACCAGTTCGGAATGCCATCGCCATCGAAGTCGGTCAGATCAAAGACCTGCCGCGACCAGACCCAATCCGACCATGCGCCTTCCAGCGGACCCATGCTGCCGGGAACAGAAGCCTTTGCCCGATAGAAGTAGACCGTATTCGTGCTCAGACTGCCAAACAGGTGATTCGTCGCATCGATCCAGCCCGAGTCCTGCAATGGTGCCGTATTCGTTGCAGTTGCCATTTCAACCCAATAGCTCACCGGCCCGGCAATCGTATTCCACGCAACTTCGTTTGTGGTTCCAACTGTCAACTCCGGCTCAGGCAGCATGGACGGCGCCGTCGGCAACACCCACATGGATGCAGGAACCTCGTTTGAAGGCGAGAGTGCATCATTACCGGTTACCGTCAGCAGTGCATTCGAATAATCGCCCGCCGTCAGACCGGAGGCATCGAACGTTACATCAATCACCATGCTCGACCCCGGCGCAACGGTTCCAGAGGTTGGGCTTACCGATAGCCACGGTGCAATTTTGTCCTTCTTTCCTTCGTAGAGTTCTTTCACTTCGGCAGCAGAGAGAACACGATCAAAAATGTGAACATCATCCATAGCACCATGGAAATAGTGGGTTCCAGAACGAAGGTCACGCCCGATTTGAGTCGTGCGATGCTGAGGAATTGTGAAAATTGCTTTAGGTGAACTGTTCGAGTATACCATCACCCCGTCAACATACATTTTCACGTATTTAGAAGTATCACGCACCGCTACTACATGATGCCAGCTTCCATCTGCCACCACGAAAGATGATCTGTGGTCTTCTCCGGAAAGCCAAAACCGCAACTGACCAGCAGGATCTGAACTATGTATTTCAAGATTCCACGACGGATCAGTTCCCCAATCATAGTTTCCTATCAGTATACTACGTCCGGTATCAGCAGTATTTATCCACATACCAATAGTCATTGAATCCGCAGTTTCCAGTAGGTTGTAGTCGGTATCAATATAATCATTCACACCGTCAAACTCATAAGCTGAATCGGTGTTTCCATCTCGGTCGGCAGTCAATGTGGCACCATTCACCGTGCCATCATGCCCGTTACCCGACTCGTCGTTTGCATTACCGTTGAAGGGATAGTGGGCAACCAAACTTGCCTCGCCACCCTCGTTGTAAAGCTCCTCGATTTCCGCCGCCGACAACCCGCGGTTGTAGATGCGGACATCATCCATGAAGCCTTCAAACTCGCGCTGAGCATTCCATCCATTTCCAGCCGCTGCACTATAGCCATTCATGCCAATGAGCAAGTTTTGATTGTCGTATCCCGGAGCAATACTCGTAATCGGTTCTGATTTTACTAATTTACCATCAACGTAAAGTTCAACGATTTGCTGCCCATTAGTTCGCCAACTACTAACGGTAACGAAGTTCCAGTTACCAAATGTATCCGCTATCGGTTCATCGGTTGCCAAAGCATGCGTGGGCGCCGCCCCTCCCTTTCTAAACATTCCCTGAAGCTTTAAATCAACTATTGCCATTTGCACCCCCGTGCGAGGTTCAGGAAGAGTCGTCGAAACAACACTATAGTTTATTTCAGTGTTGTTTTTATCCAAGGGTTTAACCCAGGCAGCCAAAGTAAAATTCGTCACTCCAAAATCCGAATGTCCCGGCACCCTGACAAAATCGTCGATACCATCAAAATACATACATTGCCTTCCCGAAATATCATTTGTAAATATAGCGCCATTTAAGATGGTTCCGTCATGCCCGTTGCCAGACTCGTCGTTGGCGTTGCCGTTGAAGGGATAGTGTGCAACGAGGCTGGAACCGGCCCTAAAATCGATATCATCAAGGGCATAGGCTTCATAAAAACCACCGGAGATATTTTTGATACTCAAAACAACGCTTTGCGAAGTCGCAGTCGTCCACTCCCCGGAGAACTCTAGCCATGAATTCTGGTCGACAACGAGTGTTCCAATCGCTTCGCCATCCACCAGAAACTCCAGTTCAGCAGGATCTATAACTGAACTGACGTGGGAGGCCCATGCACTGAAAGAATAGCTTTCCCCGGCCTCCACACTCACCGTCTGCTCCCACAGGGTATTCGGCACTGTGTCGCCATTGGCCATAAACATAAGTCCCGTTCCGCTGGTATGATCATACAAAGGATAGAAACCAGCGTGCCAGTCCTTGGAAAAGTCATCGATTCCGTATTTACCGCTTTCAGGCCAAGGCGCAGCGGTATTTTCAGCAAAGATATATCCGGTGGTGAAGCCAGAATTTCCGGCCTCAAAATCCCCATTCTGAACGAGATTACCGGCGGCGGAACTGAAGATGGATAAATCAGGTTCTGCCTCATTCGAGGCATCAGCACTGCCTTCACTATACAAGGCTAAGATTTCGGATTCCGATAGCGCCCGGTTGTAGAGACGGACATCGTCAATATCTCCCCTGAAGAAGTCCGTCCGCGCATACGCACTGTCCCAATCCTGCCCGATCGTCCATGGCTTCCCGGCTGTAGAGCTGATCACTTGATCGATGGTGGACAGGAATAACTGCTGACCATCTTTATAGAGCGTCACCTGACTCTGTGTAGGTGAAATTTTCTCCACTACAGCCACCAGATGCTGCAGTTCTGCTGTGGCGGAAATTGTCTCAACCCATTGCGACCCCACATGAATGGAATACTCCATGGTTCCTCCATTGCTGGAATCCAAATCCCAGATGCCCATCAGGAATATGTTCGCTCCACTGCTTGTATGTTTTCCGATAACGCACTGTCCAATCGAAACCGTATCCGGATCTATCCAAGCCGAAACGGAGAAGGACTCCGGAACAGAGAAATCGGAGGTATCAATATAGTCATTGCCATCGAAATGGTATGCACTATTTGGATTGCCAAAGCGGTCAGCTGTCAGCGTCGCCCCATTCACAGTTCCGTCATGCCCATTCCCCGACTCGTCGTTTGCATTGCCATTGAACGGGTAGTGCGCTACTAGGCCATAGTCGTCTTCGCCATATAGCTGGACAATTTCATACTGGGATAGCGCACGTTCATAGATTCTAAGGTCATCAACCTGCCCATCAAAATGATAAATATTAAGCACATTGCCGAAGTACGAAGCATTCTTTCCAATCAGGAAGTCAGATGGATTGCCAAAAATGTGCGCACCGGCCACCACCGAATTGACCAGTACCCCATTATCGTATTGCCGGACTTCATTACCATCGTAGGTTTGTGCAATTAAATGCCACTCACTTACCGGCAAGGCATGAAGAACCCTGGAGTCCAGAATATCTCCATCCACCCAGCGCATCGATGTACCAAAACTTCTATGAACCAAATCATTCCCGGTGTTAAACCTGTAGTCTCCCTCAGTGCTTGTTGGAGCAAAGCTTTCCTGCCCCCAAGGGCCCATGTAGCGCGAATCATTGAAGCTATCAATATTCACCCAGGCCATAATCGTGAAGTTGGAATAGCCATCAATAATATTCCCGCAATTGATGTGGTCCGATGACCCATCAAAGTCATACGCCGAATCCGGATTGCCAAAGCGGTCTGCCGTCAACGTTGCACCATTGACCGTTCCATCATGCCCATTGCCCGACTCATCATCGGCATTACCATTGAAGGGATAATAGGCGATCAGACTATCATCGCCGGTTTTTTCAGCAAGTTCCGCAACCTCCGCGGCAGAAAGCGCTCGATTATAAATACGCACATCATCATATGTTCCGCTAAACCGTGTTGCAGATTGCCCGGTATCATAAAAATGGCGCCCTAGAGATGCGAGGCTCGTGTCTTCAATTGATAGGTCTGCGTCCATCTCTCCAATCTGGAAACCATTGACATACAGGATGGCCTTTCCTGCATCACATACCAACGTAACCATCATGAATTCCTCTGGATTACTATTATGAGGAAGATCAAGGACATTATATCGATTTCCAACAACGGCGATTATATCCGTTCCATCGGCACCCAGAGTAATGCGATCACGAGGAAATTCTCCTATACATAAAAAAGCTCCGTCATATACAGGCTCCTGTCTGATCCACATGGACATAGTCAACTGACCCGTTGCAGTCAGGTCCATATCCGGAAGCATTACAAACCCGCCATTGGTACTATACGTCAACTCATTACCTACGACCCTTAACCCGGTTCCACGGATGCCATTCGTATAATAGTGCTCATTAAAAACAGAACCGTCATTTCCATTTCCACTTTGGTCAATAACCGTAGTTCCCTCATCATCATCGAAGGTGTAGTGCAGGATCAGGCTTGGATCTTTTTCAGGCTCTCCCCCTCCCTGAATCTCGAATTCAAGGTCGGCATTACCTGCGTTTGATATGACCATGGTGCGGGTAACCGACTCCCCTACTACCACCAGAGTGTTGGTGAGAGCAGCGGGAGTAATGATTATCTGCGAGCCTGTTACGTTGAATACCGTGCTCGTTCCTACATGCCCGCCACCGGCATCCACGAAGAGAACCACATTGTCGCTGATTTCATTGACAGCAACCACGCCGGACCATTGGCCGTCGGAAAACGTCAGGGAGTCTGGCTCTACCGCCAGGCTTCCAGCATCGCCGGTTGCGCGAAGATCCGTTGTTTCGGAAAAGCTTTCGATTGTTTCGTTATCCATATTTACGGCGGTGACGTCGAAGGAGAAAGGAACTCCGGCCACCTGCTGCGCAGCAACCTCACCAATCAGGAAATGATCCAGCTCGTTATCTGCCACGGACATTGAATCAACACCCGGAATAAATCCGGGGAAATTAGCGACGATTGAACAATTCTGTCGCCCATCAGCTTCGCCATCGTCCACCACAGTGATATCAAATGCAGCACTGGATGCTCCCAGCGGAATTGTCACCGAATAAGGAACTGCAATTTCTGAAGTATCGGAGGAAGTCAGACTGATATGAACATCCGATGTTACCAGCCCCGGAACGCTGACCGTTCCGGCATTGGTCAGGACACCGTCCCCTTCAAAAGCTGAGTCGGGAACGCTAACGGTCAAGCTGGCATTCTCATTGTCGTAAACAAACATCGTTGCCGAACCGCTGACCCAGTTTTCAACCCGGGCTGTAATGGTTGCCGTCTGGATGCCATCAATCAGGTTATCGTCATGGGCCTGGAGTTCAAACAGAGCCAGCGTCTGGCCTGCCGGCACCACAACACTTCCGGAATTCACTTCATCAGGATGCTCCGACTCAAGCAACACAAGAACGTCGGCTTCCGGGGCGGGGTTAACCATAACTGCACCACTAAATGCCGCTGCACCTTCGAAGGTATAGGCCGGCAAGGTCAGGCTTAATGTGGCCGATTCCGAATCATGCACCACCATGGTATCGGATTCCGGCGTATAGCCGTCGGCATAGGGAATAATTTCCACCTCCTGTGAACCATCAACAAGAGCATCGTCTAAAACTTCCACGTTGAATACGGTCGACGTCTGACCTGCCATCACCACCACGTTCGAGGGCACCAGAATTTCGGTAGTGTCAGACGAAGTCAGGCTTACCGTAATATTGGAGACCGGCGCTTCCTCAAACACTACCCATGCGGCGTTGGTGAGAATTCCATCCGTTTCATTCGCCTCGGGAAGGAGAACAACGGAAACAGGTCCTCGCATATTTTCCATCGTCTGATGGATATTCAGCCGCCCTTCTGTGACGCATTTTCCCGAAAAGGCTGGAAGGGGGTCAACATAATCGAACAACAACTGTTTGATTTCTGCAACAGGAGCATCCGGTGAGTGGCTCTTCATCAGTGCAACAGCACCGGCCACATGCGGAGTCGCCATGGAAGTCCCGCTTTTCGATCCGTAAGTCCCTCCCGGAAGCGTACTGTAAATAGAGGATCCCGGCGCGGCCAGATCGACGGCGACCAAACCATAGTTTGAAAAATAGGAACGTGCATCGTTTCGGTCGCTCGAAGCAACAGATACGATGCAATCCAGGCTATAGCTGGAAGGATAATGCGGGCTGACGTCTGTATTCAGGCTATCATTTCCTGCCGCGGCCACGAACAGAATATTCGAGGCCCCGGCATTGCGGATGGCATTCTCCAGCGCACTGCTGTTGCCCCCGCCTCCCCAGGAGTTTGAAGTCAGGTCTACACCAATCTTTTTCCCATAGTTGACCGCATCAATAGCATCCGAAGTCGATCCGCTTCCACCGGGACTCAGGAAGCGAAGTGCCACCATGGAAACATTCCAGTTAACACCGACCACACCGGTGCCGTTGTCACCCACTGCTCCAATGGTTCCGGCACAGTGCGTGCCATGCCCGTTTTCGTCATGGGGATTATTATCGTTCGCGTAAAAATCCCACCCATAGACATCGTCTATAAATCCGTTGTTATCATCGTCTAAGCCATTCCCTGCAATCTCAGCCGGATTGCTCCACATATTGGGCGCCAAATCCGGATGCGTCCGGTCAATCCCCGTATCAATGATTCCGACTAAAACCTGGTGCGAACCCGTCCCGATATCCCAGGCCTCGGGAGCATCAATATCGGCATCGGCGGTTCCGCCGGACTGCCCTGTATTATGTAATCCCCACAGGCTTCCGAAGCTGGAGTCATCGGGAATCGTGGATGTTGTGACGATATAGTCCGGTTCAGCAAAGACCCCCGGCTCAGAATCTGAGGAAGGAAATGAGGTTCTGAAATCTGCCAAAATCCGGTCGAGGGCATCCACACCACTTTCGGGAGTTTGGATCAGGTAGACATTTGCGGTTCGAAGTTTTTTCAGCACCGAATATCCTCGGTCGGCTGACCACTGCTCAATCTCATTCGGAAGCATTGCCGCAGGAAAACGTACTAAAGCATGATTCGCCACCATAGCGACGTGGTTTACCCGCTCTTCGCCGGAAGCTAGTTGCTGATAGGTTTCCTCAACCAATAACTGTGGATACTTAAAATCGGTATCATATAGAGATCGACGAACCGACTGCCCGTTCCGTTGCTCGTCAACCGTACTGACAAGCGAGGCATTCTTCAGAACTTCCAACTGAGGTTGTTCTGAAGGAACTGCCGCTTGTAGATCATCAGCAGGAGTTGGCTCCTCTTCAGCCATTGGTTGAGTTTCGGTTGAAGTACTGTTCCGGTTTGCGCCGGCAATCTCAATCGCTTGTTCCGGTGTATTTGTATCGGCGTCCGCATCAAGGAAAGGGCTTACAAAAAATACTCCAATGACAACAAAAAGAACAAATACCACACCCATCCATTTCTTCATAACATCCCCCAAAGGTTTTCAGCCCCTTTAGCTTATAATACCAGTAGTTACAGAATAATAGCACTACTGTCCGGTAAACATTTCATAGGATGAATACCATCTGGTCTGTACCCAGT
>CAZAPF010000016.1:0-66462 GCA_964486885.1 uncultured Verrucomicrobiota bacterium
AGGCTATTCAACCGCACGCTTTGCAACATAATCAATCACACAACATAACCATCCAACCGGGCCGACCACCTTATAGAAATTATAATCAGATAAGAAGATTCCGTCCTGTGGCAGACTGTTCAGGTCATAACCTTTCAGCATGGTGCATGGATAGTAGGCCATCCGGTCATGCTCTGTTCCATATCGGTTATCCGGATCGGGCTTCGCCTGCAGTCCTTTCCAAATTTCAAATTTTTCTGAATCCAGATTGGCAATGTAGGCCCATTCACAGTGCAGGCTGTTGTGGATGAAGTCAGAAGCGTCCGGCAGGAACATAAGCTTGCCATCAAGGTATGGTTTCAGGGTTCCCTGTAGCGGTTGATAAAGGTCATAGAAATTCTGAGGGTTCCCTCGGTATTCCATGTCAGGATATGCTCTCCTGATTTCTGCCTCCGCCATACTCGTATGTTCACCTAGCCTGCGTTGTTCAGGGATCGGGATAAGACTTTCTGCGCGGTCCAATACCACGTTCCAGTTATCAACGTTCCGTAGTTCCCGCAAGACCTTCAGTCCCAGTGTATCCGGCTGAGAATCAGCATGATTGTAAATTAACTTGTCGGTGTCATTGCACCTGAACCCAATTATTCCTCGTGTTGACATTTGTTATCACCACTGGAAAGGGAGGACTCGGGATTTATATGGCTGACTCCAGATTGGTGGGAATGCCGGGTACAACGCCCGTTAGCAACGTCGAACTATGCAGGCTTAATTCCTGAAAAACGCCCGTCAGCAGCGTTTTGAAGTTTAAGAAAACCAGGGACAGCAATTCTTAGCTGACGGCTATCTCTGGACATGGATGCCTATGTTCTGCATCCCAATTGGCGCACTGTTCAGCTATTTTGAATATACCGGTGATGATTTTGAAGGCGATATGGTCACTATGCATCGAATCCAGTCATTCAGAAATGGTGGGAGGTCTGTATGCCCTGCCATGAGCCATTCTCCGATCGTGGTGAAGGAGAATGGTGGGCCGCCATGGAAGAAGTCTTCCATCAGGATTAACCGTGTAACCATATAGAATTTCCCGACTGATTGAATGATCGATCAAAATTCATTCGATCCTTCTGGTATCTCCCGAACGGCCGATAGACGAGTCTGATTTCTGGAGGTACATTATTGAATTAATGGAATCTGGTTGCGCGCCTGCTTTAGACCAAGCGTGCGGCTGGTGTCGGACGGAAATCCAGAGGGATCGCGAATGAAGAAGTGGTTTGTCAATTGGTTGGTTATAATCGCTATGGGTGGAGGTTGCTTCGCAGAACGCCTTTCCGAGCGAGTGAATGTTTTTTTGGGATCGGCCTCGAGTGCGCAGTGTTCTCCGGCTGCCATCCGCCCGTTCGGGATGATTTCACCGGGGCCGTTCAACGCTCCTCATGTTCCTTGCGGATACAACAACAATGTTGAAGAGCTGATCGGTTTTAACCATACCCACTTGCAGGGAACCGGGTGCGGATCTTATGGCGTTTTGGTTCTGTTGCCGGTTGCCGGCGAAAAGGAACTGGGTGCCAAGGTTCCGCTTGCAAAAAAACAGCAGTCCGGAGAGCCGGGATATTTCATGGCGGAGCTTGGGCAAAGCGGTATTGTCGCTGAGATGACCTGTGCCAAACGGGCTGCAATTCACCGTTATACTTATCCTCGCGCTGAAGAGGGTCGCGTGCTTATTGATTTGGGGCAGGGGGCTCTTTATTGCGGCGAGGCCGAGGTTTCCGGCAACCTGGTTCATCACGGTGACCGCGCATTGAGCGGAAGCGTTACAACAACCGCCTGGAGCGAACATACCACCTGGTTTTACATGGAATTCAGTAAAGCGATTGATCTGCTTGATCATGGTGACGAGGGCGGCATTGCAGTTTTTTCCACAACGGCAGGAGAGGCTGTGCAGGTGAAGGTCGGCATTTCATACGTAAGTGCGGAGAACGCCAGGTTGAATCTGGAATTGGAGATTCCGGATTGGGATTTTGACGGCGTACGTAGTGCAGCCGCACAGGAGTGGGAAAAGCAGTTGGCCATGTTTGAGGTCACAGGCGGCACACGCGATCAGCAAGTCAACTTCTACACCGCCGTCTATCACGCCATGTTTCATCCGCAGCTTGCCAGCGATGTGAACAATGAATACCGCGGTCTCGACGGCAGCGTGCACAAGACCGCCGGACACAACCATTATACAGTGCTCTCAACCTGGGACACCTTCCGCGCCGCACATCCGCTCTACACGCTGGTGGCGCCCGACCTGCAGCTCAATGTGATTAAAACCATGCTCGACGACTTTCGCGATTGCGGCTGGGGGCCGCGCTGGAAGCTTGGACCGAAGGAGGTCTTCTGCATGCCCGGTTCCTGGTGCGATGTAATTATTCCCGACGCCTACATCAAAGGCATCACGGATTTCGATACAGAGCAGGCATGGAACCTCGTTTATAAAAACGCAACCGTCCCGCACGATAAAAGTCGGGGCCGGCGCGATTTTCTGGACGATTATCTGAAATACGGATACGTCACCTATCCGAACTACATCAACGCCTCCAGAACCCTGGAGCACGCCTACTGCGACTTCAGCATCGCCCGTTTCGCCGAAGCGCTGGGCAAAAAGGATCAGGTTGCTCCGTTTGACGCGAAGGCGAAAAACTATAAAAAACTGTGGGACCCCGAGACCCGGTTTTTCCGTGGAAAGGATAAAGAGGGGAACTGGTCCTATCCCGATTCGTTTGATCCGCTGGCCTTTACCGGCCATGGGAACAGGGACTATTGCGAAGGGAACGCCTGGCAGTGGCTGTGGCACGTCATGCAGGACACGCAGGGGCTGATCAACCTGATGGGCGGTGACGCCGCGCTCGAGGCCCGGCTGGATGAGTTTTTGACTGCGCAGGGCGGTCGGCACAGCTCGGAGCTTTTCGGCCAGTATTGGCACGGTAACGAGCCGGATCAGCATGCTATCTACGCCTATAACTATGTCGGTGCACCGGCCAAAGCCGCCAAACAGCTCCGACTCGTGCTGGAACATGAATACCGCAACGACACCTGGGGCATCAGCGGAAACGAAGATGCCGGGCAGATGTCGGCGTGGTACATTTTCAGTGCGATGGGCTTTTATCCTTATCTTCACGCCGTTCCGGAATACGCCATCGGCAGTCCGATCTTTGATGAAGTGAAGCTGAATCTGCCTAATGGCAAGACCTGCGTGATCCGGGCGAAGAACAATTCTGCTCTGAATATCTACGTGCAGAGCATGAAGATCAACGGTAAGGCATGGGATAATACCTGGTTGTTGCATGATGCCATCGTGAACGGCGGAACCATCGAGTTTGTTATGGGCCCCGAGCCCTCGGCGTGGGGCACGTCGCCGGAGGCGCGTCCATTTTCAATGACTCAGCCTTCCAAATAAGGGTGCCCCAGATATGAATGCCGGAAGGAGACTCGTCGTCATACTGGCGCTACTGAGCTAGTCACCCTTGGGCGCAGTTGGCAGTTCGCTCGCCAACTCGCCTCTACTGCCGAGCCCGCCGGAAATCTGGAAGGCGTATGATCCGGAATTTCTGCCAAACAATCAGGGCTTTGACTCCTGCTCCGGTACTCCTTGCGGCAATGAACTGTTTCCGGCGAATCCCAAAGTAGTTCGCCGGTTGAATGAATGGTCGATCAAGGGGCTGTCTATTCCTCAGGCATCCCCGAACTGTTGATAGACGATTCCAATGAAGCGAGTACGCTGCTGTTTCAATGGGTTTGATATAGGCATCTTTTTCAATAATGCAGCAGCTTCGATAAGGGCGGTTTTAGGACGGGGAATGCACGATCAGCGGGGGCGGCTTTTGCTCCATATGCAGTTGTGAGACTAATGTTGGGATACCAGTGATGAGAAATGATGAAAGGATCAATCTCGAACGCAATATTTTATCAACGTAAAGGTTTTGAAATAGGAGATGGAATGAAAATGTTTTTATTGACGTTAACCGTTGTAGGTTCCATCGGTTTACTGCTGTGTATTTAGAATTCTGTCAGAAGCGATGGATGCAGATAGTCTCTGCATGAACCGTTGCAGGTCGCGATAAGATACCGCCTCCTCCACTAATTCGCCTAGGCAGAACGGGGGATATTCATTTCTGATCAGTCATGTAAATTATTCATTCCATGTAAGTTGAAATTAACGTTTCAACCGTTCCAACCATGCAATTTGAAACCAATGGAACTAACGATGGAGCAAAGCTGATAGAACGTGAGTTATTAAGGGATAATTATTATGAAGAATGGTGTGTTTATGATGAAATCGGGGCCCTACAGGGCAATTATTACTTATATTGTATGCATCGCTTTCTCAGCTTGTGGAACCCTTGCTCAGACAGCCATCACCTTGCCGACGCTAAAAGACAGTCTGGGGCATAGGCACCTTAGTAGGAACATCTACGCGGTGGCTGATTATGATGATCCCTACTTGCCTCCAAATTTGATCAAATACACTTATGCTTCTGAAGATATCCCAAACAACGATACGGAATCGAAGCTTAATGAAATCTGGATAGCAAGTGGAGAGAACCTCTGGGTTGGAGACTCTTTGGGTTCCGCTACCAACAGAACGCAAGCAGGTGGTACTACCGGTCTCATGCGGGGATCTAAAGATGCTGAAGCGGTTTTCTATATCAACCATCGGCTAAGTGGGCGTATTTATGCTTACGGGGCCGGTACCAGGGCTAACCTTACTGGATCCCAGTCCACCACGGTGATTGGTAAGGATGATCCCTCTGTTTCGCGTATTGACGGGAAGGTTGCTGGCACGCGTGTACAATGGAATGGCTATGACGACAACGCGGTGTCGATTATTGGTCGCAGAACCCTGGGTGGCTGGACCTTCAAGGAAGGCAACTATTTTGGTGGCGAAGGATTCTCGGGGGGATATTTTGAGACTTTAAGAAAACTTGAGATCCAAGGTGCCTCATTTATCGCAGGGGATCAGCAACCGCAGTATTTACAACGTTTGAGTAGCGATCTGTATGAGAATACACCTTACGGGCATGCGCCATCCGGGTTGTATGTAAATCAACTGGGTGAAACCCTGACAATCAGCAATCGAACCGGTATTGCCACCGACCGCTTCCAGGCCGGAAGCTATGGGCAGAATGTTGAAACCCTTAATCAGGCTGTCAATGGCTCGTTCAATAGAATCGGAGGCGATGGTCTCACAGCAGTTCAGGTGAGTGGTAAAACGTTGATCACGGGTGGCGACTTCATTGGAAGCCAACAAACTGCAGAAACCGAGTACACGGTAAACGCGATAGAGGTTGGAACTCGTGGGCAATCGGTCTTCGGGAACGGAGGGCACGGCGTGCTGGTTTCAGCTTCCGGCGTTGTGGATGTTGAAGATGGTCGCTACTTCGGCGGTGATGCGGTTAACGTGAATGTGGCAGGACCGGATGGCACGATCGAAACCGTTGGGGGCTCCGGTCTGCTTGTGGAAAGCAGCGGTGCGATTGGCATCCATGGCGGATACTTCGAGGCCGGGCGGAGTGGGCAGGCTTCCATTACTGCCGGATCGTGGACCGAGGTCACTGAAAATAGTGAAATGACTCGTACATCCGATGAAAATGGACGGGCCATTGCCATGGGTGGCGCCGGCATTCGTATTTTGAATAATACCGGAACCACGACCATCAGCGGGGATGTAGTGAGCTATGGCGGCAATGGTTCAATTGCGAACGCATCGGCCTTAGCTGAAGCTTCAGGCGGTGCTGGTCTCTTGGCCGAAAACTCTACTGTAATCGTGAACGGTGGTACGTATTACGGGGGAAGGGGAGGAACCGCGTCCGGCGAAGGAGAGGCCAATGCTTATGGCGGTGCGGGAGCCTATGTGACCGACAAGAAACTTACCATCAACGGTGGTACCTTTACCGGCGGTGCGGATGGAAGTGCTAACGGAGTCCGGCAAATGGGTAATATCGGGGTCTGGGCGCAGAATGCGAATCTCGAAATCAACCAAACCTCGGCCGAAACCGATACCCTCATCAATGGCGACGTTCTTTTCAACAATACCTCCGCGAAAACTCTGGCCATCACCGGCGGAACCATTGAGGGCGACATCTACAAGTACGGGGAGGGAAAGGCAACCGTATCGGTCGACACCACTGCCAAATATTCGGGATCCTTTTCCTTGATGGAAGGCGATGCGGATATAAACCTTACTGACGAATCACAGGGAGCATTCTTCTCCAATGTCGACATTGGCGCTGACAGCACCATGGCCTTCGTCGGTTCTGCCCGGGCGGTCACAGCTACAGGTTCTCGGTTTACGCTTGGCGGCGCCAACAGTTCCCTGACCTTTACCCAAGGAGCGGAACTTTCCAGCGGAACAAGCATCAGTGCAGGTTACGGAACGGTTCAAACCACCAGCGGCAGCGATCTGATCATGCGCGATGGCTCCAGCGTTACCGTTTCATTGGATTCGCTCAGTGGCGGTCGCGGTCTGCTGGATGTTTCCGGAACGCTGGTGGTATCCAACAATTCGAAGATCGTTCTCTCTGCAATATCCGCCACCCCGGTGGGCAGTGTTAAGGTGGCCGATGCCGCAGCCGTTGAGTTCGGTGGAAATGATGTTGAGGACATCGTAGATGTGGATGTCGGCTGGTTGAACAAGCAGAAGGATGCGGTCGTCTCCAGCGGCATTCGTGTTGATTACGAATACAACTCGCTGACCAACAGCTCGCTGAACGATCTGGATGACGCGATTCTTACTGCGCTGGACACCGGAATTACGAATGCGAGTCCCGGGGTCTTCTACAACATCAACGCACAGGGTGAAGATGCGGGCACGAAAATGATGCGGTATACCGTGTCCCAGCTGCCCGAAGTTGCCGACATCGCCTTCCAGACCCAGTCTCAGGTGGCCAACCAGATTGCCGCCCGCGGAACCGAATTTCGCTCCATGAACGGATTTGCATCCACCAAGCCACGCTTTAACCGGCATGCGGCTCCGCAAGGAGTGGCCGGTCCCGAAGCGGAGGACAGCGGTTTGCAGGGCTGGATCCGGGCGTACGGCGCATTCGGTTCAAAATCGGAGGATAGCAGCTTTGCCAGCTACGATGCCCAGACCTTCGGAAGCGTCATCGGTATCGACAAGAGTTTCGGGAACCTGCTGGTCGGTCTGGCCGGAGGCTTTGCCGCGGCCAACCTCGATGCCGACGATGCCTACACTGCCGATACAAAAACATATCATGGGTCGGTCTATGCCACATTTGGAGGCGAGAGTGCATTCATGGACCTGGCCTTGACCTATGGCATGAGCGATACGGAGGAAAAGAATGCCATGATGGATGGCGAGTTCGACTCGGATATTCTTGCCGCATATATCGGTGTCGGGAAAACATTCGGTGCGGGGGAAAATTTGGCCATCACTCCGGAACTGTCCTTTCTGGCATCGACCTACAATCAATCCGCCTATCGGCGCAATTTCCTGAACACCCCGACGCTGGATGTGAATGAATACGATGCCGAGTCCTACCTAGGTTCGATCGGTGTCAACGTGGCCACCAAACACCAGATCGACTGGCTGAACCGGGGCATTGCCGCGATTCCCGAATTTCGGATTCACTGGCTGCATGAATTCAACCCCGATCTGGATGATTTCAGCTACATTGTTGCCGGAAACCCGTACACCTTCGGTGTGCGGCCGCGCGACGAAGACCTGCTGAAAGTCGGCCTTGGATTCGATGTCTGGAGCTGGAGACACCAGTCCGCAAAATTTGAAGTAGACTACGATGGTCTGTTTTCCGATACGTATGCCGAGCACATTTTAAGCGGAAAAGTAACCTTTCAGTTCTAACCTTCCAATTTGAGTAGAAAATATGAATCCCTGATTTTTAGTGGCCGCCAAGGTGCTTCGTACAAAAAGATGCGATTCCCTCGTAGTTCGTCCCTTGGCGGCCCCTTTTTTCTAACTTCGTAAATGAGAATGAATACGATGAATCCCTGATTTTTTTGTGGCCGCTAAGGCGCTTCTGCAAAAAGATACGAGTGTCCCCTCGTAGTCGTCTTCGTAAGGGAAGTAAACCTGGTCGTACAATGCACCGCCGGCGGGGCGGCGGGCAATGACGATGCCATCGGCTTCCACTTCGCTTGATCCGTCTTTACGCTCGATCGGCTTGAACCATTTCGGATACTGGGCGGTGGAGCCGTCGGGCATGGTGATGTCGTACCAGTCGTTGTCGGAGGTGTTGAAGACACGACCAATGTCGATGATGTCCAGCCCCAGGGCGTCGATCACCTCGTCCTCGACCTGTGCCAGTTGCTGAACCACATCAAAGATGCGGGTGTGGCCGGTTTGGATGCCGAGGGCCTTTTTGAGTTTGGTGTAGCCCATGGCGGAGATGCCGGAGCTGGGGTTGGAGCCCAGGTCGACCGGAATCATGCCGGTTTCCTGGTGGTTGATTGCTGCGAGTACGCGTTCTCTTGAAGTCATTGTAATTTCCTGTCTAACCCTGATGAAATACTTCTTCCATGGCGGCCCACCACTCTCCTTCGGCTCGATCTTCAAGGGGGGACTGGAAGGGCATGCAGACATCCCACCACTCCTGTGTAGTTTTATCGGCCGCCATTTTGGCGCAATCGGCCTCGAAATCCTCTCCGATATACTCAAAGTAGCTGAACAGATAGTGCTTCCCGTCCGGCAGCTTGCGCAGATAGATGGAGTAGTTTTCGATGTTGCACTCCTTGATCATGGCCAGCACATCCGGCCAGACCGCCGCATGCAGCCTTTTATACTCTTCGACCTGCTCTTCCTTGACTCCAATAACTGTTCCGTACCGTTTCATAATTTTATTCTCTCCGTTCGTCATCTTGCATTTCCTCATCAAATTCACCCAGCGCCAGCGGATAGACCCCATGCTCCCGGACCAGCTTGACAATATAGTCATAGGTTTTCCCGGACACATTGCTTGCCACCGAATGGTCGGACTGGAAGATGTATCCGCCGCCCTTTGCCGCGTTCAGCTTCGTCAGCACCTCTTTCCGGATTTTGTCCTTGTCGCCGGTTTCCCAGATCTGCATGTCGCTGTTTCCGCAGAAGCCGATGGTGTGTCCATGTTGTTTCCGTAGTTCCACGGCATCCATGCCGGCCTTCACCTCAAGTGGGTTGTAGGCATCAATTCCGATTTCGGCATAGTCCTCTAAGATGGCGTGTACATTGCCGCAACCATGATAAAAAACCATCAATCCTTTTTCATGCGCATAGTCGGCAATCGCTTTGACCCAGGGCTTGAAATATTCGCGCCAGTAGTCCGGCGAGAAAAACAGACCTTTCCCGTAGGCGACATCGCCCCAGATCATAAAGCCGTCGAGAAGACCTTCACCGGCATCAATCTGCGCCTTGGCCATGTCGAAATAGAACTGACCAGCCCGGTTGATACACGCGCCCATGCGCTCCGGATAGAGCCCCATCCACAGCATGGCATTTTCCTGGCCAATCGCCCGCGTTAGAAATTCAGAGCATTCAATGATACTTCCAAACACTGGAAAGTCGGGGTGGAGCCCCTTGACGGTTCCGATCCATGCGGGGGAGTTGCGCTCAAATCCATCGCCGACACCGGCAATTTGGTTGTCGCCAGCCGAGAAAAAGCGGCGCGGATCATCGGGGGCATCGAATTCGGCTTCTTCGAGTTTCTCGATGGTGTCGATGTCCCATTTGAACATTTCGGGCATCGGGTATTCGATTTTTTTCTTCATGTAGACGCCGAATCCCGTCTTAACGATCACATGATCATCGGTTTCTTCCACCGTCTCAAAGGAGCGAATCCAGGGATCCATGTTGCAAACCGTTACGATCCAGTCCAGATCGTAATAGTAGTAGGGGTTGGCATCGTCGGGCAAGCCAAGCTCCTTACGCCAGCGTTCAACGAAGCCTCCCCAGAAAAAATCACTAACAGGAACGCAGTCGGGTTCTTCATGCCGAACCGCCTTTTGCAGTCGATCAAGTTTCTTCAATGTGCCTTCCGTGCGTTCAGATGACGATTTGTCTCCGGCTGTGTCAAACATTCCCATTGTATTTCTCCATTATCGTTATTCTGAAATCTTGTCCATCATCAGCCACGGGCCGGAGGCACCGGGCAGGGGATCCTGACAGGGGTCGGTGAGTTTCCACCAGCGCAGGTTGTACGGATCTGTGCTGTTCATCTTCCCATCCTTTTCGGAGTCGGTTCCAACATGGTCCACGTGGAAAAACTCGTAGAGGCTATTCTCGATTTCGACAAAAAAGATAGAGAAGTCCCGGTAATTTCCGCGCACCATCTGGTCGACCACGCCGGGTCACACGGTTTGGTGAAGAACTCGATATTCCTGCTCCTTCTCCGGCTCGATGCGGGTGACCATGGCAATGCGGTCGGCGGCTTTGCCTTCTTTCTGCGAGGCGCGGATATAGTTGATCCACTCCATCTGCAGCCATTGGGTTCCGTACCGCGCGGCACGCGGATGCGGCTCCACGAGCTTTTCCAATGCCTGGACGCCCTCGACGCTTTCAAAGGCGTCGGCGGCCTGCAGATATTCGCTTCCGGCATAGTCGAAGTAGATCATGACCCAGGTTTTGCCATCGGCAAGCTTCTGTTGGTAGGTGGCCAGGTTGGTGATCCTTTTTTTCTTCAACGCCTTGACCGCTTTCTTTTCGGAGAGTGTCTGAAGAGCGCTTTCCAGCTCCGCTTCGCTGCCGGGCTGTACGGCAGCGATCAGGGCAACACGGGTGGGCTCGCCGCTCATCAGGCGGTTTTCATAGGGCGAAAAGCCAAAGGCTGAAAGGGCGGACAGAACGAGCAAGACAGTGAAAAATTTCCGGTTCATTCTTCTTCTCCAACAGCTGCTGCGGCCGGGGCCGGGTGGATGTGCGCTTCGATCTTGGCGGCATTTTCCGGGTTGGCGGTTTTCCATGCCTCTATTTTTTCGTCGGACGGGGCGCGGAAGGCGAAGTAGAGGGCGGAGGCGGCCAGCAGTGCCACGATGGAGAGGAACTTATAGTTGAGCAGGCCGGGCGCACCCTTGATCCGAAGCGGCGTCATCGGGGAGTCCCAGACCAGCTTCAGGTTTTCCTCGGTGTTGGTGTCTTTATCGAGCAGCGACGCAACGATCATGATCAGAATGGAGATGCCGCACAGCATGCCGGCGGAATGCATGAAGAGCATGCTCCAGCCGGTCTGGGCTTTGAACAGGTCGAGTGCAAAGACCACCATTCCCATGGCGAAGCCGGACCACAGCGTGATGGCCCCGGCCCTGGCGGTGGCGCGCTTCCAGAAAATACCGACCATGAAGACGGCGGTGATCGGCGGTGAGATGTAGCAGATCATCGAAGCGATCGCGCCGTAGATGGAGTCGAACCGTCCAATGATTGGCGACCAGATGATGGCCAGGATGACACCGGTGATGGTGGCGGCGCGTCCAATGTGCACCAGTTTTTTGTCGGAGGTGTCGGGCTTGAATCGCTTATAGAGGTCGAATGCAAACAGGGTGGCGATCGAGTTGAGCGCCCCGGCGATGGTGCCCATGAGCGCGGCCAGCAGGGCGGCGACAATCAGTCCCTTCATTCCGGCGGGGAGCAGGTTCATCACCATGTGGGCGAAGGCCTCTTTGGTGTCGGCCAGTTCCGGCAGCAGTCCGTTGTTGACCAGCGCCAGGCAGAGCAGGCCGGGCAGCACGAACAGGAACATCGGCAGCAGTTTCAGGAAGCAGGCAAACAGCGCACCCGCCTTGCCGTGGTCTTCATTTTTGGCGCCGAGCACGCGCTGGACGATGGTCTGGTCGGTGCACCAGTACCAGATTCCAATGACTGGATAGCCAAGCACCACCGCATGCCACGGCATGCCGCTGAAATCGCCGGAGGGGCGCAGTACGGAAATCATGTGCGGGCCGACGGTGTCGTGCAGCGCTCCCCATCCGCCCAGCTTGGTGAAGGCGAAGTAGGTGACGACGGCGGAGCCGATCAGCAGGGTGGTCGTCTGGATGGCATCGGTCAGGGTGACGGCCAGCAGGCCGCCGACCACGACGTAGAGACCGGTGGCCACGGCGATTGCGATCATGGTCGGCATCAGCTGCGCAATTTCGGTGCCCAAGCCGAGCATGGCGTTGATGACCACCGCGCCGGCGTAGAGGGAAACACCGATATGAATGAAGATGGCGGAGATGATCGAAATGAAGGCAAGGAAGTCGCGGCAGTTGCGATTAAACCGTTTTTCGAGAAAGTCGGGCAGGGTGGTCACGTGTGCTCTCAGATAGAATGGAACAAAGAACACCGCCAGGATGACCAGTGTAAAGACAGCCGCCAGCTCAAAGTTGGCATAGGCCAGTCCGCTACGGAAGCCCTCTTCGCACAACGCCACAATGTGGACGGTTGAAATGTTGGTGGAAAACAGCGACAGGCCGATGATGGGCCACGCCAGCGTGCGCGCCGCCAGGAAGTAGGCCCCGTCGTCCTGCGCCTTGCCGAGCCGCGCGGCTTTGCGCTTCTGAAACCAGGCTGCCCCGCAACCGACCCCAATGACCATCAGCACGTAGCCGATCAGAATTCCGAAATCCAACATGTTCAGCATGGGTTTTCCTTTCTGTTGTTATCGCTGGACTTCTTCTGAGGCGATTGCTGCCCATTCCCAGAGTCGCTGCGGCTGATGGCGGACGGTGGAGATGTCTTTCATGATGAATTCCATGTGGGTTTGTCCGTCCCCGATGTCCAGCACGCGACGGATTTCCTCGCGGGCGCGTTCGGGGTGCCAATTGTCTTCCGCGAGGATGGCCGGGCTGGGTTTGATGCTGTAAACCATATCCTGTCCGAGCCCTTCCATGATTTTTTCCACATCGCACCAGCCGCTGGTGGAAACCTTGCGCAGGCGGGGAATCCTTTTGAGAATATCGGTTTTGTTGTGCAGCGGTTCGCAGCAGCCGTAATAGTTGACGCCCCAGCGCTCCATCCAGCGCATGTCGTGTGCAATGGCGAAGTCCCAGTGCATATTGGGCGACACTTCGGAAAAGATCTGTGCGTTGGAGCAACCCCACATATCCCCGGGGCGGACATGCTTCGGCGCGTTTCCAATGTTTGGAAGTTCCGAGATGTAACCGTAGCCGCCGGAGCCTACGCGCTCGTTGGAGTTGTCGAGTTCAAGTAAGTTCTGTTCTTCAAACTGATCGAGCTCCACCATCCATGCATCGACCAGCCGGTCTACTGCAGCGTGGAACAGGTCGGGGTCGTCGTAGAGTCCAATCATGGCATTTTCAATGCCGGTCCAGCGGATCAGGAAGTCCCAGGGAGTAAACCAGATGTGGCTCTGCCCAACTGTTTTGATCGGGAGAATGTCCGCGTATACGTCGTTGAACGCCTGCTGGCGGAACGCCGTTGCGGCTTCGTTGTGAACCACGACCGGCATTTTTATTTTTTCCAGATCACAGAGCTCTTCGATCTGTACATTGAAGTGACGTGAGACCACGTCATTGTCTTCTTCGGTTTTTACTACGTTAGTATCTTCCATGATGCCGAAATCGGTGCTGTGGATGGCTTTGGGGCATTCGATCCACGGATTAACCACCATGTCGCCCGGCAGATGGTTCCATTGATACAGCTCGCGGCGCAGGTTCAGTTCCTGTTCACGGGCCCAGCCTCCCTCGCACCGGAGGGTCAGCTCGTCGTCCACATTCATTTCGTTCCAGCAGATTTCATTAATCCAAACCATCGGGCGTTCGGATTTGAGATCGTTGAGTGCGGTCCAAAGGCGGGCGTTTTCTTTTTGTTCCGACAGGGTGCCAATTTCCGCCTTTTGCGAAGCCAGTTCGCGAAGAATATTCTTATCGTTTTCGGTAACCTGAATTTCCTCTGCGACAACCATAGGAGTGTAATGACTTGGATCGTGTAGCATGGGTTCCCTCGTTAAATTTTCTTTTTAAATATTTGAAAACGCAATTCATATCATAACTTCCTGCGGCCTGGCTTTTGAATTCGCATCTACTAAACAGGGGATGTTGAAGAGGTGTTCAAATCGGCAGGAATAGGTATTTTATACATATACAACTGCGCAAGGTCTGCCGATTTTGCGCAACATAATTTATAAGTCAAAAGGAACATTCAGAATGAATAAATGGATCAGAGGGTTGATGGGGATCGGCTTCGCTTTTGGGGCAGCAGCGCATGGCGTTCAGGCGGCGGAGTGGGTTCGGTTTTCGGATGATGCGCAGCATATTGTCGTTGATGCGGATGGAATCAGGGAATTCAGCGGGGTTTCTTCGGCCGTTTATACGTTGGACGGGAAGAGTCATCGGGTTGGCACCAAAGGATATGCCGTGGTTGAACCGGTTCGCACGACGGTCGGGACGACTCCTTTCGGTGATGCGGAAATCAGTACGGCGACATACGGGGATGACAGTTTCCAATATACACTGACGCTCAAACGTCTGAATAACCTACGGGCGTTTACGCTGCAGGCGGATTTTCACAACCGCAGCGAAAAGGATGTGAACCTGCGCAATGTCGACCTGCTGGATTTGAATAAGGGTCCCGGAGGAGTTTTGACAGTTGCCGATCCGGCTGAGTGGCTGGTGACTCCGTTGATGGAGGCGTCACCGGCGCTTCCGCTGAGCGAAATGAACAAGCGCCTCAATGAGGTGGCTCTAATTCGCAACGCGAAGGACCAGGGGTTTCTAGTGGGCCCGGTGGGGCCGGCAGAGGCCTACACCGCCGTTGAAGTTCGTGAGCAGGCTCTGAAGGCCGAAGTGATGATGGACAACGTGCTGGTGCGTGCCGGTGAAAGCCGCCGCAGTGAAGAGATGATTGTTGTTTTTGAGCCGACCCGAACCTCTACGGATATTTGGACGCGCTGGGTGGCAGAGACGCATGGCGTGCGCCGCAATAAAGGAGCTGTTTACGGCTGGTGCAGTTGGTATGACCGAACCACAAAAATTGATGCTGACCATGTGCTGGATGTAACCAAAACAATCAAAGAAAACCCGAACACCTTCGGTAAGGGCATTATTCAGATTGACGATGGTTACCAGAAGATGGACGGGGACTGGAGTGCGAATGATAAATTCCCGATGGGCATGGCCCGTGTGGCCAAAACCATCCGCGAAGCGGGCTGTGTTCCGGGGGTCTGGTTTGCACCGCTGATGATTAATCCGGATCATCCCTGGATTGAAGAAAATCCGGATGCGATCCAGACCAATGCGAAGGGCATTGCGAGCTTTATGAATCCCAATCCGTTCCATCCGGGGGGAGCCAAGTGGGTTAATCCGGACCATCCGGCGACTAAAAAATACCTGCATAAAATCATCAGTGATGCCCGTGAGCGCGGCTTCGGGTACATCAAGATCGATTTTAACGGGATCGGAAGCCGCTTTGTCGATCCGACCAAAACCCGATTGCAGGTTTTCCGCGAACTGTACACGCTTTACCGCGATGCTGCCGGGGAAGAGATGTATATCCTTTCCTGTCTCGGGCAGCCGACGCGCGGGGTGATCGGCTTTATTGACGCCGCCCGTGTGGGACCTGATTCCCACCCGGCACACTTCGATAAGTGCCTCGATTCCGTGCTGCGTTTCCAGATTTATGACAACGTCTGGTGGCAGAATGACCCGGATGTTTCCTATTTGGCCCCGAAGCTGGATAGCCGCCGGGTAGGTTTTACGCCGCAGGGTGAGGGCATGTGGAAAACCTGGCACAATATCAATACGCTGGTCGGCGGCACTGCAATGATCAGCGAGCCGATTAATAAACCGGATGTGAAGGCGGTATGGCGCAACTATGAAATCATGCGTCCCGGCAGCCGTGAGCCTGCCCGCCTGCTTACGCTGGGGCAATCGCCGAACAACACGACCTTCGGATTTGCAGCAGAACGTTTGTTCGGTAATTTTGCGGTCTACAACCTGTACAATGTGATGGAAGGCAGTAATCCCATCTCTCTTGAATTTTCGTCGGCCGGTCTGCCTACGGGCGTTCAATGTGCGGTGTATGACTTCTGGCAGGGCAAGGTCGTCGGATATGCTTCCGACTCCTACACCACCGAGCCGCTTGAGCATCTGTCATCCACATTGCTGCGTTTTACGCCGCTAATCGGCGACCGCCCGGTCCTGGTCGGATCCGACCTGCACCTTTCGATCGGTGCAACCGAGATTGACAACCTCCGGGTTACGCCGTCCAGCGTGAAAATCGAGTTGAGTAACGCCGGTGCTCGGAACGGATCCCTGACCTTCTACAGTAAGCAACCGCTTACGGCTGCGGGATCGGAAGGCTGTACCGTGACATCGGTTGAAATGGCCGGTGAAAACCTGTGGCAGGTTAACATTGCCGACCGTAAGTGGGCTGAGTCGCAGTCCATTAATTTGGGGATCGGCAAGTAAATGGGATAATCCGCCTGTTCCATGCTTAGAGCGTAAAACGGTTCTTGATCAAGGAGACTTAAGAATGAAAAAAAGATATTCACTAATCTTGCTTGTCTTTATGTTGCCATTCGGTGCATTTGCTGCTTCAACGAAATCGGATGAGGGGGCGCAGTCCACGACGTTGCCCTCTAAGATGGACTGGTGGCTGGATGCCAAGTTTGGAATGTTTATTCACTGGGGGCCTTCGAGTGTGGCCGGGGTGGAAATCGGCTGGGCCCGTGAAACCCATCCGTTTGACCATCCCGGGAAAGGGGAATTGGTGCCGGATGCGGTCTACGACGCGCTATACAAGGAATTCAATCCGGTGGAGTTTGATGCCGATGCGCTGGTGCGCACGGCAAAGGAAGCCGGTATGAAATACATCGTTTTTACGGCCAAGCACCACGATGGGTTTTCCAACTGGCCGACCGAACTCTCCGACTACAACATTGCTCATACGCCCTTTAAACGCGACATCTGCAAGGAACTGGCGGATGCGGTTCATCGGCACGGCCTGAAGCTGGGCTGGTACTATTCCACCCGCGACTGGACCCATCCCGATTATCTGGCCGGCGACAACAGCAAATACAATGATTTCTACCATGGGCAGATTCGTGAGTTGCTGAGCAACTATGGCGAGGTTTCGGTGCTGTGGTTCGATCACGTGGCTGGGGACTGGTCTCAGTATCGCTTTGAAGAACTCTTTGAGATGATCTACGAGCTGCAGCCGGGCATCATCGTCAACAACCGGGCTGCAAAATTTATTCGCAGAAAGAAGGGGGCCGAGCAACCCGACCCTGCGCTGGTTGCCCTGACACAAGGGGATTTTAAAACCCCCGAAGGCAAGGTGGGTGTTTTTCATAAGGATTATCCATGGGAAACCTGTATGCCGATGTCGAAGGGACCGGACGGGCACGGAGGCTGGTCCTACCGGCCGGATGCGGTTACCGCTTCTTTTGATCAGTGTGCCGAAATGCTGGCCGCCTGCGTAACCGGCTGCGGGAATATGCTGCTGAATGTCGGGCCCATGGCCAGCGGGTCACTGCGTCCGTCGGAAATGGAAAACCTGAAAGCATTCAGGCCGTGGATCGAAACCTACGGAGAGAGCATCTACGGCACCGAAGGCGGGCCCTACATCAGCGGACAATGGGGCGGATCCTGCACCAAAGGGAACGCGCTCTACCTGCATGTGTTCAAGTGGACAGATGGAATGCTGAAACTTCCGCCCCTTCCTCGCAAGGTTCTGGCCTGCGAGGAACTCGGCGGGGAAGAGGTTGTTTTTGAACAGAACGATGCCGGCCTGTTGCTCAAACTTGAGCAGGGGAAGACGCGCAGTCTGCACAGTGTTGTCAAACTGACACTGGCGGCTGGCCCGGAAGTGGCGCTGATTAAAGTGGAAGGCGGAAAAGGAAAACAGCAGCATGGAAGCCTCGTCAACCCGATGGCCGCAAAGCAATCCGAAAAATAATCACCCGAGGTGCAAATGAAGTGGAGTCTTCCCGTATGCGCTGTTTTTGCGACGGCTATGCTGATCTGTGCGAAGCAGCCGGTAGACTATGTCGATCCGATGATCGGGGTGGTGACTTATCGTCAAGACACGGAAGATGTCCATGGCCTGGGTAAAACATTTCCGGGAGCGGCGACTCCCTTTGGTTTGGTGCAACTCAGTCCCGATACGCTGACGGGGGGTGACAACGGCTCGGGCTATTCCTTTGAGCACCCTACGATCGAAGGATTCAGTTTCACACACATGAGCGGAGTGGGGTGGTACGGCGATCTGGGTAATTTCCTGATAACTCCCACTACCGGCAAACTCAAAACCAACCGGGGGAACCCTGAAGAGCCGGAGACGGGATACCGTTCCCGTTTCTGCCACGATACCGAAGTGGCCCGGGTAGGATACTATGCGGCAACACTTTCGGATTATAATATCCGGGCGGAACTAACCGCAACCCCGCGTGCAGGAATTCTCCGGTTCACTTTCCCTGAACACAGGCAGTCCCGGGTCCAGATCGATCTGTCCCGCCGTGTGGGCGGTACTTCGACCGAACAGTTTGTTGAGATCGTTGATGAGCACACCATCCGTGGATGGATGAAATGCCCGCCGGAAGGCGGGGGCTGGGGCAACGGCGCCGGCAAGGCGGACTATACGGTCTATTTTTACTGTCAGTTCAGCACGCCGCTGAAAAATCACGGAACCTGGCGAGCGGATATTCCGAAAGATTGGATTCGAAAACGACGTGAGATTGAGAGCGAGGCCTACCAGCAAGTGGTGGCAGATGCCGAGGTTACTTATGGTCGGCGCAGTGCCCGTGGTGCACATCTGGGGTTCTTCAGCGAATTTCAGACAACCGGAGGCGAAACCGTTCTCGTGAAGAGCGGCATCTCGTTCGTCAGCATGGACGGGGCGCAGCAAAATCTGGAGCACGATATCCCGCACTGGAATTTTGACCGGGTTGTTGATGAAAGCCGTGAGCGGTGGAACAAGGCGCTTTCCAAAGTAACGGTTGAGGGCGGCAGCGAGGCGGATAAAACTAAGTTTTACACCGCACTTTACCACTCGATGATTGATCCTCGTAATGCCTCCGACGTGAACGGACAGTATGTCGGCGCAGATGGAACGGTTCATCAGGTGGAGAACTTTACGTATCGCACGATTTTCAGCGGATGGGATGTCTTCCGCTCCCAGTTTCCCTTGCAGACGCTCATCAATCCCGAAATGGTGAATGATGAAGTGAATTCGCTGCTGCAGCTCGCGGAACTGAGCGGAAAGGGCTACCTGCCGCGCTGGGAAATTCTTAATGCCTATTCCGGATGCATGCTGGGCAATCCCGGTGTTTCTGTCATTGTGGATGCTTATGAAAAGGGGATCCGCAACTATGATGAGGAGAAGGCCTTTACGTACTGTAAGAATTCCGTGGATACGTTTGGCAACGGGGAGCGGGGGTATGCCGAGGGTAAAAAAGGCGTGATTTCTGAGACCCTCGAGTATGCTTACACGGACTGGTGCCTCGGGCGATTTGCCGAGAGTCTCGGCAAGGAGGGGATCGCGGCGGAGTACTATGCGAAAAGTTCGGCCTACACGAATTTGTGGAATGATGAAGTCGGGTGGTTCCGGTCAATGGATGATGACGGAAACTGGGTTCCCTGGAAGGGAAAAACGGTTCATGGGCAGGGATGCCGGGAGTCCAATCCCTATCAGCAGGGCTGGTTTGTTCCACACGATGTCCCCGGCCTGATCGAGCTGATGGGGCGGGCGTATTTTACAAAGGAACTCATCGACTTTTTTGAGAAGACGCCGGATGATTTTCTTTGGAATGATTACTACAACCATGCCAATGAACCGGTCCACCATGTCCCGTTCCTTTTCAATGAAATCGACATGCCCTGGCTGACCCAGAAATGGACCCGGAAGATCTGCGACAAAGCCTACGGAACTGGTCGCTACGGCATTTGCGGCAACGAGGATGTCGGACAGATGTCGGCCTGGTATGTCCTGGCCGCCATGGGAATTCATCCGATCTGTCCAGGGGATACGAAGTACCAGATTACGAGTCCGGTCTTCAGTCGGATTGAGATTACGCTCGATCCCAGCTATTATCGCGGCACAAAATTCACGATTAGCGCGAAGAACAATTCTGCAAAGAACATTTATATTCAGTCCATGACGCTGAACGGAACATCGCTCGGCCGGTTTTATCTCCTGCATAAAGAGGTTGTAGCCGGAGGGATTCTTGAACTGGAGATGGGGCCGCGGCCAGCGCAAAGAAATATTGATAAATGAAGGGGGAAGTAATGCTGAAAATGAAATGGCTGCGATCTGTTTTTTTGATACTTGCGGTTCTGGGGGCTGCTGACGTGTCGGCAATGAATAATCCCCGGCCGAATATCCTATTCATTTTTGCCGATGACTGGGGGTGGGGCGATTTAAGCTGCCACGGGCACCCGTATGTTAAAACACCGAACATTGACCGGCTGGCTGATGAAGGAACGGACTTTCATCATTTCACGGTTGCAAGCGGCGTCTGCTCTCCGAGCCGGGCGGCGGTGGTTACCGGCCATTTCCCGGCGCGTTACAGTATTAACGGTCACTTTGCGTGGGTGCCGAGCAACGCGCAGCGCAATATGCCCGACTGGCTTTCGCTGGATGCGCCGTTCCTGCCCCGTATGCTCAAGGAGGGAGGCTACGCCACGGCCCACTACGGCAAGTGGCATCTCGCCAACGATATGATTCCGGATTCTCCGGTTCCAGGTTCGTATGGTTATGACGATTATGGTGCATTTAACTGTGCGGGTGAACAGATGCCGTTCAGCGATGACGCATCGCGTGCAATTAAATTTATTAAGCAGGCGCAGACAGAGGGGAAGCCGTTCTTTATCAATCTCTGGATTCACGAGCCGCATACACCCTTCCATGTCCTGCCTAAATACCGCTGGCGTTTCCGGGGCCTGGAGGATGCCGACAACATTTATGCTGCAACGCTGGCCCATGCCGATGACCGGATCGGGGAGGTGCTGGATGTCCTCGACCAACTGGGGCTTTCAGAAAACACGCTGGTTATCTTCAGTTCCGATAACGGTCCCGCCCGTGCGGTCGGCGAGGAGCCGCTTAAGCTGTCCTATGACACGGCAACCGGTGCTGGGTATAGCCTCGGTGCAGCCAAAGGCATAACGGCCGGGCGCAAGGCGTATAAGGGCTCGCTGTTCGAAGGCGGAATCAATGTGCCTTTTATCGCCCGTTGGCCGGGTAACATAGCGGCCGGGCAGGTCGATGATGTCTCGCTGATTTCCGCCGTTGACCTGCTGCCCACCTTTTGTGAGCTGGCCGGTGTCGCGCTACCCGACGGCTATGAACCGGACGGCGTCAGCCAGGTTGCCGTGTTACGGGGCGCCAGTAAGCCGGTCCGGGAAAAACCGCTCTTCTGGAAAATCGATGCCCCCTGGCCTGCAGCCAAAAACCGGCCTGACCACTGGGTGTCATTTGCGGTTGTCGATCAAAAGTGGAAGCTGGTTACCAATACGGATTCCGGCTATGTGGAGCTGTATGACATTGCCCATGATCCGTATGAGCAACATGACCTGAAAGATGCACATCCGGAAGTGGTGGCGCAGCTTCTGAAAAAACTGAATGGCTGGAAACGTTCATTGCCGGAAAAACCGCGGGGCAATGTCTTTTCCAGCGAACGGGATAATCTATGAGAATCTTGCTCGCAGTAATTGGAACCATGGTCGCACTGGTTTCAGAAGCAAAACCGATCGTTAATTTTATTCAGATCCTGACCGATGATCAAGGATGGGGCGATCTGGGGTCGTATGGCCATGCGTATATCCAAAGCCCGAACATTGACCGGCTGGCGCAGGAGGGGATTAAATTTACGGCATGTTATTCCGCATCGGGAGTCTGTTCGCCATCGCGCGCGGCCATTCTGACCGGTCGGACACCCTATCGCAACGGGGTTTACCGCTGGGTCCCGCAGAGCCATTTCTGCTACCTGCGGGCTTCTGAGATCACGCTGCCGCAACTGTTGCGTGATGCGGGGTATCAGACGGCACACTTTGGAAAATGGCATCTGAGCCACTATTATGAAGAACGCGTCGGCGGGAGCGAGCAGTTTGAGAACTTCCGGTTCGGTGGTCATCCGGATCAGCCCTCCATGAAGGACTACGGCTATGACTATTGGCTGGCAACGGGCAATGTTGCGCGACCGAGCCATAAAGATCCGCTCAACTTTTTCCTGAACGGGAAGGCGCTCGGTATGCAGAAGGGGTATTCGGCGCAGATCGTGGCGGGTGAATTTGAACGATGGATGAAGGAGCATCGGGAGACCGACAAACCGTTCTTTATCACGATCTGGTTTCATGAACCGCACGGGCCGATTGAAAGTGATCCGGAGTTTATGAAGCCGTATGCGGATCTGGCCGATCCCAGCCTTCGGCAATATTACGGAAACATCACCCAGATCGACGCGGCCATCGGCTCCATCATGCAGGCGCTCGACGCGGCGGGTGTTACCGATGATACGCTGATCTGGTATTCGAGCGATAACGGTCCGGACGGACCGCATGAATTCGGTTCATTCAATCTGGAGGATTCGGTCTATGGCACGAGCCGGTTCCGTGGAAGCACCGGCGGGCTGCGCGGGAGGAAAAAAGCCACGCACGAGGGCGGTATCCGTGTCCCGGGTATCATTCGCTGGCCGAATGGTATGAAACGGGCGGGGGTTGCTCCGGGCTTTGTTTGCGATACGCCGATTGTCGGTGCCGATGTTTTTCCCACCTTGCTGGATATTGCCGAGGTTCCACGGCCCGATGCTGTGCTCGACGGCACTTCGATCCTGCCGCTGTTGCAAGGACAACCGTTTACCCGTCCACGCCCCCTCTATTGGCGCAACCTCCATTATGAGCATCGAATTGCCCTGCGCGACGGCGATTGGAAGATTCTGGGCGATTCGCGGCGGACTGCATTTGAGCTATACAACCTTCGGAAAGATCCGCACGAAACGACAGATCTTTCGACGTATGAACCCGAACGTTTTGAGCGCATGAAAAAAGAGTTGCTTGCATACGATCGCGAGGTGTTGGCCGAGGGGCCGACGTGGTGGAAACGCGAACACTTGTTTGGGCCGATGCCATTGGATGAATGAATAAGAGAATGGATTACAGGATAGGTGGAGTTATGAATTATTTAAAAAACAGTATGGTGGGCGTTCTGGTTGCTGCCGGATTACTGCAGGGATGCACAACCGTTGAGAAGGAAGAACAATACGCGGTGACCTCGGGGCCCGGAGTACGCTTTCTTTCAGAGCTGCAGGCTGCGAACTGGCTCGTTGAGGATGAGCAGGGCAACGTGATTTCATCTGACCGGATATTCGTTGAGCGGACATGGAAAGGAAATCGGTGCGTGACCACGGTAAAGAATGTTTCCGATGAGACGCTGCGTCCATTAAATATTATTCTGTTCAACCTGCCTGAGCATGGACTGCCAGCCGAGTCTCCAATTTACGGTGACGGCTTCCAGATGCTCTACCAGAACGGGGGGACGCTCGGTCAACGCACGGATATCGGGAACAATTCCGATGTGAAACATTACAAGATGCCGGACCTGCACGGGCTCCCGACGGCGTACGGCGTGTTGAATATCGGTTTAGGTGAACAGGATAGTCTGCTGCTTGGATTTACCTCCTGTGAACGCTTTATCGGACGGATCAGTTTTGATGCCAATCAGTTGCTGGTTTCCATCGATGCTGAAGGAATTGCCCTGAAGCCCGGCGAGGAGTGGGGGCTGCCGGAGCTGGTTGTGCTTGGCGGAGAACGGCAGGGGGATCTTTTCAGCCGGCTGGCTGATTTGATCAATGAAAACCATCCACCGCGGATTGTCCGACCGATCGCAACCGGCTGGTGTTCCTGGTACTGCTACCGAATGGATGTCACCGACCAGATTATACGTGACAACCTCGACCAGTTTAAAGAGAAGCTGCCGGAGCTGGAATACATCCAGCTCGACGATGGATTTCAGCCGTTTATGGGAGACTGGCTTGATCCCAATCCGGACTATGGTGATATTAAACAGACGATTGCGGATATCCGCGCCAAGGGATTTGAACCCGCCATCTGGGTGGCCCCGTTTATTGCAGAGGAGGGATCGCGGGTGCTGCGCGAACATCCTGATTGGTTTATCAAGAACGATGAAGGGACGCCGCTTGATTCAAGCATGGTCAGTTTCGGCGGTTGGCGCTGCGGACCATGGTATGCGCTGGATGGCACCCACCCTGAAGTGCAAAAGCATTTCGAGTATATCTTTCGTACAATGCGTGAGGAGTGGGGTGTAAACTATTTTAAGCTCGATGCGAATTACTGGGGCGCACTTCAGGGTGGGCATCACTACGTGGAAAACGCCACTCGAATCGAGGCATATCGCCAAGGCATGGAGGCGGTGCTGCGGGGATGTAATGATGAATCCATCATCCTGGGGTGCAATGCCCCGATCTGGCCCTCGTTCGGACTGGTTACGGCGATGCGCACCAGCGGGGATATCCGCCGTGCATGGTGGTCATTCAAATCGCTTGCGCAGCAAAACCTGAGCCGCTGCTGGCAGAACGGTAAACTCTGGGATTCCGATCCGGACTGCATTGTCCTCACGACACACAGCCCATGGAATGTGAAAGGTAACGTAACAGAGAATGAGTGGATGTTCCATGCGACCTCTATTCACGCCGTAGGCGGTTTTATTTTGAGTGGCGACCGCGCCGAAGACCTGCATGAGAGGGAGCTTGCTGTTCTGAAAAAGCTGCTGGAACCAACCGGTCAGGGAGCGCGATTCAGCAGTACCAAGCTTGAAACCGGCGTTACCGATCTCGGCGATGTTCAATACTATTATTTCTTCAACTGGAGCGATGACGAAACAAAAGATCTTTCGATCAGATTGACTGCTCCTGCCCGTCTGAAGAACTTCTGGTCCGATGAAGAACTGGGAACCTTTTCGGGGGATTATACCGTAACGGAACTCGCTCCGCGCTCCGCCGTGTTGATCGAAGCCGTGCCTCTTCAGTAAAAAGGCAGCTGTATACGGGGCCGGAAAGGACGGGAAAGTGTTTAGAGCGGTTCACGATTGAACTGCCGTAGCATTGTTCATGGTAGGGACGACTGTCCCAGTCGTCCACCGCGCGTATGGAAGATTCTCCGGAGGCGGGTTGGGGACAACCAGCCCTACCTGCTTACGGCATCTCAACCGATATTTGCTCTAGCTTGAGAGCATCTCAGAACTGCGTATTTTAATCTTTCCGGTCGACGGGAAGAATTCCGGATTCGTAGGCTTTTGATATTGCGGATGGAGCGTTTATCACGTTGAGCTTGTCGTAGATGCTGCGGATATGGGTCGCGACGGTACCGTAGGTGATGTTGAGTTGATCTCCGATTTGTTTTTTCACGAATCCTTTACTCAGCAGGCTGATGACCTCAAGTTCCCGCGGCGAAAGTTTCCGATCCAATTGATTCTTCAGTGTTTTGTTTTGCAGTGCTTCCAGAATATATTTGGCCACTCCGGCATCCAGAGGGGCATCACCTTTCAAAACATTCCGGATGCTCTTTTTGATCTGGGCTACTGTGGAGGATTTAAGTAGGTAACCATCAGCACCCTGTTCAATGGCGGCCAGAACATCGGCCTCTTCATTGGACTGGGTGAGGATGATGATTTTGGCAAGTGGTGCGAGCCTGGTGAAGGTGGGGAGCGCTTCGATGCCTGTCATGGATGGAAGGTTGAGATCCAGCAGGACAATATCGGGTTTTATGTCAAGGGCCTCGTCCTCCAGGCTGCGTAACGCGATTTCCGCTGCACCAAATGTGCCGGCCAGTTCCATGGTCGGTTCTGTTTCAATAGCCAGTTCAAGGCTTTGCCGGTAGTCCGGGTTGTCTTCTACAAGCATGATGTATATTTTTTCAGTCATAATGTTCCTTTGCGGTTTAGATGGTATGGCCAGCGGGTGCGAAGATTAAGCTCGATACGGGTTCCACCGGCTTCAGGATGTTCCATGATTAAATGTGCCCGGAGCAGTCGGGCCCGTCTTTCCAGAGAAGGTGGTGTTCTGTTTTTAACAGAATGATCAATGCCCAGGCCATTATCCTGCACCTCTAGCTGGATGTTGTGTCGAGTCGCCTTGAGTCGGGTGGACAGCCTGGTGGCTCCGGAATGGCGGCCGATATTAACCAGGCATTCTTTGTAGAACAGAAACAGGTCTGCATGCTTGTGCGGGTTGAGCCGTTTCAGGTGCTCCGATCCCTCGATGGAGATTGCATGGTCCAGATTGTTTACAATTCGTTCTGCAGCGCGCTGCATGTCATCCTGAAGTTCGGAGAAAAGCCCTTCGGCCTTCTGCATCTCTGTTATATGGCGCATGGCGATACCCGTGCGCTCGGTGACATTTCGAATGCGCTGAACGATTCCGGACACTCCATCCGGATTATTTCTGGCATCATCGACGAGATCGCTTAAGAGGCCTATGGCGTGCAGGTTGGCACCCAGTTCATCGTGAAGGTCGGCGGCGAAGCGCTCCTTGGTGCGCGCCAGTTGTTTGTTGTGAAGCATGCGTTCGAACAGGACGGCAAAGGCGATCCCCGCGGTTAATACCGCCGCCAACCAGCTTAGGAATCTCACGGTAGCTTTCTGCCGTTCATATCGACGATTCAGCTCGTTAGTTATCAATGGGCGGATGGTTTCCAGCTCATGGCGGCGCGCTAATTGATTCATCCAGGTTCGAACCGGAAGAATATTACCGTATAAGTTGCGGCCATCGGTCAATGCTTCAAATGAACGGCCAAGTCCGCTGAGCGTGAAGTTGGCGGAAACGGTTTTACCGCGGGCGATATTGACGCCGTTGCAAAAAAGTTCGATTTCCGCAAAGCCGATGCGGGTTCCGGATAATCCGGAGCCCCGGTAGATGTAGGGATCCTGTGCTGTCAGTCGCACATAGCGACAGGGAGTTTTTTCAAACCGATGCATGAGGATCGGGCCTGTGTCGTACAGCGTCTTTTTATAGAATCCGTAGAGGAGTTCCGCATCGGAAAAGTCGGGCTTGCCGGCACCTTCAATCATAAGTCCCGATGGTATGCCAAAGTCGGATGGTGTAGACTGGGGGATCGTATCGCTGAGATCTACCGCATGAAGATGAATGCGGTTCAATGGGTAGGATTCTTCCAGATCGATGGTTAAGGTTGGCTGTGGGCCGATGCCGACCTGGGTTACCATGGCAATACTCTTTTCGCCGGAAGCAGCATCCATAAGATATGGAACAAAACCGTCGACGAGATACTTTTTATGTCGAGCGCTGTCTTCCTTGAAGTCCGAGGAAGGCGTGTGGATTTCCTTTTTCAGGGCAATATTCTCTGTGCCGGAAAAGACCATTATTTCAGATAGCTCAAGATTGAATTTTCCGTCAAATGTACGGGGGGAAAGCCTGGAGGTCTCCAGCCGCACCCAGGAGGCGGTTGTCGTGCAGGGAATCACCAGCGGGGCGATGCGCGGGAGCAATTGATCGTCTGCTGTAAAGGATGCAATCACATTGGTGATTTGCCCGGTTCCGGCCAGCAGGCTGAACTCCTCGGGAAAACCGTCTGCCCGAAGTCCGGTTTTGGTATCGCGTGAGATCGAAGGTGCCAACACGATCTGATCAATCGCAGTCTCTTGTTCCAGGTCGATTACAAACCATTCATTTTGCTCAGCAGAAGCATACACCGCGGAACGGTAGCCAATGGATCCCATGCCGCTGCGCATGCTGAATCGAGCAAGCGTTTCCAATTCCTCATCGGTCTGTATCAGCTTCTCTTCAAGTTCACGTAACGGCAGGGCTTGAAGCTCCTGAGCGGCAATGGCGGCATTCGCCATAATACTTATGAGCGTTGCCGATACCAGAAAGTGTGTGGAGTTTATATTCATAGCTTCTTCTTATCACGGTGGCGTAAGCAATACACCTTTTTCAGCAACGGGATTATGACAAAAATATGCCGGATGGGTATCCACCAAACGGCAGATGGTTCAGTGTATGTTGCTCTATCTGTCGAACGGGGGATAGTCGGATTGATTTAATAGTGTATATTTCAAATATGGCAGAGGTTCCAGTCGTCTTATTCATAGGAGAGAACGATTGTCAGACTGATTTTTAAAAGGGAGATCCCTTGATTGGAGTATCGATTGTGAAAAAGAAGGCGAAATTTGTGGTTAAGCATGCCAAGTCGAGTGCTGCACTCATAAGTCTGGGTATACATGCGGTACTTATTGTAGTGGCTATTTCGTTTGTTGCCGTAACGGTAATTACCAAAGATGATCTGGTTTTCGAAGCCAAACCGGTCAATCGACCGAAGATGCAGCTGAAAAAGCTTCAGGTTCCGGTTAACATTAAGAAGAAAAAAACACAGAAACCCAAGCTCCGCAAACGCATTGTAGTGCAGCCCAAACTGAACCAGTCTGTGCCCGATATCAAAATGCCGGAAATAACCGGGGTTAAAGGCGGTATGGGATCCGCAGGTGACGGGCTTGGCGGAGCAGGATCTCTCGGTTTCACTATGCCCGAGATCAATATTTTCGGGATCAAAGGCAAGGGGGAGAAGATATTCCTGATCCTCGATTCAACGCCGTATATGATGTACGACGAAATGGGGGGGATTCCGGCGTATACGATTATCAAAAATGAATTGATTCGTATTGTTGAAGAGCTCCCGCCGACCGCACTCTTTAATGTTGCAGTCTACGGGAGGGGAACCCAAACGCTCTTCCCGGACATGGTTTCCGCGAATGATGCCAATGCGGCCAAAGTAAAAGAGTGGTTGTCTCCGCTCAACGCGGTGAGTAAAGGAATGGGTGACCGTGACTACGGCATGCAGACTCTTGGTCCGGGCGGCATCAAGCGCGATGATGATATCCGCCCCGGCAAGTTTGCACAGGCACCGCGCCCACCCGGGTGGTGGGGCCACGCCAGTCTGTTGGCCATGCAGCAGCAGGCCGATACCGTATTCCTGCTTGCCGGTCGATGGGGCAATTTCACGGTAATTACCGAGAGAGGCGATTCGTCCCACGTAAAGGAATGGTGGGACGGTCCCCAGGGGAAGAAACGAAAAGAACTGCAGAAAAAAGCTGCGGAAATGCTTAAAAAGGAGAATGAGGAGCGTAGGAAAAGAGGTCAGCCTCCCCGCGTGCTGACCGGGCCTTCTCTTCTCGGGGCCTATTTCCCGAATGCACCGCGTCCACCCGGCGTGGAGGACGAAAGGTTCAGCTTCAAGCCCGAACACTTTGCGGCGGGCTATAACGAACTACAGGTTAAGAATACACGGACTGTGACACCGACAAAAAGTGGAATCAGCCGGAAGAAAAAGGCCTCATCATCGAAATTTTCGTTCAATGTAATCCATTTCGTCAAGAAGGGGGAAGATTCTGCTTCGAATAAAGATGCCAATTTCCATAAGCTGGTAAATTTGTGCAACGGCGAGTACAAAATGATCGGTGGCTTGGATGCCGTCCAAAGCTATGTGACATCTTCCTCTGCGGAATAGGGATTCGTCAATCCGGTGTTGTCCCGTTCGGGAAACAGCCGATATGAGCAATAAGAAAAAGTTCTTCACGAAACATGCAAAGTCGAGTGCTGCGATGGTCAGCCTGGGGATTCATGCCGTACTCATTTTAATGGCTTTGTCTTTTGTGGCAGTCACCGTGGTTACTAAGGAAGATCAGGTATTCAAGCCCGCGGAGGTCAAACGACCCCGTATGAAATTGAAAAAGCTCCAGGTGCCGGTCAATATCAAGAAAAAGAAAAGCCAGAAGCCGAAGCTGCGCAAACGCATCATCGTGAAAAAAGAAGTCAAGACGGTGGATATAAAAATGCCGGAAATCACCGGGATTAAAGGTGGGACGGGATATCTGGATGGCAGAGGCGGACTTGGGAACCTGGGTTTCGGGCTCAATCTCGATATTTTCGGCGGCGATAAGGGATTCGGTAATGAGCTTGAGGGCACCTTTTTCGACCTGAAGCAAAAACCCGACGGTTCGCCGGCAAAAATGGACGAAAAATATTTCAATGAGGTCGTCAAGGACTTCGCCCGCAGTTGGAAGGTCAGCCAGTTCGAGAAAAACTATTTCCAGGTACCGAATAAAAAATTTGCCACGATGTTTCAGTTGCCGCTCATGTCGGCTGAAAAAGCCCCGGAAGCCTATAAGGTTGGTGATGTGGTTCAACCGAAACAATGGGTGGCATATTATACCGGAAAAATAGCCGCGCCGGAGACCGGTCGCTATCGGTTCTGGGGTATTGGCGACGATGTCCTGATGGTACGCGTTAAGAACAGGCTGGTTATTGATGCCAAGTATTTCAAAGGGCAAATCACCGACTGGCAGAGCAACGATGAAAATAACCGGAAGTTTAAGCCGGGGCATGGTGAAACCCCCATGGCCGTAGGCGATTGGTTTTCATTGTCCAAGGGCAAGCCGGCCGATATCGAAGTGCTTATCGGTGAGCGTCCGGGCGGGAGATGTTATTTCCGGTTGTTTATTGAGCAGAAGGGGGTGGATTATCCGACAGCTCCAGACGGACGCCCGATTCTTCCAATCTTCAAAATGCAGGACGTCCCGGAGGAATTGATCCCTAAGATTAAACTCGATCCGAACGTGGGGACTGTCGAGGGACCCAACTTCGGGGCTCTCAAATAAACGGCGAATTATTTTAGCAAATGATCCTGTTTGTTCCACTGCGCATATCTACCGAACAGCGGATATGCAATTATTGCTGATCGTGTATCCTAGATTGGTTCGTCGACAAAGGATCCGACATTCAGACGTCGATGAAAAGCATGGGTGAAGGGCGACGGGTAACAAGTCGAATGTAGTCACCGGTTTTTTTTAAGGGAAATGAAGGGTCACAATGAGCAGAAGAAAGAAAGTTTTTAAGTGGGGGGTTGCAAGCGCAATACCATGTATTGTTTTTGCGGCATCGATTTCACCGGCGCAGGGTCTGAAACCGAATATTATACACATCATGGTGGATGATCTGGGCTGGCAGGATATTGCCAGTCATAAACTTGACGGCAAACCGGTGTATGAGACGCCGCATCTTGACCGCATGACGCAGCTCGGCCGACGTTTCACGCAGGCCTATTCCCCGGCACCCAGTTGCGCGCCTTCGCGCGTGGCTTTTCTGCGGGGTCAGCATCCGGTGAATACCGGGGTCTACCACGTTTCGGGCGGCCGGATCCCGCGCCCGTGGCATCCGGACAGCAAACGGATCTGTCCTTACTACCGTTATGGGCTGCCGCAGGAGGAACCCATGATTCCGGATGCGCTGAAACAGTCCGGCTATGTCTCCGGTCATGTTGGTAAATGGCATGCGGGCGGAAAATCGGCGGGGTATCCGTTCCCGTTGGACCAGGGCTTCGACTTTGGCTTTACGGAGCGAAACGGGCGCCAGAAATATTACAACGATTCCGGGCTTTGGAATCCGGCGGACGGGCCCAGGAACCAGTTCTTCGGTTCCTGGGGCCGGATGAAGGACCGCCTGTCGGATTTTGCCACCCATGATCCGGCGGATCCCTATCAGCTGGATGAAGAGGAACGTCCGTTCGACAAGCCGCACGATCTCGCACTCGGATTTATCCGCAGGAATAAGGATAAACCCTTTTTCCTGAACTATTGCCCCTACTATGTGCACGGCCCGATCCAGACGCGGGACCGTGTCCGTTTCGAGCACTACCTGAAGAAGATGGGCCATCCGTTCCCCACGGATCCGGGGCCGATCTATGACAGGATCGACGGACATATGAATCCCTATTATGCGAGTATGGTGGACACCGTGGACTGGATGATCGGTGACATCATCACGTATCTGGAAAAGACCGACGATCCGCGCAATCCGGGCCATAAGCTGATCGATAACACCTACGTGATTGTCGATTCCGACAACGGCGGTGTACTTCCGTATACCGACAATGCTCCCCTCAAAGGCGGAAAGCAGAACACCTGGGAGGGCGGGGTGCGCATTCCGTTCCTTGTGCTTGGGCCGGGGGTCAAGCCCGGCTCAACGTGTGAGACGCCGATCAACCTGATCGACCTCTTTCCGACGTTCATGGCGATGGCCGGGGTGGAGCGCGACGCATCGCTGGAACTGGACGGGTGCGATATCCTGCCGCTGATCCGGGGCACCTCCGACCGGGCGCTGCTGCCGGACGGCTCCGAGCGTGATTCGCTCTTCTGGTTTTTCCCGTGGGATGCGCATATGTCGGCGGCGCTTCGCAAAGGCGAGTGGAAACTGGTGCGTCATTACGGTGCCTATATGGGGGCCAACACCAAAGCCGACGTGCAGCTGTTCCGGATCTACACCGATGGAAACCGGGTCAACGACCTGAGTGAAGCTCAGGATGTCGGCGATCAGTATCCCGAGGTTCGAAATGCCCTGCTGGCTGAGCTTGATGAAAAGGTGGCCGCCTCCGGCGCCCCGGTGCCGTACCGCAATCCAACCGCGTCATCCGTTGATCCAAAGCTGATCTCAACCCTGCCGAAGGTACTGAAACTTGGGTCGGAAGAGGACCGTGTCTGGGCCGAGTTTGAGGCCGTAGCGGGCAAGGCGGAAATAGTTGAGGCCCAGTTGCTCTACACCCTGAATCCAAAGTTGTTCGACAGCACCAACGGAAGTCGTGAAGAGTGGTTTGCTGCTCCGGCGCAACTTGGAAAAGGCCGTGTTGAGGCCATCATGCCGCCGGGCGCGACCCACGCGGTCTTCTGCATGGTCGACGCAAACGGATTCCTGATCACCTCCGAGGCCATGCCGGCGGTTCAGTCGGTCGGCCACAGGTACCGTGATTCGGATATCCTGAAAGACGGGTTTGCCTATAAACCCGGCCTGTCTGCCCTCATAAAGCTGGGCCGCAAGGCGGCGACCTCCGCCGGCAAGGTCGGTGCCGATACCGCGGCGCTCAAAACGGCCCTCTCTGCGGCCGAACAACAGTATGCCGCCGAGGCAATTGAGGAAAAATCCATGTGCGATGCGATCCGCTCCCTGCGTGCGGCCATCCGCAACCTGAAAGATGTGCCGGAAACGAAGCACGCCGACATCAACCGCTTCCCCACGGAACCGCTGTATTAAACGGAGAACCCATGAAAAAAAGTATCACCCACATTTTTGCCGCGTTTGCCATCGGCCTGATCTCTGCCGGGGCACAACAACCGAATATTGTTCACATTCTGGTCGATGATCTGGGGTGGCAGGATGTCGCCTGTTACTATAAGCAGATCCATGGAAAGGATTCGCTGTATGAGACACCGAATATCGACAAGGCAGCCGCAAACGGCATCCGCTTTATGCAGGCCTACTCACCGGCCCCCACCTGTGCTCCATCTCGCGCCGCCTATCTGACCGGGCATTTCGGTGTGAAGAACGGGGTCTGGCATGTGAAAGGCAACCGGATTCCCCGTCCATGGGGAAGCAAGCCGGAGATCACGCCGCACTATTCAGCGCGTATCACGCCCGCACAGACCATTATTCCTGATGTGCTCAAAAAGGCGGGCTACTACACTGCCCACGTCGGCAAGTGGCATGTCTGCGGTGAAAATATGGTGCCGACTCCGCTTCAGATGGGATTCGATTTTTCCTATGGGGACGGTCATAAATATAATGACCCGGAGATTGTTGATCCCAAGGATTCCAACATCAACAACAAGGAGGGGATTTTTGCCCAGCCCAAGCCGACCCGCCTGGATGCGTTTGATGATCCCCGCTTCCCGCTGGATGAGGATGGGCGCCCCTTCGACAGCCTGACGGATATCGCGGTGCGCTTCCTCAATAAGGCCGGGCGGAAGGATCAGCCGTTTTTCCTCAATTTCTGTCCGAAACTCGTGCATGGTCCGATCATGACCCGTGACCGCAAGCGGCTGGCGCACTACTGTAAAAAAATGGGGATTGAATTCCCGAAGGATCCCGGCTCCATTGCTGATCCTGAGGCTCCGGGCCAGAACAATCCCTATTATGCCAGCATGGTTGATTCGGTCGACTGGATGGTGGGGCAGGTGGTCGAGGTGCTGGAGACGCTGGATGATCCGCGCAATCCCGGGCATAAGCTGATGGATAACACGTATGTGCTCATCAGTTCGGATAACGGCCATGCACAGCGTTTGGCGACCTGGACGGGGTTGGACGGTAAGCGGCGCTTTGAGAAGGTGACCGATGGTTCTCCGCTCCGCGGCAGTAAAACCTGGAGCTATGAAGGCGGGGTCCGCATCCCGTTCATTGTAATGGGGCCGGGCATCAAGGCCGGTTCGGTGAACAGCACCACGCCGGTTACTCTGCTGGATCTTTTCCCTACCTTTATGGCCATGGGCGGCATGAAGGCGGACAGTTCCCTGGGGCTAGCGGGGTGCAATATCCTGCCGGTTCTAAAAGACGAAACTCATGAGGCTCGGCAGGCCGACGGTGCCGTTCGGGATACCCTGATGTGGCATCATCCAATGGATGATAAAGCGTTTTCCGTGATTCGGAAAGGCCCGTGGAAGCTGATGAAAAACACCGGCCCGCACCGGACCGATGCTCCGGATCTGCAGCTGTACCGGATGGTGAATCCAGATGGAACGCTCGGGGATATCGGCGAACAGAACAATCTTGTTGAGCAGCAACCTGAGGTGACGCAGCAATTGCTGGCGGAGCTGACCGACTGGATGGAAAAGAACGATGCGCGGGTTCCGAATCTGAATCCGAATGCGAAACCGCCGCTGCCCGGCCATGAGGATATCCCGGAGATTACCGGCCGGGGCAGTAACGGAGCCCGGATCTGGGCGACCTTTAAAACCAAGGCCGATGTGCCCGTGACGCGTGCATTTATGATGTACAGCTTGAACGGCGGAACCGAGCTGAAGGTCCGGGCTCCGCGTCTGGAGGAGTGGATTTATGCGCCGGCCACGTTGAAAGACGGCCGGGTTGAGGCGGCTGCACCGTCCGGCATGACCCATGGCGTATTCTGCCTGGTCGATGCGAATAACTTTCTGGTTTATTCCGAGGCCGTACCCGCTGTCGGTGGTACATGCAGTATCGACGGCCCGGTTTCCACCTTCCTGAAGGATGGATATGCATACCGTCCGGGATTGTGTTCACTGATTCAGGTGGGTGATGCGGCCCGAATGAAGCTGGAGAAAAAAGGTGCGAATACCGATGAGCTGGTCCGGGCGATCAAGGCTGCACGGCAGACCGTCGATCAACCGGTGGCGGAAAAAACATACGCCCCGGCCATCCGCGATCTGCGCCATGCGATCCGCGCGTTTGATGGTCAGGTGCCGGAGGCATCGCTTTCCGATCTTAACTGGATTCAGCTTGGAGCGTGGTAAATGTCCGTTTTCGTTCCAGACGTCGGAAGAGCGGGGGCGGAGCCGGTTTGTGCTGACGTAAACTGGAAATTAATGTATGGTGTGTTGATCCTTCAATGGGATAACTTGATATGACTGACGACCGATATAGTACCAGGCAGACGCTGATCATCCGGGCGCGTAACCGGGATGACGCAGACGCGTGGGATGAGTTTGTCAGCACCTATCGTCTCTTTATCTGTCATGTGCTCAACCGGATGAATGTCGGCGAGAACGATTTTGAGGATTTGCTTCAGGAGGTGATGCTACGGCTTTGGGAAAAACTCGGTTCCTATGATCCGGATAAAGGGAAGTTTCGCTCCTGGCTGAGTTATGTGGTCCGCAACATTGTCCTCAATTTTGTTCAGAAAAATAAGACGAGAATCCATAAACTGGAACAGTTTTCCCTAGAGGTGAAGGACGGTTCCGCCTTCCATTCGGGGGTGGATCGAATGATTGAGCGCGAATGGAAGCTGCATATTTCCGGTATGGCGATGGATTCC
Source organism: uncultured Verrucomicrobiota bacterium (assembly GCA_964486885.1). Lineage (GTDB taxonomy): Bacteria > Verrucomicrobiota > Kiritimatiellia > Kiritimatiellales > Pontiellaceae > Pontiella. The sequence continues at coordinate 35,752 of CAZAPF010000016.1, forward strand.
ATCCGGTCGCTGTTTTCCGAGACGGCTATTGCGGTTTTTGAATTGAGCCTGGAGGGGCTGGACCGAATGCAGATCAGTAAACGTCTCCAGATTACTCCAGACTCAGTCAAGGTATTGAAAAGTCGGGTTAAGAGCCGTTATCTTATGGAAGTAAAACGCCTGATTAACGAGCTGGAGACGTGCTGAAATGAAGGGGCATTCACATAAAGACGAGTCTCAGGCTGAAATCAGTCTTGAGACTCTTTTTGATCTGGCGGAGGCCTCTTCGGATCTTATCGAAGAGGAGGGGCCGCTGACCGAAGAGCTGAATGCGGTTGCGCAGCGGTACACGGAATTCAGTTTAATCGCCAGCGGCGGAATGAAAATCATCAGCAAGGTCCGCGATAATAATACCGGCCGGTATGTCGCCATAGCCCAGCTGCACGAAGATGCGCCGAAGGAGCTGTACGAACCCTTTCTGCGCGAAGCCCGGCTGACGGCTTTGCTGGATCACCCCAATATTATTTCCATCCATAACATCGGGCTGGATGAGTATGGGGCCCCTTTTTTTACCATGAAACTGCGAGGCGGGCAGGGACTGAATCAGTTGATCGAGGCGTGCCACCAACGGAAAACGGGACTGAAACCGGTCGATCTGGATCGGTTGCTCGAAATTTTCCTCAAGATCTGTGACGGAATGGCCTATGCCCATTCCGAGGGGGTGGTTCATCTGGATATCAAACCGGAAAATATTCAGGTGGGGATCTACGGGGAAGTGATCATCTTCGACTGGGGACTCGGCAAGGTGCTGGGAGATCCGAGTTATGACGGCGGGGAGTTTGATCAGATCCTGCTGAATCCCGACCTGCTCAATAACATGACCCAGATCGGTCAGGTTCGCGGCACCCCGGGGTTCATGGCGCCGGAGCAGATTGAGTGCAAGAACAAGGTCACCCCCCGTGCCGATATTTATTCACTCGGTGCCCTGCTGTACACCATGCTGACTGGGGTGCCTCCGATTGAGCTCGCAGGATCCGTTCACGATGCGCTGCAACGAACGAAGGACGGTGCTATTCTATCGATGCGACAACGGTTTCCCGATGTGGAAATCCCGAGGGGGCTGGCTGCGGTAGGGATGAAGGCGCTGGCGCTGCATCCCCGCAACCGGTATGAGAGCGTGGAAGCGCTTCGTAAGGATGTGGTTAATTTTATGGCGGGCCGTTCGACCCTGGCCGAAAATGCCGGCTTTCTTAAAGAGCTGAACCTGTTTTACAAGCGCAACCTCAAGATCTGCATGGTGATCCTGCTCTTTTCCCTGGTTACTTCCGCAGTTACCTTCTCCTTTATGCTGGGCCTGCATCGCAGCAAGGCGAAGGCCGATCTGGCCCGTGCCCGGGCGGAATCAAGTGAGCGGGTTGCCCTCCGTGAGAAAGAGCGCGCGGAAAATGCCCTGCAGCTCTACCGCGAGCAGAAGGAGGGGCTTTCGTTTTTTGTGGAGCGCCATTTTCAGGAGCTGCGCAAAGAGGTCCATGCCCAGACCGATGTCCGGATTTTTGAGAATCCGGTGCTGTGGCTTGACGAGGCCCGGGCTTATCTGGACCGCATGATCCGGAGCGAATCGCGCGCGTTGTGGCCTTATATGCAGCGCGGGTATGTCTATTTCATGATGCAGGACCTGAACGCGGCCAACCGTGATTTTGCGCAATACGATATTAATGCCGAGGATCTCCATGCCGTCAGCCGTAAGTTTGCGGATCAGGCGGTATCCGGGCAACTGCTGGATCCGGAGACGCTCGGGGCATTGATCGGCGAGATCGACGAGCCAAACCGTCGTAGCCAGGCTGTAATCATGCTTCTCTATGACCGGGAGAAGCGTGAATCTCTGACGGACCATGCGCGTATCGTCGAAGCCGTCCTTGCAGCCTATAACGACCAATGGCAAGCGGAGACGTTCGACTATGATGAGGGCACTTCGTCCCTTCGTCTGGGCGGGAAGGGGCTGGTCAGGCTCAAGGGCGCTGTAAAGGATTTCGGTAACTATCCCCTGTTGCGCTCTCTGGATCTCAAGGTCCTCTATCTCCAGCGAACCCGGATCAATAATTTGGTACAGCTGGACGGTCTTGGTATTGAGGAACTGGATATCCGAGGCTCACGGATCCGGGACTGCAGCAGGAGTTCCGAATTCCTGCCCAATCTGAAGATCCTGAAGGTGAGCGCGGGACAGGTGCCGGCCGACGATCCGGTCTGGGTGCGTGAGGGGCTGCAGATCATTGTTGAATGAACAGGCTGGAGATGATGCAGGAACGGAAGAGGCAGAATAATTTTCAGTGCGACAGGGTTTTTAATCATTTTGTCGACCTTCTCTGGCCCCCCTGCGTCTTGTAGGTTCTGTGCGAGGAACCCATTCCGCATTTCTGCCGCTCAACCGCAAGTCGCGGGGCCCGCGACCCTGGAAAACATTTATCCGTTAACCTTTCAGCAATTTATCAGTATTAATGAGTATGAGATTATGGACCTTGTTTATTTGGTGTGTCGCCATCCTTTCAGAGTCGGGGGCACAGGACGTATATTATGAAGATTTTTCGTCCGAGCCGGTGGTCAAGACGACAACAAACGCCAATTCCTGCTATGCAGGGGCCGGGGATTCGGCGTCGAATCATCTGAATGCGAATGAATGGATGGTCCGTGATCGCAAGTTCGGCTCTGTTGTTCATAATGCCGGATGCGATGCGGTTGATATTATGATCAAAAACAATGTTTGCCTTCTTCTGGATCTCTCGGTGCTGGAAGGGGCATCCGGTGCTGAAACAGCCTATTATCTTTCCTTTGATGTGGATCGTCTTGTCGGCAAGGCCAGCCTGTTTGCATTTGCGGGCAGCGGACTGGCTTACAGTGGAATCGGTCAGGGACACCTTTTCTATCGGATTCACGGCAATCCACCCAGCGTCTTTGAGGCCAGGCAGGGTTCGACTGCGGTGCAGGTTATTGATGGTGCGACGACCACCATTCTGGAACCCGGTCTTTTTCAGACGACGCTGAAGCTGGTCGATGCCGGCCGTTCGGGCGCCTATCTGTTTATCGGTTTTACGGGTTCGGGAGCGATGTTGACCATTGATAACCTGCGGATTTCAACTTCCGCTGAGGTGCCACCCCGTCCTGCCCGCTCGCAGCCGCCTGCCTACAGGGATGAATCTCCGGAGCCCAGTCCGGCTTCCAGTCCGGCCACGCTGGGGTTACTCTTGTAGTGCCGGGCCGGTTTCCAGGAGAGGTACAGAATGGTTGTTCCGGATCATGCCATAGCAGGGGCGGGCAGCAGGCTTCCGAAGAGAAGTGTGCTGATGATGGCCCGTCCGTTAAGTGAGGCGACTGAGTCGGAAATCGCCCTGGAGACCCTTTTTGATATTGCGGATTCCGCGTGCGGTCTTCCCGGGGCGGATGGTTCTGCTGCAGGGGGATGCGTTGCAGTTTCTCAGCGATACACGCGGTTCCGCGAGCAGGTCCGCTACGGCATGAAACGTATCGGTACGGCACTCGATCGGCAGACCGGACGCAAGGTGGCCATGGTCCGGATCTGTGCCGATGCCCCGCCGGAATTATATGAACCCTTTTTACGTGAAGCCCGCCTGGCGGCTTTGTTGCATCACCCCCGCATTATTTCTGTCCACGATATCGGGCTGGATGAGTCCGGTATCCCGTTTTTTACCATGGAGATGGTAGGCGGGCAGAGCCTGCATCAGTTGATCAAGGCATATCATCGAAAGAAGCGGGGTATAAAGCGGGCTGATCAGGATCGGCTTCTGGAGGTTTTTCTCAAGGTCTGCGATGCGATGGCATTCGCCCATGCTTCAGGGGTGGTGCACCTGGATATTAACCCGGAAAATATACAGGTTGGAAGCGACGGCCGGGTGGTTGTTTCTGCATGGGGTGCCGGTTGTGTGCTGGGCGAATCATATGAAAAGGGGGTGAATTTGACCGGCTGCTGCTGAGCCCGGATTTGATTCATGCCATCGGCCGGGAGTACGGTTCCTCCGGCTATACGGCGCCCGAACAGCATGAAAAAGGGGGAAATGTGGCCCGGGAAACAGATATTTATGCGCTGGGTGCCGTACTTTGCGCTATGTTGACCGGAACTCCTCCGGTTGTAGTTGAGGGTGTACCGCAGTGTTCCGGCGGGAATATTCCAAGGGAACTCTCCGATGTCATAATCAAGGCCGTGGCCAGAGAAATGCAAAGCCGGTATGCAAGCGTGAATGCATTGCGTTCGGCCATTGAGAAAATGCTGATTTCCGGCTCGAAGAAGAAAAATAATGCCGGATGAGGCGATAAAAAATATTTTTCTGTTAACCTCCCGATTTACGGTTTGTTTACTAGATTGAATATGAGGTGATTTGATTCGGGAATATTCAACTTTTGGCTCATGAAGCGGTCGAAATCTGAAGGGCGTCAGTTCCGGGCGGCATCGAATATTCAAAAAATTAACCTTAAAAAGGAGTAGATGGATGAAAAAGATGCAGATTAAGCGTTTTTTACCTGTTTCGGCGATGGCCGGCGTGATCGCGGTATGCCTGATAGCGACCGGTGCCAATGGGGCAACGTTACGATACGACGAAAATAATGGCGATGGTAACTGGGAGACGGTGTCTAACTGGGAGACCAACGGGGTTGCATACGGAAGTCTTCCCGGTGCTGGCGACAAGGCCTTGCTCAGGGATGTAAAGACCAAGGGGTTGGGGTATGTCAAGATTACCAGTGATGTGGGCACTGTTAACTTACTTGAGTTGCATAATGACGTTGCGCTGACCTTGGACGGCGGTACACTGGCGACGGTCGGCACCTCCGCCCAGAACTGGAGAAGAAACCTGGAATTGACCCTGACGAACAGCGCCAGCCTGTCGCTGACGCACTATGTGCGGCTTTTAAACGATCACACGTGGACGTTGGATAACTCGACCTTCACCACCACCAGAACGCTTGAGGACCATAGCGGGTCGGATACCATCACTATTCGCAACGGGTCTACATACAGCGTGGCTGAACATCGGATGCGGGGTGATGGCGAAACGACCACCTACATCATCGAGGGGGCCGGCAATGCCGTGACGGTGAGCAATAATGCGTTGTATTCTGCAACTCAGCTCAATCCCGCAGCAAACTGGAATTTCGTGATGGACGGCACAGACCAGGCGCTGAGTACCTACGAATTCGGCATCCTTGACCTGCTGGCGGCCGTCAATGGGTTGCAGAGCCTGAGCGTTGATGTCTCTGCATGGAACGGGGTTTCCTCGAACTTTACCCTGTTCAGCGGTATCGACACCAATGCGCTGCTGACAGGCACGTTTGACAGTGTCGGCATCACGGGGGGCGACGCCTATGTGACCTACGATTACAGCAACGCGGTAATTAACCTGACGATGGGCGAGCAGCTCGGAACCACGGTTTCCGTGGAAGTTCCGGATGAGGATGCTGCTGAGGAGGGAAGTGATCCCGGAACCATCCGGATTGTGCGCGACGATACCAGCGGCGATCTGGACGTGCTCTATACGCTTGGAGGGACAGCCGATACCAACGATTACGCGGTGACCCATACGAGCCCTGTTACCATTCCGGACGGCAGCAGCTTTGTTGATGTGGTCTTTACGCCGGTGGATGACACACTCGCTGAAGGCAATGGTGGCGAAACCATTTCGCTCACCATTGCTTCAGATCCCGCTTACAATGTGGGGGCGCCCAGCCAGGGAATCATCACCATTGCAGAAAACGATTTGACCATAGTCACAACCGCCATGGCAGGAAACTGGACCAATACGGCCACGTGGGCTCCGGGCATTGTGCCGGGCGCCGGCCAAACAGCTGCTATTAAGCATGCTGTCGTAATCGATTCGGATGTGGGAACCATTGATCTGCTCGATCTTGGTAATGTTATAGCGAGTCTTTCCATGTCTGACGGGACGCTGAATGTATCAGGAACAGCCACTAAAAACGTTAGCGGCGGCTTTTTTGATCTGGTTAACTCCAGCCTGACGTCGGCCCAGTCTTATCGTTTGGTGGGACACGTCGAGGTAACACTGGATAATTCGATATTCTCGGTAGACGACCTTCAGGACTGGAACGGAACGGATACGATCACCGTTTCGAATGCATCCACATTCAGTGTGGGAACGAAGTACAACATGTCGGCTAATGGCTCGACAAACGATTTTATCATTGCGGGAGCCGGGAATTCGGTCTCCGTGAACGAGCATGCGCTTCAATCCGGAGATAATGCTCCTGTCGTGAACTGGACCTTCGTGCTGGACGATACGGACGATGCCCTGAGTACGTATAATTACGGTACATTGGACCTGCTTGCGGCAACCAATGGCACGCAGGACCTGATCGTTGATATCAGTGCGTGGAACGGGGTTAACAGTTCCCTAGCCCTCTTCAGCGGCATCGATACCAATTCGACGCTGACGGGCGAGTTCGACAACGTGACCATTCTGGGCGGTATCGGCGGAGAAACCGTTACCTATGACTATACAGATGGCGGCGCAATCACCCTGAACTTAACGGGCGGTATAATTACCACCAACGGCGTGTCGGTTAGTTTGGCCGGTGGAGATCTGGCCATCGATACGATCTCGAATGCAACCTACATCGTTGAATCGAAGTTGAGCCTCGTGACCGATCCATGGACCGTCTATACGAATATCGTGGGTGACGGATCAACGATCACGATCCCCATGTCAACGGATGAGGATGCCGAGTTTTACCGGGCACTGGAAGCTAAGTAGGTCATCATCATAAAGCTCCTCTGAGCTAAGCCCCGGTGCTGATGCGCCGGGGCTTTTTCAGTTCGTTGATGGAATGAGCCCTGAAGTCAGTCGGGGTTGCGGGGATCAAACCTGTATTTTTTCGTTAACCCCACTAACTCGTCGTTTGTATTATATTATATATCATGCGCAGACCCATTCCGGTTTCCGGTGCACATGATAAGAGTAAATGGAAAGCAACGTCTCTCCTGGATTCAGGGAGTCGAGCTTCTCATTCATTCGCTATGCTGTTTTCTAGGCCCATTCATTTTTTGGGGAGAGGATTATAGCAATCGGGTAGGGTGACTAAGATTTATTGAACAGAAAAACAAAGGTAAGAGTATAATGAATGACGAGGGAAATAAAAAACGCTCGCTGGCTATAACGTGGTTGGCGTTCAGTTTGACCGTTTTGGCCGGAGTCGGCTGCGTCTCCAATGATGCTGTCGCATCGCAGCGCGAAGAAAAAGCACGTCTTGTTCAATTAATCAACCGGGATTGGAATTTTTACAAGGGCAGCCGGGACGGTGCCGAGAGCGTTACGTTCGATGATGCGTCCTGGGAAAAGGTGGGGATTCCCCATTCGGCCAGTATTCCGTACTGGATTGAGCAGGTCGAGGTGTACGAAGGAGATGCCTGGTACCGCAAAAATTTCACCATGGAGCCTACGCTTGAATCTAAGCGGGTATTTGTGGAATTTGAGGGGGCGTTCCAGCACGCGTGGGTTTATCTCAACGGGAAGCTGCTGGGTGAGAACAAAGGCGGATTTACCGGTTTTTGCTATGACATGACCCCGTATCTGAAGTTTGACGGAGAGAATGTGCTGGCTGTGCGCGTTAAAAACGGCTGGGATGCGACCATCGCGCCGCGTGCCGGAGACAGTATTTTCCCCAACGGCCTGAACCGTAACGTTCGTCTGATTGCAACAGGCGATCAGCATGTAGACTGGCTGGGTCAGTTTGTTTCTACGCCGAAGGTCAGCAGGAAAAGCGCGACGGTACGTGTTGAGACGGAAATCCGAAATCATGCCGCTGCGGAGGCCGACTGCTCCGTCTTAGTCGAGGTCGTGGCCAAAGACGGTACCGTGGTAACCCAGGGCGAGCAGGCGGTCAAACTGCCGCCCGGAAAGGTGACCCCGATCACGCAGGAGCTGCCGGAGATCGAAGCGCCGAATCTATGGTCGCCGGACAGTCCCTATCTCTATACCGTGCGTACGCAGATTAAGAACGGGGAAAAAGTCGTTGATGAATATGAGGAGCGTCTCGGTGTCCGCTGGTTTGAATTTACCCTCGATAAAGGGTTTTTCCTCAATGGGGAACACCTTTTCCTCTATGGCTACAACGTGCACGAGGATCGTGCGGGCTGGGCCTTTGCCGGCACCGACGCCGCCATGTACCGTGATATGCAGATGATGAAGGATGTTGGCTCCAATTGCATCCGGGCGGCTCATAATCCGCATCCGCGCGGTTTTTACCGCGCCTGTGATGAGATCGGACTGCTGGTCTGGGATGAGTTGCAGTTCTGGGGTCGCGGTGGCTTCGGTAAACGGGGCAAGCGGGTTGGCGGCGAGGAAGGCACCTACATGGCCGATGCCTATCCGGCGGTTGAAGGTCCCCGTGCGGAATTTGAGAAAAACCTTAAGGATAATTTCCGGACCATGATCCGGGCTCATCGGAATCACCCCAGTGTCCTCGTGTGGAGCCTCGGGAACGAAGTGGTGATGCAGATGCCGAAGGAGGTCCGGAAGGAAACGGAGCGCCTGTTTCATGAACTGAATGATCTTTCGCATAAACTGGATCCGACCCGTCCGACCGGTATGGGGAACGGTGTGCGGGGGTTGACGGATGTTGAGGGCTTTAATGCCAGTAATCCGAAACAGAAGACCGGGGACCGTCCGATTATGACTACAGAGACCAAGCTTTCACTGCCGCGCCCGCGGGAACCCTGGCGCAGCGGCGCGCTGTTCTGGTCCGGTTTCGATTACGGCACGCACTGCGTCAACTGGCGTACCGGAAAATCGTTTGGTCCAGTGCACGGGCTTTTCGATCACCATCGCCTGTTCAAGGGCAAGCATCCGGAATTGCTGCCTGAAGGCCATCCGGACAAGGTGATTCCGGAAGAGGGAACGCCGGCGGAACTTTCACTCGCAGCGGATAAGACGGTACTGCGCAACGATGGTACGGATGACTCTATGCTGATCATCAGCGTGCTGGATAAAGGTGGAAAACGGATCAGTAATAACGTTCCGGTAATCCTGAAGATTGTCGCCGGCCCCGGTGTGCTGCCGACCGGCCGTGAGTGGAAAACCAATACGGCCATGCTGGGTCGTCAGGCGATTGAGTTCCGCAGCTATGAAGCAGGCAGGACGGTGATTGAGGTAACTTCCCCCGGCCTCAAGCCCGCGCGGGTGGAAATCAGAACAACGGCTGCACCGGGAGACCGTGTGACGATTTAAACAGCGAATATGCGTCTTCAAATAGAAGGAGTTCTTATATGAAAGCGATGGCAAAGAAATGGTTGGCGGTCTGCGTGTTGGCATATATGAGCACGACGGGGTACTCCGCAGAACAGGCGGACGAAAGCGGGGCGGCGAACGTCCGGCTTGATGTGGTCTACAAGGATACGGCGCACGGGGAGCTGAGGCTTGACCTGTACTATCCATCTGCACCGAAATCTGAAACGAAGTATCCGGTCGTGGTTTACACGCATGGTGGCGGCTGGAACAAGGGGAATAAAAATATCGGCGATCAGGGAATCAAACGTGACTTTGTCGACAGGCTCAATGCATTGGGATTTTGTGTCGCGTCAGTTCAATATCGGCTGTGTGTGCTGGACGGCATTAAAATGCGGGATTGTGTGGCCGACTCAAAGGATGCCGTTCGGTTTCTTGCAAAAAATGAAGGCCGGTTTTCTATTGATGCCCGGAATGTATTTACGCTTGGAGATTCGGCCGGTGGACACATTGCGCAGATGCTACTGCTGACGCCGGCGGATTCTTTTGTCGGCGATCCGGCCTTGGCCGATGCATCGTATCGCATGGTGGCCGGAATCTCGTGGTACGGCCCCTGCGATTTTGAAAAGGTGGAACTCTTCCGTCGCGGGGATGAGGCTGTTGTGCGCAACCGCTTTGAAAAGCGGATTCTACGGGGGGATGAATCGGCCGAAGAAAAGCAGGCTGCCCTGCGCGAGGTCAGCCCGATCAATTATCTGAAACCGGACAGCCCGCCCCTGCTGATGATGCAGGGAGACCAGGACCCGACCATTCCGGTACATCATGCGCACTACATGAAAGAACGGGCAGAAGCCATCAATGCGCCCGTCGAAAAATACATTGTTGAAAATTCCAGCCATGGCTGGAATGAACGGGGCGGTGCCATGCGGCCAACCCGCGATGATATCGTGGCCAAAACCGTCTCATTTATGAAGGAACAGCTGGAGTTGAGTGCCCTGTAGAACCAGCCCGGGGTATAAAAAACCACAGGCAGATTCATCGGGCTCGTACCGGTTTCGGTCCGGGTAAGGTTTCCGCGTATACATCGGTTCGGAGAAGCCGGATTCAAAATTAACCGCAGATCACGCAGATGGCCGCAGATTGATCACGGAAGGAGTGGATGTGGAGGGTCGCGGGCTCCGCGACTGGCGGTTGAGTGGCTGAAAAATAGTCCTGTCGAAAAATGGTTCTGTAAATAAACCCGGTCCGGTCTCTCTCTGCCTCCCTACCTCTAAGGAGCTATGCGACTGGTTGTGAAAAAATATAGCCGCCGTACCGGTGCAGGTGTACGGGGTGTGAAAGTCTGTGCCCTTTGGTGCACGCACCTCGCCCGGTTTAACGATCCATTTTTCTCCGGGAGGGGGTTAACTGTTGCCGCAGCAGGTATCTACCGAACAGCGGATATACAATTTTTCTCTATCGCGTATGATGATTCTATTCGTAGGTTATGTCCGGATCGGAAGGGATGGAGTCGTTTTAATGAAAAGGGAAAAGTTTGTTGTGAAAATGATTATGTTTGAAGCGATGCTGGCCTTCACATTGCTGGCCGGTACGGCGGCAGTGGCGGAGATTTCGCATGACTGGGAAAATGAGAAGGTAATTCAGATCAATGCGGTGAAGCCGCACGTGACACTTTATGCCTTTCAGGACCGGCAGAACGCGCTGACGTATGATCGTGAGCAGTCGGATCATTTCAAGCTGCTGAACGGGAATTGGAAGTTCAACTGGTCGGCGCAACCCTCGGAACGGCCGCTGGACTTTTACAAAACCGACTTTAATGACCGCGCGTGGAAAACCATTCCGGTGCCATCCAACTGGCCCATTCATAATTATGGTCCTCTGATCTACTGCAATAAGCCCTATCCGTTTCCGAAAAATCCGCCCCTTATTCAGAATGATATCAATGAGGTCGGCTCCTACCGTCAGACGTTCAGTCTCCCGGAAAACTGGGACGGCAAAAAGGTGTTCATTACGTTTGACGGCGTTAACTCGGCCTTTTACCTGTGGATCAACGGCAAAAAGGTTGGCTACAGCCAGGGCAGCCGTACGCCGGCGGAGTTTGATATCACCCAATACCTGAAGCCGGGGGAAAACCTGTTGGCGGCCGAGGTGTATCGCTGGTGCGACGGCTCTTATCTGGAAGACCAGGATTTCTGGCGCATGGCCGGCATCTTCCGGGATGTTTACCTGCAGGCCCGTTCGGCCGACTATATCCGTGACGTCAACATCGTGACCGATCTGGACGACAGGTATCAGGACGCTGTGCTGAAGGTGGATACCGAGCTGGTTGCCGGAGCCGGTGCGACGGTTGAGGTGGAGCTGTTCAATGCCAAGGGGAAGAAAGTTGCTTCCGCATCCGGAACCGGTTCGCTGGAAATGAAGGTTAAAAATCCGGAAAAATGGTCCAACGAAAATCCCTGTCTCTACACGGTTTTGCTGTCGCTTAAGAAAGACGGCAAGCTGATCGAAGTGGTTCCGCAGCGCGTCGGTTTCCGCGAGGTGGAGATCAAAGAGGGCCATTTCTATGTGAACGGCGTGCTCGTTAAAATCAAAGGGGTTAACCGTCACGAAACCCACCCGGATCTGGGGCAGGTGGTCACCCGCGAATCGATGCTGAAAGACATCCGGATGTGGAAGGAAAATAATATTAACGCGGTTCGGACCTGCCACTATCCCAATGTGCCGGAATTCTATGACTTGTGCGATGAGTACGGTATCTGGGTGATGGACGAAGCCAACATTGAGTCCCACGCCTACGGCAACCGAGCCCACAACAAACTGGCCAATGCTCCGGAGTGGAAGGAGCCGCATCTGGACCGTGTCCGCCGCATGGTGGAACGCGACAAAAACCATCCGAGCGTTATTATCTGGTCGTTGGGTAATGAAGCCGGTACCGGCCCGAACTTTGCCGCCTGCCGCGAGATGGTTCATCAGATGGATCCCACGCGTCCCGTTCACTACGAGGGCGGCCATGCAGTCGAATCTGATTTTGCCAGCCGTATGTATGCCGGACCTGCTCAAATTAAGGACACAAGCAAACCCTTTATTCTTTGCGAATACACCCATGCGATGGGCAACAGCAACGGAAACCTGAATGAATACTGGCATGAAAGCATCTATCCGCAGGATCATCACGTGGGCGGGTATGTCTGGGACTGGATGGAACAGGGGATTCGTCGTCAGGTACCGGCTGAATACAGGAAAAATATCGGTAAAGGCCCGGTTCAGGATACGGTTTTTGTTTATGGCGGATGGGAGGAAGAGCGGTTCCCGAACGACGGCAACTTCTGCATGAACGGACTGGTTGGATCTGATTGGACTCCGCATCCGGGACTGTTTGCCATCAAATATGCTTACCGCAATGTGCACGTGGAGGCAGTCGATCTGGCAGCCGGCACATTCAACATCAAAAGCTGGTATGATTTCACCAACCTCAAAGAGCTGGTGAAAGGCCGCTGGACGATTGAAGAAAACGGCGAAATGATTGCCAAAGGAAAGATTTCAGATCTCGATATTCCGGCCCGCTCCGAGAAGGAGATCAGGCTGAAGCTGCCGAAGATTGCGCCGAAGCCGGATGCCGAATATTTCATTACGCTGAGCTTTACGGCTGAGAAAGCATACAGCGAGCTGGTGGAAAAAGGACATGAGCTGGCCTTTGCCCAGTTTAAGCTGCCGGTTTCAGCACCCGCGGCATCGGTTGATTCTGCGGCACTCAAGGCGGTCGAGCTGAAGAAATCAGGTGCACAGATTACGGTGGCAGGCAAAGCCTTTGAGGTTGTGTTCGACAAGGCGAGCGGAACCATGACCCGCTATACGGTCAACGGTAAAGAGCTGATCCGGCGCGGCCCGAAACTGGATCTGTGGCGTGCCTACACCGACAACGACGACACCCCGACCCAACGGAACCGGTACAACAAGATCTGGCGCACGGCGGTTGCAGAAGAAAATGTTGTCTCTGTACATGCGAAACAGATCTCCGCCACGGCGGTGCAGGTTGAAGTGAAAGCCGACCTGCCGACGGTAAAGAGCGCGTATTCGACCGTTTACACGGTCTACGGTAACGGCGAAGTGGTTGTGAATGTGGCCGTGGACAAGAGCAAGGCCGACAAGAAGACCGGCAACCCGCACCGGATCGGTACGGAGCTGATTATTCCGGCGGGGTATGTGAATCTCAAATGGTACGGCCGCGGCCCGAACCCGACTTATATCGATCGGAAATTTGAGCGGATCGGCCTGTTCGGCGGAACCGTCGACGAACAGTGGATCGATTATTCGCGTCCGCAGGCCAACGGCAACAAAACGGATGTCCGCTGGCTGTCCGTGACTGACGACGAGGGCAACGGTCTGCTGTTCTCCGGCGAGGGCGCACCCCTTTCTGTCGGTGCCAAACACTACAGCAAAGAAACGATGGAGGCCTCCGACTACGCCTTCAAGATGGAGCGGTCCGAGGATATCTTCCTGAACATCGACCACCTGCAGCTGGGTGTAGGCGGCAACAACAGCTGGGGCGCCACGGCGCTGCCCGATTATCAACTGACTGCGCCGACCTATGAATACACCTACCGCATTCAGCCTTTGACGAAGTAGATGGAGTTAACCGTGATGAATAAAAAAACAGCATATCTGTTGTGGGCCTTGAGTTTTATCTTTTCCGTGCATGGCGCAGAGGCGCCGATCGGGCAGGATGGGGCGGGTGCCACCGAGAATGCGGATGTGGCGGATGTGCTGAAACCGGCGGAGGCGCTGGAAAAGCGGATGGCCTGGTGGGAGGAGGCCCGCTTCGGGATGATGCTCTGCTGGGGACCCTATTCCGTGCTGGAAGGCGAATATAAAGGTGTCCGGCAGCAGCATGCGTATGCCGAGCAGATTCAGCGCGTGCTGAAAATCTCGCCGGATGATTACCGGAAGGATGCGGCTGAAAAGCTGACCCCCGAGGGGTTTGATGCGGAGAACTGGGTGATCCGTGCCAAGAACGCGGGGGCAAAGTTTATAGTTATCACGGCCAAGTTTCATGACGGCTTTGCCATCTATCACTCTGACTACTGCGATTTTGATATTGCGGATACCTCCGGCTGGACGCGTGATCCGCTTATGGAGCTCTCGCAGGCCTGCCGGAAGCACGGGCTGAAACTGGGCGCGTATTATTCCCAGTCGCAGGACTGGCACGACTGCTTCGGTTCAACCGGCAGCTGGGATGAACCGGGCAACCCCTCATTTGCGAGGGAGTGGTGGAATTCGAATCAATTTGATACCGCGGAAGCTAATGTGAAGCAGTTTGAAGAATACGTGAAGCGCAAGGGCGTGCCACAGGTGACCGAGCTGATTGAGAGGTACGGTGTTGAGCTGCTGTGGTTCGACACGCCGTCGGCTTATCCGCGCGAATTTGCAACAATGTTTGCTGATGCGGTACGCAAAAGCCATCCCCATATTATTATGAACGCCCGGATCGGTTACGGTCATGGCGATTACGGGGGCAGTCCGGACAGCCCTGTGGTTTTTCCGTACAGGAATACCCGCTACTGGGAGGCGATCCAGTCAACCACCCACTCCTGGGGCTACAACAAATTTGCCGAGGAGGGCCGTAAATCAAATGAATATCTGCTGCGCATGCTGGCCTCCGTGGTTTCCAAAGGCGGCACGATGATGGTCAATGTAAGCCCCAAAGCCGACAGTTCGCTCGTCGATGGCGATCTGAATGCGCTCGATGCCTTTGCCGGCTGGAGCAGGGATCACATTGATTCCATTCGCGGTACCGACCGTTCCCCGCTTCCTGCCCAGAACTGGGGGGTGGTGACCTGCCGCGATCATGAACTTTTTCTGCATGTATTCAATTGGCCGGAAAACGGAACCCTGCGCGTGGGCGGACTCCAGACCCCCGTCGAATCGGTTGAACTGATGATGGGACGTCAGCCGCTGAAGTTCCGGAAAGAAGGAACCGGTGTGCTGGTGATTGACGTGCCGGCGCAGGCGAGTCACCCGATCGACAGCGTCATCCGGGTCCGCTGTTCCGTATCGCCGAAAGGCGATGTGTACCGCCTGATGGAATCGGAGCGGGAGAACCGGTTGCATATTGCCGATACGCCGCTGCTGAACGGAAAGCTGCGCCAGACCAACGGTGCCGGCCGCCGGGCGTATGTCGAGGAATGGAACGACCCGAAGGAAAGTGTCGTCTGGAGCATACGGGCGGCCGAGAAGGCGGCCTATTCAGTGCATATCATCTATGAACCGCCGAAGGGAATGACCACGGGGGACGAATACCGGATCTCCTGCGGCGATCAGCAGCTGGAAGGTGTGGTGAACAGCAAGGGTACCGGTCCGTTGGAATATGTGGACCGGGAGGCCGCATTGATGCGGATGAATGATCGCGGTGCCATGGTGATCGATTCGCTCGGAACCATTATGCTGAAGCCGGGGACGTATGACATGACGCTCAGCTCGGCCGATTCGATCAAAAATAAGGAGCTTTTCCGCCCCCGGGCCGTTATTCTGGTGCCGGAGCGGTGATTATTCAGCGGTAAGGGTTTGTGAAGATGAAACTTGGAACACGATTATTTATGATGCTCTGTGCGGCTGTTGCTCCTGTCTTCTCGTTGGCGGCCGATCACACGAATGTGCTGTTTATCCTGGCCGATGATTATGGCTGGGCGGATGCCGGCTGTTACGGCAGCACCTTCTACGAGACGCCCAATCTCGACCGGCTGGCCGGGGCAGGGATGCGCTTTACCGACGGCTATGCGGCGAGTCCCATCTGCAGCCCGACGCGCTCGAGCATCTTGACCGGAAAATCCCCGGCGCGCACCAACAACACCCAGTATTTCGGCGGTCCGCAGCCCGGCGAGCGGTATAAACGCAACACCCGGCTGTGGCCCGCGCGTTATCATGATGTGATGGATCTGGAGGAGACCACGCTCGCCGAGGTGTTTAAAGAACACGGTTATACCACCTTTTTTGCCGGCAAATGGCATTTGGGCCATAAAAAAGAATTCTGGCCGGAAGTCCAGGGCTTTGACATCAACAAGGGCGGCTGGGGGGCTGGCGGCCCCTACGGTCCCGGGAAATATTTCACCCCCTACGGCAACCCGCGCCTGGAGGATGGCCCGGAGGGGGAGCACCTGCCGGATCGCCTGGCCTCCGAGACGGTGGCCTTCATGAAAGCCAACCGGGACAAACCGTTCCTAGCCTATCTCTCTTTTTATTCCGTTCACGGCCCGTTTCTGGCACCGGAACACCTGGTAAAAAAATATAAGGCGAAGAATCCGCCGAAGAAAGCGTTTGAACAGCAGGGGAATGCGAACCGGGTGGCGCTCAACCAGTGCAACCCGGTGTATGCGGGCATGGTGGAGTCGATGGATCTGGCCGTCGGCAAGGTGCTGGACGGGCTGAAGGAACTGGGGCTGGATGAAAATACCGTGGTGGTGTTTACGTCGGACAACGGCGGCGTAGCCACCGGCGGCGGCTGGCCCACCTCCAACCATCCACTCCGCACCGGCAAAGGCTGGCTTTACGAGGGCGGCATCCGTGAGCCGCTGATCATGAAAGTGCCGGGTACCACGAAAGCCGGAAGTCTGTGCACGGAGCCGGTCATCAGCATGGATTTTTATCCGACGCTGCTTGAGCTATGCGGACTTCCGCTGCTGCCGGAACAGCACCGGGATGGCGTGAGTATCGTGCCGCTGCTTAAAGGGGACAAAGCCTTCGAGCGGGATGCAATCTGTTTCCATTATCCCCAGTATTCCGGCGGCCTCGGCGGCCGCCCGGCCTCGGCCATCCGTTCCGGTGACTGGAAGCTGATCCGCTTTTACGAGGATGAGCGTGTTGAATTGTACAACCTGAAAAAAGATCTGAGCGAAACGAAGGATTTGGCCGAGGCACACCCGGAAAAGGCGGAGGCGCTGTTGCGGCAGCTCAACGCCTGGCTGGAGGAGACCGGTGCCAAATTCCCTGCGCCCAATCCAAACTATGATCCATCCAAGGAGAAGTGAGATGAAGTATGTATGGAACCTTTTCATAATGGCCGGCCTGGCCGTAAGCATGAACCTTCAGGCGGCGGAAACCAACACCCCGGTGGGTGAGGATGGCCTGGATGTTGATGAAGGTGCTGCGGTGGTAACCGGGGCGAAAGCCCTGTCCGAGCTGGAGCGCCGCATGGCCTGGTGGGAGGAAGCCCGTTTTGCGCTCTTTATTCATTGGGGCGCCTATTCCGTGCTGGGCGGCGGGTACGGCGACCAGAACACCGGGGATGGCTATGCCGAACAGATCCAGCGCAAACTCAAGATCCCGACAGATGAATACGTGGTGCACGCCGCGGAAAAGTTCCGCCCGGAAGCTTATGACGCCGAACAATGGGTGCTGCTGGCGAAAAATGCCGGGATGAAATATGTGGTGATTACGGCGAAGCATCACGATGGCTTTGCCATCTACCACTCCAAACACAGCGACTATGACGTTGAGGATACTTCTAAATGGGAACGTGATCCGCTTAAGGAACTTTCCGATGCCTGCAAAAAGCACGGACTTAAATTCGGCGTGTATTATTCCCAGTCGCAGGACTGGTTCGCCGCCTTTGATCCGTCCGGAGAGTGGGATGCGCCCGGCAATCCGGCCTCGGCCCGCACCTGGTGGGATGAGTCGAAATTTCCGAACGCGAAAATCAATGTTGAAAACTTTGAGCGTTATGTTCACGAAAAGGGCGTGCCGCAGGTTATCGAACTGATCGAAGACTATGGTGTTGAAATGGTCTGGTTTGATACGCCGGCGGCGTATCCGAAGGAGTATGCCCAGGTCTTTGTCGATGCCGTGCGCCGCACGAATCCCGATATTGTGGTCAACAGCCGGGTCGGCGGTGGACTGGGCGATTACCGTGGCGGGGTGGACAGCCCCGTGGTCTTTTCCTATCTGCCGAACCGGTATTGGGAAGCCATCCAGTCGACCCTCCATTCCTGGGGATACAGTCGTTTTGCCGAGGGCAGCCGCCGGCCCTTTGATTATCTGTTGCGTATGCTGGCGACCGTGGTGTCCAAGGGCGGCAACATGATGATTAACGTAGGGCCCAAACCCGACGGTTTGCTGGTGCCGAAGGATGTTGAAACCCTGGAGGCGTTGGCCGACTGGAGTGCCGACCATATTGAGTCGATCCGCGGGGCCGGACGCTCTCCGATTGCGGTGCAGAACTGGGGCGTGGTGACGAGCAAAGGCAAGACTCTTTACCTGCATGTCTTTGACTGGCCGACGGATGGTGTCCTGCGCGTAGGCGGCCTGGACACGGCGCCGAAATCGGCCCGCCTGATGAAGGGGGGCGTTCCGCTTACATTTACCATGCCGCAGGACGCGCTGCTATCCATCAACGTTCCCGCTGAAGCCATCCATCCGGTTAACAGCGTGATTGAACTTACGTTTGATTCCGTGCCGGCCGGCGGGGAGCACCGCCTGCTCGAGCCGAGGCGGGAAAACCGTTTCCATGTCACCCATACCCCGCACATTGAGGGTAAGGGGCTCAGGCATCCCATCGGGGTTGGTTTCCGCGCGTATCTGGACAACTGGTCGGATCCCAAGGCGAACGTGGTGTGGAAGGTGCGTGCCGCTGAGGAAGGTCGCTACAGCGTACTTTGTATCTATGATCATGCCGGCACCGGTGATGCATATCAGGTCCGCATCGGTGATCAGGTGGTGAGCGGCGTTGTGAATGATAAAGGAACCGGTGACGCACATTATGTTGAACGCGAGGTGGAGCTGATGCGGATGCATCGCCGCGGCAAGGGCCGCATGGTCGTGGATAAGCTGGGGACCGTTCAGCTGACGCCGGGCGAATATGACATGACGCTCCAGTCCGCAGGTGATATTAAGAACCGCAAGCTGTTCCTGCCGCGGACGGTTCTGCTGGTTCCGGAACAGGCACCGAACATTATTTACATTAATGCGGATGATCTGGGGTGGGCGGATCTTTCCTGCCAGGGCAGCTCCTACTATGAGACGCCCCATATCGATAAGTTGGCGAAGCAGGGCATGCGCTTTACCGATGCCTATGCCCCCGCCGCGAACTGCGCGCCGAGCCGGGCCTCCTGCCTGAGCGGTATGCACATGCCGCGCCACGGCGTATACACCGTCGGAACCTCAGAGCGCGGGAAGTCGAAAGACCGCAAACTGATTCCAATAAAAAACACCGCCGAGTTGGCCGATCGCTTTGTGACCATCGCGGAGGGGCTGAAAGCCGCCGGTTATACCACGATTCACCTGGGCAAATGGCATGTGGGCAAGGATCCCTGCACCCAGGGATTCGATATTAATATCGGCGGCTCTCACGACGGAGGGCCGTATCGGGGAAAATATATCAGCCCCTACACCTATCCGAACTGCGAACAGGAGGCCGCAGGGGAATACCTGACCGATCGGCTGGGCACGGAAGCAATTTCCTTTATCAATGCACATCAAGACAAACCGTTCTTCATGTACCTATCGACCTTTGCGATCCATACCCCGTTTGAAGCGAAGCCCGAACAGGTGGCGCACTTCAAGGCAAAGCCCGGTTCTGACGCGCATAAAAATGCCGCGTACGCCGCAACGATCAAAGCGTTGGACGACAATGTCGGACGGGTCATGGATGAACTCGACAAGCTGGGTTTGGCCGAAAACACATTGGTGCTGTTCAGCTCCGACAATGGCGGGGTCTATAAATACAGCCGGCAGTGGCCGCTGCGTGCGGGCAAGGGCGCCTATTATGAGGGCGGCATCCGCGAACCGCTGATTGTGCGCTGGCCGGGCACCATTGAAGCAGGCAGCGAATGTAGTGTGCCGGTGATCGGTATCGATTTTTTCCCCACCTTCCTGGACGCGGCTGATGCGCCGGTACCGGAAGGCGCGGTGCTCGACGGGGTCAGCCTGATGCCACTGCTTACGGGAACGGGAATGCTCAAAGATCGCGCACTCTATTGGCATTTCCCGATCTACTTGCAGGCGGGCAATGCGGAAACGCGTGATCCGCTTTTCCGTACCCGCCCCGGATCTGTCATTCGCTATGGGGATTGGAAATTGAAGGAATATTTTGAGGACGGCGCGCTTGAGCTCTTCAATCTCAAAGACGATCTCGGTGAAAAGACCAATCTGGCCGTAAGTCATCCGGAGAAGGCGAAAGAACTGCTGGCCATGCTCAAGGCGTGGCGCAAGGAGATGGATGCCCCCATACCAACGAAATTAAACCCGGAATATCAACCGTAATAAGACTATTCTAACGAAAAGGAATAAGCACTATGAAGGCAGTAAAAGTTCATGTTTACAAGGTCGCCGTGCTGTTAAGCATCGCGCTGACCGGTTCCGTTCAGGCGGCAGAAAAGCCCAATATCGTTCACATTATGCTCGATGAGCTGGGCTACTACGAGTTGTCTCACATGGGGCATCCGGTGATGAAGACCCCGAACATCGATCGTCTCGCTGCGGAAGGCACACGGTTCACTCAGTTCCTCGCTGGGGCCAGTGTCTGCGCGCCGACACGCTGTTCGCTGATGACCGGCAAGCACATGGGCCATGCTACCGTTCGCGGCAACGGCGGGGGGGAACCGCTACTGCCGGGCGAGGAGACGATTGCCTCCGTGCTTAAACGGGCGGGCTACGCCACCGGAGGATTCGGTAAGTGGGGTATTGGTGCCCGGGGAACCTCGGGGGTACCGGAAAAACACGGGTTTGATGTTTTCTTTGGCTACTATGACCAGGTGCATGCCCACACCTATTTCCCGAAATACCTGATCCGTAACAGCGAAGAGGTGCCGCAGCTGGGCAATACCGGTGATCCCGCTAAGGGCGGAACCTTTGCCCAGTATGAGATTTTCAAGGAGAGCATGCAGTTTATCCGTGACCATAAGGATGAGCCCTTCTTCCTGTACCTGCCGTGGACCCCGCCGCACGGGCATTGGGGGATTCCCGAGGACGAACCTTCCCTCGCGTTGTACAAGGACAAAAAGTGGCCCGCGGCGGCTCCGCTCTATGCCACCATGGTCAACATGATTGACCGGCAGGTGGGCGAGATCCGTACCCTGCTTGAAGAACTGGGCCTTGCTGACAATACCATCATCTTTTTCTCGGGTGACAACGGCGGCAGCGAATATTTTAAAACCAAAGAAAAGCCGCGTGGCTTCTTTGGGCCGAATGTGGATCCACGCACGGGCGTGGAGTTCCGCGGCGGTAAACGCAACCTCTACGAAGGCGGTCTGCGGGTTCCGGCCATTGCCTGGTGGCCCGGGAAGATTGAAGCCGGACGCGTCAGCGATCACCTCGGTTATTTTCCTGACATCCTGCCGACCTACGCCGAAATCGCGGGCGTGGAAGTGCCTGCGGACATTGACGGTATTTCCATCGTCCCGGAGCTGCTGGGTAAAGAGGGGCAGCAACAGCATAAATATCTCTTCTGGGGCGGAGCGGTGCGCGAAGGAAACTGGAAAGCCGTGAGAGGAAAATCGCGCAAATGGGAGCTGTATGATCTATCGAAAGACATCAGTGAAACGACCAATATTGCCGACAAGCATTCTGAGGTGATTGCCCGTCTGACGGCCTATGCAGAGGAGGCAACGGTCAGGACTCCGAAGGGCGAGATCTATGATCAGGAACTGGCGGAAAAGGATCGCTATTATACCGAGGAAATCCGGGAGCGTTATCAGAATAAAAAGAAGAAGTAGTGACTCTTTTTAACAGAATCGGAAGCAGAGATATGACACCGAAATCCATGATAAAGTTGGGGCTGGCCATTGTGGTTTCGACCGTCGCATTCGGGAGCGATGCCGTGGCCGGCGGCAGCCCGGGTAGGCTGAAAAATTTGCAGGCACCCCCGGATATCTGGGGGGCCGGTGAGGTGCCGTCAATTACCAACCAGGTTGATGTGCCGCAAAACCTGTCTGATATCTGGGATGCGTATGAGAAGGACTACGACAAGAACAACCCCTTGGAGCCCGTGATCCACAAGACCTGGAAAACGGAGGATGGTATCGTCGTCAACTGGGCGCAGGTGACGGTCGGTACCTTCCGCGGGGAAAAGGCGGTCATTTGCGGATATTTCACTTATCCGGCGGGCGCGACCAACCTGCCGGCCGTTGTGGCTTTCACCGGCGCGGGGCAGACGGCGGTTCAGGGCATTGCCGAGGAGTGGGCCCGGCTGGGCTACGCCTGCTTCCATCCCAACAACGACGGCACTAAACCGCCCAAAGGAACGTATCGGGATGAGCTGCCGAATACGGATTGGGGCGCCATCGGCTACAAGGGTGGAAAGGGACCCTATGGGATTTTGCGGCCCGTAACTGACCGGGAAGGGTATAACACGATTGACGATGTGCTCAGCCCGCGTAACAGTTGGTATTTTCCGCGGCAGATCAGCTCGCGCCGCGTCATTTCTTTTCTTTGCCAACAGCCACAGGTGAACCCTGAGGCCATTGGCGTGACAGGGCACTCCACCGGCGGGGCGCTGGCAACGCAGGTGAGCATCGATCCGCGCATTGCGGCGGCCGTTCCCTCGATGGGCGGAGCGGGCGGCCTCTACCTGCCGCATCCGCATCTGGTGAACAATGTCCGGAACCAGGGAAACCTGAAAGGCGATGATCTGGAGATGCTCAAGGGCACGGTCGATGGCTATGCCTATTACCGGAAGATGCATGCGCCGATTCTGGTGGTCGGTTCTTCCAACGATTTTAATGCCCCGGACTATAACTGCATTGAGTCGCTCAAACTGGCTACTGTGGACAAGCGTTACAGCAGTGCCCCTAACCTCAGCCATCGCACCGTTCCGGAAGTTGCCATGGCGGGATATCAGTGGTTCCAGGCGCACCTCAAGGGGGAATTTGATTTCCCGGAAACGGCCCAGTCCGAACTCCTGCTGGAGCAGGCGGACGGGGTTCCGGTTTTCCGGGTGAAAGCGCCTGATACCCCGTTAAAGGTCAAGCGGGTGGAGATGTATTACACCAATGACGGTGATGTGAAAAAACGGGTATGGACGCGCGTGGAGCCGGTGGCGGGCGAAGATGGAACCTGGTCGATTCAAACGCCGGTCACCGACCTCAGCAAGCCGCTGTTTGCCTTTGCCAATTTAATTTATGAAATCGAGCCGGTGCAGACCTCTGTTCCCCGTTACAAAGACAAGTCCGAACTATGTGTAACCAGCGAATATGCCTATGTCTGGCCTGAAGAACTCAAGGCGGCCGGTATACAGGTTGCGGCAGTACAACTCGTGGAGAAATAGATCATGCGAATTTTTTCAAACCTGTTGAGCCTGTTGCTCCTGGCCGGTGTTTCGGTTCAGGCGGATTCCCTCACCCTGTGGGATGAGCGGCCGGCCGTGAACTGGCAAAAGGAAGGGTATCCGATCGGGAACGGAATGCTGGGCGCCATGCTCTTCGGTGGGGTGCCGGAAGAACGGATCTCCTTTAACGAGGAGAGTCTCTGGATCGGCGATGAACGCGACACCGGAGCGTATCAGGCCTTCGGTGATCTGTTTGTCTATCTGGAACACGCCGATGCCGAAAACTACCGCCGGGAACTGGATATTCGCCGGGGCGTCCACACGGTCTCTTATACCGTCGGGGGCGTGAACTATCGCCGAGAGGCCTTTGCCAGCTATCCACAGCGCGTTATCGTGGTTCGCTTTACCGCAGACCAGTCCGGCGCACTGACCGGAAGGATTCGGCTCACTGATGCGCACGAGGGAAAAATCTCGGTCGGAGAAGATGTTCTGGCCTCCAAAGGCAGCCTGAAAAATTATATCTATGTCAGCCGATCTGCTCCGCTCGCGCCGCATAAGGTGAACTTATCCTATGAAGCCCAGGTCCGGATCCGGCATGAAGGCGGCAGCCTGAACCGTTCGGGCAACGATCTGCTTTTCCGCGATATGGATCAGCTCACGCTCTATCTGGATGCGGGCACCGACTATGTACAGGACCGGAGTCAGCGCTGGAGAGGGGATGGCTCGATGAAGGGGCTCAGTGAACGTCTCGACCGGGTGGTGAAGATGCCGTATGAGGATTTGCTGCGCGAGCACGTTGCGGATGTGCAGTCCCTGATGGATCGGGTCTCTTTAGATCTTGGCCCTTCGGTTAATGCACCGACTCCGGCTCGCATCAAAGCCTGGCAGCCCACCAAAGATCCGGGATTGGAAACGCTTCTGTTTCAGTATGGACGCTACCTCCTGCTCAGTTCCTCGCGGCCTGGAACCCTTCCCGCGAACCTGCAGGGAAAGTGGAACGACAGCAACAAGCCGGCCTGGCGGAGCGATTACCATATCGATGTCAACCTGCAGATGAACTATTGGCCGGCGGATCCGGCCAACCTGTCCGAATGTTTTGAACCGCTCCCGCGCTGGCTGGACAGCATTCGCGAGGTGCGCAAGCAGGATACGCACAGGGAATTCGGAACGCGCGGCTGGGCGATGCGGGCGGAAAACGGCCTGTTCGGCGGATCCACCTGGAACTGGATCTGGGGCGGCAGCGCATGGATCATGCAGAATCTCTGGGACCATTATGAATTTAACGGGGATGAACAATACCTGCGTGAGCTGGCGTACCCGATGATGAAAGAGGTCTGCGAATTCTGGCTTGATTCGGTGCAGGAACTGCCGGACGGCACGCTGGTTTCCCCCAGTGGTTATTCGCCCGAACACAGCCCGACGAAGGGCCGCAAGAGTGAACGGGGTGCCTCGATGGATCAGCAACTGATGTGGGACCTGTTCAGCAACACCATTCAGGCATCGGAAATCCTCGGCGTGGACCAGGCTTTTTGCGAGCAGTTGCAGGATACCCGCAGCCGTCTGCTGGGGCCGCAAATTGGAAGCTGGGGCCAGCTGCAGGAGTGGATGGAGGATTATGATGATCCCAAGGATACCCACCGTCATGTATCCCACCTGATAGCGGTCTATCCCGGTCGGCAGATTACGCCGCGGGAAACGCCGGAATGGGCCGAGGCGGCCAAGGTGTCACTGGGGGCCCGCGCCAGCGGTCGCGGCCTGGACGGTCCGGGATGGGCCAAGGCCTGGTGGGCCAATTTATGGGCCCGTCTTTATGAACCGGAAGAGGCGCATGACGCGCTTTCCAACCTCCTCAAGAGAATCAATAAAAACCTCTGCAACTACAGCCCGATACAGCTTGAAGGAAACTGGGGCTACACGGCTGGTGTGGTCGAAATGCTGCTCCAGTCGCATCTGGGTGAAATCCATCTGCTGCCCGCCCTTCCTGCCGCCTGGGCGGATGGGAAGGTGACCGGTCTGCGTGCCCGCGGCGGTTTTGAAGTTGATCTGGAGTGGGCCGGGGGCAAGCTGACAGCAGCAACCATCCATTCTCTCAAGGGTCATCCATGTACGGTCCGCTACGGTGACCGTATCGAGCAGTTGAATCTTAAAGAAGGGAAATCCGCGGCCGTGTTTGAGGCAGCGAATCACTAAAGGAGTCGTCATGAATAAAACAAAGCATATGAAATTCCGGATACTCGTCAGCTTGATGGCGGGCATGGTTCTGTCAGCATCGGCAGGCGAAATCTATGTGGCCCCGAACGGGGATGATGCGGCAGCGGGTTCGATCAAAAAGCCGTTGGCGACGCTGGAGGGTGCCCGTAACGCGGTACGCAAACTGATTGTTGCCGACGGAGGAAAACTGAAGGAACCGGTGACGGTCTATTTCCGCGCAGGCACGTATCGCTTTAAGGAAACCGTGGTGTTCGGTCTGGAGGATTCCGGATCGACGGATGCGACGATTACCTATGCGGCCTATAAAAACGAGACCCCGGTGTTCAGCGGCGGGGTTCCGGTGACGGGCTGGAAACAGACCAAGCTGCGCGAAGGAAAGGTCTGGAGCGCGGATGTGCCGTGGGTCAAAAACGGCAACGGGTTCCATGCGCTGTTTGATGGCGGTAAGCTGCTGCAACGTGCCCGGTCGCCGCTTTTTGCCAACGAACGGGTGAATGAGCGCACCAAAGCCGGCTGGGGGGAAAAGCAGACCCCGATGACGGTCAAGCACATTAAGACCCGGGAAGACAGCTATACCAAAGTGCTGACCAAAGAGACGGTACTGACGGATACCCGGAATCTGGGCGATGTTGAAGTGTTTATGCGTCCGGAAGCCAAATGGCTGGTCAACTACCTTCCCCTTAAGTCGTACAAGGCCGATGAGGGCGTGCTGGAGACCACTATCGAGGGGACCTACAACTTATTGAGGGACTTCTATCTCGAGAATGCGCTGGAATATCTGGACGAACCCGGTGAATGGTCGCTCAATACACAAGAGGGCAAGCTATACTACTGGCCGGAATCCGGTAAACCGGGTGACCAGATCGAAGCCCCGGTCCTGCCCGCTCTTGTTCGCGTGGAAGGAAAGAATGTGAAAGCCGTCGAAGGCGATGTGCCGGTACGCGGTCTCGTATTCCGCGGCCTGACGTTTTCCCTGTGCAATCGCGATGTCTGGACGCAGGACGACATTGGTATCCAGCACGATTGGGATATGTACGATAAGGACAACGCCATGTTGCGTTTCCGCGGCGCGGAAGAGTGCACGGTGGATGGCTGCCGTTTCGTCAACAGCGGCAGTGGAGCCGTTCGTGTGGATCTTTATGGGAAGCGCATTCGCATCGAAAACAACACGATCCGCAATGTGGGCGGCACCGGCATTCTGCTGTGCGGTTACGGTCCGGGCGTCAAGGATGTGAATAACAACAACCTGATCCTGAACAATGAAATTGAAAACTGCGGCACGCTTTACTGGCACGGCCTCGGTGTATTTGTCTGGCAGAGCGGTGAAAACCGGATCGCACATAACCGGATTCATGACCTCGGCTATATGGGGATGGTGATCTCCGGGGTGCGGGTACGCTTTTTCGGGCAGGGACGTTGGGTGAAGGGCCGCGGGGACAACCCGGACCGCCGGGAATATATGAAAGCGATCCGTTGGGATGAAACCGTGAAGGCCGGGAACGATGAGGAGTTTGTCAAAAACTATCAGCCTTACATGCATGCGCGCAACAACCTGATTGAATACAACGAAATCTATAACTGCATGCAGCGCCTGACCGACGGAAACTGTATCTATCTATCCGCCACCGGCGCAGGCAATGTGGTGCGCCGGAATCTCGCCCATACTCATGTGAAGAATAACATGCTCCGCGTCGATGATGACCAGTACGGTACGCTCGTGTCGGAAAATATTATCATCGGCAACGTCAGCCAGTTCGGCTATGCGCTCAAGCGCGTCAATACCTTTGAAAACAATATTCTTGTGCACAGCATGATCAGCGGGCAGGGCGCCGGCGGCGGACCCTTGAACGGTTCCATTATCCGGCGGAATATTGTCCTCCAGATGAATCCGGAATTTCGCACGTTCCTCATGGACCGGATGTTCAAGCCGCTCGGCCCGGAAGACATCGATTACAACCTGTACCACACCTACGGTGGTGAAAAGGGCGAACAGTTCCTGGCCCGGATGCAGAAAAAAGGATGGGATCAAAACAGCGTGGCTGCGGATCCGCTGTTTGCGGATGTCCAGCAATTCGATTTTTCGTTAAACCCTGAATCACCGGCGCTGAAGCTTGGTTTTAAACCGATTGAAGGCCTGGAGACAATCGGCCTAAAGAACGAACCCGCCTTTGCCCGTCTGCGCAACGCGGGCGGCCTGGAGGCCCTGATGAAGGTGGAGGCCCACCCGTCTGAAGTCTTTCCGGAGTAGGCGTGGAGGAAAGAACTGTCGAGGATATGTATTAACTACGAAGTTCTCAGTATGAATACTTTGCAGGCTCGGTTCAATACACGAGAGAATTTTGGATCACGAATCACACGAATTTCGCGAATAAACCATTTCCCCATTCGTGCGATTAGCGAGATTCGCGATCTGAAACGGCCCCAGCTTAGTTGCTGTTGAACTAAGGAGTTGCAGAATAAAACGTGCCAGAAAAACAAGAAAATGACGGATAGTAGTACATAAAGCTCAGGGAAGAAATTTGCTGATAAATTGTATTGTTTGAGCGTCTTGTGCCCTCTGTGGCAAATCATAAAAAGGTATGCGATATGAAAACAGGAATGACACACCGAAATTTGAGGAAATGGACAGCCATGGCCGCGATGGCGTGGCTGGGCGGGCAGGCGATCGCAGCGGAACATGTTGTACCGCCATCAACGCCGAACCTGCCCCCGCGGGTGAATATTCTCATGATTCTGGTGGATGACCTGGGTTGGGCTGATGTGGGCTGCTACGGGAGCACCTTCCATGAGACACCGAATATCGACCGTCTGGCAGGTGAGGGAATGCGCTTTACTGACGCGTATGCCGCCAGCGCGGTCTGCTCGCCGACACGGGCCAGTATCCTGACGGGCAAGTATCCTTCGCGCCTTGGGATTACCCGCGCAACACCGCAGGTAAGCCTGCCACTCGAGGAGGTTACGGTCGCCGAGGCCCTGAAGGAGGCCGGCTACCGCACCGCCCATTTCGGCAAGTGGCACCTTCAGGCTCACGATGGACACGGTAAATCGCATTTCCCTCAGGCCCAGGGATTCGACCTGAATATCGGCGGCCACCGGGCGGGAGCTCCGAGCTCATATTTCTATCCATACCGTTCGGAGAAACGCCCCGGCAATGATGTGCCCGACCTGCCTGGCGGACAGCCGGGTGAGTACTTAACTGATCGAATGACTGACGAGGCTATTGACTTCATTCGGCAGGACAAGGATACCCCGTTCCTGGCGCATCTCTGGTACTACGGGGTTCATACACCCATTGCGGCGAAGCCGGAGAAGATTGAGAAGTACGGAGCCAAAGCCGCGGCGATGGACATTGCCGAAGAGCAACCGCGCCAGGCTCCCGAGCGCGGCGGCGCCACGCATGCCATGGTCCAGAATCATCCGGTCTATGCGGCCATGGTCGAGAGCGTTGATGAAAACATCGGCCGCCTGCTGCAGGCCTTGGAAGACGACGGGCTGGCGGAGAACACGGTCGTCATCTTCACCTCCGACAACGGGGCTCTCTCCAACGGTAACATCACCTCCAACCTGCCACTGCGCGGAGGCAAAGCCTGGATCTACGAGGGCGGGATCCGCGTTCCACTGATTATCAAGTGGCCCGGTAAGACCCATGCGGCCGAGCCGTGTGCGGTCCCGGTGATCAGCACGGATTTTTATCCGACGATCCTCCAGATGGCCGGTCTGGATCTCAGGCCGGAGCAGCATCTCGACGGCGTCAGCCTCGTCCCCCTGCTTAGCGGGCAGGAAACCGATCTGGACCGGGACGCGCTGTTCTTTCATCTACCGATCCGGCATCGACTCAATACGATGGGGCCTTGCGGCGCGGTGCGCAGGGGCGACTACAAACTGGTTCAGCGCTTTGAGGACCTGAGCGCCCCGGAGCTCTATAACCTGCGTGATGACATCGGCGAGCGTAATAACCTGGCTGATCAGCAGCCCGAAAGGGTCAAGGCATTGAGCGAGTTCCTGGCGTCCTGGCACCGGGAAGCTGCCCAGGACATGAAGGTCGACTGATGGCTCACGCCGTTAAGGGATAAAATAATATGAAAACAGGAATAACGCACCGAAATGTATTGAAATGGACAACGATGGCCGCGATGGCCCTGTTGGGCGGGCAGGCGATGGCTGCGGAATTGTTCGTTTCGCCGTCGGGCAGCGATTCCAATCCGGGGACAAAAAATAAGCCGTTGCAGACGCCGGGCGGTGCACGCGACATGGTACGGGCTTCGGGTAAACTCGGTAAGGAGCCGGTTACCGTATCGTTTCTTCCGGGAACCTACTCTTTGACGGAGCGCCTGGTGTTCGGACCGGAGGATTCCGGAACGGAAAAGGCGCCGGTGGTCTATCGCTCGCTGGAGGAAGGTAAAGCGGTATTCAGCGGCGGCGTTGAGCTGAAGCTTGAGTGGCAGTCCTATCGTGACGGCATTTTAAAAGCGGAAGCACCGGCCGGACTTCAGATGGACCAGCTGTTTATCAATGGTGAACGCCAGCATATGGCCCGTTATCCCAATTATGATCCGAATGTCCGCGTCTTTAACGGCTATGCCGCAGATGCCTTCAGCAAGGAGCGGGCGGCACGCTGGAAAGACCCGGCCGGGGGCTACATGCACGCCATTCACCGCGCGAAGTGGGGCGGCTTCCACTTTCGCATTACCGGCAAGGATGAAAACGGCGAGCTGACCTATGAAGGCGGCTGGCAGAATAACCGCCAGACCGCCAA
Organism: uncultured Verrucomicrobiota bacterium; assembly: GCA_964486885.1. Classification (GTDB taxonomy): domain Bacteria; phylum Verrucomicrobiota; class Kiritimatiellia; order Kiritimatiellales; family Pontiellaceae; genus Pontiella. Next base: position 66,191 of record CAZAPF010000016.1, read on the forward strand.
TCATAAAAGCATGCGCATGGTGGAGAACATTTTCGAGGAGCTCGATGCGCCGGGGGAATGGTTTTACGATGAGCAGGCCGGAGTACTCTATGTCTGTCCGCCGGACGGTGTGGATCTCAAACATCCCGATATCGTAACGTTTCAGCTGGCGCATCTGGTCGACGTTGCCGGTCTGCTCGCCCGCGGACAGCATGTGGATCAGCATGCGCGGGTAGTTCTTGTCCTTCTGCAACGCCGAGGACAGGTTCTCACCGCGCTCCACCACGACCCGC
>CAZAPF010000016.1:66472-82610 GCA_964486885.1 uncultured Verrucomicrobiota bacterium
GGCGCATCTGGTCGACGTTGCCGGATCAAAAGGGACGCCGGTCACATGGCTGAGCCTTGAAGGCATCACGTTCCGGCACACGGCCCGTACCTTCATGGAAACCAAAGAGCCGCTGCTGCGTTCCGACTGGACCATTTACCGCGGCGGCGCGGTGACGTTGACCGGCGCGGCCGACTGTTCGATCAGGAACTGTACATTTGATGCCCCCGGCGGCAACGCGGTCTTCGTCAACAAATGGAACCGGCGTATTGCCGTCACGGGTTCCCACTTCCACGAGGTGGGCGCCAGTGCGGTTGCTTTTGTCGGAAGTCCCGATGCGGTGCGCAATCCAAAGTTCGAATATCGCGAGCAGAACCGGTATGATGAACTCGACATGACGCCGGGGCCGAAGAGCGATGAATATCCGGCGGAATGTCTCGTGGAGGATTGCCTGATGGCCCGCACTGGACGGATCGAAAAGCAGGGGGCCGGCGTTCAGGTCTCCATGGCGCACAAGATCACCATCCGGCATTGCAGCATCTACGATACGTCGCGGGCGGGTATCAACTTTAGCGAAGGCACCTTTGGCGGGCACATTATCGAGTTTTGCGATGTCTTTGACACGGTGCTGGAAACCGGCGACCACGGCAGCTTTAACTCCTGGGGGCGCGACCGCTTCTGGCACCTGATTGATGCGCCGGAGGAGCAGCTGGCGGAGTTGTCGAAGCTCGATATTCTCGACATCAACATTATCCGCAACAGCCGCTGGCGCTGCGATCACGGGTGGGACATTGATCTGGATGACGGCTCTTCACAGTATGAAATTTATAACAACCTGATGCTGAACCGCGGTCTCAAGCTGCGTGAGGGGTTTTACCGCAAAGTGTATAACAATATTGCGGTGAACAACACCCTGCATCCCCATGTGTGGTATCCCGACAGCAAAGCGGAGATCACCGGCAACATCTGGATGACCGCCTATCAGCCGGCCGTGATGAAAAAACAGGAGCAGTTCAAGGGCGAGGTCGACCGCAACCTGTTCATGAATGAGGTTGACCAAAAAGCGTTCGCGCTGTTCGGGTGGGATATTAACTCCGTCTCCGGTGACCCGCTTTTTGTCGATCCGGCAAATGGCGACTACCGCGTCAAGGAAGGGTCACCCGCGTTCAAAATCGGCTTCAAAAATTTCCCCATGGATCAGTTCGGCGTGCAGAAGCCGGAACTCAAAGCCATTGCACGGACGCCCGAGCTCCCCTCTCCGGAAATTGTACTGAACAAAAATGAAACCGTCGGTCAGGGCGATACCGAACTCTGGCTCGGTGCGAAGGTTAAGACGCTTGAAGGGCAGGAATTCTCGGTATTTGGTGTGAGTGAAGAAGAGGGCGGCGTGCACCTTGTATCCGTCAAACGCAACACGATGGCGGGGCAGATCGGGTTCCGAAGTGGCGATCTGATTCAACAGGTCAACGGCCAACCGGTCCGAACCGTGGACGATTTGAAAACACTTACCGAAGCGGCCGCCGGCAAAGGCGTGACCTTCACCTATACCCGTGGGCAACAGGAAAAAACGCTGAGCATGTAACAAACCAGGATAACGAAATATGAAACGAATCATTCCAATCCTGTTTGCACTCCTTGCTCTGATCGGGCAGGGGGGCATCCGTCTCCCAGCCGGAACGGCGCGGTTTTGATGAGGTGTTTATCCACGGGGGCAGCGGGGTTGGGCAGAAGCATAAGGCCGGTAGTCCGAATTTAAAAATTGAAGGATCAACAGAATGAGAAGGACGTACAATATGAAAAAACATTTAACCGCATTCATCGGTTTGAGTGCATTGACCTGTATGGGTATGAACGAGGTGTGGCGGGATTCGACGGTATTCCGCATTAACAAGGAACCGGCGCGCGCAGAGTTTACCCTGCATGATTCACACGAAGCGGCCCTGAAGCCGCTGGATCTGTCGAATCCCTGGAACAGCCGTTCCTATATGAGCCTCAATGGCACGTGGGATTTTAACTGGTATGGCCGCCCGGATGCGGTTCCCACGGATTGGCACAAGGCCAAAGGCGGTGTGAAAAAATGGAATTCCATTGCCGTTCCGGGAACCTGGCAGGGCGCAGGTTTTGACCGGTTGTATTATTTGAACGTGACGATGCCGTTTGAGTACGACTGGTCCAATAATGCGGAACGCCGCCCGGAGTTCAGCAAGGAAAACATTGAGAAGGCCCGGCGCTTCGGTTTCATTCCGGATGATGCGCAAACGGTGGGCTGTTATCGCAAATGGGTGGATCTCTCGGCCGAACAGTTAAAAGGCCGCACGGTCTTGCGGATCGGTGCTGCTGAAGCCGGACTGAAAGTATTTGTTAACGATCGTGAAGTCGGTTACAGCCAGGGCAGCTTCCTTCCGGCGGAATTCGATCTCTCCTCCTATGTGAAGCCCGGGAAAAACCTGATTGCCATCGAGCTGTACCGCTGGACGGATGGAAGCTATATGGAAGTGCAGGATATGATCCGTTTCGCGGGAATCTATCGCGATGTGTTCCTGCGCTTTGAGCCGCTGGCACACATCAGCGATATCTATTTTATGGGAACGCCGGACAAGTCGCTGCGCAACATCCCGACCGACTACCGTGTCAAGGTGACCAACCGCGGGGAAGCCGCGCTTAAGAACGCCAAGGTGCAATTTTTCCTCTATCCGGACGGTGAAACCAAGCCGCTTAAAAAATGGACGGTCGATGTGGAAGCTGTTGACGCGGGTTCCAAGGTGAACGTAGAAGGTACGCTCAAACTGGAAAATCTGAAGCTGTGGAGCCCGGATCAGCCGAATCTCTACACGCTGGTGGCCGAACTGCAGGGTGCAAATGGAAAGGTGTCGCAGACGGCCCGTATCGATACCGGATTCCGCCGCTTTGAGTCGATCGACGGAAACCTGCACCTGAATGGGCAGCGCTTTTTTGTGCGGGGCGTCAATCGGCATGACCATCACGCAAGCCTGGGAAAAATCGTTCCGCTTGAAACGATGATCAGGGATGCGGAACTGCTGAAACAGAATAACATCAATACGGTTCGTACCTCTCATTACCCGAACGACGAGCGCTGGTATTACATCTGCAACCGTTACGGGATTGCACTGCTCGATGAGGCCAATGTGGAATGTCACCTATTCAGGGATGTTCCCGGCGACCGCATCGAATGGGCGGCTGCGGCCGTGGATCGTATGGAACGCCTGGTCGAGCGCGATAAAAACCATCCGTCGGTCTTGATCTGGTCGCTCGGCAACGAAAGCAGCCGCGGCTGGGTGCTGGCATTCGACGGCATGTATAACATCGCCAAGCAAATCGACCCGACCCGCATGGTGATGTGCGACCGGGCTTACTACACCCATAAGTCCGGCACACAACGCCTGGATCGTCCGGACACGGTCACGCCGATGTATCGGGCACTCTCCAAAATGGAGGAGTTCCTGGAATCACGCAAAACGAAAGGCGATAAGCGTCCCTTCTTTATGTGTGAATACCGTCATGCCATGGGCAATGCCGTGGGCGGCCTGCAGGATGTCTGGGATATGGTGTATGCCAATGAAAACAACGGCCTGAACGGCGGCTGCATCTGGGACTGGACGGACCAGGGCGTAGAAGCCAAAAGCGAAGACGGCGAGATCTACTATCAATATGGCGGCGACTGGGACGATGCGGAGCACCGCGGTAATTTTTCCTGCAACGGCCTGCTGCTTTCCGACCAGGGCACAACGCCCAAGCTGGCCGAGGTGAAAAAGGTATACGAGCCGATCAAACTGCGCGCAATCTCTTTAGAGAAGGGCGAGTTTGAAATTCACAACCGTCTGATCCAGACGGGACTGGGCGCATTTGAGTTTTCCTGGACCCTCCGTGAGAACGGCGTGGTGATTAACGAGGGTAAACTGCCCCGTCTGGCCGTCGGGCCGGATGGAAAAAAACGCATCAGCATTCCCGTTGCACAGGCGAAGATGCAAGCGGATAAAGAATATTTCCTGCGCATTTCCTGTAAAACCGTTCAGGACGCCAAATGGGTGCCTAAAGGGCATGAGGTGACGTTCTATGAATTTGGTCTGGGGGGGCAGTACAGCGAGACGCGGGACGCCGTGAAGGATGCACCTAAGGTGGTTTCTGCTGATGGACGTGTGACGGTGTCGACCAAAGACGGCACAGCAATCACCTTTGACCGCAAAGGCGGGAATCCGGTTTCGCTCCAGGTTGGCAGGAAAGAGCTGCTGGCCGGCGGCCGTGATCAACTCCTGGATTATTCCATTGCCTGGATTGATAACTATAAGAAAAAGATGACGTCCGTTCAGCTCAACGACCATCGCAAGCTGGAGCTCGATAAACTGGCGCGGGAAGGCGATGCCGAATTCAGCGTCAGCGAAGAGGGCGATGTTGCCCGGATCAAAATTACGACCCGCTTCAAGAGTCCGCAGGGTGCAGGGATTGACGAAGTACAGGAATGGAGCATTGACGGGGCCGGACGCATGGACGTGACTGTTAATGTGGCACCGACGGGTAAGCTGAAACCCAATTTCTGGATTCCCCGCGTCGGTGTGCGCATTCCACTGGTTCCCGGGCTGAGCCAGATGAGCTACTACGGCCTTGGCCCGCACGGAAACTATGTGGACCGCAAGGAAAGTGCCTGGATGGGCATCCATACGTCCACGGTAATGGACCAGTATGTGCCCTATATTCTTCCGCAGGACCATGGCAACCGTGAGGGCGTACGTTGGCTTGAGCTCACAGATGAGTCGGGTGCCGGATTGAAAGTGCTGGCACCCGAACCGCTGGCGATGAGTGCGCTGCCCTACACGCAGGAAGAGCTGCTCGACGCCTGGCATACCATTGACCTGCCGAAGAAACCGACCGCAACCGAGCTGCGGATCGCTCCGAAGGTCAGCGGCATCGGCAATGGGTCCTGCGGCCCGCAGACCGATCTTCAATATCGCGCAACGGCGGAGGCGGTGGAGTACCGCTTCGTGCTGATGCCGGTGATGCCCTGATGCTTAATCCTGACCGTAATCGTTCAGGGATGCCGGAATGATTGCGGTTAGGAACCGGATGACAGCCCGGAAACAAATAACTAAAGAAAGAGAAGTTAATATGAAAAGACAGGTAAGATTTACATGCGTATTCCTCGTTCTGGCTTGCGTTGGTTCGCTTTCTGCGATTGCGGCGAGCCAGTTTGTGAATGGAGACTACGACGATTTTGTGTTGCGTCCGGACGTGGAAGGCAACCATGTCGGAGCGCATCACGGAGGCATTCTCTTTGTGGATGGCAAATACTGGTGGTATGGGCAGTCCTTTCGGGACAAGTCCGCCCGAGATGGGGGCGACCTCACCACGGACGGTGTGGTCATGTACAGCTCCACCGATCTTGTAAATTGGAAAAATGAAGGTGTCATTCTGGCTTGCACCCCGCAGGGAGACCTCAAGGGACCGATGCGTTTTGAACGCGCCAAAATCATCTATAACGACCAGACCAAAAAATTTGTGATGTGGTTTCACTATGTGAACGCCCCAGGAAAACACGGGTTTAACATTGGAGAAGGAGATGCCGGCGTCGCCACGTGCGACACGATTAACGGAACCTACGAGTTTCACGGCTATCACCGTCCTCTCGGGTCCGATATGAGGGTGACCGATTGCACCTTGTTCAAAGATGACGATGGTAAAGCGTATTTCATCTTTGATAGTGGATCGCCCAAGAAAAGAGGAGATCGCTATCAATACATTGCCAGTCTGTCGGATGATTATCTGAAAACGACGAAGGTCAGCAAAATTCCAAACTCTAAGAGGCGGGAAGCGCCAGCAATGATCAAAAAGAACGGATACTATTTTTTAATCACTTCTGGGCTGACAAGCTGGAATCCAAATCCCACCAAAGTGCATAGAGCGACGAACATCTGGGGACCCTATGAAGATCTGGGCAATTTTTGTGTCGGTGAAAAACGAGAGATCACATTTAACGCGCAGAGCACCTACATTTTAGAACTGCAAGACAAACCGGGGTCGTATGTCTTTATGGGGGATCGCTGGAACCGGGAAAATATGAAGCGCAGCGCTCATATATGGCTTCCTTTAGAGTTCCCGACCCAAGACACGGTGAGCATGCGTTACCATAAAGAGTGGGACACAAGCATTTTTGATGTAGGCGATACCCTGAAGTGAGATAGCAGCCGGGCATGTGTGTGAGGAAATGAAACTGATTGCTTTAGCCGCTGCGCTTGTCATCGGCGGTAACGTTTGTTCCATCGCGGCACAATCCGTCACCGACCTTCGCTGCGAGGACTTAATCGATCCGATCGGTATTGATGTCGTTCAACCACGGCTTTCCTGGCGATCGGAGTCCGGTGTCAATGGCGCTGCTCAACGTGCATATCAGGTGCTTGTTGCGACTTCCCCCGACTTGCTCAAGGAAGGTTTTGCAGATCTCTGGGATTCGGACAAAGTCATCACCAGCCAGAGCCAACACATCATCTATGCGGGCAAAAGCCTTTTACGCGGCATTCCACATTACTGGACTGTGCGTATATGGAACGAAAAGGGCGACGCTTCTTCATGGAGCCGCCCCGCGTTCTGGACGTTCTTCGACTTGCACTCTGATAAGGGCTGGCAGGCCAAGTGGATCACTGACGGAAGTAGTTCTCCCTGGTTGCGTCAGTCGGTAGAACTTACGACCCCTCCGGCGAGGGCGTATATCTATGTCAATGCCCTCGGATACTTTCAGCTCTTCATCAACGGCAGACGGGTTGGAAACGATGAGTTTGCGCCGCATGTGGGGCAGTACAACAAGCGAACCTTCTGCATCACCTATGATGTGACGGATTATCTGCAGAAGGGAAGAAACACGGTTGGTATCTGGATGGGCAGCGGCTGGAATCAGAAGGGAGCCGGAGTGAACGTCCCGCCGACGGTGCGCGTGCAGCTTGAGATCCAGGGAGATGACGGCGCGATGGAGCCGGTTCTTGTGACCGACGGGAACTGGCGGACGAAAGCCAGCTCCCATGCGCATCGCGGGAAGTGGCAATGGAATAATTTTGGTGGTGAAATATACGACGGCTCGCTGGATCAACCGGGTTGGGCGGATATCGGGTTTGATGATTCATCGTGGCAGAAGGCACAGGTTGCTTCCATGCCGGATCGGCCGGTATCTGCGGAGATGCTCCAGCGCAACCGGGTCATCGAGACGATTACTCCGGTGGAGGTGACGCGCCTCGGAGCGGGGGACTGGCTCGTTGATATGGGAAAAGCGATAACCGGAACCATTGAGGCCACCTTTTCCAAAGCTGAAAAAGCCCGGCTTTCAACACGCTATCATCGATCCCGTATTCCTGAAAGAACTCAACTATGTGAACGGAAGTCACGAGACCGTTTACGGGACGATCCGCAGCAACTGGAAGCGTGATGGGGATTCGATGACCATGAACGTAGACATTCCGGCCAACTCCAGCGCAGCGGTCTACCTCCCGGTCCAGGACGTGGAAGACGTTACCGTGAATGGCCGGTCAATCTTACAGGCCGCACATGTGACATTCCGTAAAATCAAAGAAGATCGGGCCGTTGTCGAGCTTGAGGCAGGACGCTATGAATTTCTATGTCGACAACCTCAGGAACCCTGAACAGATTACCCGGCCTGCCTTTCTATTCAGTGAATGGTGTTTTCCTGCCTTATTCGTGTATGAGCTGCTGTGTATCTATCGAACAGTGGATATGTATTTTTTTCAAATCCTGTATTGTTCCATGCAAAATGAGATTTAAGGCAATAGGTCTCGGGATGAGGATTTTTTTGGTGTGTTTCCCGGGCGAGTGAAACGGGGAAGGGTAAAGGAGAAGCGATGAGGATTTTTCGGGTCGGCTGTTGGATAAGTGTTTTGGTGTGTATGATCGGCCTCAGTCGGGCGGATACGCTTACGCTGGCCCGGATCTTTTCCGACGGCGCGGTGTTGCAGCGCGGGATGGAGGTTCCGGTCTGGGGCACTGCGGAGCCGGGGTCGGAAATCACCGTTGAATTTGCCGGCCAGAAAAAAGTCGGCGTGGCCAATGAAGACGGCAGGTGGCAGATCGTACTTGATCCGATGTCCGCCTCTACTGAGCCGAGAACCATGAAGGTCTATTCAATCGGAAATCAAACATCGGAAATCGGCAATATTCTTGTGGGCGAGGTTTGGCTCTGCGGCGGCCAGTCCAATATGCAGTCGATGATGTATCCGTTTGCGGACGATCCGGAAAAGGATCCGCACAAAGACAGGCCTGAACGGGCCTATCGCGGGCTGACGGGGCAGGTGCGGCTAAAGGGGATTCAATCCGAGGATACTTTGTTTCGCCAGTTTGTGGTGGACGATACGCCGTCTCCGTTCGGGGAAGCCCGAACCATCAACAGCAAGCAGGGCTGGTTGAAGTCGGTTCCGGGGCAAACGGAATATTTTACGACCGTTGGGTATTTTTTCGGCAAAGAGCTGCGGCGCGAGCTGGGTGTGCCGGTCGGACTGATCGACTGCAATCATGGAGGAAGTCCTGTAGAAGCCTGGATGCCCAAAGCGGCATTCGAGGAGGTGGCCGGTGCGATGAGCTACTATGATGGCGAGCTAATTAAATGGCGCAGGAATATCGATCGCTGGAACAACGAACACGGGACTGACCTGGAGGGACAGAAAAAGGTTGAGAAAAGTGCCCACAACAATCACTACATCCCCGGTTCCCTCTATAACGGCCTGGTGCATCCGCTGATCCCCTATGCGATGAAGGGAGCGATCTGGTATCAGGGAGAATCCAACCGCAGTAAGCGCAATGACACCTACGGCGACAGCCTGGCCGCCCTGATTCGGCATTGGCGGAAAAACTGGGGGCAGGAGCAGCTTTACTTCTTTATCGCGCAGATTGCGGCCTGGAAAGAACCCACTGATGTTCCCCTGGAGAAAGACGAATGGGGGGTTGCGGAAATCATGAACCAGCAGCGTGAGGTTGCGGTTTCCGTGGAGGATTCCGGGTTGGCGGTGCTGAACGATATCGGCCATCATGCCTCGATTCATCCCGGCAACAAGATGGATGTAGGCAAACGCCTCTCCCGTTGGGCGCTGAATAAGAGCTACGGTAAGGAAATCGTCCCCGGTGGCCCGCTGTTTAAAGAGGCTCGCAAGGACGGAGCTGAAGTCATCATAACCTTTGATGATACCGGTTCCGGCCTGATGACGGGTCAAAAGGTGGGGCTTGATCCGACGGTGGAGACGGACGAGCCGTTGGGCCATTTCCAGCTCTGCGGTGCGGATCGGGAATGGAAATGGGCCCAGGCCGAAATTTCCGGTAAGGACAGCGTGACCGTCCGGCACGCGGACATCGCCGATCCCGTGGAAGTCCGCTACGCCTGGGCCGCCAATCCGGCCACTGCCAATCTTTACAACAGGGAGGGGTTGCCGGCATCTATCTTTAAAGACGAACTATAGAAGGTAGAACATTTTGTACCCTGAACGGTTAAGGATTTGCATGATGAAAAAATGGCTTACAACGATATCATTGGTCTGGATCCTGTTTGGCATCAGCGGGTGTAAGGATGCGGGGCCGGAGAAAACCGCGGAGCGTCTGCCAGATCCCGCACCGGAGGCGGCTCCCGCTCCCGTGCAGGATGAGGCGGTCGCTTCAGTGCCGTCAGAACCCGCACCGGAGGCGGAGTCTACGGATTCGATTACGGAGCCTGCTCCCTCAATGTTGGACGAACGTCCTGTCGTTACGGTGGAGCAACCGATGTTGCTAACGGATACGCAGGGTCGTGAAATCAAAGCCGAAGTCAAAACTGTGACGGAGAAATCGGTCGCCCTGGTGCGTGTCGATACCCGGAAGGCGTTCACGATTCCGCTGAACGTATTTTCGGATGAGACGCAGTCCGCGCTGCAGCGCTTCAGGCAGGAGCAGGCCGCCCTCTCCGAGTGGCAGGCCAGGCATGCTCCGGCGGAGCCGCATCCGGCATCCGGCATGGTTAAACGTCCGGTGATCTCGATTCGGCAGCCGATGCTGCTGAAGGACAGGAAAGGACGCGAAGTTGAAGTCGAAGTTAAAACGGTGACGCAGGCATCGGTTTCCCTTGTGCGGGTCGATACCCGGGAGGCGATTACCATACCCCTTCATGTTCTGTCAGAGGAGAGTCAGTCTGATCTGCAGGTATTCCGGCAGGAACAGGCCGCCCTCGCGGCCTGGAAAGCGGCGAATCCCCAGGTGGCTGCAAAGCCGAAACCGGTCGTCAGGCCGGACGGTAAGGTGGATGTACCTCCCTTTAATCCCGTGGTCACGGCATCGGACGTGGCCGGTTACTTTTACGCCGAAGTGCCCGATTTTCGCGCCCATGCAAAGCGCCTGCGGGCAACGCGGCTTACCCGGGCCAATGCGCCGTTTTCGGTTGCGACGGAAGATGGCTCAATCGAACTTTCCATCGGTCCGGATGGTGCTGTGGAGCTGAAGCGGGACGGCCAAACGGTATCGTCTTCCGACGCATGCCCCTGGTCGGTTCACCACTGGGCCAGCAGGGTGGTTTCTGAAGGCCGGGTCGTTAAGGAGGCTGCCCGTTACCCGCTCAACAACATGAAGCCGCTCGGACCGAACGAACTGTTGCTCTGGTCTGAAGACGGCACATTCCGGGCGCTGGTCGCCATTACCGGAAAGTCCCGCTACATCAAGCTTGAGCTCATTCATCTCTCCAACGATCCCAAGACGGGTTCGCTGACCGGCGATTGGCAGGGGCACCGCGTGGAGTTCAAGCTGCAAACTGCCGCACAGGATGACGGATGGAAGCTGAATACGATGATGCTCAACCCGATGTCGGAGCTCGGTGTCCGGGCCGCGGTCAAAGAGGCGGACGGAATCACCTTCTGGTGGCCTTACTCCATCTGGGCCCAGACCGACGATCGCCCGCAACCGCAGGGAATGATCGCGGTGTACGGCTTTGCCGGGGATGGGCAGCATGATGATATCATGATGGATATCTGGGCCGGAGAACCGTCCCTGCCGCGCCCGAACCGGGCGGCGCACGGTCAATGGACCCGCCGGGAGGTCGAGGCCTGGCTGGATGAAGTGGTGGCATTCCATACCCCGGCCCATAAAATGTTTTCCTTTGAGCCGGCCGGCGATCCGGAAAGCCTCTACCAGGTGGCGGATCTCGCGGCCAAATACGGGATCAGCGCAATCTGGTTGCACAACTGGACCTGGCAGGGCCTGACCATCGGCCAGCCCAACCCGACTTACTTTCCAAATGGAATCAGCGATGTCGTGAGGCTGCAGCACTATTATCAAGCGAACGGGCTGGAATTTCGCCTGCACGGTTTCGGCGGAATTTATATGACCCGGGACACGAAGTACGGTGCGCCCGCGCTGGAAAAAAATCTGGCGGCCGGGGGGCTGGCGATTGCGGCCCGCGGCACAGCCGTTGAGCGGGTGGATCCGGATCAGGCGACCTTTCTGCTCAAGCCGGATTTGACCCTCTATCCCTGGCTGGAACCCGGGATGCCTCCCTATAGCCGACCGACGTGGGGAAATTCAAATAGCGGGTATGGAACGACGTTTCCTCCTTATTTTGAGGGCAATCACAGTTCCATTGCCTTTCAGGGAAAAGTCCGCGGCTACCGCTGTGAGGTGACGAAAGACAACCTCTGGAAAATTACGCTCGATAACTGGGCAGGCGCGGCCCGGCACAAGGGGATCAGGAAAGGGGAAACCATTCATTTTATCGTGAACGGAACCCGCTCCTGGATGGTGCCTGACCCACGCTCTGACATGTATGTTGAGATGGCCGATGATTACAGCTATATCCTCAATCGGTTTAAGAGCCGGCCTGTTTATGACGGAGCCGGATGGAGTGAGCCGCTGGGCACCTGGGGGCTGCGTAAAATGGTGCAGATGGTCTATGAACGGCTGGATCATCCGGTACAGGGACACGCCCACTTCGGTTTTACCGATCAAAAGTTCAAGCGTGTCCAGCAGGCGGAGGGACAGCGGCCGGGCAGCATGTCGTTGGTGATAGGAGATCTGGCCTCCCTGTCCAGCAGCATTGACGATGTCCACCAGAGTCTTACCGATAAGATTCTTTCGAAGGATATTTATGTGCGCGGCAACCATCAGGGCATTGAACTCAGCTATGCCGAGCGGCATGGCACCTGGGAGGAAATGATGGATGCGCTGCGCATCTGGTCGGACCTGAAACCGCACATGGACGATGAGTTGAAGAAACAGATCGCGAAGCGCTATGAGAAGGTCCGCAATACGCGGAAGGATATCTACGTGGCCTCGGAGACCGACGACGCCTGGCAGCTGACTAAAACGCGTGCGATGCATCGCGAAGGGATTGATGGAACATGGAAGCTGATCCCCGAGCGGCCCTCAATTTCGACCCGTCAATACCTCAAGGCCGATGGAAAGTCCGTTGAGGGGCTGGGCAATCCCTATGTTGCGCAGGTGCCGGAGATAGAACTGCATGTCATGGCCTCCCTGTCGTCGCGGGCGGACGCCAACCTGAGCTTGATGCCGGGTTCTCAATCGGATCTTAAAATGCCGGGCAAAGGCTCGCAAAACCTGCGCGTTGCAGGAGGGGGACTTACGCTCTCTTATGATAACTCCCGGTCAAAAAGGGAGGCGGTGACCTATTTCAAGCCCGGGCAGGAGACGATCCCGTACTGGCTCACCCAATCGATTCACGGAGCCCGTTTTGCTGATCTGGAGACGCAGCGCGGCATCTCCATCACGGTGGAAGGCGATGGCAGCGGTGCGGTTCTGCTCTTTTCATACGGGGCGGGTTTTCCGCGCTCCTTTGCCATCGATATCGATTTTACCGGCAAGCGCACGTTTGAGTTTCCCTGCGGTGAGATGATCAATAACCGCTATGACTGGGATGGCTTCGGCGGGCAGACGATCTCCAAATTCAAATACCGCCTGGTCGACCGTTTTCAGCTCTATTTCAACCGGGTGCCGGCGGGCAAAAAGGCGGCGGTACGGATTCTCGATATCCGGGCCCTGACAGAGGACCGGGAGACCGGGCTGGTTCAACCTGTGCTTGACCTCAATGGCGCACGCGCCAAGGTGCAGGGCACCATCCCTTACAACCATTACCTGCGGTACTCCGGCGGATCGAGCGCCCGGGTCTATGATCAGGACTGGCACTTTGTGAAGGAGCTCCCGGTCGTCTCTAACGGAACATTGAAGGCCGTTGCCGGGGATAACTCGTTCAGCGTTTCGGCTCCCCGATCCCCGGAAGCCTGGCTATCTGCACGCATCAAGGTGCAGGACCTGGAACAGGTCATTACCATTATGAAACCGTGACGGACTAGCTATGACTCAGACAATTACAATGATGCTGTTACTTGCTTCAGCCGTAACCCTTCATGCCGCAGAAGTGGATGTTTATCTGCTCGGCGGCCAATCCAATATGGATGGGCAGGGCAATATTCATGAGCTGACTGAAGTGCAAAAGGAGATGCCGGAGCGTGTCTTTTTCTGGCATGACGGGGCGTTTAAGCCCTTCGTTGTGGGGGCGTTCCCGACATCGGTCACGAAAAAGCAGGAGCGTTTCGGTTTGGAGATCTCTTTTGCTCAGCAGGTAGCCGGCGATCGCCCGGTCTACCTGGTCAAATTTGCTAGAGGCGGAATGCCGCTGCACCATGGTTGGCATGGAGGGAAGTGGATGGGCGGGGAGCCCGCTTCCCGACGCGTCAATTTTTACCCGGGCGAATCCTCCCTTGATCCCAATATCGGTAGACTGTATGCGGATATGATCGAGCGCTTTCACGCGGCGGTCGAACAGCTTAAAACTGATGGACACACGCCGGTTGTTAAAGGGTTCCTCTGGATGCAGGGAGAGCAGGACAGCAAGAACGAAGTGTCCGCCACGGAATATGCAGAGAGTCTAAAGCGGCTGTGCCGCCGCATTATGGAGGATCTGGGGCTGGAGCAGCTCAAGATGGCCTATGGGCAGGTGCTTCCGCATCCCGAACCGCTGGAGCGTTTCACCCACCGCGATGAGATCCGGGAAGCGATGCGGCTGGCTGACATGAATTCCGGCAGCCCGAACGCGATTCCAGGTTCGTTTATGGTGCGTACCGATAACTGCGAACTCAAGGGCGACAAGGTGCACCACAATACCGCCGGCTATTATCAAATGGGCCTCAATTTTGCGGAGGTCTTTCTGCGCACTGCAAACACAGAACAGCAAAAGGTAAACCCATGAAATGGAACCGAATCTGTATAGGGTTGATTGCGTTGGCAGGCGTGGCTTCTGCCGAAAAACCAAATCTGATCTACATCCTTACCGATGACCAAGGCTATGGCGATGTGTCGGCTTTGAACCCGGATGGGAAGATTAAAACGCCGAACATTGACCGTTTGGTTGCCGAAGGGATGACGTTTAACGATGCGCATACCAGTTCGTCGGTCTGCACTCCGACGCGTTACAATGTTTTGACCGGTCGGTACAACTGGCGCACGCATCTAAAAAGCGGCGTGTTCAACGGCTACGGCAAGCCGCTCATCGCGGAAGACCGGCTGACCTGGGCATCGTTGCTTCAGGCGCAAGGCTATCAGACGGCGATGATCGGGAAGTGGCATCTGGGTATGGATTTGCCGGTGCAGGAGAATGTTAAAGAAATCAAACGGAACAATGGCAAGGTCAGCAGGATCAAAGTCGTCGAAGGAGACTGGTCCAGGCCGATCGGTCGCACGCCGACCAGCAACGGGTTCGACTATTTCTGGGGGCACGGCGCTTCACTGGATTTCCCGCCCTACGTCTACATTGAAAATGACCGCTACACCTCGCAAACCGTGGAGAACAAGAGCATGCGCGATTTTGGGTTTAAGTCGGCATTTCGCGCCGGGCCGGTCGCCGATAATTTTAATCCATGGACCACGCTCGACGAATTCCGCGACCGCAGTGTGGACTACATTCGCAAATGGGATGGCAAAAAGCCCTTCGCCCTCTATGTACCCTTGACCAGTCCACATACGCCGATCATCCCGACCAGCAACTGGAAGGGCAAAAGCGGGCTCAATGACTACGGCGACTTTGTGATGCAGACCGATGCGGTAGTTGGCGCGATTCTCGATGCCGTCGATCAATGCGGTGTTGCGGAAAACACAATCGTTATTTTCACGGCGGATAACGGCTGCTCCGGATCGGCTAAACCAGAAGAGCTGGCGGAAAAAGGGCACAACGTGAGTCATATCTACCGAGGCTTGAAAGCTGGGATTCATGAAGGCGGGCACCGCGTTCCGCACATTGTCCGCTGGCCGGCCAAGGTCAAGGCCGGTTCGTCGACCGACCGCCTGACGGTACTGGGAGATATTGTGGCTACCCTGGCGGACATTACGGGTGTGGAAATTCCTGATCATGCGGCCGAGGACAGCCTGAGTTTTTATCCGGCGCTGCTCGGGAAAACCGACCCTGCCAAAGAGCATGAGGCGATTATTAACCATTCGCACCGCGGTCAGTTTGCGGTTCGGACGAAAGAGTGGAAACTGATCTTTCCACTGGTTAAGCCGGCCGGCAAAAACCCGTCAACAAAGGGCTATGAGCTCTATGACATGGCGAAGGATCCCGGCGAGACCACCAATCTTTACGGACAGATGCCGGAGCTGGAGGCGCGACTGACGCAACGGGCAACCGATATTGTCAAAAACGGCCGCAGTACACCGGGTGAACCGCAGGCGAATGATCCGATCAAAAACGAATGGAAGCAGGTCCATTGGATGCTGCGTTAAGTGCAGGGATGATTATGAAGAACAAGATAAAAAAACGATTCTCAGGTGGTAGAACGATCGGCTGTATCTATTTATTGGCCGGATCCATTCTGTTTTCTGCAACTGCGTATTCGGCGAGTTATTATGTCGACAGCGTGGGCGGGGCTGATACGAATGCGGGCACGTCTCCTGCCGATGCCTGGCGGTCGCTCGAACGGGCGAGCGCGCAGGCGTATGAGGCAGGGGATATGTTGCGTCTTCGCAAGGGAACGGAATATGCAGGATCGCTGAGGCTGTCCGTCAGCGGTGCCGAACAACAACCGATTGTGATCTGTGCCTATGGCGAAGGTGAATTGCCCGTCATCGATGCCACGGGGGAATTGGGCGGGGTGCATTTGATCGATTGCCACTATGTGCAGGTGCGGGATCTGGA
>CAZAPF010000017.1:0-82233 GCA_964486885.1 uncultured Verrucomicrobiota bacterium
TCTCTCCGCCCCGACCACTCTTTTTCTTTTCCCTTTAGTCGGTCATAAGACGGCCATGAATCGTGGATAGGGTTAGCTAGAACAGTTCTATTCGATTGAATTACTCTCGCAGAGTTGAAGGATACGAACCCTCTCTGATCCGGAGGAATAGAACGCCACGAAAAAGCTGCATGGTCCGGCCTTCGCAAATCTCGAGTTGCACAGATACGCGAAGGCCATGACCGATATTTTCTTTCATGAAAAAGCCCCCTCAGAATGCTCTGAAAGGGCTGTGAACCTGAACCGGGGTCATCGATCCCGGCAACAACACTTTCTTATTCGACGGTTACGACGATGAAGCGGGAACTGCGGCCGTTGGTGATAAAGAACAGGATCTTATCGCCTTCCACTTCCGAGATTGCTTTTTTGAATTCACGGACGTTTTTGACGGGAGCACGGTTCACACTGGTGATGACCTGCCCGGGGATCAGACCACTGCGCCATGCGGCACTGCCCTGCTCAACCTCGGTAATAATAACACCTTCATCGAAATCATAGGCAAGGCGTTCAGCAGCCTCACTGTCGACCTCATCAACGGACAGCCCAATCTCTTCCAATAGTGCTGAATCCTCGGTTTCTTCTTCACCTGCCGGACCTTCCATCTCCTGAGTGATGGCAACAACGGCTTTATACTTTCCATCGCGGAAAATTCTCAGTTCTACTTTCGTGTTAGGTGGTGTTGATGCCACGCGGTTGCGAAACGCTCCGATTTTATCTGTGGCAATTCCGTTGAGCTCAACAATGATATCGCCTTCCACCAAACCGGCTTCAGCAGCTGCGGAGCCCTCGACGATCTGAGAGAGGAGAATCCCGCCGGACTCGTCGAGACCAAAGCTTTTGGCAAGATCTTCATCCACTTCCTGAATATAAATGCCCAATACGCTGCGGGATACCTTTCCGTATTTGATCAACTGGTCTTTAATCTGCACGGCCTGATTAATCGGGATGGCAAAGCCGATGCCCATGTAGCCGCCGGTACGAGTGTAGATAGCGGTATTAATACCAATTACTTCGCCGTCGATGTTCAGCAACGGCCCTCCGGAGTTACCCGGATTGATTGCCGCATCCGTCTGAATAAAGTTACCGTATTCGGTAATATTGGTTTCATCGCGCCCTTTTGCACTGACGATTCCTGCTGTAATCGTCTGCGACAGTCCAAACGGATTTCCGGCAGCCAGCACCCATTCTCCTACATCCAATACATCCGAGTCGCCCAACGGTACTGTTGGCAAATCTTCTCCATCTTCAATTTTGATCAGAGCCACCTCGGTTTTGGGATCAGCCCCAATCAGCTTGGCCTGAAATTCGCGGCCATCACCCAGCGTTACGGTGATGCGGTCGGCATCGTTCACCACATGGTTATTGGTTAAAATATAGCCGTCTTTGGAAATAATGAATCCGGATCCCTGCCCCTGCTGCTGATACTTACGAGGTTCTTCGTCTTCCTGCCCCCCTCTCCCGTATCCCCGACCGAAATATTCTTCAAAGGGATGGCGGTATCTCGAACGAGACACTTCGACCGTACTTTCCACTTCTATAAAAACAACCGCGGGAAGGGCCGATTTGGCAATTTCTGAAAATGCACTTCCGGTTTCCCGGAGAGCGTCGATTTTCCTGGCGTCCGCTAAAGGCGCTGCCAGCAAAGCAACTCCTGCCAGCCCCATCAAAAAGAATTTATTGCACCGCATTGAAATACTCCTGGTTAAAAGTTCATTACGCTCAATACGGACAATTAGAACCTAACTGAACGAATTCGTTCAAAGATTTAGGCAGGGTTTTATTTGCCCGGGTTTATTGCCAGCTATTGATAAAACTATTGGTATTTCCCTTCCCGGTCAGCTCATAGAGGCCTATAGCGCGAAGGGCCACTTTGCGGCGGACATTTTCGCCATCGATCACAACCTGATTATCATAATCCGTATCGAGGGCGATGATGTATTGCTGCCCCCAGGGATCCAGAAAGATGCCGCCCAGCTCATTGCCTTGCGGCTCAAGAAATACGACTTGGGCTGGATTAAGGGTCAAGTTCTCAGCCGTTAGCGCGGCAATCGTATTCGTACTGAAGCCAATATCAAAATCAGGTTCGGGTTGTCCCTGTAACGATCCGGCTATGGGCAGCTTCCCATATTTATTCATATAGGCCTTGATCGCCGTTTCGATGGACTTCATCTCAACCTTGGCTTGCGCTTTTTTTGCACTGATGCGGGCAGCGCGAAGCCCCTTAGAGCCCAGTGTAATGAGGATGGCCAATATCGCAATCACGACCAGCAATTCTATGAGGGTGAAGCCGGACTTTTTCATAAAATCAGTATCCCACTCTGGCAGGGTTTATATTGTCGCTATCCTCTAACCTATTCTGCCCTTCGGACCAAATGCTGTACACAAACCGATTGCTGCAGACATACTGGTAGGCATTACCCCACGGATCGAGATATTCCAACCCTTCGACAGAACCTTCAATAAGCTCCCCCTGTTCAGCAGAAAGCCCCGCAACCAAATCAGCCATGGATTGCCGCCCGGCGGACGCCGGATAGCGTCCATACTCAACCCGAAACTCCTCAAGCGCCGTGCGTAGTTTTTCAATCTCGGCCTTGGCCTGGCTTTCCTTAGCCTGTCGACGGGCCAGGTTATAGCCTTTGACTCCCATTCCCGCCACAATGGCAATGATGACCATTACGGCCAGCAGCTCAAGAATCGTGAAACCTTTTTTCTGCCCAACCATGAAACTTTCCCGTTGGTCACTACTGCGCTTTCGGGGCATCCTCCAAGGTGCGGAAAATCTAGCGCGCGATGCCTTTTTCAGAAGCGCGACTATATTCAAGCAGGTGTCTGATTTCCGGCGTCTGCTCCACTTCGGCTTCAATTTTATCGAGCGCCTCTGTGGTATTGAGCCCTTCCTGACGATATAGAATGCGGTAGGCTTCTTTGATGGCTTTCCGGCCCTCCTCGGAAACACCCCGGCGCTCCATGCCTATACGATTGAAACTGCGAACCTGAATGGGATCGCCATGGGCAATCATGTAGGGCGGAACATCTTTGGTGATCTTCGACATTGCCCCTACATAGGCCATTGCACCGACGCGCATAAACTGGACAATCCCGACGGAACCTTCAATCGTCGCCATATCCTCAATAACCACATGTCCGGCAATCTGACAGGCATTGACAATCACCACTTCATTTCCAATATGGCAGCAATGGGCGATGTGCGAATAAGCCAGGATATGACAATTATTGCCTACGATGGTAAACTCACCGTCGTTGGTTGCCGCGTTGATCGTGACGTACTCGCGGATGGTGTTGTTATCGCCGATCTTAACGCCGGGTTCGCCACCCTTAAACTTAAGATCCTGCGTCTTTCCCCCAAGCACGGAAAACGGTGAAACCCGGTTGTTTTCGCCGAGGGCGGTGTTCCCTTCAATCACCACATGGGAAACCAGCTCGGTGCCGTTGCCGATCACGGCCTGGCTGCTTATCGTACAATAGGGTCCAATGATTGCATCATCCGCAATCTGCGCGCCATCGGCGACGATGGCTGTCGGATGTATCTGGGCCATGGTTTAGGCTCCGTACCCGAACGTAAGCTCCGCTTCGCTGACTAAATCCTCCCCGACATAGGCCTTACCCTGCACGGTTGCCATGCGCGAGCGGATGCGAAGCGGCTCAATTTCAATGCGGAGCTGATCGCCCGGCACCACCATTTTGCGGAACTTTACTTTATTCATGGACATAAAATAGGCCACCTTGCCCTCATTCCCTTCGCGTGAATTCAGCATAACCCCGGCGACCTGGGCCATGGCTTCCATTTGCAAGACGCCCGGCATAACGGGATTACCCGGAAAATGCCCCTGGAAAAATTCCTCATTCATGGTCAGATTCTTGATTCCAACAACCGTACCGGCTTCTTTATCCATTTCTACAATGCGGTCAACCATGAGAAACGGGTAACGGTGCGGTAGAATTTCCATGATTTCAGTTACGTTCATTACGGACATGTCTCAACTCCTTGGTAAGTGTGAAAATCGGTTAAAAACTAGGGGTTTCATTCAGCATGTACAATGTTTTTCTGATCGGCCACCAAGCGGTCAAGCTCGGGGCAACCTTCCTGAACATGCCAGGCAAAAGGAAACGTACGGCATTGCTCCGGGCGGGCGGCATATACGGAACACCGGTCCCCGCTTAAAAATGCGCAACTCCCGTCACTTTGGTCCAGCAGGGCCAGCTCCCGGCGGCTTGGCGCAAGGCGGGTATGCTGATCTATAAATTCCTGATCAGAAAGATCCAGATGCCGGGCCATCCGGGGAATGTCTGCATCGGTAAGCAAAACAGAACCCGTCCACCTGCAGCATTCACCGCAACCCGAACATTTAAACTGATTTATAATTTCCTGATTCAACATTGAACGCCTCCCCTTCAAAAGCGTCTGATTGCGTTGACAATTGTTCCCAAAGGGGACACTATTCGCCCTTTATACGCAATCGCTAGGTGCGGTGTGTATTAGTTGAAACACGAAGAAAGGATCAAGAACGATGTTCGAGAATTTTGTAAATAAAAAGATCATGATGGTTCTTCCCGTTGCTGCAGCACTCATGCTGACAGGCTGTAAGGAAGACGAAGCCGCCAAAACTCCTGCTCCAGAGCCGGTTGACCTTTCCCAGACTGAAGACCTGTTTACCGAGCCGGTTAAAGCGAACCCGCTGACCACGGATCCTTCAGCGGTGATTGTGCGTGTTAACGGCGAGGACATTACCCGCGGAGAACTCAATCAGGTCATGGCCATGGCCATGCAGCAGCTTGCCGGACGTGTTCAGCCCCAGCAAATGCAGCAGGTTCAGGCGCAGATGTATGAACAGGTTAAGAACGACCTCATCACTAAAAAGCTGATCGATGCAGCCGTTGCCGTGGCCAACGTTGAAATTACTGATGAAGAAGTAACTACAGCCATTGAAGAAATCAAAGGCCGTATTCCAGAAGGTCAAACACTTGAAGCAGCACTGACTGCGCAAGGCACCACCCTCGAAGAGCTGACCAAAAACATTAAAAATGACATGGCCACCCGTAAATTCCTGGAAACCAAAACCGAGGGCATTGAAGACGCCTCCGAAGAGGAAGCCAAAGAATTCTACGAGACCAACCCGGACCGCTTCGCCAAACCGGAAAGCGTAGCCGCCAGCCACATTCTCATTAAATTTGACGAAGGTGAAACGGACGAAGGCAAAGCAGCCAAGAAGATTGCACTGGAAGAAATCCGTAGCGATATCATAGCAGAAAAGATGACTTTTGCTGATTCCGCCTCCACCAACTCCCACTGCCCAAGCAAGGCCCAGGGCGGTTCACTCGGCACCTTCGGAAAAGGACAGATGGTTCCTGAATTCGAAGTTGCCGCCTTTACCCAGGAAATTGGTGAAATCGGCGACATCGTTGAAACGCAGTTCGGTTACCACATTATTCAGGTAACAGAACGCACGGAAGAAGGTGTTGTGGACTACGACGAAGCCAAGGAACAGATTCTTGGGTTCCTGAGCGGCCAGAAAAAGCAGCAGGCGGTTGCCGACTATATCAAGAGCCTGCGCGACAGTGCCACGATCGAAGAAATCGCGATGTAATCCAATCCGGCATCTGATTCGACAAACACTCCTTTTCACGAAGGAGTGTTTTTTTGTTCATGAGGCACTTCCTGAAGGGTTGTCGGCATGAATATCTCAACAGCTTGTTTTGCATGGCGCTGGCAGGCATGTCATCCCTGCCCTAGTTGCAGGAAATAGCTCTGGAGGGCGAGGTTTCATCCGAGCCATACATGCGCGGGATTCGGACAGAGCCTCACCCTCCATCAATTGCAAAACTGCCACCTCATTTGGAAGGCGAGGTTTCATCCGAGCCATTCGTGCGCTCTTAATCACCTGTCGATGGTTTACAAAGTTGCCGCCTGCTCTCTGAAGAGGTGAAAATCAGGCTTAAAGTGCCGCCATTCTGGAGATGAACCTTTTATTTCCCTAAGGCAGTCCGGCCTGCGATATACGGACTTGCAATGGAAGTGCCCGCATAGGACTTTCCGCCAAAACGGGCTTTTGCCGGGGCATAGAGGTCCACAAACTCACCATAGTTGGAATTTTCCCACTGCGAACCATCACCATTCAAACCGCCCACCGCAATAACGGCGTCATACCCGGCCGGAAAGATAGGAATACCCGTTGGTTCATTACCCGCCGCCGCAAAAAGGGTCATCCCGTTTTGCGCAGCAAAGTTCATGGCCGTTTCCATAAACTGGCTATCTACATCAGAGCCCCAGCTCATATTGATAATTTCAACACCGGATTTGGCTGCAAATTCAAGCGCACGCATGATGGTATCCGAACTGGTCATGCCGTTTTCATCAAAGGTTTTAATGGCCAGTACCGGCACACCGGTCTCTGCAGCCTGTGCCCCCTCCGGAGTGATCACACCGGCAGCAATTAATGACGTCAACGTGCCATGCCCTAACGGATCGCTGATTTCGGCGGTCGGATCAACGGCATCGTACGTTCCCCGAATAATAGAAAGGTCAGCATATTGCGGATCCAGCCCTGAATCAAAAACCGCCACCGCAGTTTCGCCCGGCTGGAGGTTTAGATTCATGCCCGCCACGCCTCCGTCAAGAGCGACCCGGCTGGAGTCCAAACGGGGATAGGCCAGATTCGGCTCAGATGATTCAACCCCTTCATGTGCATTCGCGATGGCCATGGCATCCTCTACCGAGAGGCCTTCGTTGAGTTTGATGCGGTAAATGCCCGGCGGATCAATAACTTCAATAATGGTACCGTTCAATTTCCGTAACAGCGCGTTTAGATCCTTAATGGTCGTACCATCCTTAAAACCCACCATGATTTCGCCGCGGATATATTTCACACCGTCCGCACCTTCCACTACGTCTAGCACCTTGCTTTTCGCAGAAAGCGGTTTGGCAGCAGCAGCATCCCCATTTGAGAATATACGGATTGCCGTAATCCGATCCAGTTGTCCGAGAGGCGTATCAACTCGGTTCCACTCCACCAAATAGCTGTGCGGACTCGCCAGTTGCGCCACTAGGCGCTCAACTTTGGTATTTTCCCAATCGCCGGAAATACGTCCCAGTTCCAGTGAAGGATCAATCAACACCTCAACCCCACGCTGCTCAAAAAGCTGAAGCACTTTTGAAAGCGCAGTTCCATCCGCCTGAAGCCACGCCCGCTCCCCCTCAATACGAAGCGTGGCTGCCTGGGTAAGTAGAGACAGGAGCATTATTCCAATAGTCAGGATAGTTCGCATACGTTCCAACATAACGGCCAAAGGCCGGAAAACAATGCCATTTACTTTATTTTATGGCTTCTTGACGTGCATCAAGGAAAAGGTGAGAACTATATCCATAATGGATTGCATCATTTGAAACGGAAACTAACCAAGGAGAGTAAAATGAGCATGTTTTGTTATCAGTGCGAGCAAACCAGCCAAGCTACAGGCTGCACCTCATTCGGCGTATGCGGAAAAGACCCGGAAACATCAGCCCTGCAGGATTTGCTGGTTGAGCTATGTAAGAAGATTTCTGAAAAAGCCCATGCTAAACGCCAGGCTGGAGAAACCACTCGTGAAGCCGATCTTTATGTAATGGAAGGCCTGTTCACCACCGTTACCAATGTTAACTTTGATGCCAACGACATTGCCGGCATCATCAGTCGCGGTGCGCAGCTGCTTAAGGATATGGGCGGCGAGTTTGATATTGCCGCGGACCTCGACGGTTTGATTTCCCAAGGCGAAAAAGTCGGCATCGAAAGCCGGCAGGCCACACTGGGCGACGATGTGACCGGCCTGCAGGAACTCATCATGTATGGGCTGAAAGGCACTGCGGCATATGCCGATCACGCCTTTGTGCTCGAAAAGGAAGATGATTCCGTATTCGCTTTCTTCCACGAAGCACTGGCATTCCTGCTCAACCCGGCACCTACTGTAGACGAGCTCGTGGGCTATGCTCTCAAAACCGGTGAAGTCAACCTGACCGTTATGGCACTGCTCGATTCCGCCAATACCGGAACGTATGGCCACCCCGTCCCGACTCCGGTTCGTATCACTCCGGTTGAAGGCAAAGCCATCCTGGTTTCCGGTCATGACCTGAAAGACCTCGAAGTACTGCTCAAGCAGACCGAAGGCAAAGGCGTTAACATTTACACACATGGTGAAATGCTGCCGTGCCACGGATATCCGGAACTGAAAAAATACAGCCACCTTGTCGGCAACTATGGCGGCGCATGGCAGGATCAGCGCGAAGAATTCGAAGCCTTCCCCGGTGCTATTCTGATGACTACCAACTGTATTCAGAAGCCGAAAGAAAACTACAAGGCCCGCATCTTTACCTGCGGTCTTGTTCAGTGGCCCGGCGTTGATCACATTGATGACGGCGACTTTTCAGCAGTTATCAACGCAGCGATCGAAGCAGAAGGCTTCACTGAAACCGAAGAAGAAAAGACCATCCTGACCGGCTTTGGCCACAATGCCGTACTGGGCGTTGCTCCGCAGGTGATCGACGCCGTTAAGAACGGCGATCTGAAGCACTTCTTCCTGATCGGCGGTTGCGACGGTGCAAAACCGGGCCGCAACTATTACACCGACTTTGCGGAAGCGGTTCCAGATGACTGCGCAATCCTGACGCTGGCTTGCGGTAAGTTCCGTTTCAACAAACTCGACTTCGGTGATATCGGCGGCATTCCGCGCCTGCTTGATATGGGCCAGTGCAATGATGCCTACTCCGCCATTCAGGTGGCTGTGGCTCTCGCCGGCGCATTTGAGTGTGACGTAAATGATCTGCCGCTGTCCATGATCCTGTCCTGGTATGAGCAAAAGGCCATCTGCATTCTGCTGACCCTGTTGCATCTCGGCATTAAGGATATCAAAGTTGGTCCATCTCTGCCGGCCTTCATCACCCCGACCGTACTGCAGGTGCTCGTTGATAATTTCAACATTGCGCCGGTAACAACTGTCGAGGATGACATGAAACAATGCCTGGGTGCATAATATTTGTGCAATGCAAACCAGGGACAGTTAAGAAAGGCGCTCCGCAAGGGGCGCCTTTTCAGTTTAAATGATGCAATCAACGCCCCTGAACGTTAGTCGTTTTTTTAACCCAGGTTTGCTTAAGACTGCTTGGATAACAAAAGTCCCGGGCTTCCTTTTCCCCGGCAGGTGAAGTCATCGTTAAGCGAACGCGGATACCCAGTATTTTTGCATCAATGGGCGCCAGCGAGTATGTATTCCATGTACGCAGCCGGATTTTATCGGTTTCAAAATCCGTATTCTGGCGTTTCGGCAACGTGATTTTTTCTTCTTTATAGAGTGTACCCTGCTTCTCTTCTACTCGTTGACCACCCCTCAGATGATGCTCCTGTTCGTAGAATACAACATATTCCAGATCCAGATCTTCCAACGTTGTCGTCGTTCCATTTTCAAACTGAATCTTAAAGCTGTGGTCTGTGATCACTTCGGTGGACGCCGAAGTACCATACGATTCATCAGCATCCCGCTTGCTGATGCGTTTAATGTCTGCTTTCAAACGACTGTCGTGCAACGCCTGCAACCGTCCCCAATCACCTATAAATTTTTGATCTTCTTCAGAAAAGATTGTGATCGGAACCGTCATTTCCCGACGAGAACCCATGCGCTTAATTGTTACACTGTTCTTTGGTTCATCATACTTGATCAGTTCGGCTTCAATATTTCTACCTTGGGAATCAGTGAATACCCGGCTCTCCCCGTGAGCGTACATATCGTAACATAGTAGGCAGATCAGCAATCCCCAGACCGGGTTTTTCATACTTTCCCCATGATTCATTTAAGTTAAGACTTATCTAATACACGTACTAATAAATCGGATTTTGGTCAACCCGATATCAGGAAACAACTGCATTCCGATTAGTCCAGAATCACTTCCTGCTCATAGTCCGGCACGACGCAGTTCCATCCGGTTTTATCCGTCAGGAATTTCTGGAAGGCGGTGGCCTGCGATTCTTCACCGTGGGTAATGAATACCTTGCGCGGCGGATTTTTTATGGACGAGATCCATTGGTAGAGTTCGTTCTGGTCCGCGTGTGCTGAGAAACCGGATATTTTTTCAACCCTGGCATTCAACGGAAATTCTTCGCCGAAGATACGTACTGTATCAGGCTTTTCCAGAATACGGCGACCAAGCGTTCCAAATGCCTGGTAACCGACAAACAGGATCGTACAGTCCGGGCGGTCGATATTGTTCTTCAGATGGTGCTTTACGCGTCCGCCGGTGCACATGCCGGAGCCCGCAATGATCAGTGCGGTTCCTTTCGCCTTATTGATGGATTTGGACTGGTCGACCGTTCGCGACATCGTAAGCCCCGGAAAATCACAAGGCTGATCGCCCGCATTGAGCTGTGCCATGGTTTCTTCATCATACAGATCCGGATGTTTTTTAAAGACCTCGGTAATTTTCACCGCCATCGGACTATCGACAAAAGCGGGTAAAAGCGGAATACGTTTTTCATTCACTAGACCATTCAGGTGATAGAGCAGTTCCTGCGTACGCTCCAAAGCAAAACTCGGAATAATCACATTACCGCCAGCCTTATGCGTTTCATTAATAATGCGTTCCAGTTCCCCGGGAATATTGGCAACTTCGCCATGCACACGATCGCCATAGGTCGACTCGATTAATACATAGTCGGCATTTTCGTATTGATGGGGATCCCGCATGATCGGCAGATCCCACCGTCCCACGTCACCGGAGAAGAGGATCGTGCGGGTTTCCCCGCCCTGCTCCACCGTAATGCGGATAGAAGACGACCCGAATACATGACCCGCTTCGCGGAACTCAGCCGTAATGCCCTGCCCGACTTCAATCTTTGTATTGTACTTTGCTTTGCTGAACAGGCTGTTTGCTTTTTCAGCATCTTCTTTAATGTAAAGCGGCTCATATGGGAAAGGACTTTTCTTTCCCGTTTTTTGATGCCGGCGCTGCTTATGCTTAATGTCTTCTTCCTGAATATGTGCTGAATCCAGCATGATGATATTGGCAATTTCCGCCGTAGCCGAAGTTGCAAAGATCTTTCCGTTGAATCCCTCCTTCACCAGCTTCGGCAGGCGGCCGCAATGGTCCAGGTGGGCATGGGTCAGCAGCACGGCATCGATGGTATCGGGAGGAACCGGAAAATCAGCCCAGTTGCGCGGTTTCAGATCCCGTTCCTGATAGAGGCCGCAATCGACCAGCAGACGGACTCCGTTAGCTTCAAGGTAGTAGCAGGACCCCGTAACGTTTTTTGCTGCGCCGAAAAAATTAAGCTTAATATCCATCCCTGCTCCTAAGTTAGTCATCTATACACACGCAAACCCACCTGCCGCACGTACATAACCGGGCGACTCCGGTCGAGTATACGTATTATGAAACCAATCGACAGCTATTTTACATGGATTGAACGTATCCCTACCCGGCCGTACATTCCGACAACTATAAACATCGGAACAAACGACGCCGCCCAGCGCATCAATCCAGATCTTCAAGAGAAACAGCTTCTGTCCGGCACAGCGACTGATAGTCCGTATACGATTCAATCAGCGGATCCACAGCAAAATCGCCGGCCTTCAGCTTTCGTATATTTTCAAACAGCGTGGATAAAAATTGTTCCAGTAATTCCGGTTCATCCATTGATATCAGACTTTTTGAAAGTGCCTTTCCGATCTTCGAATAATCCCGTTCATAAAAAAGGTACCCCGCTTCAGTCTGGGCATTGACGGCTTCGGTATTGCATTCCCCGAAGAAATATTTCTGCGCGGCAAAGGAATAAGCAGGAAGCTGGCAGTCGAGGTTGCGGCAGATTTCATCGATATAATCTTCCTGCTTCGATCGCGACCGGCTCGACCCTTTGTAGTCCAGTACCCGCACTTTTTTGAGCATGCCGGTTTCGGCGAAAATCAGGTCAACCCGATCTATTATTCCGTGTAATTTTACATCCCCCAGATCCACAGCGGTTTCCCCGCCAAATGCCAACTCAAATAAAGCCGGGAACCGGTTTTCAGCAGCACAGGTGTCAACATCGTAGCGCACAAAATTCAGCACCATCTCCAGCACCTTTTCGCGCTCTGCCGCCCAGACGCCCGGGTGGCCAAGCCGGGCTTCATCCAACCGCTTCGTTGTAACAGCTGTCGCAAAATCTATATAACCCTGCTCCTTCTCCAGAACAAAGGTTGCGAGCGGAATCGCATCCACCCCGCCCTCGGCTCTTTTCATCCAACCTTCCGAGGTTTTGAGCGCCCAAAATCTTGGCGCATCAATTCCGGATTCACCCTTCGCAACAGCGGTATAAATGTCCTGCAGGATGGAATGAATCAGGCCGCCCCGCTCCATCGGGTCGGGTGTATCATCCAGCGTGCGCTGATCGTATAAACCGAAAATCCGCTCAAGCAAAAAAACATAACGGCACTGAGCAAGCGCCTCCAATGCCGTAGGACTCAACTCTTCTTTACGCTCAAACCAGTCGGCCAGTTTTTCCTGCAACGCCGGAATATGACCGCAATAGACGGAAGGCTCCCGCTCGTCAACCGGTGTTTCCAGAAAGGCCTCCCGCGTTGCTTCAACCTTGAGCATTTCAACGATGTGCTCAAGCTTGCTCGTAGCATGGGCATCTTGCCCATGATCCACGGGCAGAGATGCCCGTGCCACATTTGTTACCGCCGACTGCAAGGCCTCGTCTTTTGCCCGGCAGAGCGGCAACGGAATGATGGGGAGAAACGATTCGCCGGGCATCGGGATCCGGTCTTCCGGATCCGTATGTTGCTGCGCCCCCCAATGATTGGCAAAGATATTGCCCTCATCCAATTGCAGCATACGCCACTCATCGTATGCGCTCAGTTGAATTTTATCCTGCGTACACCAGCCGGCTAGATTCCAGAGCTTGCGGTAATATTCGCCCTCACCCTTTTCATTCCCTTCCTGATCGACCGCCTGATAGGATAGTATGAGCTGCTCCCGCGCCATGCCCAATGCCGTTAAAAACATAACCGACTCGATTTCGAACAGAACCTGAGCTTCCGGCAGTGCCATTTTCGGCAAATGCGACCCCCGTTCTTCAAGATGCTTGCGCAACCAATAACGTTCCTTATCACTCAGCAAAGCATCTTGCTGCGGCACCCCGGGGAACTCGCCTTCATTGAGTCCGGCAAACAGCACCAGATCAAATTCAAGCCCAACAGCATCGTGCGGGTTTAAAACCCAAACCCCCTGATCATGGCTGTCCTGAGGACGAATGGTTGCATCCTCAAGCAGTTCTTCCAGCAGGTCAACCAACTCATTCAGCGGCAACGCATGTTCACCCAATCCTTCCAATGCGGTTTCGACAGCCTTAAGCGCTTCCGCATTAAAGTGGTCTTCGGGCTCAATCATTCGCTCGTTGAGAATCCCCCGAGCCTTCGTGCCGGAACACCGTTCCAGGGCATCAAAATAAGCGTATCGTTTTAAGTCAATGCGAGGCGGCGATTTCAGCAGCTGCTCTACGTTTGTATCGCGGTCATCTATCTGAATGGCCGGATTACGCATTAAATCAATTAACGTGTCGCGCTCCCCGCGCAACGGGAAGGCCAACCAGGCGATAAAGGCTTTTACGCAGGGCGATGAAAGCACCGGACGGCCGCGGCGGAAATAGTAGGGAATCCGGAAACGGCTGAATACATGTGGAATAATATCCTGCACCACCCCGATATTGGGAACGATCAGCGCAATCCGGTTCGGCTTCATCGACTTAGAGGTCAGGTTCCAGCAAATCCGCCGGGCCAGATCCTCGATCTCACCATAGGCCCCGGCCGACCTCGAAAAGTTGATCCGCTGCTTATCATTTAACTGAAGAATGTCCGGGCTGTCCACGGCCAGTGCATCGCCAAGATCCTCTGCCCAGACCGCCCACGGTTCGGCCAAAATTTCCGACCGGACCTGCTGCCCCAACCGGTCGGCCGCTGCTTCGGCATGGGCATACGGCAGTGCTGATTCAACCTGCACTTTCAGTTTTTGATTGAGTGCAATGACGCACGATTCCTCAAAAGGATTAAACCAACGAACGGAACGGAAGGTGAGCTGTTTCGTATTCCGCAGCAAGGGCGGCCACTTTGTCCGATTGCCTTTCAGCAACTTCAGAAGGGCGTGGTTAACGTCCAGTTGATCGGAAAAACCCTCCTGTTTAATCTGGGCCCGCCAGACACTGAACAAGGTGCCCAGCTGTTGAAGCTTATGACCGACGTGGTAATCCAACAGCCAATCGATAATCTTTGCAGATTCTCCGGGAAGCGAAGCCATTTCAGCAATCAGCTTATCGAGTACATCCCCCAAGGCATTTTCAGACAGCTCGCCCAACACCCCGTGACCGCTGAAATGTCCGGCGGCCACTTCAACCGCCTGCTTCCGCATCAGCAACTGTTTGGCCGCGCCCATACGCTGGCCCTTTATATTGGCGTACGGAAGACAAAGCTGCCGGATTCTCGCAAATGTCGTATGGCACGAAGCATCCACCCATCCATGCTTCAATGCCTGCTCCTGCTGAAAGCGCCGCATGGCCAGCTCGGTCGGGAAAACAATCAACTCTTTGGAAACATCAGGCATCGTTAACCACAAAATTTACAAAATTCACAGATGCCCTCATCGATAGCATTTTGAGTATTCTGCGTATTTTGTGGTTTCATTATTTAGAGTGTTTCGATGAATCGGGCGATGCGTACCATCGCTTCTTTAATCTCTTCCAGAGAGGTCGCATAGGAGCACCGGATAAATCCTTCCCCGCAGGCACCGAAAGCAGTACCAGGCACGCAAGCCACATTCTGCTCATCGAGCAGCTTGAGCGAGAACTCCTTGGACGTCATTCCGAATTTGCTGATATCGGCAAAGGCATAAAATGCCCCGTCGGGACGAATACAGGGAATACCCATTTCCTCGAAAGAAGAATGGATATAATTGCGCCGTTTTTTATATTCGGCCTTCATGTGTGCGATATCCTGATCGGCATGCTTGAGCGCTTCAATAGAAGCCTCCTGACTCAGCACGGGAGCACAGAGCATGGAATACTGATGTATCTTCATCATGGCCTCGGTCAACTCGGGCGGCGCACAGGTGAATCCCATCCGGAATCCGGTCATGGCCCAGGCTTTGGAAAATCCATGCAGGTAAATGGTCCGCTCCTTCATGCCGGGCACTGAGATAATACTGAAATGCTCGCGGTCGTAGGTGAGCTCGTCATAAATTTCGTCGGTAAAGACAATCAGATCGCGCTCAATGGCAAAGGCCGCTATTTCTTCCACATCTTCCTTCGATAGTGCAGCCCCTGTCGGATTGTTCGGATAGTTAAGCAGCAATACTTTGGTCTTGGGCGTAACCGATGCCTCCAACTCTGCACGGGTTACACGGAATCCGTTTTCTTTTTTGGTTTCGACGGCAACAGCCACCCCATACGCAATTTCGATCAGCGGATTGTACGAAACATAGCTGGGTTCGTGGTAGAGTACTTCATCGCCGGGCTCAATCAATGCGCGGATAGCCAGATCCAAACCTTCGCTCACGCCGACGGTGATCAGCACCTCGTCTTCGGGATTGTAATACACTCCCGTCTTCTTTTCGATATACTTCGAGATACCGCGGCGCAAAGACAACAGCCCCATATTCGAGGTATAACTGGTGACCCCGCGATCCAGTGCCAACGAAGCCGCTTCGCGGATATGCCACGGCGTCACAAAGTCCGGCTCACCAATACCTAGACTGATGACATCCTCGCGAGTACTTACGATTTCAAAGAAATCACGGATGCCCGAACGGGGAATGTCGCGAACGGTTTTGGCAATCCGGCTATGGAGAGACTTTGAGTCGTTCATCATCATCCCCCGTGTGCATGACTATGCCGTTTTGCTTGTAGGTCTTCATCATGAAGTGCGTTGCGGTTGACGTGACCCCCGGCATGGTAGCCAGCTTTTCACTTACAAAGCTGAACGACTCGTGCATTGTGCGCCCCTTAATGAACAGCAGCAGATCGAATCCACCGGACATCAGATAAACCGATTCCACTTCCGGGAAACGGCTGATACGGTCAGCAACACGGTCGAATCCACCGTCACTTTCCGGTGTTATCTTGACTTCAATAACCGTGGTAACGAGCGAAGCATCCAGCTTTTCCTCGTTTACAACCGCCTGGTAGGCGCGGATAACCCCTTCTTTTTCAAATTCAGCAATCTGTGCTTTAACGTCTTCCACCGTCGAGCCAATCATCTTGGCCAGGTTTTCCGGTGTTTCGAGCGCATTCTGTTTTAACAGGTTCAGCAGTTCATTCATGACATTCACCCCTTTTGGGTTATTTAAAAATTTGAGCCAGCTTAGCGATTCATGGCCTTTCGACCAAACCAAAAAAAACGCCCCGGAGTGCGGGGCGTTGGCTTAAGCGTTTTGCGATTGATTAAAAATCGTATGCTACGTTAACGCCGCCCCAGACTTTATCATTGTCTTCGTAGATTTTCTTCGCTGAACTGCGGATTTCACCGCCTTCGAGCATCGTGTAAGTCAGATTAACTGAAGCCGTCAGGTTTTCAGCAATCTCGTAGCTCGCGTTTGCGTAGAAGTTATAGTCGTTGAATCCTGCTTCCTTGGACAGGGTTGAGCTTCCGGGAGCACCATATCCCCAGTAGTAGTCATTGTAGGAGGTGTTACCGTATCCCGCAGACACACCGGCTTCAACGCTCAGGTATTCACTCACCTGATAGGGAGCAACCACATCAAACAGAACGTAGGTACCATCAACCTGATCAATATCACCAAAGAAGGTAACGGACGGAACGACATAGTCTGCCCACGTAAGAATCGTTGCAGAGGCAAACAGCTCCGTAGTGGAGTTGGCAACGCCATCGCTGGAAGAGCTGCTAGGCGTATTCGGGAAGTTATAGTTGATCAAACCGATATCGAAAGAGACGTCGTTGAGATCCAGCGGCAACGTGTAGGCCAAAGAAACATCCATTTCAGAAAAGGCACCTGAGTTTCCCGTATAGTTACGGCCCAGATCATAGTTACCCCAGACATTGACACTGAAATTCATATACGAAGCAGTGATCTGCGGCTGCATTACAAAATCATTATTCAAAACCTGTCCACGCCAGACATACGAAGAAACCAGCGCAATTTCGCCCGTTACTTCAGTGACATCATTCGCTGCGGCTACAGGTGCCTGACCAACCATAACCACATCATCCTGTGCTCCTGCAATTCCTGCAGCCATTACAGCTGTCATACCAATAGTCATCAATTTATTCATCTGAGCATTCCTCCGGTTGATCGCCCTAAAATGTAGATATCGCGCCCGTCGCGATAATTTACGAAAACTTGTGCCTAACATTGCAGTTGCCCCACGGCGTTGCAACCCATTTCTCTTGAATGTTATTAACAGCCCCGTCGTTTAAAAAACCCTATAAACCAACGGTATTACGGCTCCCTGGACGGGTTATTTCACGGCAGCGCCCGCCCCTAATTCACCTTCCACCGTAACCAGCTTTAGCGTGTCTCCGAGCGAAGCTGCCAGCAGCATGCCTTCCGATTTCACCCCGCGCAGTTTTGCCGGCTTAAGGTTGGCCACCACGACGATGGTTTTCCCGACGAGCTCTTCGGGTTTGTAGTGCAGTGCAATGCCCGCAACCAGTTGCCGTTTTTCCCCGCCAAGATCAATCTGAAGTTTGAGCAGTTTATCAGCACCCTCAATTTTCTCAGCCTCCAGTACTACCGCGGTCTTGAGATCAACCGCCATCACCTGGTCAAAGGTAATCAAGCCATCTTTGGCCGGTTCATCTTTCTTTTTCGGCTGCTGTTTCTTCTTTTTCGGTTTTTCGGCCGGTTTTTCTTCTTTCTTTTCCTGCTCGATCCGCGGGAACAGTGCGCCGGGCTGCGAAATTTCGCTACCGGAAATCAGAACGCCGAATTCGGTGAGCTTTCCAAGGTGCGGCTTTGCATCAACCATTCCGAGAGCAGTACGCAATGCCGCCATTTTTTCCGGCATCACCGGATAGAGCAACGCTGCACATACCCGCAGGCATTCAGCCGCGGTATATAGGCAATAAGCAATTTGAGCGTCAGTGCCTTCTTCCTTTGCCAGACTCCATGGAGCCCGTTCCTGCAGATAGACATTAATCTTTCGGACCACCGTCATGACGCGGGCCACCGAAGCATCCAGCTTCATATCTTCGATCATTGATCCCATTTCTTCCGATACAGCAACCGCTTCTTTCCAAAGCGCATCCTCCAACGCAGTGTCAAAATCGCCCTTTGATGCTGCCGGCATTTTATCGCCGCAATAACGGCTGATCATGTTCAGCACGCGGTTGGTTACATTACCTAAATCATTGGCAAGATCTGAGTTATAGCGTTTTACAAAAGCCTCTTCCGTAAAGGAGGCATCCTGCCCGAGCGTCATTTCCGCAATCAGGAAATAGCGGAAAGCATCAACGCCATAGCTGTCGATCATATCCATCGGATTGACGACATTGCCCAGCGACTTGCTCATTTTAGTCCGTCCGGTCAGCCACCAGCCGTGGGCAAAAATAGATTCCGGCATTTCAACATTCATCGCCTTGAGCATGGTCGGCCAATAGACGGTGTGTGTCGTCAGAATGTCTTTACCGATCAGGTGCGTGGAGCACGGCCACCATTTTTTAAACTGCTCTTCATTGGATTTGTAACCGACAGCGGAGATATAGTTGATCAGCGCGTCAAACCAGACATAGGTCACAAATCCGGTATCGAATGGAAGCTCAATTCCCCACGCCAGGCGGGTTTTTGGTCGGGATATACAAAGGTCCTGCAACTCCTTGTTTTTCAGAAAACCAAGCGTTTCATTGGCGCGAAAAGCGGGCTGAATGAAACCGGGATTGCTTTCGATATAGTCGATGAGCCAATCCTGATATTTGCTCATGCGGAAGAAATAGTTGGACTCCACAATCGAATCCACCTTACGTCCACACTCCGGGCAGTTGCCATCGACCAAATCCTTTTCCGTAAAGAAGCGTTCGCAACCGACGCAATACCAACCTTCATATTCAGCCTTATAGATTTCATCACGATCAAACAGTTCCTGCAGCGTCTGTTGTACCACGGTCTTATGGCGTTCTTCGGTGGTACGGATAAAATCATCGTTCTGGATTTCCAGACGTTTCCACAGTTCCTGAAAACGAACCACCGTCTGATCGCACTGTTCCTGCGGCGTAATGCCGTTGGCATCGGCGGCCTGCTGCACTTTTTGTCCGTGTTCGTCGGTACCGGTCAGAAAATGGGTCGGCACGTCCAGCAAACGGTGATAGCTGGCCAGCACGTCCGCAAGAATAGTCGTATAGGAGTGGCCGATATGCGGTTTGTCGTTCACATAGTAGATCGGCGTGGTTACATAATATTTAGATGGTTTTTCGCTCATTACACCCTCCCTGATCGGGAAATTCTAATTTCTAAATCCTAAATCTGCGTCCATCTGCGTAATCTGCGGGCAAATGAAAGAAGCGGGCATGATAGGCAGAACACGGGAAGATACAAGCGTTGAATTACCCGCCTATCCTGTGCCAAAGTCGATCTCATCATGAAATTCAGACCCTGTATCGACCTGCATAACGGCAAAGTAAAACAGATCGTCGGCGGTTCCCTTTCCGACGGAGCTGATCCGGAAACCAATTTTGTTTCTGAAAAGCCACCGGCTTGGTACGCCAAAC
Source organism: uncultured Verrucomicrobiota bacterium (assembly GCA_964486885.1). GTDB lineage: Bacteria > Verrucomicrobiota > Kiritimatiellia > Kiritimatiellales > Pontiellaceae > Pontiella. The sequence continues at coordinate 19,768 of CAZAPF010000017.1, forward strand.
TCTATAAAAAAGACTGGCTCACCGGTGGGCACGTCATCAAACTCGGCACGGGGAACGACGATGCGGCACGCGAAGCCCTTGCCGCGTGGCCGAACGGCCTTCAGGTCGGCGGCGGTATAACCGCTGAAAACGCCTACGAGTGGCTCGAAGCCGGTGCGGCACAGATCATCGTGACCTCCTATATTTTCGAAAACGGCCAGCTTAATGCGGATCGACTGAATAAACTCGTAGCCGAAACCGGTCGCGACCGGCTGGTGCTCGACCTCAGCTGCCGCAAGAAAGACGGTCAATACCATGTCGTCACCGACCGCTGGCAAACCTTTACCGAAACGGTTGTGAATGCCGACTCACTTCGTCAACTGGCCGACTGCTGCTGCGAATTCCTTGTGCACGGTGTGGATGTGGAAGGCAAGCAGCAGGGCATGGATGAAGAATTGATTGCCTTGCTCGCGGAACACGCCCCCATCCCCTGCGTCTATGCCGGCGGGGTCCGGTCGTTCGAAGACCTGGAAAAACTGAATGCAGCCGGTGAAGGAAAAATCGATGTCACCGTCGGCTCTGCCCTGGACCTGTTCGGCGGCACCCTGTCCTATCAGGACGTGGTTGAGTTCTGCAAATAATATGATGGGGTTGTGGCGCGGGCTTCTCCGCAGGAGAGCGCGCTTATTCGCACAGCAGATGCCCCGATTTGCGCGCTCCCTTCGGGAAGCCCGCACTACAACTTTAATGCCTTAGTACTGAATGGGAACAATCATTCCTTGATACTTCCACTCATCGGGATTTTCAACCAACCCCGCCTTCACTGGATTATTTCGAATGTATTCCCATTTCTCGGAATAGCTATCTGCACTACGAATGACATGATCGAAAAAGTTGGCCTTGCCAATGGGGCATGGGAATACCTGCCGACCGCAGCGGTTTAGATAAAGCCTTTTTGATGAAACCAACCGTCTTACCCAACTGGTATTGGTTCGTATCGATACGAAGAAAGAGATGAATATGGTCGGGCATGATCATATATTCTCCGCAAGCAATCCCCTCTCCGGATTTCTTCTCCATGAAACCTTTAAAACACTCATGAAACGCATCATTCGCCAATTCCGGCATCCGCTTGTGCGTACAAAATGTAATGAAATACAGAGGCGGATCATATTTTTTAAAAATATTTTTCAGATGCGGAGGACGACCTGGAATTTTCTTATCCATAAATAGTTTCCTTTGCTGGACTCAGCGCGCTCCCTTCGGGACGCGAAGCGAGCCGCTATGCAGCAACCCCGCACCACAACACTCAATTTCACCAACCAACGGTGTAGCGCGTGGTTGCCACTCCCTTCGGTCACTGCTTTCGTCCCTCAAGCCTCGCTTCGCGTCTCCGCAGGAGAGCGCGCATCCCCCCTAGGAAAGACCAACCAGCAACTCGTTCATATAAGCTTCAGCTTCCGGGCTGTTTTCTTCCGGAGCCCATGGGGCAAACTCCTTATCGGTTTCCGCATGGTACGGTCCCGGCTTGACCTCAAAAAGTACGGTATCGGGTTCGGCCGCCATGAACGAATGCCAGACACCGCCTTCAATATCGCTCCCGAAACAGGTTGAGCCCGCTTCCAACCGTGTTGCAGATTCCAAAGCGCCTGCATCGCTGAATGTGAAATACATCAGCACGCCGCGCAGCACGATCAGGCTCTCCCCCCGATCCGGAGCATGACGGTGCGGTCGGATATAGGAGCCCGGCTGCAGTGCATTGAGCATGCGCTGAAGTAATGCCCGCTCCTGTTTATGCAACGGCATGATGATGCGTTTGCGCGAACTGGTTCTTGAAGCCGCCACGACTTCAGCCAGCATTTTATCATCAATAAGGGTAACCGGACTATCGGGCGGGTCTATGGCATAACGTTGGGCATTCGACATCATTACTCTCCCAAATGATTTCACTCTAAAACAAAAAAGCCGCCGGGCTTTCTTACCGGGCGGCTTCACTTAATTTCCTAAATCTGAAAATTAAAAATCGTAAGTCAGACCCGCGATGATGGTGGAGTCGTTATGACGTTCCACACTTGGATCCGGAGTATTGTCATATTCATCACGAAGCTCAATGAACATAGATAGATCAGCAGCAACCTGACTCTTCAGGCCGGTTACGAGCAAGCCGTTTCCATCATCCACATCTTCCACGTTCGCAGAATATTCAATGTTAAAGTAGTAAGACGATTTTTCGGTGATATCCCACAGATAATTTGCCGCCGCACGGTACTCAGCATGGTCGCCTTCCGAACTAGCGGTTCGTTCGTAGACATAATTAACACCAAAGCTCGTATCGAACTTCATGGTTTCCTTGTTAATCCAGTAATAACCGACATTAGGACCCACTTTCAGGCGGGTGCGGATATTCTTAAGATCGTCATAGTATGCTTCGCTGAACACGCCACCATAAAAGTTTTTTCCACCAAACTTATAGCGCCAATCGGATTGACCGCGAAGCTGACCTTCAGTTTGCTCTCCTTCAGTTTTACCGTATTCACCATAGAGGCTGTTAATCCAGTCGTGCTTCGGCGAATAGCGGTCGCCTTTGAGATTCATGGTAAATAGCGACTTCTCGGTATTCCCCCCTTTATAGGTTGCACCCAGCGCAATACTGCTCTTCCAGGTTACATTAGTGACCTCATCCGCAATACCCATGAGTGGCACAGCGGCCAGTGCTGCAATAATTACTCCCTTAATCAACCTCATACTCTCTCTCCCATTGTGTTGTTCAATGGCTGAACGTTAGTGAAAACATGAGAATGGAGCAAACCATTTAAAAGCCTGAATATTAACGCATCCACCGGGAGATTTGCGTATGAAAAAAGAAAGTCCAGCGGGCAAGGCGGAGGCGAAGCAAACTTGACTAATAAAACCCAACGTTCAAAATCCCGACCTTACGAACAAATCGTATCCCATTTTTTATTTAACCGTGAAAACAGGAAAAGCTAACCATGTCTGAATACACCTACACCCCCACCATCCAGCATACCGGCGATAAAACCGAATACCGCCTGCTCACCACCGACGGCGTACGCGTTGAACAGTTCAACGGAACGGATGTGCTCGTGATTGATAAGGATGTGCTCGAAAACCTCGCCTACGAAGCCATTGCCGATGTTTCCTTCCACCTGCGTCCCGGCCACATGCAGCAGGTCGCCAAGATCCTCGACGATCCGGAAGCCAGCGAAAACGATATCTTCGTGGCCAAGGCCTTTCTTGAAAATGCCATCATTGCCGCCGTCGGCGAGCTGCCCACCTGCCAGGACACCGGCACCGCCATCGTTGCCGGCACGCGAGGTGCCCAGGTCTGGACCGACTACGATGAAAAGGAAGCGTTCTCCCAAGGCGTCTACCGCGCCTTCCAAAACTATAACCTCCGCTATTCCCAGATTGCCCCGCTCGATATGTTTGCCGAAAAGAATACCGGCAATAACCTTCCTGCGCAGATCGATGTCTATAACAGCACCGGCATGGAATACCACCTGACTTTCATCACCAAAGGCGGCGGCTCCGCCAACAAGAGCTACCTCTACCAGAAGACTAAATCCCTACTGACGGAAGATAACCTTGAAGACTTCATCAAATCCGAATTCTTCAATGTCGGCACGGCGGCCTGCCCGCCCTACCACTATGCCGTGGTGATTGGCGGCACCTCCGCAGAAGCCACCATGAAATATGTCAAGCTCGCCTCCATCGGCGCACTCGACGATCTGCCGACCACCGGCGATGAAACCGGGCGCGCTTTCCGCGATCTTGAATGGGAAAAGAAAGTGCTCGAATGGAGCCGCGATTCCAAAATCGGCGCACAGTTCGGCGGTAAATATTTCTGCCACGATGTCCGCGTCATCCGCATGCCGCGCCATGCTGCATCCTGCCCCGTCGGCATCGGCGTTTCCTGCTCTGCCGACCGCAACATTAAAGCCAAGATCACCAAGGACGGCGTCTTCCTCGAACAGCTCGAACACGATCCGGCAAAATATGCGCCCGCCAACCTCGGCAAAGAAGCTGACGATGCGCCCAGCGTCGACCTCAACCGGCCGATGGACGAAATTCTGGCCGATCTATCCACGTATCCAGTTACCACCCGCGTCCGCCTCAACGGCCCGCTTATCGTGGCTCGTGACATTGCGCACGCCAAAATTAAAGAGATGCTGGATGCCGGCGAAGAAATGCCGCAGTATTTCAAGGATCATCCGGTCTACTATGCCGGCCCTGCAAAAACCCCTAAGGGCAAACCCTCCGGTTCGTTCGGCCCCACCACCGCACAGCGCATGGATCCATACGTCGACGAATTCCAATCCAACCGCGGTTCCATGGTTATGTTGGCAAAAGGAAACCGTGCCCAAGGTGTCACCGATGCCTGCGCTAAGCACGGCGGTTTTTACCTCGGCTCCGTCGGCGGTCCCGCCGCCCTGCTCGCTGAAAAGAACATCAAGTCCGTTGAGATCGTCGACATGGAAGAACTCGGTATGGAAGCCGTCCGCAAAATCGAAGTCGTAGACTTCCCCGCCATCATCCTCGTCGACGACAAAGGCAACAACTTCTTCGCCGATATCCTGAAAGGCAAATAACATAGGACAATACCCTTCCTAGGTTAAAATCGTTTCCATGAGTTCAAGCCACCATCAAGAGCACCATAAGACGCATCGGTCTGGCCGGTTGCGGGCTGCAGTATTGGGAGCCAACGATGGAATCGTTTCAACGGCCAGTCTGATTGTGGGTGTTGCGGCTTCGGGAGCCGGCAAGGAGAGTATTATCCTTGCGGGCACTGCAGGTCTGGTGGCCGGAGCGATGTCGATGGCGGCGGGTGAATATGTTTCTGTAAAATCGCAAGAGGACACAGAGCGGGCCGACTTGGAATTAGAACGGCAGGCATTGGAAAGCAACCGGGAAGAGGAGGAGTTGGAACTCGCGGCTATCTATGAGAAACGAGGTCTGGATAAGAATCTTTCCATCGAGGTGGCGCGTCAATTGATGCAGCACGATGCACTGGAAGCCCATGCCCGAGATGAAATCGGGATTACTTCTGAACTCAGTGCCCACCCCATGCAGGCCGCATTATGGTCGGCTATTGCATTCTCGGTCGGGGCTGCCATTCCGGTTTTGACGGTGACGACTGCACCCTTATCGTTCCTGCTATGGCTCGTTCCCGCTTTAACCATAACCTTGCTGGGTTCGCTGGGGGCGGTTGCCGCAATTGCCGGCGGCGCATCTCCGCTGAGAGGCGCGGTCCGTGTATGCTTCTGGGGTATGCTGGCCATGGGATTGACTGCAGCCATAGGATCACTGTTCGGCGTCTCTTTGTAATATGCTCCCTAAGTTCCTGGAAAGGAATCAAGGCAATTTCCGGAACCAGCGACCCTGACGTGGAAGATAGAATTTTTCGGGGTTGAAGGATACGACGACGGCCGGAGCCTTGCCTATAATCAGTTTACGATCCACAAAGCCAAAGACTCGGGAATCCGCACTGTTGTCACGGTTGTCGCCCAGCATCAGATATTTTCCTTCCGGCACCTGAACCGGATGAAAGCTGCGCAGGGAATGATGTTGACCGGATGCTCTTCGCCTGCTATACCTTCATTGGCAAATTGGCTGATTTCTTTTTCCTGTCCGGTGACGTTATCCCTGATTCCTGCTGCAAGGGGTGAGTACACAGCAGGCTCACCATTTACAATGAGCCTGTTGTTCTGCATTTCAATGGTATCGCCGGGGACGCCCACCACACGTTTGACCAATCGTGTTCCATCCCGGGGCGACTCGAACGTTACGATGTCGCCCCGCTCGGGATTGCCCCATGTTGCGATTTGAATTTTTGTTAGCGGAACCTTGAGGTCGTATGCGAGCTTGTTCACAAAAATGCGGTCGCCTTCGAGAATGGTAGGTTTCATGGAACCGGAGGGCACCTGATTCCAATCGGCGATGGATGAGCGAAATGGAACCATAAACAGTAAGACAATCAATAAGTCCCGCGCCCAGCTTTGCCAAAGATAGTTTGCCAGTGTTCTCAGTTTTTTAATCATGCGACCGCCCAGTATTTAAGTTCGTATTCAAACTATGACCATCCGGTTCCATAAGTGTTCAAATTCCGGGAAAACCATCACTGCAACCGTCTTCTTTGCAGGTCTGCACGCAAATATTGATCCAGCATCCCCGTATTTACCCGTAAACTCAAAGAAAGAAGCCTTTTCCAAGAGTACGAATCGCTTCTTGCCATATAATACCAAATTGGTTATATATTCATTCAGGCGCTACGGGGTAACGCCTTGGGCATTGAATACGGAGGCAGACCATGACTGAAAAAATACTATATGGCCCTATAGAAATTCTCCCTTCCAGCCCGGTTGACGGGGCCATTCTTGAAATCGAAGGCATCACCAAACTCGTCTATCCATACACCACCTACGTTTTTTTGGATGAGATACACGAAGGAAAGATTGAGGAATTAATTCAGATGAAAAGTTATACCGGTTGTTTTTCAATCATCGGCGGCTCATCCGAATCTATATTTCTGGATATTACACAGGTCCTGAACAGAACATTGGAAACCAGACCCAACTTCCACATCTCTTTTCTGACGCCCAGTGATTCCGTGCACGATGTTCCCCTGTTTGGGTTCAAGCATTTGCATATACACCGGACACCGGCCATGGACACGCACCCCGTTACACACACCATTACCCCTGAATCATTTTTCAAAGAGGTGGCAGGCACATGGTAGATACATAGAGATACACAAACACGGGAGGCAAATATGCCGGAACAATTAACCAGATCAGATTATGAATATATTCTCTCCGCATTAATCTATGCGAGATATGCACACGAAGAAACGCACTATGCATCAGAGGAATTAAAGCATCTGCAAATGGCACATCTGGACCACATGGAAGCAAAGCTGAGGGCACTCCGCGATGCAACCTGCAAGGAATCCATTCCTGCCCGTAAGCTTGAGCTTTTTTAAGTATTCAACGGGCGCCTTATCTAAATCTGGATCGTGCATATGTTCGTGACACACTGACGATCCATCAGCTACGTGCTTTCAGTCCTGTTTTATGAGAATCCGCAGCGTCAGTATATGCTTTGCTATTTCAATACTCGGTATTGGTTCATTTTCTTATTATCATTTTACCCGGCAGCAACCCCCTGAAGAAAACGTTCAAATTCCAGCAGAACCTGTCAGGCAGGAAGAGCCGGTTGTAAAGCCCAAGCTGGACATACGGGCCGCATTGCCATCCAGATCCACCCCCACCCCTAAGCCGGCAGTTGCGACCACCACTCCTCCTAAAAAATCCGTAAAACCCAATGCGGATGCCCACGCCAAAGCCGAAGCACGAAGAAAACAAAGAGAAACTCAATACTGGCAACATCATTTGAAAAACTTTGACCGGCAAATGAACCGGCTGAACCAGGAAAAAAATAAAAACAACCGTAACAACCTCATTCAGGCCATTGCACGCTATGTTCAAGTGGACACGCTGAGCACGATTGAGTGGGCCATGGGGCTGGAAGATCCCGCCGAACGGAAGGCGGCCCTGGCGGCCATCAATAAAAATGCGCTGTCGGGTATCGGCGCGCGCATTGAACTGGATAAGAGGGGCCTCCCTAAAATCCGGGAAACGACCGTTCTGAGTGCAATCAATTCGACGGGTCTGGTGGAAGCCGGTGATTATATTTCAGGATTAGTAAAACCCGACGGATCGATCGTCCAGTTTGAGGGCCTTTCCCTGCAGCAGGTTGTTCAAAACCTGCGCGGCAAACCCGGAACAAAAACCCATTTAATGATGGAACGCATCTCGCCTGATGGCGCGCCCTATTATTTCGACGTTCCGGTGCAACGGGCACTGATCGTTGTTCAGCCCCCGTTATAAAGCTGCGTGAGCACACTTTTATAATCCCCGTCAGCTCTTCTATTTCAACACACCCGTGCTGACCTCCTTCGGAGGCTTTGCTCTTGTGTTATATATAAAATATACAGACTGTTGATAAACTTGTGCGATGTGTAGTGCGTGCTTCGTTCGAAGAAGGAGCGCGCATAAATCCTAGAGAAAACGCGCTCTTTGCTGCGCAAAGACACGAAGTGAGGCGAAGCCAACCACGTGCTACACCGTTTCGTGGAAAATCTGAACCTTATCAACAAACTCTTTGCTCATTCCCCGTTTCCAAAGAAACCAACCGCTCCAACAAGATTAGCAAAAACATAATCCCCGCCTGCTTTAATACCGTTTTTCATTGTTCCAGGAGAGAGAGTTGCGTAAGTTCCGCGTTTGGTTTGGAAATAATTCGGAGGGGATTACATGTCTGGACTTACTATTCTACGGGTATTAACAGCAATAGCGCTGACCTGCGCCTGCAGCACCTCTGCTAAAGACTATAAACTTGATGCGCTGACAAACTTTACTACCGTTGAGTCAGGTGAAGTGCCGTTCTACCGCGATGCAAAACGCAGGGCCTTGGCCATCAATGCCGCCAACAGAGGCCTCCGCAATAAATGGGCCCGTGCTGAGACTATATTTAATGGCACAAGCGGAACCTATGATGCGACCATTACGACGCTGCTGGAGAAGGATGGAGAGAGTTCCTACCGACTGATTATTAATAATCATGTAATCGAGAATTTTACCAATCCGGAAGCATCCAGAGATTATGAACCGATGGTGCATACCTGGGCAAACGTTTCGTTGAAGACGGGAGATATCATTGCTATTGAAGCCCGTACCCATACCAATGGTAAAATTCAGGAAAGGGTGGGTAGCGCATGGTCCCGAGGTCGCTGGCGGGGATTAACCCTGTCGCAAAAACAAGTTTCCTTATAAAACTGTTTTCCGGTTTGTTGCGGTTTGCCGGCTAACGTTCTGAAGAAACGATATCGGCATGTTTTGATCCATACCGGTGTTTCCAAAACAGAATGCCTACTCCGGCCATGGTGATCAGGGATATACTCATGGGCTCAGGGACTACCGCAAAGTTGAAATCTCCTGATAATACGCCCGATACATTAAAGGTGACGTTTCTGTATTCATATTTCAACTGAGTGAATCCATCGACCGATGTAAAAATGCTCACCCGGTCGCTAAAGCCTCCAACGGCCGCAACATAGGATTCCGGGCCATAATCCTTGCCGTCGCCGATCCCTTTAAGCTGGAAGCCGCCGGCGAGGTCCCTAACCTGAAAAGCATTGTTAAAGTCACCTCCACCATCGGCACTGAAATGGGAAAAGAGCGCGGTAAACTTTTCAATACTCGTATTTCCCTGGGTAAACGAAAACGTACCGGCAAATGTGGATGGTGTATCTGTTTGAATGTTTATAAGGTCAGCTCTTCCGATGATTGTTGAGCCAAGCATTACCGCAACCGTCAACCACATCCTGAATTTCATGTTTAAACCTCTCCTTTTCAGAACGACATAAACCCCGAATTCGTTGAATGAATTATATCTTCAGGATTAAATCTGTCAAAGGGAAACATATTCCCCGAAAACTCTGAAAAAGCTAAAGAATCGAGATCTTGAAAACTGCTGAACAATGCGGCACCTTCTTCATCCTCAATGATCATTAAAGACATCCATCTCGTACCTTCAGACATACACGGTATTCGACTATCCGATTATGTCCGCATCGCATTCCCTGAAATCGCATCCCGGAAAGCTGCGGCGAAAGCACTTAAACGGGGAGAGGTCTGGATAAACGGCGCTGCCGCCGATAGCGGCACCTGGGTTGAAACCGGACAGAACATACAGTGGATGGACTTACAACTACGGCCTCCAAAGGCCTACCATTTAAAATTCGGTGTGATCATGGAAGACGAATATCTGGCGGTGATCAACAAGCCTCCGGGTATTGAGGTGAGCGGCAATAAATTCAAGACGGTTGAAAATGCACTTTCATCCAACCTGATGGCTTCAGCACAAGCGGATGCACTTCCCTGGCCCCGCCCGGTGCACCGGCTCGATTATTCCACCAGCGGACTGCTCCTAGTAGCCAAGACCTCCAGCGCACTGGTCTCCCTTGGTCAGGCATTTGAGACGCGAAAAATCCACAAACGCTATACCGCCATTGTATCGGGAACACCTCCGGCGGAGGGACGAATCGAAGAACCGATTAACGGTGTGCCATCCTGCAGCGAGTTTATTGCTAAACAGACCGTCCCCTCTTTGAAAAGCGGTCATCTAACACTCGTCGATCTTTTTCCTGTCACCGGAAGAACCCATCAGTTGCGCATTCATATGGCTTCTATCGGACACCCCATAGTCGGCGACCAGAAATATGGGCCTGAAGGCCATGTGCTTAAAGGAAAAGGACTTTTCCTTGCGGCCGTTGAATTAAATTTTCCCCACCCTGCCACACAAGAATCAACCCGCATTTCTATTGATTCGCCAGCCAAGTTTGATTCGTTGCTGGAGCGGGAACACACACGCTGGGAAAAGTTTAATCCTTCACGATAGCTTTCGGCACCAAGCGCACCTCCCTAGTATTTATTGCTAGAAAATTTATCTGGTTTTCACTCTCCGCCCAACAAACAATGCCAAATCAAGCATTTGTTTGGTTAATCCACATTTTATCAGTCATTTTTTAATGAGGAATTGCTCGAAATGAAGAAGCCCCGTCTGTTCTATGGCCTGTTTGTTATCCTGACGATAACCTGTCTCTTTCTCATGGTGAGCGGCTGTTCTCCAAACGAGCCCGTTGCACCCGACCCCTTTCCAGAAATGCCTGATACCCTTCGCACACTTCAGGGAACATGGATCCCCTCGACCACCAACTGCTGCAATGAAGGCAGTGCAATAATCGATGGTTATACGGTGCGTATCCGGTATCAGGAAAATACCAACAGTGCCTTACTCAAGCACAATGCTTCCATTGAAAGAGTGGATGCGCCACGCAAACTTTTGGTGCTTAACGGCGGAACAGCCGCATGGCCATACTTCCATCGAAAGGAGGGCAACAAGGAACTACTCGATATTGAGTTTTTCAGTCATTCCGGGTGGAACAAAATCTCCCTTCAGCGAGGACCGGCTCAGGCTTCCGTTACACAGTGACACCCGCAGTCTTTTAACAAGCCGGATTTCCGGCTTGGATTCCAAACCATGGAACCCCACTGTCTCGGGATGAAAAACAAGCCGTTTAGATGGGGCATTATGGGGTGCGGAATCATTGCTCCGCGATTTTATCAGGCCATGGAAAAAAGCGGGGAAGGACGGATTGTTGCCGCAGCATCCAAATCAATGTGGCGTGCAAAGCGGTTCCGAAAAAAGACCGGCGTCGACCGAATTTATAACTCCTATCAAAGCATGCTCGAATCCGAACAGCTGGATGCGGTCTATATTGCCAACACCCACAACTTTCATGCCGAAAGTGCCCTGCTCTGCCTGAGCCACCGCATTCCCGTACTGGTTGAAAAAGCATTCACACAAGATGCCCGGCAAGCCAGTTCCGTGATTTCCCTTGCACTAAAAAACAAAACCTTTGCCATGGAAGCCATGTGGACACGCTTTAATCCGGCAACGCAAAAACTACGTGAATTATTAAGCAACGATGCAATCGGCGACATCCAAACCCTGGAGGCCGAGTTTTGTGTTCGGATGCATCCCCTCAGTCCGAAGATGTGGCCGTGGAACCGGATGTACTCCCCAAAGCTTGCCGGAGGTGCCTTGCTGGATATCGGCATCTATCCGATTTCATTGGCATCCATGATTTTCGGGCAACCGCCCTTAACCATTGAAAGCTCGTCAACCATGGCCTGGACCGGTGTCGATAAATCATCAGAATATCTCTTTGGTTATGAAAACGGATCCACAGCGACCATGAAAAGTTCATTCGTCACGGATGGCTCCCGGAAGATGGTCATCCGCGGCACGAATGGCAGCATCGAAATCCCTACCTTCTATCGCGCCGATAAATTGACACTCAATCGTAATGATACACCGGAAGAAACCTTGCAATGCGACAGCCCCGGTTTTGAATATCAAATTCGCGAAGTCCACCGCTGCCTCAAAGACGGCCTGCTGGAAAGTCCGATTATGCCGCTTAACGAATCACTGTCGATTATGAGAACACTGGATACCATTCGAACGCAATGGGTCATGGAATACCCGGGAGAACGGCACCGCCTGAAGATTACAAAGTAACCGGCCTAATAAAGCAGAATTCCAGCGATCGCAGATCCCACCACCAGGATAACCGGACTGATTTTCCATTTTGCAATCAGCAGAATACAGACCGCCGAAATTCCGACAGCAATCCAGTTAACCATTGCCACGCATCCAATCTGCCAGGCCGCTGCCGCAATAAGTCCAACCACTGCCGGACGCAATCCTTTAAACAGTGCCTGTGTTTTTGGCCGTTCGTAGAAATGAAATAAGAACAGGGCAAATACAGCCATTAGAATCATGCCCGGCAGCGATACCGCAAAGGTGGCGATCAAAGCTCCGGGAACGCCGCCCGTTTCATACCCGACAAAGGTTGCCATGTTGATGGCAATGGGCCCTGGCGTACTTTGGGAAATCGCAATAAAATCAACAAAGCGTTCCGTAGTCATCCAGCCACGCCGTTCTACTTCCTGCTGCAAAAAAGACAGAATCGCGTAACCACCCCCAAAGGAGAACAGGCCGATGGTAAAGAAGGAAGTAAAAAGCTGAAGCAGCATGCTCACACCTTACCTCCGTCTGGAGGGCGAGGCTCTGTCCGAGCCGTATTCTGCCTGCTGCGGGGCTCCGACTGAGCGTCGCCCTCCATGCCCCTAAACAAGAGGAATCCCAGCAAACCACCCGCAACAATCATCAGTACCGGATTCACCTGCAAACCGATGATGGCCAAGAAAGAGCCCAGCGCAATGGCTCCTTTGGATAGCGTATTCACCGATTTCCGGCCGACCTGCCAGAGGGCCATAACAATCATGGCAACTACGGCGGAACGAATTCCGGAAAATGCGTTCTGTACCCAGGGCAGATCAAAGTAAGGCGACAGAAAAGCGGCCACCAATAAAATCACAATCACCGAGGGTGCAGCCATTCCAGCAGCAGCAAAGATTGCTCCGGCCACCCCACGCTTTCGATAGCCGATCAGCGTGGAGGTGTTCATGGCGATAATGCCGGGCACGGATTGGCCGAGCGCATAGTAGTCGACCATCTCCTCGTCGGTAATCCACCCTTTGGAATCGACCACCTCGCTCTTCATCAGCGGAAACATGACATACCCCCCGCCAATCGTGACGGCGCTGATCCGGGCAAATACAGCAAAAAGCTCCGACAGCTTCGGATATTCCGATTTTTCAGCCATCAGAGCCTCCTTCCAGGATTTTATATCTGGAGGGACGACCTCTGTGTCGTCCTAAGGCCGGGACAGAGCCCGGCCCTCCAAGGTGTATTCAAATACTCTAGAAGCTGACGCAGGAGGCATGAAGCGCTTCGATCTGCTCCGTGATTTTATCAACCACTTCACAATCCACCTTCTCGCTGGTCCGCAGGAGGGCCAGTGAGAATTCGCAGGACGGATCATGCGGATTGCGCATGTCGTCGATATTGATACCCGCTTCCGCCAGCGTATTACCAATCTGACCGATTACGCCGGGACGGTCTTTATAGATGAAGAATACCGCGGTTCCGGTCGGCTCGAAGTAGAGCTTGTCGAAATCGTTGATGCGGGAAATCATCATATTGCCTTCCGCTACGGTTCCACGAACACTGATGCGCTGGAAGTGCGCCGCATCGACCGAAGTGGTTACATCAACGGTAATGGAATTGCCGTAGCCCTTGCTGGTGTCGGTTTCGCGGTTGAAATATTCAACACCCATTTCCTTCAGGTATTCGAGCGCCGCTTCATAACCGAGCGTACGGTCAAAATCATCACTGAGTGCGGCCACAATCTGAACCAGCAGCCAGTCGCCGAATTTCGCAAGGTCGCCGTAGAAACTGGTTTCGATCAGTTTCATCTGCTTGTTTCCGCCGGCAATGCCGCGGCACGTGTGCGCGAGGGCAAAGGCCAGTTCACTGTATGCTTTGTCCAGACCTTCCGGCACATCACGGTTTACGACGTAGGATGCAATGCCTTTATCGTCATATCCAATCAGCTGCGTCGCAGAACGCAGGGCCGCGTTGTAGTTTGCTTCGGTCGTGCTGGCACCCAAGTGCGGCAGCATGATGTCAGCAATATCGGAAACCGATTTATCACCTTCAGCGTCCTTGGCATATACATCATTCAGGAACCGGATGCCTTTATCACCTTTCAGTTCTCGCAGGTCATCTTCATTAAGAATGCCGGCACGGGCGCAGTTAACAATGGTGGCCCCGTTTTTCATCCGGGCAAACAGCGACTTGTTGATAATTCCGCGGGTTTCGTCATTTTCCGGCATATGGAGTGAAATATAGTCGCACTGCTCGAAAATCTCTTCCAGGTCAGCAGATTCTGCTCCCAGATCGCGGGCTCGCTCGTCGGAGAGGAAGGGATCGTAGGCCAGTACTTTTACATCGAAACCGGAAAGGCGCTTGGCTACCAGCTGACCGATCGCACCGAAACCAACAATACCTACGGTTTTTCCAGTCACTTCGCGACCCATGAATTTTTTCTTTTCCCACTTCCCGGAGCGGGTAGAGGCATCGGACGGAATCACGTGGCGGGCATCCGCCAGCATCAGCGCCACCACTTCCTCCGCCACCGCGTTGGCGTTGGCGCCCGGCGTGTTCATTACATCAATACCTTTGGAGCGGGCATATTTAGTGTCGATGGTATTAAAACCGGCTCCGGCACGGATCACCACTTTAAGGGAAGGAATCGCATCAATGATTTCCGGGGTAACCTTTTCAGAACGCACAAACAGTGCGTGGGAATCCGAATGCTGAGAAGCAAGAGTACCGAGATCCGAAGAGTCATCCTGGACAACATCATAGCCGCCATGGGCATTAAGGGTCTCGCGGGCAACCGCGTCTAACTTGGTCGGTATCAGTACCTTTTTCATTATTTCCTCTCGGTTGGGGTTGAAAATCGAGGCGCCACAGTAAGCACGCTTCCCTTGGGAATCAAGCTTTGACAAATCCATTTTTTCTGGGAGAGTCCTTGGCTTCAAACGGATGCCAATATGAAGACAAGAATACACCTCCTCAACTGCCTCGCCGCCTCCCTGCTTTTTACCGGATGCATGGGGTATCAGCTGGGCGGCTCCCGGCCTGAAGGAATCGAAAGCGTCTCCATGGCTCCGGTCATTAACAAAACCACCGAGCCGGCCATTGAACTGCAGGTAACCCATGCCATACGTAACCGCATCCAGTTTGATGGCCGCATGCAGTTGATAAATAAGGCCGCAAACGCTGATGCCGTTATTGAAGTCACGCTCACCAAGTACCATTTACAGCCTGTTTCCTACCGCTCCGACCTCCAGACAACGCCTGAGGCCTACCGACTGCGTATAACCGGCACCGCCGAATTGAAAGACGCCTCGACGGGAAAAACCATCTCAACTTCCGACACCTATGGCGAAACGGTCTTTGAATTCAAAGACGACCTCACTTCCTCCAAGCGAGACGCCCTGCCCGCCGCCGCCAAGGAAATTGCCAAATTCATGCTCGATGATCTGATTGAGCGCTGGTAAGCGTCCTGGAGTGCGGTGGCAACCAACGGGCGACACCGCTTTCCGTATGAACGGCTCTGCAACAGAAAAGCGGCGTGGCGCTCCGCTTCCCGCCGCACTCCAAAAAATTGCACAAAAAAACCCGCTCAATGGCGGGTTTTTCAGTCGAATGCTTAGGATATAAACTAGGCAATCTTGCGCAGGCCGTTTGCAGCATTGGTTTTGCGGCGTACAGCGGTGTTCTTTTTGATGATTCCAGCCTTGGCGGCTTTATCAAGAACTGAGCTGTAGGAGCGCAGGGCAGTTGCACCAGCTTCAGCATCTTTGTTTTCCAATGCTTCCATCATGCTGCGGCGAGCACTCTTAATGCGGGTACGTACCTGCACGTTGCGTTCGTATTGAACGACGTTCTGGCGCATTCTCTTCTTGGCGCTTTTAAGATTCGGCATATCAAGTTACTCCGTTAAGTCAAATTTGTTCGGTTTTCTGCAAAAGAAGGATCGGATAATAGCGATGGCGGTTTTGAAGTCAACCCGCAAATGCGGGGAATTTGAAGATTGGAAAAGGTTCGTAGTCCCGCCTTTAGGCGGCTCGTCTGTAGTGCTTTTCCTCCGAAACCGCCTGAAGGCGGAACTACATACCTATCCAAAGGCGGAACTGCATACTTTTCTTAACGTACGATTCCCCAGTGCTCGCGGAAGGGCCAATAGACGAAAATGGCGGGTCCCTGGTAGTCATTACGAGGAACCCCGCCGAAAAAGCGTCCATCCAGACTCATGCCTGATGCGGTATTATCCCCGCACATCAGGTATTCATCGTCTCCCAGCTGAATAAACTGATCCGCATCATAAAGCTCGCCATCGTTTCCATGCCCGCCGTTATAGGCCGGATCAGTCGCAATCTTTTCAAACATAGGCGGATCCGAGATAATTTTACCATCGGCTACGATGCGCCCGTCCTGGATCTGCATCTTTTCGCCCGGCAGGCCCACCATGCGTTTAATGTAGAATGTGTCCTTGCGCACGTGTGGATGGGCAATGTTTTTCGTATCGAAAACCGAAATATCGCCACGCTCGGGTTTCATGAAGTTATACTTCATCTTATTGACCAGAATATGATCGCCGGCAATCACCTTTGCACGGGCGATGATATCGCCCTCATTATAAAACGGTTTCAATGCCAACGCATCCCGCATATAGCTGGGGATCTTATGCGGCACACCACCGATTTCAATCACCAGCTTATCCCGATCAAAACGCGCACTCTGGCTGACCTGCCCCGTGGCCTTGGCCCTGATTTCCTTGTAGGAGGTTCCGGTCAGCAACCATTTTGGAAACTTGGTTATCGGATTATCGAAAATTCCCGGTTCGACCTGCTCCTCAATCGTAATGCCATTCAACGTGGGTTGCATGGAACCGGTTGGAATTTTAAACGGCTGGAAGAAAAAGGCGCGGATTGCCATGGCCGCACCCAGGGCAACAATAAGCACTTCCACATTTTCCCGGATTCCGGAGGTGTGATGCGAAGGGTAAACCTTGTTGGCAGCAACTTCCAACGCGGCAACCGCATTATCAACATCGCCCTCACCGGTACGGCGAATTTCGCGGACAACGGCTTCCGCCTGTTTCAGCGCCTCGATGTCTTTCGGATCCGCAATATCCTCACGCATGTGCCGGGCGTGCCGCGCTGCATGCAGGCATTCCTTAAGCTGTTTCCGCAATTTTTTACGCTTAAAATAGCTATTCATTGGATC
This sequence comes from uncultured Verrucomicrobiota bacterium, assembly GCA_964486885.1. GTDB lineage: Bacteria > Verrucomicrobiota > Kiritimatiellia > Kiritimatiellales > Pontiellaceae > Pontiella. Next base: position 37,096 of record CAZAPF010000017.1, read on the forward strand.
TCCGTATAAACACCCGCTCGCTAGGCTCACTTAAGACACAAAGAACAGAAAGGCCATTCCTTTGTGCACTTCGTGCCTTTGTGTTTATTCTTTCCTACTTATTATTTGTTTTCAGGACGGCGATAAACGCTTCCTGCGGAATATTCACTTTGCCGATGGCTTTCAGCTTTTTCTTACCTTCCTTCTGACGCTCGAGCAACTTGCGCTTACGCGAGATATCGCCGCCATAGCATTTGGCGGTTACGTCCTTACGGTAAGCACGGATGGTTTCGCGGGCAATAATTTTTCCGTTCACTGCTGCCTGCAGTGCCACGGAAAAGGCCTGACGCGGAATCACGTCGAGCAGCGACTTACACATCTGCCGTCCGCGGAACTCCGCTTTGGACCGATGCACAATACTGGAGAAGGCATCCACCACTTCACCGTGAATCATAATATCCATCCGCACCAGCTCAGATTCCTGATAGCCGGAATATTCGTAATCCATCGAGGCATAGCCGCGGCTGATGGTTTTCAGGCGGTCGTAAAAGTCGATCAGCACTTCGTTCAGCGGCATATGGCAGGTCAGCATCACCCGATGCCCGTCAATAGAATCCGTCTTCACGATCTCGCCGCGACGATCCATGATCAGCGCCATCATATCGCCAAGATAATCGGTCGGGCAAATGATCGTCGCCTTGATCATCGGTTCTTCAATGTGCTCGATCAGCGTGGGGTCGGGCAGATACATCGGATTGTCGACCTCCTCTATCTCGCCATTCTTCAACACCACGCGATATTCTACGTTCGGATAAGAGGAAATAATATCGAGGTTAAACTCTCGGCGCAGGCGCTCCATGATGATTTCCATGTGCAGCAGCCCGAGAAATCCGCAGCGGAAACCAAACCCAAGCGCAATGGACGATTCGGCCTGATAGGAAAACGACGCGTCGTTGAGACGGAGCTTATCCATGCTGGCGCCAAGCTTTTCGTAGTCTGAGGTTTCGACCGGATAGATGCCCGAAAAGACCATCGGATGGATTTCCTTAAATCCGGGCAGCGGATCCTCCGCAGGATTCTTAGCAATCGTCAGCGTGTCGCCGATCTGGATCTCGGAGGCATCCTTGATATTGGCGATCACGTAGCCAACAGAGCCCTCCTCCAGGTTCTTGCGCTTGTCCATTTCCGGAGTAAAAACGCCGACTTCCTTGATCTCGTAATCCTCGCCGGTGCTCATCACACGCACCTTGTCGCCCGCCTTCAAGGTACCGGAAAAGAGCCGCATGTAGACCACCACGCCACGGAAGGCGTCGTATTTGGAGTCGAACACCAATGCGCGAGTAAATTTATCCTTGGCCGGTTCCGGCGGGGGGAAGCGCTCAACCACGGCTTCAAGCACCTCTTCGATGCCGACGCCCTTCTTAGCGCTGATCTGCAATGCTTCGGTTGCATCGATCGCCAGAATATCCTCAATCTGCTGACTTACTTCATCGATATCCGCATTCGGCATCTCGATCTTGTTGAGCACCGGCATGATATCGAGACCGTTATCGGAAGCCAGGTAGGTATTGGAAACAGTCTGCGCCTCCACGCCCTGCGCGGCGTCAACCACCAGGATGGCACCTTCGCAGGCCTGCAGGCTACGGGATACCTCATAGGAAAAGTCCACGTGCCCGGGGGTATCAATCAGATTGAAGGTATAAATGTTTCCATCCTTCGCCTTATATTTCATCGTGACCGGATGGGCTTTAATCGTAATACCCCGCTCGCGCTCCAGATCCATCGAATCGAGCAACTGCTCCTTCATCTTACGGTCTTCCACCGTATGGGTCAGCTCCATCATACGGTCGGCCAGCGTCGACTTACCATGGTCGATGTGGGCAATAATTGAAAAATTTCGGACTAAACTAAGATCGGTCATATACTTGCGCTAATAAGTTACGGGCAGTTCCGCCCACAAAAAACGAGCGCACAAGCTACCCGAGCCCCCCGCAAAGGTCAAGCGCTGTACGGGAGATGAAAGAAGCACAGAAGGTCGGAAATTCACCAGGATTACAGACCGCTTCTGCCAACCATCAGTATTTACAAGGCTGATTCAGAAGGAGACAATACCCAATCCGGTAGAGACTTAAGCTGATCGTTCACTTTCGAGCTGATTGGAATACCCCAAACATCGTGCATAAATCCATACAGGTTATGTCCCGCGGCATTCGAAAAACGTAAACACCACTGATCCATTTTTTCCTGGTTGGTAGCTGGCAACCGATCCGGATGTTGAGCGGCATCCCTTTCATATCCCTCGAAGGCTGTACGGTACACCTCCCAACCGAATTCATCAGCTAATTGAATCCAGAATACCAGCCGATCCGCTACCGATTCCATGGTCGTATAGGTTTTTTCAGACGTGAGTTTATTTGCCCGGATCCTGATCTCCTCGGGATTGATGGTCCACCGCCAGCCCTTTTCGTTACTAGTACTGCTCAGTAATCTCATGCAATAGGTTGAAAACACATTCACGGTCACTTCGGTATCCCCGTCAAACGTCCACCATGGACGCTGGTGGTTATGGCCCAGTTCATGGAAGTTGCCCCAACTTCCTTGCTCAGTTAACACATCAACATCTGCAAGGTTATCCCAGTGCTTGTCGTATGCCTGAACCGGATACCCCGCATACGCTGCGCCATATCCGATCTGTACATCCACATTTACCATCTCTGCAGACGTCCGGGGCTTCAGTCTCGCAGCCAGTTCATCCTGCAGCTCAATAACCCGGCACCACCATTTCATCAGCCGCGCCGGCTCTCTCAAATCGGCATCCTCAATATCCTTTTTGGTCAGGACACAAACAAAGTTTGAGCTGGCAAGGACTCCATACGGAGCAGGCTGGTTCCTCAGCAAATTATTCCACTCGTGGTCGGTATGACGGTCCAGGTCAAACCACGGCTGACGGATAGCCCCGGTAACATGCACTTCCACATCCCCTAAACCTGGCGATTTCTGATCAAAGGTCCTTCCCCCTAAATCCACAAAGATCGATCCGCCAAAGGCGTTGGCGACATCAACCTTGTTCTCTTTGATTTCAAAGGAACGATGCACATTGGGCATGCGCTCCCATGAGGTTCGGGGACTGATACGGCTCTCGTGAGCATTGACCCTGATTCTGTAGCCTTTTCCCACCAGAGCATCCGGAACCTTAATCTTCACCAACTCACCGGGAGGGGCATAAAATCCAGTTGCATGCCATCGCGGCCGGTTGCCGTTAATTTTCACCGACCCGGAAACGCGCGGCGCATCTTTTGGAACAGGGCCATAAAGCTCTTCGGCGGTTTCGTGGGCCGTCACCTCCGCGGGAGGGATCTTCTCGATCTTTTTACCTTCGTAGTTCGCCCAGGCTTTCCCCACCGGATCCGAAACCGGATTAGCCGGAGTGGGCGCACAACGCCCGGGAAACCCAAACGACGCGTCCTTTTCCAGCACCTTACGAAGCTCCGAAGGAGTCAGTGCCGTCATCATCCGCGCCAACATTTCCTGGCCTATCAGCCGCTGCTCTTCCGTAAACGATCCGGAACCGACGGCCATATCCTGAATTGCCTGCAATGACAAATCCGGAGGCGGACGGTTTGTTGCAACAATGGCGCCCGTATCATGATGCCCACCAGCACAGAATCCGATACCGGCCTCCCGCAGCAACCGGTTTGCCGGCGCTTCAGCAATCGGTTTGCCCCACCACATTTCATACCCTTCCCCATAGTCGGCAATAAACAATCCTCCGCCGTTTTTGACAAACTCTATGAGCAACGGGTCATTTTTCTCCTTGAAATTGGAACCCAGCCAGCCAGCGAAAACCACATCTGTACGCAACAGGTCTTCTTTAAAGGAAGCCACCTTTGGGCAAACCACATCGGGATAACCATGCTCCTTCAGCCACACGTAATGCTTCCGATTCAAGGCCATGACTCTAACGTCCGAAGCGGATGCCTGCCCGAGCCAGGCAATGCCGTTTTGAATAAAACGGGCCGTATCGCCAACACTTCCATATCGATCCACATTGAGCATTTGGTGGTCGGGCACCGCAATGATCCTACCCTTGCCCAGGCTCGCAACCCCGATCATTGGGTCATATCCACTGGATCCATGAAAATTATTCAGCGCATGGGCCGTTGATCCATACAAGACCATCTTGCCCGGATGCTCACCGCTCGCCACGGTTTCAACCCCATCAAGTATAAAGCTCCGGGCCCCCTCCGGATCAATACGCCCAGTTGATGCATGCCGGATCTTTTGAGCATCGCCGACCCGGGAAACACCTTCTATGACTGAGCTTTTCGATGCGGATTGAGACAGCGATTCTCCGTAAACCGAACCACAATCCAACATCTGAAGGTAGATTCCAATACCGCATACCATGGCCATGCATTTCAACACACTCATCATTCCGACTCTCCATACAGGAATTAATCGATCCCATTATACATGATATGCGCTCAACTCAAGATATCTGACAGGATGCGCCCAAAGCAGATGCGGTTCCCGGGCAATTCCACCCACAAAAAACGAGCGCACAAGCTACCTGAGCCCCGCCAGAAAGCCTGGCGCTCCTCAGTGCTTCCCATCGGTGGAAAGGTTTGACCTGCTTTGGTGAAATGCCCATTATCCCGCGCCTATATGAAACAGCAAAAAGCAACCGTACTCGAACATGACAATTTTCAGGGCGAATACCGCATTCTGCGGCTTGCCGCGCCGGATGTCGGCCCCTATGTAAAACCCGGGCAATTTCTGCATCTGCAGATCCCGCATCTGGGCGACCGGATTCTGCGCCGGCCTTTCAGCATCTATAAAGCAACGGATGAAGGTGTGGCCATTCTCTATAAACCGGTTGGCCGCGGCACGGAATCGATGATTCCGCTGCAGGTGAACGACACCGTCGATATTATCGGCCCGCTCGGCAACGGCTATCCGGAAATGAGCGAAGGTAAACTGCCGGTATTGGTCGCTGGCGGTTACGGCAACGCCGCCCTGTTCCTAAAAGCGAAGGAACTTCCGGTTAAAGGTGTCGCCTTTTTCGGCGGGCGCACCGCAGAGGATATTCTCTGCGTGGAAGAGTTTAAAGAGCTCGGATGGGATGTCCGCCCTACCACCAACGATGGATCGTTGGGTGCTGAAGGCTTGGTGACGGATGCGTTTGATCCTTGGATGAAAGAGCAGGATGTTAAGAAGCTGGAGCTCTATGTTTGCGGCCCCGGCCCGATGCTGAAAGCCATGGGCAACCGCGCGATTGAGCATGATTTTACTGCGTGGCTGTCGCTCGATGAAAATATGGTCTGCGGTGTTGGTGCCTGTCTGACCTGCGTTATTAAGCGGAAAACAGAAGACGGCTGGGAATGGGCGCGCTGCTGTAAAGACGGCCCCGTTTTTGAATCCAGAGAGGTTTTGTGGGATGAGTAAACCGAATTTAAAAATCAAAATCGGCTCCATGGAAATGAAGAATCCCGTGACGGTTGCGTCGGGGACTTTTGGGTATGGCCCGGAATATGCGGATCTGGTGGATCTGAACCGGCTGGGTGCGATTACCGTGAAAGGCATCTGCCCCGAAGAGCACGTCGGCAACCAGACACCGCGCACGTTTGAAACGCGAGGCGGCATGCTGAATGCTATCGGCCTTCCCGGCCCCGGCGCGCAGGGGTTTATTGATAAATACGTGCCGTTCCTGAAGCAGTATGACACGCCCGTGATTGTCAATATCTGGGGCAAGGGCATGGAGGATTATGGTCGCGTAGTCGATATGCTGGATGCGGAAGACACGGTAACGGCTTACGAAATCAACCTTTCGTGCCCCAACGTGAAAGAAGGCGGATCGGCCTTTGGCACGGATACCGACACTTTTGCCCGCGTAATCGAACTCGTACGCGGCCGGACGCAGAAACCGATTATTCCGAAGCTGGCTCCTAATGTTCCGAACATTGGCGCCTTTGCGAAGGCGGCCGAAAACAGCGGAGCGGATGCTATTGCGATTATGAACACCATGCCGGCGATGGCGATTAACATTGATACACTGGTACCGGAGCTGGCCAATAAGTTCGGCGGACTAAGCGGCCCACCGATTAAACCGATTGCCATTAAGCTGGTGTTCGATGCGGCGCAGGCAACGTCCCTCCCAATCATCGGCATGGGCGGAATTTTTGAACCGGAAGATGCTATTGAATTCCTGATTGCCGGCGCGACCTCGGTTGCGGTGGGAACCGCCAATTTTATTGATCCCACTACCTGTGATCGCGTGATTGATGGAATTGAATCTTACCTGGTTGAAAAGGGACACAGTTCGGTTGCCGATATTATCGGCACGGTCAAAGTATGACGAAACTGCGGCTCAGCGGAACCCTGGTTCTTGGTGCCGTATTCGCCGGCACCATTGTTGGTTATTCTTTCTGCCAATCGTTCATCCCGAACGGCGTGCGTCAGGCAATCCCCGCCCGGGCAACGTTTGTTTTTGCAGCCTCCGACCTGGAAGAACTCCTGCAAAGTCCGGTTTGCGGACAGCTGGATAAAGCACTCGGAGCAGGAAATTCGCTCAGGGATCTGACCGAATCAAACGATTGGGTCAAACTGGCGGCGGCTTCTGAAATTGCCGTGGCGGACATTCCTTTCCGAAATGCCGGACAAAACAAGACCTGGGCTGCCGCAAGCTGGGTCGGATGGAGAAGCCCGTGGCTTCGCTGGAAGCTGGAGCATTCGCGTGATAAGAACCTTCGCTTTCTGGGCAAACATTCTGTGTGGCCGGTCTGGCAATATGATTCACCCGAGCTAGCCCGAGGCATGAGCCTGACCTTTGCCTTAACGGATAATCTCTTACTGGCTTGCCTTTCCGAGAGTCCTTCGGACATCATGCTCTTACTGGATACCTACGACAAACGTGCGCCTGTGGCGCTCAACTGAATTCGAGGACACTGACTATGACTTATTGGAAACTCTCCGTTTTAATTCTGTCGGCCGCTTTGCTGGGCTGCAAGACCACGGACTATAGTTCCGGTGAAGAATATCTAATGCCGGAAATGCAGCAAAACACCTACCTCTCGCACGCAAAGATGCCGCAGAACTATGGCTTCAATGCATTCCCTGTGAAAGATGGAATCGGCATAACGGGAGCAACCCGCCTCCACGCCAATCAAATGGCCACCGCCACGTTTTTAAACGGCAACATTCCTGTGATTAAAATGCGCGGCCGTGCCAAGCGTATGAAGGTGAATGCCTTGCTGGATACGAGCTCACCGTCATCATGGCTGGAGTTTAATACATCACAGGACGTAGGAGCCGTATTCCTTGGCATGGACGATAAATATGTAACCTACCAGGGAGGATACAATACCGGCGGCGTTCCGGGCTATGGCGCGGTTGTAACCCAGCTCCGTATTGACCAGCTCTTCATGGAAAACACCCCTTTGTATGTTCGAATGGCTATGAATTCGCTCGGGCCGCTGGCGCGCGGAATCAGGGTTCCGTCCGTCGACGCAATCATCGGATATGATATTCTGAAAGAATTCGAATACGTACAGTTTGATTTTGATATGGGACAAGTCCGGTTTTCAGCAAGCATCCCGTACGTCCCTCATCAGGATCTTCTGATGACGACCGCTAAAATTAAACCACAACGCAACTACGGCCTTGCTGTCGAAGGTGCCATCTTCGGAAAACCGACGCCGATCATATTGGATTTTGCCGGGGATTATCATTTTGCCCGGGGCGACGTTAAGGTGAGTGTCACCAAACAGGTGAGCATCGGTGATGTGGTCTACCGGAAAATCCCGACCATGCTGCTGCCGGTTAACAGCTCCCCTCCGCGGGCAGGCCGGCGGATGCTCGATAATTATATCGTCACGATCTGCGGAAAACAGGGTGTTGTTTACTTCGAACGTGTGCCGGAATAGCGTTTCGACCGAATGAGATGACGTAAGGCAAGGACCGGGTGCCGCGTCAGCATCCTTGGTCCTGCAAAGCGCATAACCACCTTGATCTGTTCACGGTGACCCGGTTTGTAGCAGTGAACCGTGCATTTATTGCAAACCGGTTTTTCTATGCCAAAGGGGCATTTTTTTATGCGTTCGTGGGCATAATCAAGGAGTTCGGCGCAGTCGCTGCACAGATCCTTTGCCGCACCGTGATGAGCGCGGCAGTAAAGATGGATCATGGCTTCAACCGTCCGGACTTCGAGATTCATGTTTCTGTTTCTATTGAAAGCCCCAGCCCATTCCAAGGTTGTATTTGGTTGTCGTGCTGCAACCCAACTCATCTGTCAGCGAAAGGCTTCCAATTGTCTAAGCACGTTTTTGGAGCAGTTTAGCCATTAAGTGAATCAGGTAACCGCTCATCCAAAGTACCGAGGTTACCAAGTGCACAATGACCCAAATCGTCCGCCAATGCGCTTCAACCGCCGTCTGGATGGCATATCCTGAAAATATCATGGGCAGGGCTGCCAGCAGCATACCGATTCCACTATTACGCCTTTTCCGGGTATCCCGTTGCAGGTGCGGACCCATATGGCGGTTCCATAAATACCCAAGCACCAGCACCAAAAGGGGCGCCACCAAGACGTGCGCATGCTGAAAGTGCGGCTGCCAGGGATGCCCCACAACCGCATAGGGATCATCCGACTGGCAAAAATAGGCCATCCATGCATATACCAGCCCCGTAATAATCACGAGGCCATTAGAAATATGGAACAACCAGACATCAACGCGATTCATTTATTGCCCCGTTGATCCAGCACCTGATGGATCGACACCGTACGGCGTGCGCATTGGGTTACGGCCCTGGCCGTGAGCGTAGCGCCGGTGATTCCATCAATATTTTTCTTCATCTTGATTTCATCCTGAACCGTTTTTCCGCGGAACTGCGCCATCCATCCGTCACGAGCCATATATTCAGCCGGCTCGCGGAACGCCAGAACCTTGATCCCAACGAGAACGCCATCCGCATCAACGGCCACCATGACCGTTTGCGGCAGCGTGCGCACCAGATGTTTGTCCAGATAAGCATACCCCACAATGCCATCCGCTTCATTGCGTACGACATAACGGGTTACCAGCGCACTGGGTATTTCCTTGGCGGCTAGTTCGGTGCCCGCAGCCTGCTCGATTTCCGTAAGCAGCAGCGTTTCCCGCTCATAGGAGTTACCGGGTAATAACATGCGGACAGCCTCGTCCGCACCGGGAAGTTTCCCGGCATACAGAGAGGCCGCCGTCACTATGGACAGAACGAAAGCTACCTTAAAAGACGTAGCCCAGCGCAAAGTTGGTCTGATCGAGTTTGTCACCATTTCCATCCTTGATAAATTGATGCTCCAGCTTAAGCACAACTTCGTCGATCGGCTTAAAGTTCAGGCCAACCGTAACAATATCGTAGTCATACGCATCGGCATCTACCGTAGAACCTTCTGCTACTTTGCTTTGCGTATCGACCTGTTCGAGACGAACAAAAGGAGTCAGCTGAAGCTCTCCTCTGTCAGAGCCGGAAAGTACATCATAACCCAATTCCGTGTACCAGCCAAACATCTCTTCAGCCGCCTCTTCGCCTGCCACGATGCTTCCTCCCAGAATGTTAGCATCATTCAAATCGTCGGCATTGCTCAACTTTGAGGAAGTTGCGAGTGCATTAAAGGTGAAACCGCCTTTGCGGGCCATGATATGGGCTTCTCCCAGAACAAAGCCGGCATCCACGCCAACATCCTGTCCCTGTTCTCCACCATACACGGAACCGCCGATGGTAATGCCCTGTGCCACTTCATAATCAAGACGACCCACCACCGAGAAATCCTCCGCTTTTGCCTTGGAACCTTTCTGACGACCTCCACGGATTCCGCCGGCATTGAAACCTTCAGCGTCAAGGCTGTTCACAACATACAGCTTATAGCTTGCCGCACCGATATCACCAAAGATACCTCCGCCGTTTTCACGCCAGGTTGTCGGGATGATTTTGTTTTCCACCATGGTGCGCTTGGCCCCGAGGAATACCGTTGGCTCATGCAGTTCATTCACAATGCCCACCGGAACCAGCACCAAACCGCCACGGAAATTCAACGCCTCATCGTGGAGATAGTCCAGATAGGCGAATTCAACAAATGCTTCATCAGCATGTTCCAGTTCAATCTCGGTGTTGAGTACCCACTTGTCATTGAATTTATAACCGAAATACAGAATGGCACGGAGCATATCGAACGTATCGGTCTTATCGAGATCGCTACCGTTATAGTTCTGGTAAAGGACTTCACCGTAACCGCCGATGGAGAGCCCCTGGTCCTTGTTGTAAACCTTGGAAGCGGACGGACCCATGCCGTGAATTGATTCGCCCAGTTCCGGAATTACATCCCCGAACCGATCTTTTTCGACTTCGCCGGTCAAGGCCTGAACCTGACTTTCGAGAGCAGCAAGGCGCTCAGCTGTTGCGGCATCCGTTTCCGCATATGCGGCTCCAAGTCCCATTACACAAGCTGCCAATACGGCTAACCTTATCTTCATTTTCATCTGTATCTCCTTATTCATCGGAATGCCGGAGGACGTGTGATGGGTACGAGGAGGAAAAAAAGCCGAAGCAAAACACCTGGAGTACTAACCTAAGGAGGGGAATTTAAACGAACCCCGAAAAGCAGGTGACGCGAGCAAAGACTGTTAAACATCATCTCCGTACCAGCACTCGGTTCAGCCACAGAACCCGCACACCGGACAATCATTATTTTTTAACAGCCTTCGGGGCCACCCCGATAGGATTCATTAACCCGCAGACCGGGTCAAAAACTGTGGAGGAAGTTAGACGCGCCAAAAAATAAGTCAATCCCTTTATTGAGATTAAATCTTCACACTCCCCGAATAGCCGATTAAAACCATACTAATATCCCTGCTTTACAGGACTTGCCTATTGCCGAAAAAATCTATTATGTATAGCTCGTACGTGATTAGTAAGTTTAACTTAACCGTAAGGGGATGCAGATGAAACGTATCGTAATTGCAGCATTATTAGTATCAGTTGGAGCATATGCGGAACAGGCCGCAAAAGTGCAGGAACCGGCTGAAGCCAAAGTTGAAGAAACCGGACATCAAAACTGGCCCACCCTCGATGAGTGGTTCAAAACAAACAATCTCAATGCCGGCACGCTGACCGCGGAACTTCTAGTAGGCTATGAGCATGCTGATCTGGATGGAAATGGGGCCAAGGCCGCTAATGCATTTCTGACGCGTACGCGCCTGAGCTATAAGGCAGTAAACAGCGAAGGGTTTGGCACACACATTCAGGCCCAGTATGTCGGTCCTGTTAATGATCACTACAGTTATCCGGGCGGCGGAAACGGAAGTTATGATATTGTAGCCGATCCGGAAAACTTCCGTCTCCATCAGGCTTATCTGGCCTACACCGGCTACGACTCTCATGCCCGTGTCGGTGCACAGGAAATCATTCTCGATAATGCCCGATTCATCGGCAATGTCGGCTGGCGCTTGAATGCCCAGTCTTTTAATGCGGGTGCGATCCAGAATAATTCGGTTGAAAACCTGAAGCTGTATTATGCCTATACCGAGAGCATCAACACGATCCTCGGCACAATCAACCATGAACGTCGTTACCATCTAGCGAATGCGGAATATAATCTGAACGAAAACAACAAGGCATCTGCCTTTGCCTACCTGCAGCGCAACACCAGCAGCGGCACGGGTCCGAATAAGCTCGATACCTTTGGAGCGCGCACCTGGGGTAAAAACGATGCCATAAGCCACGAGGCTACGATTGCTCTGCAGCGCGATTCTTTTTACGGCCATGTCTTCGGCGAAATAAACGTCGATGTCGCGAATGTGGGCGGCGGTGTTGAATATATCTCCGGCGGAAGCAGCTCGCACGACCAGTTCCAGACGCTCGATGGAACCGCACACAAATTTAACGGATGGGCCGATCAGTTCCTTGGAACCGGTTTAGGTGGCACTGGATTGGACGGCGGTTTGCTGGATGTCTACGGGCAGGTTTCCGCCACACTGGCAGAAAAGCTTAAGCTCATGGGTGTGGTGCACTACTTCAACACCACCGACGAAAGAGTAAACGGATGGGAAGGCCCATATGGCTACGAAATCGATGCGCTGGCAAAATACCCGATCTGCAAGAACTTTGATATGCTGGCCAAGGTTGCCTACTACATCAAAGACGGCGACAGCACACGTAATCCCACCGCGGATGAAACCGTGTTCTGGCTGCGTGGCACCCTGAAATTCTAGCCAGAGCAGCTAGATTCAGCTTTTTCCAGAGGCCTGATCTTCGGGCCTCTGGTTTTTTTTGGCTTTTTTTAAATTAAAAAATTGCCCGTTTTACTGGGGTTTTACCACTTTTTGCAGAGCCTGATAAAAAAATGCATTAAATGAGTAACGCTCTGCGTTGAGCCTACGTATTCATTAACGAACCCAACAACAAATAAAATTTGAAGCAACGCGGCTCAAGTGAACCCAAACCTGTTGCAAGCTTCTTGAAAATTACTCCGAAAACCCCGCCACCGAGCGGGGTTTTCTTTTGCCCCCAACTCCTGGCAATGTTACGGTTCCGGCCACTTTTCCAGTGGTTTGTCGTGTAAAAGCGCGACGGGCAAAGAAGGTTTGGAAGCGTTATGGACGAACCCGAAGATAAAAAACAACCAACAGACGGTAAAACCCAGCCCCCGAACCGGGAAATCGGTAATGCAAACCTGTTTGCCGATGACATTATTTTTTCCGATACGGAAAAAATTCTATTCGAAGAAGATTTGCAGGAAAATACGGTTTCCAGCCGAGATGGACTGATGGACGGGAACCCTGCTGAACGCTATACCGCCGCTACAAAGCTCAATCAGGGCGGAATGAAGGCCATTTGGGAGGTCGACGATCATCGAACGGCCCGTAAAGTCGCGATGGCGCTCATTCAGGATTCTAAAATTGCCTCCGAAGATGATATCGATTCATTTCTCTATGAGGCCCGGCTGACTGCCAACCTGCAGCATCCCAACATTATTCCGATTTATGATATTGCGCTGGATGAAAACGGCAACCCCTACTTCACCATGAAGGCGCTGAAGGGCGAAACGCTGGGCGATATCATCAGACAACTGCGTAACGGAAATGCGGAATATACCCGTCGCTATACGCGGACCCGCCTACTGGCTATTTTCCTTAAAGCCTGCAATGCTATCGACTACGCGCACACCAAAGGCGTCATCCATCTCGACCTCAAACCTTCCAACATTAATGTCGGGGACTTTGGAGATGTGCACGTGCTCGACTGGGGCCTCTCAACACTCATTACTCATTTAAGCGAATACGACGGAGAACCGGTTTCGTGGCACAGCATGGATGATGTATCGCTGGAAGGCGGGCAAACTCTGACCCGCTACCTCGAACGGACCGCCAAGCGGCGCGAATTTAAGAATGTGGTCGGCGGAACCCCGGGCTATATGTCTCCGGAGCAGGCTCAGGGTGTGCCCTCGGATATCGATTTTCAAACCGACGTCTACATGCTGGGCTCCGTGCTTTACGAAATCCTGACCTACCACTGCCCCATAACGGGTGGTACGGTAAAAGACGTGTTGCAAAAAACCGTTCGCGGCGATTTTATTCCGCCGGCCAAATGTGCTCCGGGACTTCACATACCTGCCCCGCTAGCTGCGATTGCATCCAAAGCCATGGCCACAGATCCTTCCGACCGCTATCCGAATGTTTCTACCTTGATTCGCGATTTGCATAAATATCAGGATGGCTTTGCAACAGTTGCCGAAAATCCGACCTTTTTTACGCATGCGGCCCTGCTTGTGAAACGCCATAAACTGGCCGTCAGCATGATCTCCGTTTCGGCCGGTATCATTGCAACCATTCTGACAAACAGCTTTTCATCGATTAAAAAGAGTGAAGGCATTGCGGTTGCGGCACTGGCAGAGCTTCGCGAGACCAACGAGTATATTGCTTCCACCGCCAAGCGGGTTGCCCCGGATTATCTTGATTTAATGGCCCAACAGGAAAAGGAATATGCTTTTAATGCTGCCGAAGAATCACTGAATACCTGTTTGGCGTTTGACCCCTTGCTTGAAGCTGGGTGGTTGCAGAAAGGCAAGATGCTGCTCAGCCACCGGGAATTTGCCAACGCCTGGAATATCCTTTCAGGAAACCATGGGCATCCGGTCGAAAAACACCCGACCGCATCGAGACTGGCAAAAAAATATAAAGATCATGATAACCTCCCGGATGCGGAGCTGCCCCAATTGGTAAAGGATTTCAAAGCGTATAACGTGCCCGATATCATCCCGCGATTTTTCTATCATGCCAATAAAGCTCCCTTTGATCCTGAAACCCGCTTCCCGGCCCTCGCGAAAGCATTGGAGATTCTGAACCCCAAGGTTGAAACCCTTAATTTCGCATGGAACGAAATGGGAGCGGATGGTTGGATTATCGAAATCGGAAATAATCCTGAACTCGAAGATATATCTCCACTCTGCGGACTGAAGGTCCGCCTGTTAAATGCCAACAACATTGGCATACCCGACTTAAAACTGCTGACAGAAGAAGGTCTTCTTGAACTCAGGCTCTCCGGATCAAGCCTTAATCATCTTGTAGAAACCGATCGGATGGCCGACCTTAAACTTCTTGATATCAGCAATACCCGTATTCGCAATCTCAATAGCCTCATTCGATATCCCAAACTGACCTCCCTGGATATCAGCGGAATAGAAGACCTGACCATCTCTCCTCAACTGATCTGGATCCGCAATCTGAAGATTCTGACCGTTTCCGAAACATTCCGCAATGATCCCACCATCCGGGCCATATCCCGGCGCGGGGTAATTATCATCTATTCAGACAACTGACATGAGTGAAGCAAACTATAATCCAACCCGGCTGACCCTGCTGGCAAAGCTGAAGAAATCCGAGAACCATGAAGCATGGCTTGAGTTCGAGAATATTTATCGCGGCTTCATCCTCAGCCTGATCTTACGCATGGGAATCAATGCCGATGATGCCGAAGATATCAGCCAGGCCGTGCTCACCAAGGTTTGGCAGAAAATCGAAGATTTTGAATATAACCAGAATAAAGGGAAGTTCCATAACTGGCTGGCCGCCATGACGCGGAATACCGTAAAGGATTTTTTCCGTACCAAGAAAAACTTCATCACCGGCCGTGATTCCGTGGAATACCAAGAGCAATATCACGACATCGAAGAGCAAGTACTGCCCGATATTGAAAACCTCGCCCGCGAAGAATGGGTCCTGCACATCACCAATCTGGCCTGGAATAATATTAAAGACGACATCTACGAAAGCAAACGAGAGGTCTTTAAATTGGTGTCTAAAGAGGTCCCAACCAAGGAAATTGCCAAACAACTGGGCATCTCGGAAGCCAGTGTGCGGGTCTATAAAGCCGAGGTTTTCGAAAAAATGCGTGCTGAAATAACCCGGTTAAACCGCGAATTAGGCTGAAAAAACAGCCTTTTTTGAACTTTTTTAAGAAAAATCAAAAAAAAGAACCTTTCCGGGTAACGTTTCCGATTACGCCCTCGTATTAATTAATGAACCCAACAATTTAATCCGGGCACAAGCAACAACCCAAAGTGAACCCAACTCATTCGTTGCAGCCCATTACTCCGAGACAGTCCCGCCCACCCAGCGGGACTTTCTTTTTGCCCACATCCCGCGCCCTCTTCCCGAAAAAGGAAGGGCCCCGGCGCGAACGCCGGGACCCTTCAGGAGTTTCCGAACTTTGGTAAGGGTGGGAGGAATCCTTTGCCAAAGTCCGGATGTTAGGGAAAAACTTTATTTATAAACTTCCACCTTATAGAAACAGTTTCCTGAGCTGTAGGGATCGGCAATCACTGCAGGATTCCCGTCGCCGATAATATTATCCAAAACAACCATCCAGTCACCACCGAGTCCCGTGCAGCAGTAAACCGTATAGGTTCTGCCGATAACCGTGTCGAAGGTGATATCACAACCACCACCGGCCAACGGCTGAATGTCAGATACGTAGAAATACGAACTCGGATCTGTCGGAACCGTTCCAGCAATATCCTCATCACCGTCGGGACTGTTATCGCCATCCGTATCTTCATTGGTCGGATCGGTTCCGTTACCGGACTCGATCAGATTCGACAATCCGTCACCATCAGCATCAGCATCAGCATCGTTGCCCATGGCATTCAGTCCATACATCAACTCGAAACCATCGAGCATACCGTCGAAGTCTGAGTCATTCAGCGTTGGGTTACTGTGGAAACTGAAGATTTCATTTCCATCCTTGATCCCATCGCCGTCCGTATCCGCATTCGGGTTCAGGTATTCATAGGCTCCAACATCCACCGAATAGTAGTTGTTCGAAATAGTATCACCATCCAGCGGACGGGGTATGCCATCTCGGTCATACAACGGAGCTTCGAAATAAGTGCCCACATCTACACACGGTGAATTCGTCAGGATATGATAGTCGACTCCTCCCGCGAAAAGCGGGTCCGATGCAAAGTTATACCGATCAACCACAAAACCAAATCCATCACTGATATCACAATACCACGGATCAAAGTGGCTGGTTCCTTCATTACAATGGAGAGCATTAAAGAAAATATTTCCCGGAGTATATAAAACCGCCGGATCTGACTCTGCATCCAGCCAGGCGGCATTACAATCGTTACTCCAGATAATGTCATTGCGCATGTGCTCGACAAAGTTACCGAAGGTCGTAAATCCTCCGCCGAGGGTCATGGCATTGTTATCAGCGACCGTACAGTTGATCATACGGGCTGAGCAATTGGCTCCCGCATAGACCCCTCCACCAAGACCATAGTAAGGTTTCGCTGACTCTCCGGTAGAGTAATCAGGATCTGAGGCCCATGTGCGGTTATTATGAATCACGGAATTCTGTATAAGCGGGAAGCTGCCGGACATCAGCAGTATTCCGCCTCCGTTCTCTTCAGCATTTCGCTCATCCGTCAACTCAGAGTTTTCCAAGGTTGCCGCAACCGCAATGTTCGTATTGGCAAAGAAACCTGCTTCATCGAATGTGTAATAGTCCGGAGCCGCATTATTAGAAATGGTGCACCGGTCGATTGTTGGAGAACTGTTGTCGCAACGGATACCACCCTGACATCCATCTATCGTCGTATTGAAGATCGATGCAGATCCGTCGTTGACCAGCCAAATTCCACGACCCGGACCAACTTCATTATCACAATCACTGATTGATGTTCCGGATACCTGCAAGCCGACACTATCCGTTGCATAGATCCCGCTGCCGGTGGATATGTCATCGATCACGCAATCCAGAATCATTGGAGTAGAACCGGTCTTGGCATATATACCATGGCCTTCATAGATGGTACGGATGATGACGTTCGATATGATCGGACTGGAATTAAACTCACAGTAAATTGCATCATCACGACAGATTTCCACCACACAGTTCGTGATTAACGGACTGGATGCATCCTTGCACACAATACCGTTCTCTTCACCGCAGTCTCCGTTCGAACAGTCAATGCCCTGCATCGAACTCTGAATCGTGAATCCAGCCAATACGGAATTAGTCTGCTGACCGCCTTCATAAATGATGACGGCACTCAGTCCATGGCTTTTAATCACGGTTGCTGCAGTGTTGGTCTGATTTTCAGCAAGGATCCGCAGTTGCAATGTACCGGAGTTGATTTCGCGATTACCGAAACCATAATACTGCCCTTCTTTTACCAGGATCGTATAACCGTTGGACGCCACATTAATCGCTTCCTGAATGGCATCGAAAGGATGAGCCTTGGAACCGTCTTCATCAGGATCGCTTTGCAGCGGGTCTTGCGGTTGACCGCCATGCATCCACCAATCAAAAGGACCATCATCATCTACCACGAGCGGATCAGCTGCATTCGTGGCCTGGGTTCCCCAATCACGCTCCCAGTCATCAAGAAAGCCGTCACTATCGGTATCGTTGTTGAAAGGATCACTACCATTTAGATACTCTTCATAGTTGCTCAACCCATCAGAATCCATATCTCCGGTTGCACCATCATCACCGTTTGTGCTGACCGGGCTAAGGTAGAAGTATTCTTCCCATCCATCCGGCATCCCGTCTCCATCCGTATCTGCAAGGTTGGGGTCGGTGAGATATTGATTGGTAATCAATCCCCCATTGAAATTGGTGCCAATCCGCATGTCATCAATCATTTCCCAGTTATCACCCAGCATGTCACTGTCTGAATCGGCTTTCAACGGGTCAGTCGACTCCTGAAGCATGTCGGACAGCCCATTGCTGTTCCACATATATTCGCCCAAGTTGGTCAGATCAAGGCCCCCAATAGTGTTATCGCCATCCGGATCATTAGCGGCATCATTAACCAAGGGGTCCAAGCCATTATCAATTTCCCATCCGTCGGGCATGAGATCGTCATCGCTATCGGAATCCTGCGGATCGGTACCGGCACCTTCTTCTTCGCGGTTTGTAGCACCGTCGTTATCAGGATCCAGGTCGCCGTCATCAAAGAGCGGGTTCAGGCCGTTATCGAGTTCCCACTTATCCGTCATGCCGTCACCATCGGTATCGGCCAACAGCGGATCTGTGAAGTAGAAGTTATCCACAGCATTCGTAGTTACTTCAAAGCTGTCGGATAAGCCGTCGCCATCGGTATCGGATGTTCGCGGATCGGTTAAGTAGGTTCTAACTTCATCAAATCCATCGATCAACAGGTCAGAATCCTGATCATTGTTGGTGGGCACGAGATTAACGAGATATTCGCCCCAGTTTACGATTCCATCTGAATCAAAGTCATCGAATGCCCCCTGAGACAACCCGCCAAAGTGCTGAATTTCCCATCCGTCATACATACCATCGAAATCTGCATCAACAGAGCTTCTGAAGATTTGCAGTCCAGCTGTTCCTCCAGCTACATAGGCATAGCCGTTAGCTACAGTAACGCCATAGGCAGGTACATTCGCATAGCTGGTATAGTGACTTATACTGGCCAGATTAGACCCATCATAAATCTGCAGACCTTTTTTACCATCAGCCACATAGATCAGCCCTTCGCTTTGAGCCACATCTTCAGCCGTGCCCGGTGTAGCAACACCACCCAGCAGATTTTTGGAAAGGTCATACGTAAGGACACCATAGTTCTGCAGCGTAACATAAAGTTCAGAGCCGTTATAATTCACGGATGTACAAACGGTATTACCGTTACCATCAGATATCGGCTTAACGCTGTACGTCCCGGCATTGCCGGATGATGCAATCTGGCCAAGTCCGCCATCGAGTGCCATATAGACATAACCGCCGGCCACCGTGACATCATTGACCATAAAGTTCGGATCATAATTTCCTGTAAAAGATGTGGTTTCAACCGGACTGGCAGGATTGGTTATGTTAACCACACGCAAGCCGTTTGAGCTGGCAGCCAAAAAGGCGGAGCTGCCATCCACCGCCACCTTGGCAGCAGGAGAAGCAAGGGAACCTGACAAGGTTGGATCAGCGGGATCGCTGACATCAATAATAAAGAGACCCTGAAGCGCATCAGCCACATAGGCATAGGAGCCGTCAACTGCCACGCCCCGGGCGGAACCGGAAGTTGCATACGACCCAACCAGCACCGGGTTTTCCGGTTCAGCAAGATCCAGAATTCTCAATCCATTAATTCCATCAGCCACATAAGCATACCCATTGTCCACGACAATATCGTATACATCGCTGACGGCTGTACTGAATCCGAGATACTGCAAACGCGGCAATGTTCCGTGCACATCAAGAGGATTAAAACCATAACGAATTTCCCAACCATCAATCAGGCTGTCCATATCAGAATCGCTGTTCGTTGGTATGCAGCCGTTCTGGAACTCCAGTAGATTATTGAGAAAATCGGCATCCGGATCGAGTAAAGCATCGCTGGGACTATTCGGATTAAAACCGTATAGCTGTTCCCATGAATCCGGCATACCATCGCCATCAGTATCGTTGGCATTTGTAAACATCGCATGCACATTCAGTCGGCCGCCCGTTACTACTTTGCCGCTCAAGGATGCCACTGGATCCACACTGGCCATCACAAGCTGCTTTGCCTCTGCAGGCGTCACAGAAGAGTCAACGCTGACCAGCAGCCCTAACGCACCAGCAACCTGCGGACACGCCATGGAGGTTCCCTGCAGACTTTCGGTTTGACCGTTTAAATAGGTGCTTAAGATATCAACACCTGCAGCCGCCAAATCCACTGACGTTGCACCATAGTTGGAGAAGCTGGCCAACTGATCATTGTCACTGGAAGCCGCAACTGAAATTACGTTGGGGAGATCGTAACTGGCAGGATATTGGGGAAGCAAATCGTTG
Source organism: uncultured Verrucomicrobiota bacterium (assembly GCA_964486885.1). GTDB lineage: Bacteria > Verrucomicrobiota > Kiritimatiellia > Kiritimatiellales > Pontiellaceae > Pontiella. The sequence goes on from CAZAPF010000017.1 coordinate 57,406, forward strand.
TCGGAAGAATCGTTCCCGGCCGCTGCAACAAAGATTGCTCCTTGGTCGTTGGCGAATGCAACAGCATCGTAGACCGTTTGACTGAATCCCTCACCTCCATATGAGTTAGAGAGGACTTTTGCCCCATTACGGGCAGCATAGCGAATCCCGTCGACAATATCGGAATCAAAGATTCCCTCACTGGTACCGATGCGTAACGGCATCAGGCTTACGTCCCAACATACACCAACCACCTGATTGGCATTATTACCTACCGCCCCAACCGTCCCCGCGCAATGGGTGCCATGCCCGTCGGCATCATCCGGATCTTCGTCTTCACTAACAAAGTCCCATCCATTGATATCATCCACATATCCATTTCCATCGTTGTCGAGATGATCGCCGGGCACTTCACTGGGATTGTCCCAAAGGTTTGAAAGCAGGTCTGGATGATCCATATCCATCCCCGTGTCGATTACAGCCACCACAACATCCTTGCTGCCGGTTGTAATATCCCAGGCTAATGGAGCCGAGACCTTTGGCATGCCCCACAGGTCACCATACTGAAGGTCGTTCGGAACCTTGGAAAAATGCCGCACGTAGTCCGGTTCCGCATAGGCCACATCCGCAGCCTGATCTGTAAACTGTGTAATGGCTTCTTCAACAGCATCGAGTCCCGGCGCCGCCAGCTGGACGACATGGGTATTCCCATCGGAGAGCGAACGTAAAACCGAGGCATTGTGCTTATCCGCCAGCTTTTCTAATTCCGTAAAAGAACCCCCGCTTCGGAGGCTCACTATAATATGGTCAGCCACCATTTCAGTGCGGCCGGCCCGAATAAATTTGTTCTGTTTGCGGTCCCGTTGAAGCGTCTCGATTAAAAGACGGTTCGGATATTTACCTTCACGCTTGAGCAACCGCCGCCGTTCCACATTTCCGTTCGCCTGCATGTGCTGACGTTCTTCCAAGACAACAAGATCCGCTTCGGTCTCAACTAAAGAACCATCATTCGAAGCAACCGATACAGCATGGCCTGTCGTGTTGGTACTATAAGAAATCACCTCGCCCTGAAGTTCGGGCACAATTGTTTCTTTTTGCGATTCCGGTTCTTTTACATCCGTATTTCCCTGAACTGATCTGAATATCCCAATTCCAATGATCAGCAGCAATCCCGCGAAAACGGCCCAGCCTACAATTTGTTTTTTCACATTAACTCCTAATCTGCCTTTCCCTGTTGGCAGCATTTCAAATTAGTTATTTGAAGCAACACTCTGCTGTTCCGCCGGTCGTTCTTCCGCCTTTTCCTGCTCCTTCCCCAGCGCTTTAAGACGGCGCTCGACACGATCGTTTTCTTTTTGCTTCATCACTTTCATCATGTCTTCGAGTTTGTCCCGCTCTTCAGCCTCATAGTACTGGCGGCCTGAATTACGTAAGATCCGCTTGTTCTTGTCTCTAATGATCTGACGGCGGGCCAGCTCGGCATCGCCCGGCATACCGGTTTCAGAATCAATTTCCTGCGTGTTAGCCAATCCAACCGTAACGAAGATGATGGTTTCGTTCTGGCCGCGAACCGTTTCCTTCCAGGAGAAGAGCCGGCCCAGGAATGGAATGCTCCCCAGAACGGGAACCTTTTTTTCCTGGTCTCCTTCGGTCACTTCTGTCAGGCCTCCAATTGCTGCGGTCTGACCACTGGAAAGGTTGAAGATCGTTTCGATGCTTTTTTCATCGATGATAGGATAGGTAACTTCCCCAGCCTGTTTATCCGCAAATTTACGGGTCAGCGAGGGACTGATCTGTACGGTGATATTGCTGGACGTATTAATCGAAGGAAGTACATCAAGTTTGATCCCGTATTCGAAAAACGGCTGATCCGGATCAAGAGTGAAGGTTGTTGTAGGCGGTTGATCGTTCAACTGCTGTTCGCGTTCCTGTTTCAGGTTAGGTTCTTTGCGGACAATTGAAATATTGGCCTTCTCTTCGTTCGCCACAATAACCTTTGGATTAGAGACTACATTCACCCCTTTATTCTGCTCCAAAGCGCTCAAAACCACTCGGAATTCGTCTGCACTCAATACACTGGTCAGCACCTCGGTGGTTGTTTTATTCTTCGTATTTTCAACCAGATCACTTGCATTATCTGCAAAAGTCGGAGTTAAACCTTCCAGGGTAAAAATCCCGGAACCGGGAACGCGCTGCCCTTGATTCCTATATCCAGCAGCATCCTCATAAGTAAGCCCGTTGGCATCGGTAAACGTGGAGGATTCAGAGCCTCGGCGCGTAGTTTCATTCCGGGTATCCCGGTCGGATCTAGTTGTAGACAGCGTAGTGGGGCCAACTGTTCCTGCGCTGTAGGCCTGCAGTACGCTCCAGTCGATACCAAGGTCTTTCTGAGCTTCATCCGAGAGTTCCATGAACTTGGATTCGATGAACACCTGCTGGCGAACTTTGTCGATGGCTTCCAGAACAGACCGGATTTCACTCAGGCTCGATTCGGAACTCTTCACGACAATCATATTGCGGGAGGCAAATTCGGAAACTTTTGCATCTTCCGGCAACAGAGCCCGGATGAGTTCTGCGGCATTCGGCACGGTGGCATATTGGAGAACAAAGGTTTCAACCACCTGCGGTTCCGGCGCACCTGGAGGCCGCCGGCGAACACTGAATACATTTGAACCGGATACTTTCTGGTAAAGTTCGTAGTTATAGGTATCGAGAATCGACTGCAGTGCAGGCCGCCATTCGACATCCTTTAAGTTAACAGAAATCTGCGCCGCTTCGGTAAGTTCGGGCACGATGATATTTGCACCCGAAAGCTGGGCAAAGAGGTTAATAGCTTCTTCGAGTCCCACTCGGTTGAGACGAACAGAAATCAGATTACCCATACTGCTGGCCACTTCATCGCCGACATCTTCGAATTCCAAAGCATCCATCACAACACTTTCATCAGCCATGAGAGCATCTACCTCACCGGCTCGTTCGCCTGCTTCAACCAGCGTTTCAAGTGCTCGGCCTACCGGGGTATTCTGGGGAACAGAATTTGTTTCCGAATCATCCAATTCATTGACCGCCTCAACCAGGTTCAGCAGATCCTGATCTGCAATTTCATCCTGCTGGGAGTGCACTAAAGACACCACCAATGAAACCGTGATTAAAGTTCCCCAGCATATTTTTTTAGTATTGATCTTCATTCCATTCACCATCCTGTTTCCCTTTAACAACTTTTCCCTATAGCGCCGACACCCGACGAAGCTTGACCGATCCTGGCGGATTGATGCTATCGACTGCCCACGTGTAAATTGTTCCTTCATAATTAAGCGATACCGTGTCGCCAACACTCTTGACCTGCCCGTTAATCACGGCAAAAAACTCATTATCCGCGCGGCTGCTGACCCCATTGATCACGATCTTTTTCATGGCTTCATTCCAATTGGTGCTAATCACCGGCACGACAACTTCCTTCTTCTTTGGATCCGCCCTTTGAATGATTTCAGGCATGTAACCTACCGGCCAAAAAGGGTCACGCTTTGGAGCGGACTGCTGTGTACCAGCATCATTTGTGCCACCGCCCTTATCCACCTCGGAATACACGGAATCAGCCGCGAAGAAATACAAAGCCGCAAAGCATAAAATACCCCGCTGAATGCAGTTTAGATTAGTCATTGATGTCCTCCACCAGGCCATTAAGGAACGACCCTAATGTTCCGCCTACTTCAGGTTTTTCCTTAGTCAGCAGCTCAACAAGCAATGCTGCGCTTTTACCACTTGATACATACTGGGCCGGCTTCTCAGCTATCGGAGCGGAGATAGGTTCTTCGATCGGCACCGATGGCTCTTCAACCTGAGCCGGTTGCTCGGCCAGCTTCTTTAAAAAATCTTCTAATGCTTCAGGGTCGGACGACACTTGAACCTCCGATGCTGCTTCCGGGCTGGCTTCCGCGTCACCACGCGAACCCAATGAGGCAAGTAACGACCCAAATTCATCCGCAGGTTTATTCGTTTCAACAGAGGACACAACTGGAGCCGGCTCATCGCTGATCGGCTCAGGTTGAGCATCTTCCTTTTCTAAATCTGCCAGCGCCTCAAGAACGGAGTTCAAGCTTCCCTCTTCCGGCTCGGCATCAACAATCGGAGTAGGCTTGGCTTCAGGAACAACAGCCGGAGTTGGCTCTGTTACCTCCAGATCGGGTTTGATAACCGCAGCCGGTTCCGCTTTAGGCTCATTTTTCTCAGCAGCTACAAGAGATTCGAGCAGGGCATCAAGACCTCCATCATCTGGAGCCGGCTCGTTTTTCGGCGCGGGAGCACGGGTAGGCTCGGGATCGGGATCAACTGCCGTAACAACCGGTGTAGGTTTAACCACCTCAGGTGCGGGCTCTAACACCGGTTCGGGAACAACTACAGTAACCGCAGGTGCTGACTTTTCAACTTCCTGAACAGGTTCCTCTACCGGCACGGGGCTTGTTGGTGTTGAAGCAATTATCGGCTCATTCTCCGGCAGAAATGAGGCAACCACCGGCTCGGGTTTCACCACTTCCGGTTTTGACTCAATAACCGGCGCCGGCTTCGGTTCCGGCATAATTACGGGCTCAGGCTCCGGTTCGGGGAGAAAGGAGGCAACAACCGGCGCAGGCTTTATAACTTCCGGACTCGGCGTAACCACAGGTTCAGTCTTCACCTCTGGCTCAACGACCGTTTCCGGAATGACGGGTGCCGGCTTCACAGTTTCAGCAATCGGTTCAGGCTTCGGTACTGATGCAATTACCGGCTCGGGTTCCTCGGCGTTCCGGGCTGGAGCGGAATTTTGTATATCGTTATTTTGTACCGTCTCAATTGACCTGGAGTGCGGTTTCCGGGCATCCCGTTTGGCAATCATAAGTTGCTTTGACTCTATCTCTTCCCAAACCCGGGTGATCTGACCCAGGTTGAATGGCCACTGAACAAAAAGCTGAACGTTATGTGCACCGACATCATTCCCAACACTGATATCAATGCCCGTAAATCGGACGAGGGGGTTTTCTTCTTCTACATTTCTAAGAAACGCCTTTACCTGTTCATAGCTTCCCCGGGCAGCAATACGCAAGGTGTAGGATTCAAATTGAATATCCGGGTTGTCCTCAGCATCTTCTTTATCTTTCTCCCTAATACGTACTTCATCAACGGATTCAATTTCCAAATCGGAATCCCGGCCATTTGAATAGATGATTTCCGTGGCCCATGAATAATAGTTTTTTTCAGGTGGGATGTTCTGAAGATGCGATTTTAATATGGAAACCGTCCGCCTATAATCCTCGCTGGAACGATTTCGAATTGAAAGTGCGTTGTCCGCCCGGCTGATCTTATCGGTCAGGTCGGCCAGCTCCAGCTTGGCTGCCGAGATGGAAGCAAGACTGAAGCGAATGCCCAGTACAGCTAAAACAATGATGATTGCCGCTCCCACGCCGCCGAGCAGGAGGTATTTTTTTTGATCTTTAGTTAATTCCGCGAGACTCATAGCTCCTCTCCTTCCGCGGTCTTACCTTCGAGCCTGAATTCCCTTATACCGTCACCGCCTGCAGTTTGACGCTTGCGCATGGATGAAAGCTTAATGGAATCGAATGTGGATGAAATCTGCTCGCAACCGAGCAACCCTTTCTGGAGATTAATGACGTGGTTTTCAGCGCGCCCCCCCTGGGAGCGCCCTTCTATAACCAGCTCTAATTCAAGCGGCATTTCGTCCGCACTTGTATACACCGGTTCGGAAGGATTACCCCGAACAGATAGACGGGTGAACTGAATTTGCTCGGGTACGGCATCCTGTATATCACCCATGAGTTCAACAAAAGATGCCTGCGAATTTTTCCAGCCATCAAATAGCTCGAGTGCATCGCGATTAGTGATCAACCCGCGGTTTTCATCCTTAAACAAGATCAACCGGGGCTCTAGGTCCTCCCACAATTCACGACTAGTTGTCAGCTCCGATTTTACACCCGAGTATTGAAGTAACTTAACACCGCTGAGAATGGCAATTAACAACACGGGCGCAACAACCGCACTGATAAATATAAACCTCCGGCTTACAGCTCCTTGGTAACGCTGCTCGCTTTTCTTTAATAAATTGACGCGAGGATAGGTCATGATATTTCAAATCCTCCTATCGCGGCACCAATAGCAGCAGCAAAGCGGGTAGCCTGCTCTTCCATGTCCTGCGTGAGAATATCAGGATCGCAGGTAATGTTTTCCAACGGATTCCAGTGGACGACTTCCGAATTGAGCATCTGCTGAATTTCATTGCTCCAACTGGGAAGCAAACTCAAACCACCGGATATGTATACCTTTGCAACACGGCATCCCTGATGCCGTTCGATGAAATCCTTGGATATGGAAATCTGTTTAATAAACTGACCCAGGACCTTTGAAAGCGAGGAAGATATATTGATGGAGCGGTCATTCAGAATGGAGGTTGCAAGATCATCATCGACCCCCAAATCCTTGGAAATCTGATTCCGGAGCGTCTTGGAACCAAACGGTATTTTCCCAACTAATACAACCTCACCTTTATTGAGAAACACGAAGTGGCTGATCGTTTCGCCTGCTTCCAAAAGGCAGACCGTGGAATCTTCACATTCGGCACCACGGGCGTGAAGAAATGACGATACAAATGCAAGGCCCGACACTTCAAGCGATGCCGGTGCAGGCGGTCCCGCTGGAAACATATTGAGCAGGAAACGAATATCATCTTCCGGAATTGCCGCCGCCAGCAGGCTTGAGTCCTGCCGCCCTTTTCCCCGTTTGATTAAGCGGGCCGAAACGCGGAAATCATCCGTAACATTCAGCAGTTCCCGCAGTTTAATATCGGATACCTGATTCGCGGAATCAGCCAGCTGTGTATTAATCATACGCACCACTGCTGCACTTCCGGTGTAGCTTAAACATCCGTAATAGGATGTGATATTCCTCGGCAAATCGATCCGACTGGCCGCCGCCCCAAAATCAACCGCAGGCAGCAAATCAATCCCTGCCAGAGATAGCTCTCCCTTGTTCTCTTTCAATCGAACAACCTTTGTGGCTGTTGATGAAAAATCAACCCCGACCAGGTCTGAAAACCGATTTTGTGTCCGGGTTTTACTGACTTTTTTCTTCATCATGATTTCATATTTCCTTCTAAAACCTGCCTGTTGCCAAATCGCCCCACTTTGGGACGGCGATTCCTGTTCAGTTATCAGGCGTGCCACCCTAAAAGCAGTATCCGTACCATTATGAAGAGCCAATTTCCCTCTTGCTAATGAGCACCTTAATACCAATGATATACGCAATAAGATTTATCTGATGACCTGAATGATCCAGGAGCTGATTTTGAGCGAATTGAACAACGAGCCCCCCACTGAAGAAGAACCCATCAATATTGAGGAACCGTCCTCTTCCGGTCCCATGCTGATAACGATGCTGTTGCTCATTTCCGGCCTTATTCTGACGGGCACGATGATGCTTCATTACAGTGCAAAAAGAGTAGCTGGAGCAGACGGAACAGCATCGCCCTCCTTCAGCTTGACCAACTTGCTTTCCAAGGGTGAGGAATTTGCCAAACAGCTTCAGAACCCTGAAAAAGAAGAAGCGGTTGCTCAGGTCGAGAATCCGGCCGAATCTCAGGATCAAAAACGCAGCAAACTGTTTGGAAATCGCGAAAAAAAAGTTAACTGGCCGAAGCTGAAACTTACAGGGTTTGGCAGTTCAACAGAAGGCGGCGGTGACTTTGCTATCATCAACGGGAAACAGGTGCTGCAAGGACAGTTGATCGATGGAAAGGCTCAATTGACTGAGATTCGGTCTCATGACGTGATGGTTGAATATATGGGAGAAACCAAAACCCTTACCGTCGACATCAAGAACTAGCTAGCCTCTGCCAGAGTTCGAAGCTTACCCAGAGCAGTGTCATAGTCTTCCGGCTCAACTAGATAGGTATGGCAACGGTGTCCACTTTCCGTTTCAACCCTGTCCACCAGCATATTGTTAAAGGGGTTCAGCACACCGACAAGAAGATCATTCCCCAGAAAACCAAACGGCAAAGCCCCATCATGTGCAGAATAATTGAGCGGAAGGGCTCCGCCTATGTTCTCGCCCAGTTCGAAATTCGCTAATGAGACATAGGGCACGCCCGACCGTGTCGACAGGTAATTTAAAATGCGGCCCATCTGCGTGAAACCCCGGTCGTTAAGCACGTGGAGCACACTTACAGGCACATCGAGTTCTTTTGATGAAACTTCGGTCAGATCATGCAGAACGCTGGAATATTCTTCCTGCGATAATTGATTCTCCTCATAAAGACGCCAGGCCAGAGCTAGCTCTTCACTGATATCGACCTCAGACGATTGACCCTCGGACTTTCCTTCATCCGGCACGCCCTCCGCTGAAGCAAGCTCATTCTTATCACCGGAGGATTCCACCATTCTCAGGCGAGCCACCTGCGCCGCAACTTCTGATGGGTAGGCCTCTTTAAACTGTGGCAATTCACCGGTTACGAAGAGCAGGTCATCCGTATCGCCGCCAGCCGATACAATACTTACGAGACTGTTTAAATGTTCGAATGCGCGCTCCATGTTTCCACTGTTGAAGTGGGCTTTGTATAACGCTTTGATTGCGTCGGTATCCTGAGGCATTACCTCCAGAATCTGTTCCAGCATCGCAATGCTGTCTGCGAGCGATCCATTATTAAACTGCGGGTCATCCATTTTCTTCTCCTGGTTGGAAAATCGCGATTATTATAAGCAGAAAATAGGCCAGTAAGATCTACATGTGTATTCTCCCATCATTTTTCAGTTGAACCGATCTACCCAAAAAAAATCAGGAATCAGTCTCACAAATAAATATGGGCCGAAATGTCCTCTTTTAAGCCGCCCGGCATGGGTAATGCTTGTAGATGGGCAATTGAGTGAACAACGGAACCGAAAAACACATGAAAACAAGCTCAACCAGTTTAATGGATTGCCTTAAAAATATCCGCCCTATCGAGGCGGAAATCTTTGAAGAGGCAGAGAAGGAAGCTGAAGTCGCGAATATTCCGATTGAACAGCTTTTAATCGAACAAGGCGTAGTATCGGATATGGATCTGGTGCTGGCTACCGCGGATTATTTGGATATTCGGCCGATCTCGCTCAAGGACTTTTCGCCCGATCCGGAACTTTTTGAGCTGATGCCGCGAGAGCGGTGGAAAGAACTGAAAGCCCTGCCCGTCGCCAAACTTGGAGACCGCCTCACTATTTCTATGGCAGATCCGTTCGATATTGTGAGTCGTGATGCTCTTGCTTCCGGAACCCAGCTTGAACTGGTTCCTGTGGTGACGCTGGAAAAAGAAATTCTCGATGCCATCGATTCGGTTTCTGAAGAACCCTCGCAGGCGCTCGAAGACATTCTTAAAGACATGGCGGATGAAAGCGATGTCGAAGTCGGACAGGAAGGATTAGACGAAGCAAGCCTTGACGAAATGCTTGAAAATGCGGGCGAAGCCCCTGTGATCCGGATAGTGAATTCCATTTTAATCGAAGCGCTGCGCAAAGGAACATCCGATATCCATATTGAACCCATGGAAAAAACAGTTCGGTTGAGAAACCGTATCGACGGCGTCCTGTACGAATCCCCCAGCCCTCCGAAAAACCTGCAGAACGCCATTATTTCGCGCCTGAAAATCATGTCGCAGCTGGATATTGCCGAAAGGCGCATTCCTCAAGACGGTCGATTCAAGATCAAGGCCCTTGGCAAGGAAGTGGATGTTCGCATGAGCATGCTTCCCACCGTGCATGGGGAAAAAGTGGTAATGCGTATCCTTGATAAAACAGCGTTGGCCCCAAACCTCGGAGCTCTCGGACTCGACCAGCTCTCGCTCGACAACTTTTCATACGCCCTGGGCCAGCCCTACGGCATGATTCTGGTAACCGGACCGACCGGTAGCGGAAAAACCACAACACTCTATTCTGCTCTGCAGGAACTGAATGAAGTTGGAACCAATATTATTACCACAGAAAATCCGGTGGAATACCAGCTCGATGGGATCAACCAGGTTCAAATCAACTCGACCGTTGGACTGGACTTTGCGGCGGCACTGCGCTCGATCCTTCGACAGGATCCGGATGTGGTAATGGTCGGGGAAATTCGTGACGGAGAAACCGCAACCATTGCGGTTGAAGCCGCTCTGACCGGTCACCTTGTATTAAGTACACTACATACCAATGATGCGGCCGGCGCCATTGCCCGACTGGTTGATATGGGTATCGAACCGTTCATGCTGGCCTCCTCCCTGCTGCTGACCCAGGCACAGCGCTTATACCGAAAGCTCTGCCCGGTATGTAAAAAGGAAATCGATATCCCTTTGGAAACGCTAAAGAAAAACCGAATTGATCCAGCAGCTTTTGATGGCACCCAGTTTTACCAGACAGCCGGATGCCCGAAATGTAACAACATAGGCTACAAGGGCCGTGGCGGTATAATGGAAATTCTGCTTATCGACGAAGCGATCCGGAAAACGGTTTTGAATAATCCCGAGGCTGATGCCATTGCTAAAATTGCTATTGAAAATGGAATGCGCACACTGCGCGAGGCCGGACTCGACCGTGTTCGGGACGGGCTCACCAGCGTCGAAGAAATCATGCGCGTAACCAGCGAGCATTAAGGAACAAATATGTCTAAAGAAAAAATAAAAGCAAAAGGTGGCCTACCCGTGGTACGGGGGGCGCGTAAAATCCGCCTAAAGGAACTGTCGATTTTCACACGGCAGGTTTCAGCCATGCTGGGGGCAGGCATGCCGCTGGTTCAAACGCTGAGTGCCATGGAAACACAAACCGAAGATAAGAACTTTCGGCCGGTTATTGTCGGCATTCGAACCCGGGTTGAAGGTGGAGCTATGTATTCCGAAGCTCTGGCCTATTATCCCAGCATTTTTGACGAACTCTATATCAGTATGATGCGCGCCGGCGAAATGGGCGGAATCCTTCCCGATACCTGCGCCCGCGTTGCATCATTCCTCGAATCCAGCAACAAACTGCGCGCCAAGGTTAAGTCGGCCATGATGTACCCTACCGTTGTAATCATTGTTGCTCTTATGCTGTCGACAGCGCTGATTATGTTCGTTCTTCCGGTGTTTGTCGGCATGTTCGCGGATTTCGGGGCGGACCTGCCAGGGCTGACTGCGGGCCTGCTGGACTTCAGTGATCTCCTTGTAAAGTACTGGTATATTGCTGCTTCGTTGATTGGCGGATTGATCTATGCTTACAAACGCATCTATAAAACCGACAAAGGACAATATAAAATCGACGAGATAAAACTGCGTTTCCCAATTCTGGGAGAACTGGCAACCAAGGTAGCCGTCAGTCGATTCGCCTCTACTTTTTCCCAGTTGCTGCACAGTGGTGTTCAGATCATTGAATCATTGGAAATTGTCGGATTGGCCACTGGCAACCGTGTCATCGGCGACTCGCTTCTCGAAGCCAAGACTACAATCGAGGAAGGCCAACCCCTTTCCAAGGCACTGGAGGCCAACAAATACTACCCTCGCATGCTGGTTCATATGCTCATTGCCGGCGAACAAACTGGGCAGGTCGATGAAATGATGGATAAGGTGGCAGAGTTTTACGAAGATGAGGTTCAAACCATGATTAATGGTCTGACCTCTATGATCGAACCGTTATTGATGGTGTTTATTGGCAGCTTGATCGGTACGATCGTGATTGCGATGTTCCTGCCGATATTCAAAATGAGCGAAGTCATCAATATGTAAACTCATGGAAATCAGGGAAATGAGCTCACAAAGTACAACCACAACATTACCAGAACTCACGGCAATTCTACTTGCCCGCCTCGGGTTCCTATGGTTGCTGGTATTTGTTTCGCTTTTGTTCCCTAATGACGATGCGGCGTTTTATACCTTTATGAGCGTCGCATTTATCATCACCATCCCCTACTCACTCTGGCTTCGGAATAAACTTCAAACAACACAATTTGCTCCATTGCAGTTTATCGTTGATCTCGTTCTGGTTACGGGATTGGTCTACTTTACCGGCGGAGTACAAAGCGACCTGACGCTACTGTATCCACTGGTCATTCTTTCGGCCGGAATTATCGGAACGCCCAAACAAGCAACCGAAATCACAGTCCTGGCCATTATACTATATACGTTGATGGCCACGTTGCTCTCAAACCGCGTGCTGATTGAATACATCCCCTCGGATGCCACACTACAGATGCGCTCATCTAATTTCGCCATCCTGCTTCGGGGGATCACGTTTGCATTTTTTGGGGCAGCAAGCATCTATGTGGCTAAACGTTGTAATTATATTCATTCGCACGAATCAGACCTCGCAGGAACAACCATGGCCATGCTGGGCAATATGCCTACTCCGGCCTTGCTGCTTGAACAAACCGGAAAAATAAAGTTTGCCAATGCTGCCGCCTGCGCCACGCTGAATACCGATAAAGAGCAGTTGCAGGACTCCACCTTTCGAGACCTCTTCATACAGAATCAGGAACCGATAGCGGAAAAATATGGCAAAACGGTGTATCTCGCCAGCAATGGCGAACACCCGCTTCCTGTTTCCTACCAGTCACAAAAATTCTGCTTATTGGAAACCGCATTACTTGGTTCCGCCGGGCGGCAGAATGAAACCGTGGAGGTGACGCTCCTTACATTTTCCGATATTTCCCAGGCATTGGAAACCGATCAGCAGCTCGAGCGGGTGGAACGGATCACGGCGGCCACACAGATCGCCGGAGAGATGGCCCATGAAATCCGAACTCCACTTACCGCTATTTCTGCATCGATACAACTCCTGCGCCGTTATGAAGACAAAGCTACCTCTGCAGATTGGTTGCCTAACAGTCCTCGCCGAAAAGACCGCAAGGAGTTATTCGATCATATCGAAGAAGCGTCCGGCAGAATGGATGATGTTGTGCAGAATTTTGTCGACTTTGCCGAGTTCTCTCCCGCCGACCTTCTATCAATCATTAAGCTTGACTCTACTGAGGAAAATGAGGGTTATATAGGCCATCTGAATACTTTAGGGAGAGATATCAAGCATGGCCAAAATACTGATAGCGGACGACGATCCGACGATTCTCAGCTTATTGAATAAAATACTGCTTTCCAAGGGCTACGAAGTACAGCTTGCAGAACACGGTGGTGTTGCTGAAAAATGCCTTAAATCTGAACAATTCGACCTTCTTATCTCCGACATCAAGATGGAACCGGTCGACGGGATGCAGCTCCTCAAAAAAACACGGCAAATGCGCCCTCACGTCGGGGTTATCATGCTGACGGCCTATGCCACCGTAGCTACGGCTGTCGAGGCCATGAAGGAAGGTGCCTTCGACTACATTCCTAAACCCTTCAAAATTGATGAATTGCTCGAAACAGTTAAGCGGGCCCTCGATTATCAGAAATCAATTTCCGAGCAGGTCAGCAGTGATTCGCACGTAGAACAGAAAAAGTATTTCGGCAATATCGTCGCGGAAAGCGACCAGATGGTGAACGTCTGCGAAATGATCAAACGCGTGGCCCCTACAAAAACCACGATTATGATTACCGGAGAAAGCGGAACCGGTAAGGAATTGGTCGCCGAAGCGGTTCACTCGTTCAGCGCCCGTTCAGAAGGTCCATTCCTACCCGTTAACTGTGCAGCCCTACCGGAAACCCTGATTGAATCCGAACTTTTCGGGCACACAAAAGGGGCCTTCACCGGTGCGAATGCGAATAAAGAAGGTCTCTTTGAAGCCGCAAAAGGCGGAACGCTCTTCCTGGATGAAATCAATTCAATCCCCCATGGACTTCAATCCAAGCTGCTTCGCGCCATTCAGAACAAGAAAATCAGAAAGGTCGGCGGAACAGAAGAATTTGAAGTAGATGTGCGCATTTTGGCAGCATCGAACCGGAATCTGGAGAACATGGTAAAAGAAGGAACCTTCCGTGAAGACCTTTTCTACCGACTCAGCGTAATCTCCATTGATATCCCGCCACTAAAGCAACGGCCGGAAGATATCCTTCCCCTGGCCCAGCACTTTATTGCGCTGGAAGTAGACGGAGGGGAGTTCCCATCCATGGATAATGCGGTACTTTCCATCCTTCAAAACTATGGGTGGCCGGGAAATGTCCGCGAATTACAGAACGTTATCCAGCACTGCCTCACCTTCTTGAGTGACGGAAAAATCACCAAGGAAACCTTACCCTCCAAGCTGATCGTCTCTTATGAAGAAAATCCAGGAGCCCAATCCGCGGCCCTAACCGGCGAGTTCGAAAAAGGAAAATCGCTGAAGGCCTTCCTACGCGCCAAGGAAAAGGAATATCTTAAAACAGTGATCGATACCATGGGCGGAGATAAGGCCAAAGCAGCCAAAGAGCTCGATATCAGCCTGGCTACGCTTTACCGGAAACTTCCGGAAGAAGAACAGATGGAGCAGTAAACCGATATTTCATCCGTTTAATCCTGAACGCCTCGCATATGCGGGGCTTTTTTTTGATCCAAAAGTTGGAATTCTAATTTTTGGAACCCGTTTTCTTCTCAGAGTTGCTCAAAAAACGCTTCTCAAAGAAATCGATGTCTCACCGTAAAAATAATTAATCGCATTACCAAATATTCAAAAAAACCTCTAAACATTGGGTTATTATGCATTTTAAGCGGATTAATTCTTAAATAATATTACCAGAAACAAACCATTTAAAATAGTTGGCACAGTTATCGCTATATAGCTACCTGTCTGAACGATCAGTTGAGGTGAGCTCAAGGCAGGCAAACTAAAAGCACTAATTAAACCAAATGGAGAAAATAAGATGAAAAAAATGAATAAAAAAGGATTCACCCTGGTAGAAATCATGATCGTAGTTGCAATTATCGGTCTGCTCGCAGCAATCGGTATTCCTTCTTTCCAGAAGGCACGTTCCAACTCATATGAAAAGACCTGCATCAACAACATGCGCATCATCGACGCTGCCAAAGAACAGGCTGCATTGAATGACGGGCTGAAAGTTGGCGATGCTGCTGGCAACTATGCTGACTACATCAAAGGTGCTGATCCTGTATGTCCCGTTGGTAAAGCTGCTTATACTGTCGGTGTTATCGGAACCGACCCTGCGTGTGCTAACGTTGCTACACATGCAACACACATCCTCCAAGACTAATTAGGTTCGCCTAAATAGCAAATATCCAAGGGCACCTTTCGGTGCCCTTGTTTTTTGTCCACAGATCATTTAGGTTTATTCGTATGACTACTGCCATTGAAGTAAATAATCTACGTGTAGCCTTCCAGCATGGCCGGAATATACATATCGCGCTGGATGATATTTCCTTTCGGGTAACAGCAGGAAAGACCGTGGGATTCATCGGTCCGAATGGAGCTGGAAAAACAACCACCCTGCATGTACTGCTTGGCTTTGTTGCTCCCGACTCCGGCTCCGCTACCCTGCTCGACCAGGATTCTCAATCCTCTGCTTCCCGCTTTCGAATAGGTTATCTTTCCGAACATCCGGAATCCTATAAATTTATGACCGGAATGGAATATCTTAAATTTACGGCCCGGCTGTTCAAAATTACAGGATCACAGCAAAAAGAACGTGTTGCCGAACTGCTGGAAGAAGTCGAGCTGACCGCGCATGCGCACAAAAAAATCGGAACCTATTCGCGCGGCATGCTTCAACGCATTGGACTCGCACAGGCTTTGATCAACGATCCGGAACTACTGATTCTCGACGAGCCAACCAATGGCCTGGACCCGCTCGGCCGCCTGAAAATCCGACAGCTCATAGAGCAACTCAAAGCGCGTGGAAAAACGATCTTCTTCTCCTCCCACGAACTTTCTGAAATTGAAACGGTATGCGATGAAATCATTATGATTGCCAATGGTAAAATCATACAGCAAGGCTCCGTGACGGAACTTGTGGGTGACAAGCGCAACCTGGAACACTACTTTCTCGAAGCATTGCAGTCGGAAAGCAAAGGGGAATAATCATGGCCAATATCATCACCATTGCCCAATCAGTCTGGCTTGAAATGATCCGTCGCAAGGATATCTATATCATTTTAGCGGTTCAGAGTTTCTTTACCCTGTTGCTTACCATGGTCAATTCCTTTGGTTCCAATGCACCATCTTCATACATCATGGATATTGGCTTGCTGCTGGCATTCCTTCTTTCCATCGTACTGGCCATAACGATGAGCGCCCGCCAATTCCCTGCCGAAGAACGTACCGGAACGATCTTTACCATTCTAACCAAGCCGATAGGACGCCTGGAATTTCTGCTGGGTAAATGGTGTGGAATCTGGAGTTGTCTGCTTATTTCCAATGCCTTGTTCTACCTGATCATAACGGGTGTTACCCTATCCAAAGGCTATGTATTCAGCCCCGCTGTTCTTCTGCAGGTATTTTTCCTCCACTCCGCCCTGCTAGGCGTTGTTGCTGCGATATCTCTTTTATTCTCGCTATTCCTGACCCAGGCTGCAGGAGGAACTGCGGCGGGAATATTCGTAGTGCTCACTTATCTTTTCGTCCCACGCATTCCAAACCTACTGGCTTATGAGAGCGGCTGGCGCGAAAAGGCACTTTGGCTGATCTACTATATTTCACCGCACCTAGAACTGTTTGATATGCGCGCGCGCGTCCTGCACGGATGGGGCTTACTGGAAATCCCCATTCTTCTTGGAACGCTTGCCTATGGAGCCCTCCTTACCACAACTTTTCTCGCGTTTTCCTGGTTTATTTTCCGCAAAAAGCACTTTAAGCGCGGGGCATCATTGTGAGCGTGAAAGAGGTTAGAATTCCATTGCTGTGCGCCCTGTTACTGGGTACTGCGGCTATTGGTACCGGCAATATATTAACGGCATCCTCTTCCTCCGGCGAATCGGGTGGCATGGCCGGAAGCACCTATATTCTTGGCCCATCGCGCGCGCTGCTTTCAGCTGGTCTTTATAAACGGGCCGACCAATATTTCCATAAGGGGGTTCCTGCTACCAAGGAAGAAGCATTCCATGGCTTCTTCCAAAAATGGAAGGAACGCCTCAATCCCATTGAGCATCTTCATGCTGAAGCGACAGAAATTCTGGAAGTCATGCCATGGCTCAGACTTGCCTCACAAAGCGATCCCCATAACATCGAAATATTTCTTGTTGCTGCTCATTGGCTTAATGGCGAGGGCCAAAGTCCTGATTTAGCCTTAGGCGTGCTTGAAGAAGCGCTGGAAAAGAACCCCTACCGTTATGAAATCTACCTGGAGAAGGGGCGTTTGCATCTAAGCAATGGAAATCTGGAGGCTGCATCAAAAGCATTCCAAACCACACTAAATGTGCTTCAGCAAAAGCCGCAGGAGGATCCAGAGCAAGCACAAATCGATTTTGGTCTGGTGCTCCTGGTGCGCTCCTACATCTATGAGGCTCAAAACAATCAAGAGGCTGCGCTTAATGCCATAACTGAATATCTGAAATTCCAACCGGGACATCAAAACCTGATCGCGCGCGCTCAACAATTGAAATCCGGACAACTTGATCCTGAGGCAGCGATAAGCCGTCTGAACGAGCTCTTTTCAAATTCCTACGTTTGCTCTCAGGAGCAACATAGTGACAACTCGAGTTGTTCCTGTTCCTCATGCGGAACGGAAGAGCACATTCATGATGAAAACTGTAATCATGAACAAGAGCATGTTCATGGACCAAACTGCAATCATGAGCAGGAGCATGTCCATGGCCCCCACTGCAATCACGACTAAGCAGCCTTAACCACCTTGCCCCTGCGGCACCTGCGTTTTCATGGTCTCATATCCGGCATGGAACATGCTTATTACCGTTCCATGAACGTTATCCGTACAGGTTTTATACTGGTTTATTTGCTCATCATGCTGGTCCCAATGGGCCATCTCGCTGTTGAGCATAGACATCAGGATGAGCAACATACCTGCGCGGATCATAAAGCCAGCCCTCATTCTGAACCAGCGAATGAGCACGATCACGAATCCTGTGCAATTTGCCAGCTGCTGTTTATTCAGATCGCCCACTCCTTTGAGGATGGCCAAATCCATCTTGCTACAATTCGTATCTACGAACAAAACAGCACATTCAGTCCACATGAGGTCACTATTCAGGCACCTCATCAATCCAGAGCACCTCCCCATACGGTTGCATAGAATTTAATCACACGGCGATCCCGCCGATTCGATACTAGATTTATACCCGCCGCATGACGCGGCACATGGGGAATATTATGAAAACACTTTTTCTTGCTGCGTGCATGGGAGCAGCCTGCGCAACTGCGCAATCAGTCCATGCGGAAGAACATTTACACGAACATCATGATCACGGAGAGCAGTGCCAGCACGGCGAGCCCGAACCACAAAAGGATTGGCTGGAAAAATTCGATGCTGATGTATCGCTCTACATCGACACCTTCTTTTACCACGAAGGTTCGGAGGAAGGCCTGTCCCACGTCAAAGAAGAAATATCCGGTTTTGGACACGGACATGAAGGTGGCGACGAACATGAAGATGACCATGGTCACGGCTACGACAATGGCTTCAATCTCCGCGAGGTCGAACTTCAGGTATCCGGAGAGGTGGACGGTTATTTGATGGCCGTGGCCACGCTGGCATTCACCGAAGAAAATGTAGAGATTGAGACCGCTGAAATTGAAACAACCTCATTACCCTGGGGATTAAGAATCAATGCCGGCAAGCTGTACAGTGACTTCGGCATTATCAACAACCAGCATACTCACGATTTGGATTTTTCCGACCGGCCGCTCATTTATGAGCTCATGTTTGGCGACCATGGCCTGAACGATGTCGGAGCTCAGGTATCGTGGAAATTGCCGGATCCTTTTTTCCTGCGTGCCGGCATAGAGGCCTTCGAGGGCGACCAAGATAAAATGTTTACCGTAGAAGATAACGATGCCCTGCCCGATCATAACGGTCCGAAGCTGGGTGTGGGCTGGCTTAAGTTCGGCCCCTCCCCTGGCGATCAACACCGGTTGCAGTTTGGCCTGTTTGGCGGAGGCGGTATCCATCAGGAAATTCATGAAGAAGGCGTGGGTACGAACAACTACCTGGATGGTATGAGCTATTTTCTCGGGGCGGATGCGTTGTACGAATACAGGGCGCATAAAGAAAACGGCCATGGCGACTTCTCCCTTCAGGGTGAATATTTTTATCGCAATCAAAACCTCGACCTGCTGGCATCCGATGACCCAGGCGCTCCTCTCGATGAACAACTTGATTCAAATCAGGATGGATTCTACGTGCAAATGCTCTACGGACTGCTGCCCCGCTGGCGGACCGGACTACGCTGGGATCAGGTTGGGTTAACTAACGACATGCAGGAACCGGGCGAAATGAAGGAACAGTTTGGTGATAGCTATCGTGTCAGTGCCATGGTGGATTTCAGCCCGTCACCAAGTTCCTTGATTCGTTTCCAACTTAGCAACGGAGAATATGATACTCCGGAAGGAACCGAGAATGTATGGGAAGCTTTTGTTCAGCTCACGGTTTCGCTTGGATCCCATCATGATCATGAAAGTCATCATCACTAAAGCAGGAACTTAGAAACCAGGAGATTATAAGTGGACAGAAGTCTCCACGGGACGCAGGCAGGTATTTCCCTCATACCAGGAGGAAACACCGCCTGCCTCTTCTCCACACGGTTGTACGTCCTCCCTCCTTTTACTGAAAATTTTTCAGTTGCCGATGAATCATTGATGACATAGGTTCTGCGCCACTTCCAGTCCGTGTAAGCAAGTGCGCAGGAAATTTATGCATAAATTCATTAAAACATTTTATTTATGGCTGGGGATATTCACCCTCTGCAATCTGGCATCGCTGGCATCAACCTTTGTTATTCTGTCCTTTAAAGCAGACTACATTGCCCTCTATCCGTTCGCCTGGGCACTACAATTCCCTCTGGTTCTTTTACTGTCGGCGGCGCACTTCGGCATTAATCATCTTTTTTCATTCCTCCCGATTTCCGGAAAAAAAGTTATCCGTTTTTTCCTGAGCTCAGTCGTGGCCATCATTTTCATGAGCATCTATGTGGGCTCACAGCTGATGTATATGGAAATCAATTCCTTCATTGCGTGGGATGCACTGCGCGTTGCTTTTGATAACACGGCGCAAATCATGCCCGACATTGTGCGCAGCAATACGTTGGAAATTCTGTTGATCTCTGCACTCGCCATAGGCATCAGTCTGCTCTACACCCACCGTTACCACGACCTCAACCGCACGCATTGTCCCAAACGGTTTGCGATTCTCTGCTCAGTCTTTCTTGCCTCAAGCGCAGGAGGGTTTGCGCTGGTCTACCATCAACCGGACCGGAATGCCGAATGCATCCGGAAAGACCTGCTGCCGACTACCTATCTCACTCTGTCGTTTGTAGATGGGATGCTTCCGACCGTTACCCCTTCAGTAAATGCACTGACCGACCTCGTACTTGAACCGGTCATTGCAATGGAAGACTATATGCCCGCCGGGGCGATGCACGATGCTCCGCATGTCTTCTTCATCATGCTCGAATCGATTTCCTGGGATCATTTTGGATTTACCGGATACCACAGAAAAAACGTAACACCGAATCTCGACGCCCTTGCCGCAGACAGCATGGTCTTTCCCCGCACCTACGCCCCGGCCAACCATTCCAACTATGCGCAGACCAGCACCCACTCCTCCCAATATCCATTGCGGGGCAAACAGCTCAACCGCTTCGAAAACGTGGACTACCCGAAAATCCTGCTGTTCGATATCCTTTCCCACGCCGGCTACCAGACGGCCTTCTTCTCGGCACAAAATGAAGACTGGCAGGGCATGCGCACTTTCTTCCATGCAAATACGGAACTGCAACATTACTTCCACTCCAAGGATGAACTCGGCCACAACATTGGCATCGAATCAAAAATTGAAGACAAACTCGTTCGCAACCGGGCAATCGAGTTCCTCCAAAGCCGCGAAAAGGATCGTCCGCTGTTCATGTATCTGAATTTTCAGGCCACGCATTTTCCTTATGAAATCAACGCCGATGCTCCGAGACCGTACCAGCCCTGCTCCACCGATCATTTTGACTTTAAATTTTTTACCTATGACCAAGATTATACGGAACACGTCATCAACAAATTTGATAATGCCCTCCACTATGTGGATGCACAGGTCGGCGCATTTGTTGAATACCTGAAAAAAAACGGCATGTATAAAGACAGCTTGATCGTAGTGGCGGCCGATCACGGGGAAGCCTTCTACAAACGCGGATATCCCACCCACGGCACCTCCCTCTTTGAAGACCAGATGCGCACCGCCACGCTGTTTAAACTGCCTGGCGCAGAAACGAAAGGAACCCGACAAGACTCGATCAGCCTTATAGACATCAATCCCACCATTCTCGAAATTCTAGGTCAGCCCAACCATCCGAACTTCCAAGGTCAACCCGTACTGAATGCTCGGCGGAAGGATCCGATTTATATTCTGTCCCACGGCATCATTAAATCGGAAGGTATTATTGATTATCCTTGGAAATTTATATCCAGTGCCAGTGATGGTGAATGGCTGCTGAACCTTGAAAAAGATCCGGGCGAAACCAAAGACTGGTCAGAACACAATCCGGGAATCCGCAGAGAACTTGTGGCCAAACTGGAAACCTACCGACAGCGACAACTCTATTATTACAGCGCCCTCCCCGAATCGAAGCGGGCAGGCTTCTATCCTCCCAAACATTAACCAGCAGGAACAACCTTTGACCAAACTGATCGCAATATGCATTGCAACAGCGTTAACGGCCATGGTGCATGCGGATATCACGCTCTTTGCCGCCGCCAGCACAACGGATGCAGTGCGCGAATTAGCCGCCGCTTTTGAAAAGGAGACCGGCAAAAAAGTGCGGCTTAATATGGCCGGGTCCGGTGCGTTGGCGCGTCAGATTGAATCCGGTGCCCCTGCCGATGTATTTATTTCTGCCAACATTAAATGGATAGACTATCTCGAAGCCAGGAGCCTGATCCTCGCAGATAGCCGGGAGGTCATAGCCCAGAGTGCACTTGTTTTGATTGTTCCCAATGGAAGCTCTCTCAAATTTCATGATTTTCCTGCGGGCCTTAACGGGAAACTGGCGTTCGGAAATCCAGCCAGTGTTCCTGCCGGTGCCTATGCCCAGGAGGCACTCGAGACCGCCCATCAGTTTACGGCCGTAAAAAACAGTCTGATCAAAACCAAAGACGTCCGCACAGTCCTGATGTATGTGGAACGCGGAGAGGTTGCGGCGGGGATGGTCTATGCCACCGATGCCAAGGCATCCGGAAAAGTAAAAGTCATCCACACCTTTCCCAAGGATTCCCACAGCCCGATCCTATATTCCGCCGCCGCATGCTCTAAAAAAGAAACCGCCTTCGAGTTCCTTGCGTTCTTGAAAAGCGACCGCGCCAAGGCCATTCTTAAATCTCATGGTTTCTCTGTCCCCAACTGAATGGAGTGCGGTATGGCTTTCGCTGAAAGTCGCATTCGGCGTTGCATTGGTTACGGCAATTCCAGCCATTGCCTTAGGCTGGTTGCTGGCCCGTCGGGAATTCCGCGGTAAAGTTGCCCTGGAAAGCCTGATTCACGCACCCCTCGTTATTCCCCCGGTTGTAACGGGATATCTATTGCTGATTCTTTTCGGTCGCACCGGCTACATCGGCCAATGGCTGGAGCAATGGTTCGGAATTCGGCTCGTCTTCACCTGGCAAGGTGCAGTGCTGGCATCCGCCATCGTCGCACTGCCGCTGGCGGTCCGCTCCGTGCGGCTGGCGATCATGCTGGTGGACCAAAAGCTGGAAGAAGCCGCCCTGACGCTGGGCTACCGCCCGGCACGGGTCTTTTTTAAGATCACACTGCCGCTGGCCTGGCCGGGCGTTCTCGGTGGAGTTCTGCTGGCCTTTTCTCGCAGTCTGGGTGAATTCGGGGCAACGATCACGTTTGCCGGCAACGTGGAAGGTATGACCCAAACTCTGCCGTTAGCCATTTATTCTGCCATGCAGGTGCCCGGAGAAGAAACCATTGCCATGCGGCTGGTTATCTTTTCGTTGATTCTATGTTTCGCATCGCTGCTGGCTTCCGAATACCTCACCCGCTGGAGCAAAAGGAAACTGGAATCGTGAAACTGGACGTAGATATTACGCAGAAGCTGGGCGACTTTTCTCTCAACACGAAATTCAAGTGCGACGAGTCGGCGCTGGGAATTTTCGGTCCGTCAGGATGCGGAAAGAGCACCCTGTTTCGAGCGATTTCCGGCCTTAACCGGCCTGATAGCGGACACATTCGTTTGGATGAAAAAACACTGTTCGATGCGGACCAAAATATTTTTACCCCACCTCACAAGCGTAATATCGGCTTGGTTTTTCAGGATGCCCGCCTTTTCCCCCACTGGACGGTTGAACAAAATATACGGGCGGGAGAATGCATTAATACGAACGATAAGAAACCCGCTTACAACTTTGATGATATTGTCGAATTGCTCAATATTCGGGGTTTAATCGGGCGTTCCATTGAAGATCTGTCCGGCGGCGAAAAACAGCGTATCGCCATCGGACAAACCCTGCTTGCGCACCCGCGGCTGCTTCTAATGGATGAACCGGTATCCGGACTCGATGCTTCGCTCAAGATGCAGATTCTTCCATTCCTGGCCAAGGTACATAAGGAACTGAAACTGCCTACCGTCTTAATCAGCCATGATCTTGGCGAAATCCTACAGCTCACCGACAAACTGCTGTTGATGAGGAGTGGCTCAATTGTTGGCAATGATTCACTCGACAAGCTCGTACAGAATCCGGAGACACTACAGGAGCTTAAAGGGGCCGAACTAACCAACCTCATTCGGGGGCGGGTCAGGAGTCATGATGAGTCCCGCGGCATTACCAAGCTCGACAGTTTAAAGAGTCCAGATCAGTTGATCAGTATAGAACTCGCAACCCATCTTCCTGTGGGATCAGAGATCAGCATTGGAATTGCCGCCAATCAGATCGCCCTCTCAACCAGTAAGGTTGAAAATATTTCCATGCGCAATCAGATCGAGGGATCCATCATTCAGACGGTGCATGCCACCGACCGATCGATCTGTCATTTGGAAACCAAAGCGGGACCGCTCTTTGTTGAGATAACACCCGGCACGGCTCAGGATTTAAAACTTTCAGAAGGTGCTTCGATCTACGCCCTGTTTAAGAGCATGGCGACTCAACATCTGTAGCTATCTATTCGACAGAACCCTGTTACCGCCAACCAGAGAGTAGACCTTATCATACCCCACGCTTCGTAATGCATTGGCGGTATACTGCGTTCGGATTCCGGCCGCGCAGACCAACAGATGCGTTGCCTCCTTATCGAGCAACTGCGGTTGGTTGAGTAATTGATCCATGGGAATGTGAATATGCTCGCAGGGCAAGGGTTCAGCCGCCACTTCGTCTTCGTTCCGGATATCCACAATCTGCATAGCACCCAAGCGGCCGAGCTCGTCCACCGTAATATCAACCGATTCGGGCAACGGAGCTTCTGTATCGTGTGCAGGGCATTGCTGATTTTTCGGCAGGGCCAGTTTGCGCATGGAATAGTCAGCAAGATTAACCAGCAGCAGTTGATTTCCCAAACGGCCTTCCAATCGAAGCAACTGTTTAATGGCTTCCAATGCCTGAATGGATCCCAGCACGCCGGGCACGGCACCCAGCACACCGGCAACGGCACAGCTGGGAACCTCCTTCGGAGCCCCGCCTTCGTAAAGACATTCAAGGCAGGATGAATCGGGCGTGACCACCTGTACCTGCCCCTCGAACTGATAGATGCTGGAAAATACTACGGGCACACCGGCCTTCAGCGCCGCACGATTTACCAGCAACTTGGTATCCATGCAATCA
>CAZAPF010000018.1:0-82220 GCA_964486885.1 uncultured Verrucomicrobiota bacterium
CATTATAGCAGTTAACAGGAAAAACGCTTCTTTGTTCGTGAAATATTCAGGTTAGTTACCGCGATGAATGGAGATGCTGCCGAGCGGTATCGTCTTGGAAAAGTGAATGGCCGGGACTGTCTGATTTCGCCAGCTGGAGAGCCGTTTCTTTCGTTGGGGGTAAATCATATTAATAATGTCATAGAGGGATCTTTTGCCGGCGATAAGCAAAAGGCGTGTGAAGAGGCCTACAAGAACCTGAAGGACTGGGGCTATAATACCGCCGGATACGGGGCGCCGGAGCCGCTTTGCCGGATGATGCCTTATCTTTCGCCCATGTATTTGACGAAGAATGCAAACTACATGTCCGATGCGCAGTTTCAGTATCCGGATGTTTTTGATCCGGCGGTTCAGAAAAAAATGAAGGAAACCATTCAGAATGTAGTTGGCAATCAGCGGGGGAACGCCAACCTGATCGGCTACTACTGGACGGATACACCGCAGTGGGATCTGAAGCGGGCGCGCAAAAAGCGCGGCACGGATTGGGTGTCGACCATTCGCGAACTGCCGAAAGATGCGCCTGGGAAAAAGCGCTATGAGCAGTTTGTGGCTGAGGGCGGAGCGACGGATGAAGCGTTCCTTCGGTTGATTGCCCGCGAGCTTTACCGCGTGCTGGGCGAAGAGACGCGGCGGTTGGCTCCGGATACGTTGATTTTTGGAGAGCGTTATTTGGTGGGCGATCATCCCGATTGCGTGATCGAGGAAGCACTTCCGTATATCGATGTCCTGTCGATCCAACCGGGCGGGGCAAGGTTTAATGCCGCCTATTTTGACGAGCTGCACCGAAAGTTTAAGAAGCCGATCATACTGTGCGATCACCAGAGCAGTTTCCCGACGCCGGACCATCCAAAGACCATGTGGCAGCAGATGGAAAGCGAAGAGGCGGCCGGGCAGGCGTATGCGCAGTATCTGGAGGATGCGTTCGAGAAGCCCTACATCATCGGCTACCAGCGCTGCCAATACATCGACCGCTTCGCGGAAAACCCCGGCGTGCTTAAGCAGGGAATGCTGCGCCAGAATGGAACGCCGTACAAGACATTGGCCCGGCTCGTCGGCGAAGCCAACGCGGAGGCCATTGAACGGTTTTTGAAGGAGGAGTAATGAATCGGCCCGGATTTTGAAATACACCGGCATCATTGAATGGGTCACCTTCCGGGGCGTGTGGGACAGCAACTCCTGGCGCGACTACAAACCGATGGAAGGCCGGACCGATTATCCGTTGATCTTCATCGCGAGTTCCAAAAGAAGCCGGCGTATTACGCGCTCAAGGAGCTTGTTTCGGGCAATAAACATCGGTTCAGACGGGGAATTAGGCGGGCTCGCTTTGCCCGGGTTTAGCAGGGTCGACCCGCAACCTGTCCAACAAACTGAAAAGATGGATTGCTACACAGCAGGTTTCATTTTTTCGAATTTAACTCTCAGTTGTCGCGGTTTACACCGCTAGACTGCCTAGCATAACATGGCGGCTCAATTGAATCCGGGGAAGAGAGAAGATATGAAACTGCGAATCTGTTTTATGATCATGTCAATGGGTCTGATTACTGCGGGCTGTCTGGCCAAACCCAATGTGCTGTTTATTGTGATCGATGACCTGCGGCCGCAGCTGGGCTGCTATGGACACGACGATATCATTTCGCCGAATATTGACCGACTTGCCCGTGAGGGCATGGTGTTTGGTCGGGCCTATGTGCAGGTGCCGGTATGCGGTGCTTCACGTGCGAGTTTGATGACCGGGCTCTATCCGACGGCGGACCGGTTTGTGACGTACTATTCGAAGGCGCAGGAAGATGCGCGGGGTATTCCGGACATTCCGGCGCAACTGAAGGCCAACGGCTACACGACCATTTCCAACGGGAAGATCTACCACCATGCCGACGACAACACCAACTCGTGGCATGAGATCCATAAGCCGAATGATTTCCGGGTTTATCTGAAACCCGAAAACCAGGATCTGGAATGGAAAGAAATGCCGGCATGGGAAAATGCGGAAGTGCCGGACAACGCTTATCCGGGAGGTGCTCTGACTGAAAAAGTGATCGGTGATATCCGTCGGGCCAAGAAAGAGGGCACACCGTTTTTCATCACGGCGGGCTATACCAAACCGCACCTGCCGTTTAACGCACCGAAAAAATACTGGGATCTGTATGACCCTTCAAAAATTAAACTGGCGGATAATCCGTATGCTCCGAAAGGCGCACCGTCTAATGCGATTCACCAGTGGAACGAGCTTCGGGATGGATATGGCGGCATGCCGGCGGAAGGAAATGTGTCCGACGAAATTGCCCGTACGTTGATTCATGGGTACAACGCTTGCGTGTCATATACCGACGCTCAGGTGGGCATGCTGCTTGATGAACTGGAGCGGCTGAACATGCGTGACGATACCATCGTAATTCTGATGGGGGATCACGGATGGCAACTGGGCGAACATGCGCTCTGGTGTAAGCATGCTCTGTTTAATACTTCAACCTATACGCCGCTGATGATCAGCGCCCCCGGATTTAAAAAGGGACAACGAACCAATGCGCTGGTGGAGTTTGTGGATATTTACCCTACGCTTTGTGAGCTTACGGGGGTTCCTGCGCCGGTCCATCTTCAGGGTAAAAGTTTTGTTCCGTTGCTGAAGAATCCATCTATGGATTGGAAGGCGGCGGCTTTCAGCCGTTATCACGGCGGCGAAAATGTGGTGACGGAGCGCTATTCCTATTCGGAATGGACCGATGGAAACCGCATGCTGTATGACCACGAAATAGACCCTGCCGAAAATACAAACATTTCAGAGCATCCGGAATATGCACAGCTCGTCGAAAAGCTGGCGCGCCGTCTCGAAGAGCACCGCGAAGTAATAAAAGCAAAAGACATTTCTTCCGGCCTCCGGTCCACCAACAACGTTCCGCCGGTGTGGCAATCGCTGAAGTTTCGGCAGAAAGAGGCAACCGCGGGGCAGCCGTATATGAACTACATCAATTGGCGAACGTCCGATGCCGATGGAGATGAACTGGTTTATGCCAAGCTCAGCGGCCCGGAATGGCTTTCCATGAGCAACACGAAGTATGGCCGGATTGAAGGAACGCCGGCAGCCGCGGATGCGGGTGTGAATGTTTTTGGGGTCAGTGTTTCGGATGGAATTAACGAACCGGTTAAAGCCACGATGGAGCTTGAAGTATTGCCTGCACCGTAACCAGCCACGGGAAAAATCAATGATGCGATACATTATACGTCTGATATGCACGATATGGGTAATAACCTTTACCTGTTATAGCGCCCCGCTCAAGGATGCTTTTTCCGATGATTTCCTGATGGGCACCGCATTGGGAAGCCGCGATGTAAACCATCGTTATGTGTTTCCAATGCGTCAGGATGCGAAGGAGCTGGGTGTCCTGACTCGCGAGTTTAACTGCATCACGGCCGAAAACCTGATGAAGATTAAATATATTCAGCCGAAGGAAGGTCTGTTTAATTTTGATCAGGCCGATGAATTTATGACCTTCGCGGAAAAAAATAATTTAACCGTGGTGGGCCATGCCCTGGTCTGGCATTCCCAGACCCCGGACTGGTTGTTCAAGGATAAGTCCGGGAATCCGGTTGCGCGTGATGTACTCATTAAGCGTATGCGTGACCATATCCATAAAGTCGTCGGGCGGTACAAAGGCCGCATAAAATACTGGGATGTGGTGAACGAAGCGGTCGATACCAAAATGGTGGTGGATGAAAGCCTCCCACCGGATGAAAAGGGTAATCCGCAAAAGAAACAAATCGCGTTCTATCGCGAGTCCCCGTGGTTTCAGATTATCGGCAAAGAGTATATCGAACTGGCTTTCCGGTTTGCGCACGAGGCCGATCCTGAAGCCCGGTTGCTCTATAATGACTACAGTATGACGGATCGGGCCAAGGTTGAGTTTGTGGCCGAGATGGTTCGGACCTTGAAAGCCGGGGGTATTCCGGTTGATGGTGTCGGCATGCAGGCACACTGGCACCTGGATTATCCTGATGCAGAGCAGCTTCAGGAATCCATTGATCTGCTCGCGGAAACGGGCGTGAAAGTAAGCATTACCGAGCTGGACATCGGCGTATTACCGCGGGCAAGTGAATACCATGGGGCCGATGTCAGCCGCCGGGAAGAGCTGCGTGCCGAGCTCAACCCGTATTCTAATTCCATCCCTTCCGAGGTGCTCGCTGAACAGGCGGATAAATATCGAATGGTCTTCGATGTGTTCCGCAAAAACAGCGGGCATATTGAACGCGTAACCATCTGGGGCGTTGCGGATCATTATACATGGAAGGCCGACTGGCCGGTTCCCGGCCGCACTGCTTATCCGCTCTTGTTCGATAAAAACTATGAGCCGAAACCGGCCTATCATGCCCTTCAGAAAGCGGCCGCCGCCGGCAAGCCGAATGTGGTCATCATGGTCTGCGACGACCTGAATGATGCCATTGCGGGGATGGGCGGCCATCCTCAGGCGAAGACCCCGAACATTGATCGGTTGGCAAAGCGCGGGGTGCGCTTCGAAAACGCAGCATCCAACTGTCCGCTATGCGGGCCGTCACGCGCCAGCATGTGGAGCGGGATTCATCCCGTCACCTCCGGATACTATGGTTCCAACCAGCATGCGAACCGCTGGCGCAATAATCCGAAAATCGGATCCGTCCGAACCGTATTCGAAACCTTCACCGAAAACGGCTTCCGAAACTTTTCCTCCGGAAAAATACACCACAACGGCCATGAAGAACTCGACATTTTCGAGAATCCGGATGGCTTTCCCGGTTTCGGAAGTCATCCTAATTTCGGGCCGATGCCGAATGACGGGAAACCCGAAAATAAACGGCATGGTGTGCTTCCGCCCTGGTGGCCGGAGGAATACCGTAAGTCCGGCGGTTGGGGTGAAGGCTTCGGTGCCCTTCGCGATCTTTCACCCTATGGCCGTGAATATGGCTATACCTCTTTTTATCATGGTGAACCGTGGGAGTTCCGCAACGGGCATGACCGCGATCCGATGCCCGATGAGGTGCATGCGGCGGAAGCGGTTGAGTTTCTGAAGCAGGATCACGATGCACCGTTTCTGCTGACAGTCGGTTTTACACGCCCGCATTCACCGTGGTATGCGCCGCAGGAATACTTTGATCTGTTTCCGCTCGAAGAGATTGAACTGGCTCCGATCCTGAAAAACGATGCGGCTGATTGTTCAAAAATTCTGACGGAGCAGCATGACATTGCCCAGCCGTGGGGCTGGAAGAAATACAAGGCCATTGTCGAGCACGGCGGGGAACAGCGGCTGAAGGAGTGGACGCAGGCTTATCTCGCCTGTGTGGCTTTTGTTGATGACCAGACGGGCAAGGTGCTGGAAGCCCTGGCAGAGAGTCCGTATGCTGAAAATACGATTGTGATCTTCACGAGTGATCACGGTTATCACATGGGGGAAAAGGATTATATCTTTAAGTATTCGCCATGGGAGGAGAGTGTAAGGATTCCCCTGATCGTTGCGGGGCCGGGTATTGCGAAAGGGGAGGCCTGTAAAAAGCCGGTCTCGCTGATCGATCTCTATCCAACTCTGATGGATTATGCGGGGCTTTCTGCTCTCCATAAGCTGGATGGATACTCAATCCGGCCGTTGCTGGAAAACCC
Organism: uncultured Verrucomicrobiota bacterium; assembly: GCA_964486885.1. Lineage (GTDB taxonomy): Bacteria > Verrucomicrobiota > Kiritimatiellia > Kiritimatiellales > Pontiellaceae > Pontiella. The sequence continues at coordinate 5,663 of CAZAPF010000018.1, forward strand.
GGCGGCAGGCACATGGGATGGCCCGGAATTTTCCCTTGCGGCTTCCGCATCAAAGGTAAAGGTTGAAGTCGATCAGCCGGCAAAAGTTTCGGATCAGCATTTCAGCATTCGTACTGAACGGTTCCGCTATATCCGCTGCCGGAATGGCGAAGAGGAGCTTTACGACCACCAGTCGGATCCGCACGAGTGGGAAAACCAGTCGGGCAATCCCGAATTCAAAGCCGTGCTGGAATCGATGCGAGCCCTGTTGAAGTCGGCCATTTAGTTCGTTCGGTGCTTGTTCCGCACCGCGGCTTTCCCCGATAGTGCGTGCATGGATTTTTCAAGGGTAATGGATGTTTTAGTAATCTGCGTTCCGGTGTTTGCCGTGTTGGGGCTCGGGAAAGTGCTGAGTCTTAAAGGTAAAATGAAAGATGAACACTGCACGTTCATCAATTGGCTGGTGTACACCTTTTCCCTGCCTTCGCTTATTTTTAATGAGGTTGCCCAGCAGCGTTTTAACATGTTTCTGGATCCGGCGCTGCTGCTTATGCCGATGCTCGGCCTGATTCTTATGGCGCTGGTCACCATGGTGATCGTCAAATTCAACGGGTACAAGGGCGGCTTTGCGGCCGCTTTTGTTTTTGGCACTTTCTGGCCGAATGCCACCTATATCGGTTTGCCGCTATGCCAGAATGCGTTTGGTTCGGAGGGATTGGCCAAGGCGGCAATCTATAATGGCTTTGTACTGCCGTTTGTTATTCTGTTCGGCTATCTGCTCATCGGCTTTTATGGAGCCGGATCAGGGGATGTAAAAATCGGGGCCCGTATCAAGAAGGCATTCCTCAATCCCATTTTGCTCTCGGCAGTGGCCGGAATCGGGATTGCGCTGGTTGCCGAACAATTCAGAACGGAAAGCGGGGGACTTGCTCTTCCGGTACCTGTTCTCGCATCGGCTTCCCTTCTGAGTTCTTTCCTGAAGATGATCGGAGTAATGGGGCTTCCGCTTGCGCTGCTTTCCATTGGGGCTTCGCTCCAATGGGAGCAAACCAAAACACATCTGGGTGCGTTAAGCTGGTCGGTGGGCTGCAAGCTGATCGTGCACCCATTACTCACAATCCTGCTGATTCTTGCACTGTGCCCCGCGGCCTCTTCGACGGCGCTGGGGGTTGCGGTGATTCTCGCGGGAACACCGAGTGCGGTCGCGATGTATGTGATCAGCTGCCAGCTGGGTGTGGAGCGGGGATTTGTTTCTTCGATGCTGGTACTGAGCACGGTGCTCAGTGTTTTCACGATCCCGCTCTGGGTTTACATCGTTAAGGCATTTTAGTGGAAGCCGCAAAATCCTCTTCCGTTTCCAGCGACAGGTCGATGCAGTAAAACTCGGGCGTCGTAGCTTCATCCCACAGAAAGACCAGGTGGCCGGAATAAACGGTAATGTATTCTCCGGTTGAACGCAGCAGATCGCAGGGGGTGGCTTCCGGCATTTTTCCGGTTTTTTGGGCATTCTGGAGCATATCCCGCGCGAACGGTCTCATTTCAGGCGGAAGAATCAGTTCTACCAGATCCTGATTGATTGCTTCTGATTCGCGGTAGCCATAAATGTCGGAAGAGGCAGTGTTCCAAAAGAAAATTTTGCCGAAGACATTGTATCCCTGAACGGCGACGTGCGGGTTGGCATCCAGAAAATCCATGAATTGTCCGCGGGTATCGAACGTCCCCTCCTCAGCCATCTGGCAAATGGAGTCGATTATTTTCTTAGCATCCTTATAGGGGTATTTCTTCATAACATGCTCCTCTCACCAAATGGTTTAGCGCATAGGGAGCGGTCGGGTCAAAAACTTTAATACCCTTAAAATTCTAAGCATCAAAAGATACAGATATAGAAAACGCTTACGGATACCCTATGATTTAGCCTGCCGGAAATTCCGGGGAGTCTCACCAAGTGTGCGGCGGAACTGTCGTGTGAAATAATTGCTGTCGTTGAATCCTACCTCCAGCGCGATTTCAGTGATCGTCAGATCACTGTTACTCAACAGTTCCATAGCCCGCTGGATTCGGAGTCGCACAAGGTATTCGATCGGAGTCTGCCCCGTGGCTTTACGGAAAACACGCATCAGGTTGCTGCGCGACATATGTGCAATATTCAAGAGGTCCTCTAGTTTCCAGTCTTTGGAAAAATCGTTTTCGAGCGCGCCGATCACGCTGCCGACGCGAAGCAGGGCATGGGCTTCGGTGGTATCCGAAGCAGTATAAGCACGGGAGAGGTAGACCATTAGTTCGAGCAGTTTTGCACGCAGGGCAACTTCCCGGCCGGCCAATTCTTCATCGCACTCCCGTTCCATGGTTTCGACCAACCGCTCGACCTGGGCAAGGGGAACGCGTTTGAGGTGCAGTCGGCTGGCAAACCGGTGCTGCCGTCGGTAGTTCGGTTCCAGCATGAACATGGCACAATAGCCCGGCATGCGACGCAGCTCGCTTTCCGGAAGCGCAATTTTTTCCGGATCATACATGATATTGATCAGATCAAGGTTCTTGCGGTCATAGAAATAATGGCGTTGCCTGCCCTGCAGCAGGAAGACATCGCCGGCGGTTACCGGAAACTCATTTCCTTCCAGCATGTGCATGGCGCTGCCGTGAGTCACGATCACCAGTTCGCAAAAATCGTGGCTATGCTCAACTTCGGTCAAATCGTGCGGGTGCGAGGGCGTATGCTCGCTATCGGTTTGGACGCGACGGACCGCTAGTGGAAAGCCCGATCGACCAAAATAGTGTATTCCATCTGCAATCGTTGATTTCATAGGCGAGGGATTATAGTGCTAAAGTTTGGGAAAATATTCAAGGCGGATGTTTCCGGCATTTGTAACAGTGCACCATCGAATTTTAGCGAGGAATAGTTAATGAGTTACTTACTGGGAATAGATATTGGTAGTTCGTCGGTTAAGGCGTCGCTGCTGGATGTTAAAACCGGAAAATGTGCTGGAGATGCACACTATCCGAAAAGCGAGCAGATTATTGAATCGCCTGAGCCCGGGTTTGCCGAGCAGGATCCGCAGTGCTGGTACGACACCGCCAAGCAGTCAATTGCTGACGCAATGAAAGAAGCCGGTGCCAAGCCGGAAGATGTGAAGGCCGTCGGTATTGCTTATCAGATGCACGGGCTCGTTTGTGTGGACAAAGATCAGAACACGTTGCGCAAAGCGATCATCTGGTGCGACTCCCGTGCGGTTCCGTATGGAGAGGAAGCATTCGAGACACTCGGTACGGAGCAGTGCCTGAGTCACCTGATGAACTCCCCGGGAAACTTTACCGCCGCCAAACTGGCGTGGGTGAAAGAGCATCAGCCGGAGATTTATGAAAAGATCGATAAGATCATGCTGCCGGGCGACTGGATGGCCATGAAGCTGACCGGCGAAACCAGCACCACGGCATCCGGACTTTCCGAAGGCATGCTGTGGGATTTCCAGGAAGAGGCTCCGGCCAAATTCCTGATGGATCACTGGGGGTTTGATGAATCCCTGATTGCCAAAATTGTTCCAACCTTTGGAATTCAGGGCGGCATCTGTGCCGCTGCCGCTGCCGACTTGGGGCTGGCTGAGGGCACGCCGGTTTCCTATCGTGGCGGCGACCAGCCGAACAACGCACTTTCGCTCAACGTACTGAATCCCGGCGAGATTGCCGCAACTGCCGGAACCTCCGGCGTGGTCTATGGGGTAACCGAGCAGAAAAAATATGACCCGCAGTCCCGGGTAAATACGTTTGCCCACGTTAACCACACCGCTGAGGATCCACGCCTGGGCGTACTGCTCTGCATCAATGGAACCTCCAGTTTCATCGCGTGGCTGAAGCGTGCACTCGATAATATTTCCTATATGGAGATGGATGAGATTATTGAAGACATTCCGATTGGTTCTGAAGGTCTGATTGCGCTGCCGTTTGGTAACGGAGCAGAGCGTGTGCTGGGTAACCGCGAAATCGGTGCGCAGTTCAGCAATATCGACTTCAAGCGCCATACCCGTGCACATATGTGCCGTGCGCTACAGGAAGGTGTAGTCTTCTCCTTTATCTACGGTATGGAAGTCATGGAGCAGGCCGGTATTGAGCTGAAAACCATCCGCGCTGGATTTGCCAACATGTTTATGAGCGATGTCTTCTGCCAAACGCTCGCCGGTGTCAGCGGGGCAACCATTGAGCTGTATAAAACCGACGGAGCACTGGGTGCAGCGCGTGGAGCAGGTTACGGAGCAGGTATCTTTCAGTCTCTGGAAGAGGCCTTCGCAAACCTGGAGTTGAAAAAGAAAATTAAGCCCGGTGAGGGCGACTACAAAGCGGCCTATGCCGCATGGAAACAACACTTGGAGCAAGTGTTAAGTGATTAAGTTTTAAGTGTTAAGTCGAGGGTGCTTAAACCTTAACCACCTAAAACTTAACACTCTATTATTAAACTAACGGAGGTACAAAATGAGTATTGTAACTGGAAACACCGAATATTTCCCGGGCATTGGAAAAATTGCCTACGAAGGCCGCGACAGCGATAATCCGCTGGCCTTTAAGTGGTACGATGAAAGCGCCATGGTTGGCGGAAAAACGATGAAAGAAACCCTGCGTTTCGCGATCGCCTACTGGCACACGTTCTGCGGAACCGGCGGCGATCCGTTCGGCGGCGGAACCCACAGCTTCCCATGGTTCACCGGCGAAGATGCCGATGCGCGCGCTAAAAACAAGATGGACGCCGCGTTTGAGTTTATCACCAAGGTCGGCGCGCCGTACTACTGTTTCCACGATATGGACATCATGGAAGAAGGCGACAGCTTTGCCGAAAGCACCCGTCGTCTGGAAGTGATCACGGATTACGCGAAAGCCAAGCAGGACGCTTCCGGCGTGAAGCTGCTGTGGGGTACCGCGAACCTCTTCTCCAATCCGCGCTACATGAACGGTGCCGGTACGAACCCGGACTTCGATACGCTGGCCTATGCCGGTGCGCAGCTCAAGAACGCCCTCGATGCCACCATTAAGCTCGGCGGCGAAAACTATGTCTTCTGGGGCGGACGCGAAGGGTACATGAGCCTGCTCAACACCAATATGAAGCAGGAACTCGACAACTTCGGCAAGTTCCTCACCATGGCGCGCGACTATGCCCGGGCACAGGGCTTCAAAGGCACCTTCTTCATCGAGCCTAAGCCGATGGAGCCGAGCAAGCATCAGTATGACTTCGATGCCGCAACCGTGGTTGGATTCCTGAATGCCCATGGCTTGCAGGATGACTTCAAGCTGAACATTGAAGTCAACCACGCCACGCTCGCGCAGCATACCTTCCAGCACGACCTGCAGGTGGCCGCCGACAACAACATGCTCGGCAGCATCGACGCCAACCGTGGCGACTACCAGAACGGCTGGGATACGGACCAGTTCCCGAACAGCATTCAGGAAACGGTTGAGGCCATGCTTGTCATTCTCGAAGCCGGCGGCCTGCAGGGCGGCGGAACCAACTTCGATGCGAAGATCCGCCGTAACTCCACCGACCTCGAAGATATCTTCATTGCCCACATCAGCGGCATGGACACCTTCGCCCGTGCGCTCGTAATTGCGGACAATATCCTGGTCAATTCGCCCTACAAGAAGATGCGTGCCGACCGCTACGCGACCTTCGGCGAAGGCAAGGGTGCGGACTTTGCAGCCGGCAAGATGACCCTCGAAGAACTCGCGGGCATCGGTGCGGAAGGTGGCGAAGTGGCCCCGATCAGCGCCAAGCAGGAGCTGTACGAAGCACTGATCAACCAGTACATCTAAACCGGAAGGTTTAAGTGCAGGGGAAGCGCGTCTGCACAGGCGCGCTTTTTTTATTGCCGTTGTCCGGAACGCGACGGGAGGGTCGTGTACTCTCAAAAACTGAGAGTTCGGCATCAATCCGGTCAGCGGTAAGCAGGAGCTTTGCGAGGTGCTGATTAATCAGTATACCTAACAGTCTTATATTGAGATCATTTAGGTTACTCCGTCTTGGTGAGTATGCACCGGCACGGAGTTTTGCTTTTTATATAAGGAGAGAAACATGAATGGATTGGTTGGATTGGACTGGCTGGTGATTGGATTGTACTTCGCGGCGCTGGTCGGTGTGGTGTGGTGGTCGTCCAAGAAACAGGATACCTCTGCGGACTATTTCCTGGCGGGACGGAACATCGGCTGGTTTGCCATCGGGGGCTCCCTGTTTGCTTCGAATATCGGATCGGAACACATTGTCGGCCTTGCCGGCTCCGGCGCGTCTTCCGGTATGGCGATGGCGCATTGGGAAATGCACGCCTGGGTCATGCTTTTGCTGGGCTGGGTTTTCGTTCCCTTTTATTATCGCGCTAATGTTTTCACGATGCCCGAGTTTCTCGAAAAGCGTTTCAGTTCGAAGGTGCGTTGGATTCTTTCGGTGGTTTCGCTGGTCGCGTATGTCTTTACCAAAGTTTCCGTCACGGTCTATGCCGGTGCGCTGGTTTTCCAAACGCTGCTGCCCGACCTTCAACTTAATCTATTTAGCCAGACGTGGGGGCCGTTCTGGATCGGCGCATTTGCCACCGTGATGCTTACCGGCATCTACACGGTTTTCGGTGGGCTCCGCGCGGTGCTCTACACCGACACGGCGCAGGCATTCATCCTGCTCATCGGCTCTTTCTTCATCACATTTTTTGGTCTCAAAGCACTGGGCGGCTGGGACGAGTTGATCGCCGTATGCGGCGAGCAATCCGAACAGATGGCGCTGTGGCGGCCGTTGTCTGGAATCGACGCCGCCGGCAATACCATCCCCTGGTGGAAGAACGGCGACTTTCCATGGCTCGGCATTTTAATCGCGTCACCGATTATCGGCATCTGGTACTGGTGCACGGATCAGTATATCGTGCAACGTACCTTGGCCGCAAAGAATCTGACGATGGCCCGGCGCGGCGCCATCTGGGGGGCCTTCCTGAAACTGTGGCCCGTAATGATTTTTCTGGTGCCGGGACTGATTGGATGGGCGCTGCATCAGAAGGGGATCATGCTGATCCCGGAAAAAATGGTGAGCGGCGAGGCGACCGGTGCCATCGATGGCGATCAGGTTTTTGCCACGATGGTCATGAACCTTTTGCCCAGAGGCTTGCGCGGCCTTGTGGTGGGCGGTCTGCTGGCCGCGCTGATGAGCTCGCTCTCTTCACTGTTTAATTCCTGCGCTGCGCTCTTTACCGTCGATATCTACGAAAAGATCCGCCCGAACCAATCCGAACGGCACCTGGTTACGGTCGGTCGGTTTGCCACAACCATCATCGTACTGCTCGGTATGGCGTGGATTCCGGTGATGTATAAAGTGGCCAGCGGCGGATTGTATCAATACCTGCAGAGTGTTCAGGGGTATCTCGCCCCGCCGATCACCGCGGTGTTCCTGCTGGGTCTGTTCTGGAAGCGGATTAATGCGCAGGGTGCCATGTGGGGATTGATAACCGGATTTCTGCTCGGCATGGCAAAGCTGACGATCCAGGCCAAGTTCAGTTCCATGGATCCGATAAAATCATCGGGCCCGGCGATACTGGCCGCCATTGGCGACTTTAACTTTCTCTATGCTTCCGGTGCGTTATTCATCATCAGCGTGGCGGTCGTAATCGGTGTGTCCCTACTCGGAAAGCCGCAGGACGAAGCATCCATCGAAGGGCTCACCTATGCCTCGCTCGATAAAAAGGAAGTGCGCGCGAGCATCGGCCGGTTTGATATTGTGGTTACGGCAATCACGGTTGCACTGCTGATTTGCATGTATCTTTATTTCAGCTTCTGGCTGTAGTTATTTCCGCGTTTCGATAAAGGCGTTCCACAAGGTTGTATCAACGTGGATCGCCAGCAGGGTATCCGGGCGCAGTCCGTAGAATTCAGAGAGGAAGGCATCGGGCTTCATTTCCTCATCCGGCGCGGAAATTACGATATCGGGTTTGGGTTGCTCCGGCAAGGTGTCAGTGTCCTGCCAATATCCAACATTCGGATATTCCCGCAGGTAGAAGGGCAACGGCCAGGTTTCGTCGGGATTGGCAATTACCTGAATATAAAGTTCTTTGCCCTTAGGGCTGACCGTTTCCAAATCGCAGATCCGCTGAATCAGGTTTTTAAAGTCGGGGGCGGTATGGGCATAGACATAGGGATTACGGTAGTCGGCCGCATACCGTCCTGTTGTGAGTTGCGCCTGCTGGCCTGTTTTTACCGCTGCTGCTACCAATAGACCAACAATCAGGCACACCACAATTTTACGGTGTTGAAAGGACTCCAGCATCCCGGCGACACCGATTCCCGCAAGCAGGATCCAGCCATGCAGGAACGAGAGCATGCACCAGGGGGTTTTATAGGAGATTACAGAATAGGCGAGCGTAAGCAGCAGCGTGTAAAACATCAGAAAGCCGGCCAGCTCGGGATCGCATTTTGAAGGGACTTTTTTCAGAAGAATCAAAATGCATCCGCCGATCCCCAGGCCGAGGATGAGGGCTTCACTCCAAACCGGACCGCCATCGAAGCGATAATAGGTCAGCATCTTTAAATAAAAATTCCACGGATGAATGTGATCCGTGTCCACGCCGGCACCCCGGGCAAAGTAGCCCTTGAATGCGAGTATGGATTCCAGCGGACCGTCAAGGTTTGTAAAAAAGGAGGAGAATAAAACAAAGGACACAGCGACAGCACAAAGTGCGGCCAGCAGCACACTCTTCAGCGGAAGATAGATCCTTCGCGACATCCAGGTGCAGAGCAAAGCGGCACCCAATAGAGCGGCATAGGAAATGATGGCTGTTTCCTTGGTCGCAAACATAAGACCCAGCGACAATCCGCAAATAACCGTCCAGCGTCTCGATCCCAATTTAATAGATAGCCAGCCGGCCGCTATTGCCATGAAGGTGAAAAAAACAAGGGAGACTTCCTGTATGTAAAAGCGGCTGTAATAGGCCATCGCCGGCGAGGTGGCGGACAGCAAGGCTGCGGCGAGTACAGCGGCACTTCCAATTCCGCTCCGTAGCAACGGGGTGAAAAGAATAAGAAGAAGTCCGAATAAAACAGGAACCAGGCGGTAGGTTATTTCCGTGGTTTCGGCAAAGGATTTTGCTCCGGTCAGCCATGCAACCGGAAGGGTTAAATAATAAAGGGTCGGGCCATGATGATCATCGGCATCGTATGTATAGGTGCCATTTTCCAGCAGGGTACCGAAGCGGTACGCCTGATTGGCCTCATCATGGTGCATCGGGCGTTCGGCAAGGCCGGGAACACGCAGAAAAATGCCTGCAAGCAGGATCAGTATAAATGCAGCAATGGGCAGCCATTTGTTCATGGTTCGATGATAGGGATTTCCCTGTATTTGGGAATGAAAAAGGTTCATGTCCTGAATTGTACTTCCTTAAGCATGGATACCATCTCCATTGCATTTCGATGGCACTACATAGACGCTTCTTTGCGGAGTTCTACGTAGTTCGCCTGAAGCAAAGCGGAGAGCGTATTCTATGCGAATGCAGTGCGCTCCTCTCTGAGGCATAAAAAAACCCGGAAGCTGAAGCCGTCCGGGTTTTGCTATGAATGGAAGAAGGGCTTACTTGCCGAAGACTTCCACTTCGATGTAGTGGTTCATATCGGAACCGGTGCTGCCGTTCGAGTAGAGGCGGACATACTGACCCTTCGCGCCTTTGGCATCAATCAGTTTACCTTTGTTGGTTTCGATGTATTCTTTGTCTTTGCCTACACCGAGACCGGCAGAGTTATCGTGGTCATTGTTGAACACGGTCTGCACGTTTTCGATAAAGTCGGCATCGTCAGCGACCTGAACAATTACATCACGGTAAGCACGGGCCTGTGCATGGTAGTGCCAGATGGCGACCGCATAGACGGTTTTCTTTTCGCCCAGATCAATCTGTACCCACTGAACGCCCGGGCCGAGTTCAACATACGAACCGTCCGCACCGTCTTTATCGCCATCGGTAATGTATTCGAGTTCGCCGATTACAGGGAAATCGTCGGAACCGGTGACTTCCTTTTCGAATGCAATGTTTTCCGTTCCGGCCGGAACCATGACTTCGGTAACGGAAGGCTTACGTTCCAGGTTCGGGGTCTTAATGCTTTTCGGCGTTCCCGCGAAAAGCGGCTTCGGCAATTCGAGCTCAAGCTTAACCATTTCCTCTGCAACCGCAGAGCCTGCAACGACAACCGCCAATGCGGCAACTGACATCATTTTCAATTGTTGTTTCATTTCTATTTCCTCCTATAAAAGCGAATAACCTATACCCGCAGTGTTTGGGTGTCTTGTATATAAAACGCTGTCGATTGTATATTTCAGACACCGATTCTTTTCAATGATTCATCCGGAGCAACCACAAATGCGGTCAATCCCGGAGTTGCAGCACAGAGCTGCTCAATCTTATCTGTTTCCATCATCATAAACGCGGTTGAAAGCGCATCTGCGCATGCGGCCGACGGATGAATCGCCCAGGCTGCCAGGTGGCGCTGTGCCGCCTTACCCGTTTTCGGATTAATGATATGGTCGCCCTTCACTTCGGTGCCCGAACCGCTCAGCGCCTCGTCTTTTAACGTTACCGAAGTCAGCCCGACCTTTTCGCCCCACGGACCGCCCACGCCCAGCTCCCACTCTTTGCCGAGTGCGAGCACCGTGCTCGTGCCGCCATTGATCACGGCTTGCGTCACATCCCAATCGGCGAGTACTTCCTTCGCCTTATCAATGGCATACCCTTTGGCAATGCCACCCAGATTGAGCTGAGGTTTCGTAGCATGGGCATCCTGCCCATGTCCCGCTCGGGCAGAATCAACGGGCAGGATGCCCGTTCTACTTTTCCAGCCGACGCTGAAGTTTTCCCGGTCAACGTGCAGCCACTCAAAGCCCGTTCCAATGGTTGGATCAAAAAGACCGCCGGAAGCAGTGTGGGCCCAAATCGCTTTTTCTAGGCACTCGATGGTTTCGATCCCAACACGCACCATGGTGCCGGGGTTTGCCAGGTTGATCTGCCCAATGTCGCTGCCGGCATCATATTTATTCAGCAGGTTGTTGAGCCGGTCGATTTCGCGGAAAGCCGCCCCCGAAGCCTGCCGGGCATATTCGTGTTCATGCCCGGCAACGATCACTTCAAACTGCGTCGTCATCGCTTCGTACTGGAAACTGTATTGTTGCGGGGAGTTCATAAGCAAAATGATTTAGAGCAAAATGATTAACTTTGCTACGGCAACTTGACTGGATTTATTTAGGGTCATTTTTGAGCGTGCGGAATTCAATGTTGTGATGGTTTAAATTTATCCACTGAACCGACTTTAGATTCGTATGCGAAAGGAAGCGGAGCAAGTCCTTCCTGTAGTAGTTTATGTTCTTGGTTGCAGCAGTAATTTTGAAAGCCATTCCTGGGGTGAGCAGATGAATCTTTTGGGCTCCCAGCACGGTGCCCTCGTGGATGATATCAACGGGGGTGAGGACATTTTCCGGGCCGCCAAGAAAAAAAGTGACAGCTTCAGTGTAAAGGGTGCAGTCAAGAAATGCGCCCCAATCATCAAGCAGATCCAACATGGTCCTTTTGAGCATTTTCGACCTGGAATCCACTTCATCCCATTCCGAATCGAAAACGGAAAGCCTTCTGCGCTTTTTCAGTGTCAGCCTAGTGGAAACAAATTCATGCTGAAGCGACTGTGTGCGGAAATTCAATAGCGTTCCATGAAATAAACCAAGCAGCATTAGATAGTTCAGCAGCTGCCTCCGGTGGCATTCATTGAAACATTCCACTGTCTTGGTTTCATAGGCGATACCGTTTGCAACAAACAGATCCACAAAGTAGCTCTTGGAATAACTCTTGTGTAAAACCTGAATCTCAGCCTCGGCTTTACTCGTCGAAAAACCGTTTGATAGACACGCTTGGTGCAATGCATTTTGATAGATCTTCTCGTGGCAAAAGCGACCTAGCTCGCTATGAACACGAAAAGCCAGACCCATCACCTTTTCATTCATTGCATGAAATTCGGTTTGACCCACACATTCAATAGGAATTTTAGTCTGAACAGGCATACCAAGTAATCATTTTGCTCTTAATCATTTTGCTTCTTAGCGCAGGCGCAGCCCACCGATGCGGCAACGAGACTCAGAATGGCAGCACCGCGATGAACCACGATCGCCAGATGCTGTCCATGCGTTCCAAGGATCGGGAACATGGCCACGAGGATGCTGAGGATCAGCACAATGCCGCTGATCAAGGTAACCCAGAACCAGATGTTTCCGTCATTGCGCTTTGCTCGAAGCAGTGCCCAGGCGGTCAGGGCAACGGCATAGACCGCGCCGAAGCCAACATGCGTCAGCAAGGGGAATCCATTAAGTGGATAACTAACCGGCCAGCCAAACAGGAATCCGGTAAGGCCGAGCACAATCAGAGAGGCCATTAGCACCACATAGACCGGTTTAATCAGCGGTTGCTTTCCATCCAGCTTGGTTGCCAGTTTATAAATCGCGGGCAGGCCAACGGCCAAACCGATCAGCGTCAGCAGGAGGGCAAACAGTCCCAGTACTTTCTTGAAGCAGGCACGCACTTTGAAGGTAAGGCCGAACATCTTATTAAAGCTGCTGCTCACTTCTTCGAGCTCGTGCATCTCAACCGTTTTTGCGCGGTCGGTCAGTAGCGGGCCGGTGGCCGTAACGCTACCGAACAGGAAGGCGGCATCGTCGGCATGACATTCCTTGCAGCTCTTGGCCCCGAGCGACTGAGCCGTACCGCGCACATCGTGACCAATGGCCCAGGAAACCGGTTCTGCGGATTCGTGATCGGAATCAACCAGCGTGTCACCGGAAAGATCAAACTTCCGGCCGTTGGAAATATAGGAGGTTCCGTTGCCGAGCTTCTTCAGCATCAGGGTAACCTGCTCTTCGTTGAAGGATTTGGTGCTTCCAACAGTATCAACCACGGCACGTTCCACAACCGGATCAACCAGCGGTTGGCCATCCTGTGTGTACCAACCGGAAGCGAGCGTGGAGTTGGTTCCAACCAGATAGCCGTCTGCATCTTTCGTAAACTGTTTGCCCTTGGTTACGAGCACGATGTCCTGCGGCGCGAGGGCCTCCATGACTCCAAGGATCACGCCTTCGGCATCATAGTCGACCTCTTCCGCATTCACGTCGAATTCAGGAATGGAAGAAACCAGGTTGCTTCCCGTATCCCAGATCCAGGAAACCTTCAGATCAGTTGCGCCGACCAGATCCAGCCCGCCGTCCGTATTGCGGCGGTAGGCTTTTCCGCTGGAAACAAAGAGTGCTTCACCCAGTGCATATTCAGCATTGCCGAGTTTTGAGAGCACATCGCCAACCTGTTGCGGGGCATCCAGAATGCCTGCAGCCGCCTGGGCTACCGCTTCTTCCGTAATCGGGTTGCCGTCGGCATCCGCCCAGAAGGCCGGCCACATCATGCGGCGAGGCTCGATTTTGCCTTCGTCGTTGTGGACATAAACCGGCTCCACGATGAATGGCGATTCGGTATACCACTGCGCACGGCCATAGATGCCGAGCCTGTTGGCGCGCGATGTACGGACCAGCTGCGGTTCTTCGGACGGCATAAGGCCGGAGTGGCAGGCGGTACAGGTCATCTCCTCAAAGTGAATCGGCGGAATGCCCTTATGATGGGCAACCGGAGCGCCGGCCTGCCCGGCAATCAAGCCGTCTTCAATGTGGCAGGCTGCGCAGCTCATGGTTTCGGTGGTGCCTCGGAGAATCTGGTGATCTTCGCCGTTGCGGTGGCAGTCGACACAGGACATGCCCGCGGCAGCATGCACATCGCCGGGAACATCCATACGCTGGGCAGTAACCGGGTGCGTTGAATGACACTGCAGACAATTTTTATCCTGCGGTTTGCCGATGTCGAACCACAGGCGGTGTTTCGAATCAAACAGGGATTCATCGTAGTTCACCGACGGGGGAACACGGTAGGTATGATCATCCGGATTGCCGCCCACATGAACATTCCACCAATCGGGCAGGCGCGAGGCCATGCCGCCGACTTCACCGATGCCGGAAGCAGCCGTTGCTGCCCAGCGGAAGTTTTCGCGGCCGATCTGTTTGGCCCATTCGGTCATGTCCTGCCGGTGCGTCTGGTTATGGCAGGCCAGGCAGTTCATTTCCAGCCCGCCGGAAATTTCCCAGCGTGATTCCGGATCCGACAGTTTATCTTCCGGATCGCTTCTGCCGCCGCCCGGAAGGTGGGTGCCGAACTGTTTGGTAAATTCCCAGTCGGAAAGATTCATCCGGTCAGCTGGAACCTGAATGCCGATTGCTTCATCCACTACAATCCAGGGTTCAGTAGGCCGGCCTTCACCGGTGCCTTTAAAGTGCGTACCGCCATGAATGTTTTCATAGTCGTGGCAGGCGCCGCAGGTCAGTTTTGCCGAAAACGGCATCGTGCCCGGCACCGAGGAAACAATCGATTGTCCCTCCTCGTTGCTCAGCGGAATCCGGTGAACGGGCAGGGTGCGGGAACCGTCGAAATGAGATGCCGTGGTTGCCAACGCACAGCTTGCTGCCAAAACCGTTAACCAATATTGACGATTGACGATTGATGATTGCCGATTGATTTGCCGGGAGGCGGGACGGCTGTTCAATCGGCAATCAGAAATCAAAAATCGGAAATCGGAAAAAATTCTCAATTTTTTCATACGTGGAAGTCCGAAGGTTTGAATTCAATTCTCTGGCCGGATGCAACGGCACGGTTAACAGCCAGTACGGCAACGGCGGTTTCATATCCCTTTTCAGACGGGCAATTGAGTTCGGTACCGTAACGGATGGCGTTGAAGAAGTTTTCCAGATGCGGCTGGTGGGCCGGTTTGGTCAGATCAACCGGAAGCGGCCAGGCGCCGGCGGCAGCCGTTACACGAACGTCGACCGCCACGTTTTTGGTGGAAGCTTTCTTAATTGGAGCCGCGACCTTTTTAATCAGCCCTTTTGCCGCATAGGCATCCCATTCCGGTGCGTGCGCTTCCCGCAGGGCTGAGTTGCCCTGCTGCGGAACTTCGGCGATTTCAATGGTGCCTTCGGATCCGCGGAAGGCTTCGGAAAATCCGCCATGGCCGGTGGTGGTCTGCGTTTCATAGAAGGCGCGGGCCGTACCGTCCGGGGTATCATATTCATAGATGCACATGACGTTGTCGTACCACTCGCGGTGTTTATAAAAATCAGTTCCACCGGAGGCAATGACGGATTTCGGATTGGTTTCCCACACCCATTCAAACAGATCGATCTGGTGGGAGCCGAGGTCAACAATCGGGCCGCCGCCATATTTTTTATACCAGCGCCAGTTGCGGAACTCGGTCATGGAATTATAGCCGTACTTATCCAGCGTAGCGGCATCCAATTCATATTTCGCCGGCCAGCCGATATCATCGGCCTTTGCCCGGTTCCATTGGGCTGCGGCGGTCGTTACCGTACCCAGCAGTTTTTCTTCGTGAATCAGTTTTTCAATCGCGTGGATATAACGCGGATTCGAGCGACGCTGATGACCGATCTGCAGCAGCTGTCCCGTTTCCTTCGCTGTGCGCACCATGCTGGCCGCCTTTTCCAGCGAGTTCGACATTTCCTTTTCGGAATAGACGTGCAGGCCGGCCTTCATGCAGGCATTGGCGTGTTCGGCATGCATCCAGTCGGGGGAGGCGACGACTACAGCATCGAGCTTGTCCGTTTCGTTAGCCAGCAGCTCTTTGTAATCCTCGTAAACGTTGACGTCGTGGCCGTATTTTTTGAGGTAACGTTCTGCGTAGCGTTGGGAATAGTTCCAGATATCGCAGACCGCGATAAAGCGGATACCGGGAATGCGCAGGCAGGATTCGGTCAGGATGCGGCCCTGGGCTCCTGATCCGATCAGTGCAATATTCAGCTGGTCCGGATTTTTCTTTGCCGAAAGTTCGGCATTTTCAATGGCGCGTGCTTTCAGCGATGCAAGCATCACGCCGGCAGCGGTTGCTGTCTGCATAAATTGGTTTCTGTTCAGTTCCATTTTACTTCCCCTGACTAATTTGTGAAATAAACTAACAAATTGCGTTTCTATCGTGATTTTAGACCTTCATCAACAAAAAACAACCCGTGATTCGATACCTCGGACGCGGGACATTTCTTGTATTTATGCCGTGGAAGATAACCCCATTTACAGCGCACGTCTTGTAAAATCAACGCTAGAGCTTGTACGAAACGGGCATCCGTCTATTTTAGAATAGAAAAGGCGCCCTATAAGGAAACCTTTTTCTGCCTGTTGCTGAAGCGGACTATTTTTTGGGGTCTTCGATGATGCTTTGGGCATACGGCATTAGGTAGATTCCTTATTTAATTTCGTCCGGGACATCGTAGTCGCCGAGGGCATATTGAATACCGGCGAGATAATGCTGCAGAATACGGCTGTCCCAGAAGATGGCTTCGTTATGTCCCATGGAGCAGTAAAAGACGCGGCCCTTACCTTCGCGGCGTACCCACGTAACACCAAAATCCCCATCGGTCCTTTTAATGGAGTTAGGTTTTCCACCTTTAACGGCTTTGGTATCGGGATCACTCATATCGAGGCTGGTGATGATGCGCTGGTTTTGGCGCGAGTAGGGATCCTTGAATTGATAGATCTCATCTTTCACCTTGAACGACTCGCCATGGAAACATTCATTGATCGGGTGGTCCGGTTCGTCGAGTTTAACCTGTACGGTACAATTCTTGGTCCATGGATGCCCGCAGAACAGGCCGCCCATCATTTTGGCGCCTTCTTCCCATTTGTAGAAGTTATCGGTGGCCGCGTGGATGCCGATAATACCTTTACCGCTTCGAGCAAACTTCAGCAGTGCTTCACGCTGTTCCGGGGTCGGGTCAAGCTTGGTGGTGCTGAGAAACAAAACGGCATCATATTTTTCCAGGTTCTCGTCGCTGAAGATGGACAGATCTTTGCTTTCTTCAGCCGAGTAGGCTCCGGTTTTTTCGCCCAGCATTTTCAGGGCTTCAACGCCCAGGGGAATAGACTTGTGCACAAATCCTTCGCACCGTGAGATGATCAGGATTTTCCGGGCTGAGGAGGGTTGGGCGGGAGCAGCAGAGGGCAGGGCGGTTTTAACCTTCTGGAGATCTTCAGCCTTGGCCGGCCCCAGCTTGTTTTTATTCTCAGCAGCGGCGGCCCCTAATGCCAAGGCCGCAGCGGATAGTGTCGTAATAATTCTTTTCATTTTGTAACCTCGGGATAAAAAAAGCCGCCCACACCATGATGGTGTGAGCGAATTGTGTACTTTACTGGAATTAGCTATCGAATGCTTCGTCGAACACGCGGTCCGATTTCGGGAAGTCGATATTCTTTGTGAACTCGCAGGATTCAGTCGCCCCATGCACCCGATCCATCATGGCATCTTCCCATTCAATGGAAAGCGGGCCGGTATAGTTCTGTGCATTCAGCGTGCGGATGATGTCTTCAAAGTTTACATCACCGCGGCCTACGCTGCGGAAGTCCCAGCCGCGGCCCGGAGTACCGAAGTTCAGGTGCGAGCTGAGAATGCCGCTGTCGCCGTCGAGCGTTACTGAGCAGTCTTTCATGTGCACGTGATAGATCCGGTCGGGGAATGCCTTCAGGAAACGAACCGGATCGATGCCCTGCCATTCCAGATGTGAAGGATCAAAGTTGAAACCGAAGGCTTTGCGGTTGTTAACGGCCTTGAGCGCGCGCCGGGCCGTAACAATATCAAATGCAATTTCGGTCGGATGCACCTCCAAAGCGAAGCGGACGCCGCATTTATCAAAGACATCCAGAATCGGGTTCCACATTTTCGCGAAATATTTAAAACCGTCGTCGATCATCTTTTCGGATGCCGGCGGAAAGCTGTACAGCATGTGCCAGATCGAAGAGCCGGTAAAGCCGTTGACGACTTTCAGCCCCATGTTCTGTGCTGCGCGCGCAGAATTTTTCATGGTACGGACAGCCCACTTGCGCTGACCTTCCGGATCGCCGGCAAGTTCCTTCGGGGCAAACATATCCGAACGGCCGTCGTTGTTCATGTCGCATACCAGCTGGCCGCCGAGGTGGTGACTGATGGCATAGATCTTCAGGCCGTGATCCGCCAACAGCTCGTGCTTTTCCTTACAGTATTTTTTGGATTTGGCGGCTTTATCGACATCCATGTGATCGCCCCAGCAGGCGAGCTCCAGGCCGTCGAAGCCCATTTCCTTGGCCAGCGGGGCCAGTTCTTCCAGCGGAAGGTCCGCCCATTGTCCGGTAAAGAGGGTTACTGGTCTGCTCATAGTGTTCTCCTTTGGCGAACTACTGCTTACTGCGTATTACGTATTACTGATGAGCATAATACGAAATACGCAGTACGTAGTACGCAGTTAAATCTTTGTCCAGGCGGCGTTTTTCTTACTGCTCTTCACTACCGCTTCAATGAATTTCATGCCGGAAACGCCATCCTTCATGCCCGGGAAGTCGGCAACAATCTCCGGAACCTTCACGCGTTTTTCGCGATATCGGATCGTGTCGGCAAAGTTTAAGTAGTTGTTGGCAAAAGCTTCGAGGAAGGCTTCCGGGTGTCCGAAAGGTGTGCGGGTGCAGCGTCCTGCGGATTCACTCTTTGCCCCGACATAATCATTGCCGCGTTTCCAGATCTGGGTCGGGGCATCGATGGTATCGACATAGAGATAGTTCGGGTGTTCCTGGTGCCACTCGAGGCTGGCGTCTTCACCATAGACCCAGATGGCCAGGTTGTTTTCCTGCCCGATCGAAACCTGGCTGGAATGCAGCAACCCCTTGGCCCCTTTACTGAAGCGCAACAGGCAGTTGCCATCGTCATCGAGTCGACGGCCTTTAACGAAAGCCGTCAGGTCGGCGGCAATTTCCTTGATGGTCAGGCCGGTAACATATTCCGCGAGATTGGCGGCATGTGTTCCGATATCTCCCATGCAGCCGGCGATGCCGGATTTTTTCGGATCCGTACGCCATGCAGCCTGCTGGGAACCTTCGTTCTCCGCAGCGCGGGCCAACCAGCCCTGAGGATACTGAACGACTACTTTTCGGATTTTCCCGAGATCACCCTGTTTCACCATATCTCGAGCCAGCTTGACCATCGGATAACCGGTATAGGTGTGCATCAGGCCGAAAACCTTGCGGGTTTTCTGCACGACAACCTTGAGCTGTTCCGCTTCTTTAACGGTCAGTGTCATTGGCTTTTCACACATCACGTGAAAGCCGGCTTCGAGGAAGGCCTTGGCGATCGGGAAGTGCATGTGGTTGGGCGTGCAGACGGATACAAAATCGATCCGCTCGTCCGCCGGCAGGGCCGATTCTTTCTCGATCATCGTCTGGTAATCATTATAGACGCGCTTTTTATCGAGGCAGAGCTCGCGGCCCATCTGACGGCTCTTTTTGGGGTCGATGTCGAAAGCACCGGCCACAATATCGATGCCGCCATCCAGGCGGGCGGCTTTGCGGTGGACTTCGCCGATAAAGGCACCGGGGCCTCCGCCGACCATGCCCATACGTAGTTTTCTATCCATGGTTCATATCTCCTTAAACTAAATGATTAAATTTCTTCGGCTTTGTAGCCGCCTTTTTTCTGGAATACGAGGTGCACCGCAACGAAAGCCACCAGCAGGATGATGGTCAGGAACGATACCGATTTGAGCGCGGCTCCTGCTCCAAGAGAATCGAACTGGGCGCCCATTTTCGGAAGCACCACGGCAATCGAAAGCATGCCTGCGCCGCCAACCAGATTCATGGCCAGTGCGCCGCCTTTCGGGAACTGTTCGGACACAACGCCCAGCATGGTGGGCCAGAAATAGGTTTTACCAATCCCGAATACGGTGGCTGCAACAAACGCGATAGCTGCGGGAGAGCCTTCCGGCAGGGAGCCGAGCCAGAACAGGCCTAGACCCGTGATGATCGAGCAGGCAACCAGAACCAGAATCGGGGAGAATTTGTGAACGACGCCGCCAAAGAAGAAGCGGAGGACAAACATCAGGCCGGCGGTATAACAAAGGAACAGAATGCCGCCTTCGTTCATGCCGGTCAGTTCGCCCATGAGCGACGGGAACCATTGATCCGGCCCAAGCTCAACCGCGGCGGTCAGCCACATCAGGATAAAGATCACGTAGAAAAGAGGCTTGGTGAAGGTGCCGGCAACCATGTCGCCAAAGGATACGCCGCCTGCAACACGTTCGGTCTGCGGATATTTGCGCATCAGGCACATGACAAGATAGATGATGGCCGGAATGCAGATGGTGGAAAGTTTGATCTGCCAGCTGACGTCCGCTTTGGACATGGAGAAAGCAAGTAGCCCTCCGATAATCATGCCGCCGGGCCACCAGGCATGCAGAATATTCAGCATTTTGCCTTTTTTATCGGGATAGATTGTCGCAGCCAGCGGATTGATCACGCCTTCCACAATTCCCTGGGCCAGACCCATTACCAGAAAACCGACGTAAAGCATGGTTGTTCCGGTAGTGGCAAATATGCCTTCAACAATCACGCCGTCGGCCAACTCAGGTTTTGGGGCCAGTAATACGAGGGCAACGCCGATGATATATCCAAGTGATGAAATTGCATGCATCAGTTTCATGCCCAGAAAGTCGACCAGGAAGCCGCAGGCAAAAATGGCGAGGGTGAAACCCCAGAAGGCCGGACCCCAGATCAAGCCCATCTGCTCACCGCTGAGATGAAAGTCTGCGCTTAATGCGCCCTGGATATCACCGCGAATGGCAAAAACCATGGATGTGGTAAGTAGTGAAATACAGCTGGCAATAAAGAGCCATGTTCTGTGGGCGTGCACGTTATTATTATCGTCGGACATGTTCATCCTCCCTGTTGATTTTTCTCTCCGATGGACTTGGATAATCCGAACATTCACCCTTTTCCGCGTAAGCTGTCCGGCATTTCATCCAACCACACCACTCAAGTGTCGTCCAAACTAGAGGTTTTAATAAAGACTGGTCTTGTAAATGCTGGGCTTGTACTTGTATATTTTCGGCATAAGTGGGGTGTATGATGGATGTAGCGAAGTTCAAGGCGGATTTTCTGGCGCGGATGCACAGTCCGCAGCAAATGCAGTTGCTGTTTAACCATCTTCCGGATGTTTATTTCTTTGCCAAAGACCGCGAAGGTCGGTTTGTGATGGCAAACGACCACTTTGTCCGGCAGTGCGGAGTGGAAACAGAGGAAGATCTCCTCGGTAAAACCGACTTCGAATATTTTCCGTTGGGCCGCGTTGAAAGTTATGTGAAGGACGATAACTATGTTATGGATACGGGCCGAAGCATCATTGACCGTGTCGAGCTGGCTCCCGATCCCGCAAACTCCATCAACTGGTTTATCACCTGCAAAGTTCCTCTGTATTCGCCCGATGGAGAAATCATTGGCCTGGCGGGAACGGCGCGCGATATTACCCGTGCCGGACTTGCCCTGCGTCCGTATACCGAAATGCAGGCGGTACTGGAGCATGTCCGTGATAACTTTTCACAGTCGATTGAAATCAAGGAATTGGCAGCGCTGGTTCATTTGTCGGTCAGCCAATTTGAACGCCGTTTCCGCAAGGTATTTCAGATATCGCCGTTGAAGCACATTATGAACGTGCGCATCCGCGCCGCCAGCCTTCGGCTTACGACCACCAATGACACGATTGCGGCCATTGCGCTCGATTGCGGGTTTTACGACCACTCGCACTTTACCCGGAACTTCCGCAAGATTATGGGCACTTCACCGAAGGAATACCGGAAGCAGTATATGGGATAATGGAGTATATGTGGTTTATTAGAGATCCATATATACCCCTTTCCTATACCTATTTATAAACCTTCAGGCTAAATGGAGGCCTGCCCGTTCTGTTTCCGGATTCTTCCAGAGTCATGTTGTACCATAACTTGGAGATATGTCGACAAAGGGTAAGAATAGGATCCTCCATTTGGGATTGCCGGATTCTTCCGGAAAAGGAATGCCGGGACTCTATTCAGAATGCGTATTCCTCTTATTAACAGGGTATTCAGAAGTAGTTTATCGCATACCGCTCTTGGATTAAAATTTCCGGATTCTTCCAGAATGATCTGTTTTGGTGGCTGATTAGCGTTCAAGTTCAGGTAAAACCGGAACTCTGATCATCAGAGAATGGTACGAGGGGATCCTGTCATCTGCATGTCGGCTGTATTACGTGTTCATTCGATTTCATATTCATACGGTTTTCTCGGGTATTAAAGCCCGAGGAACTGAATCGCCAGTCCTGAAAGACAGACGGTTGCGCCGGCGAGGGCGTGGCTGAAGCGCTCGACAGACCCCAGTTTGACAAACCGGATGCCCCACGTGGAAACGAGCACCACACTCATCATTGTGCCAATAGTGGTCAGCGCGAAAACTCCGGCAACCAGCAGCATGCCCGTAAGGCTGTGTTCGGCTGCGGGATACATAATCAGCGGGATGAGCGGCTCGCAGGGGCCGAGAACAAAAATGGTGAAAAGCACCCAGGGCGTGACATTGCGGGTTTTTATATCGTGGGGATGGGCATGTTCGTGGACGTGGGAGTGCTTGTGGGTATGCACCACATTGCCTTCGTGCACGTGTGCGTGAACGTGCGGTTTGTTTTTAATGGCGCGGTGGACGCCCCAGATAAAATAGGTGAAGCCGAAAATAATCAACAGTTGCGCCGCCATGTTGCCGCGCCAAGCCTCGAACAGCTCCAGTTTGCCCAATGCAACGCCAAGCGTTGCGCCAATGAGCCCAAGAGCAATCGACCCAACCACATGTCCAATGCCGCAAAGCAGGGTGATCCACATGGTTTTGCCAAGCGACCACTTCCGGGCCTTGCCCATAACAATAAAAGGAAGATAGTGATCCGGGCCGGCCAACGTGTGGCCGAAGCCGATCAGGGCGGCGGTACCTGCAAGGATTGGAATTGCTTCATTCATTGAGTGGGGAGTTTGAACTTTTTCGTGCGGGAAAGTCCACTGCATATTTCACTATGCGGATTCGTTGAAATCGATTTAAGTATAGACATGCCTCATACCGAACAGACGAAAATCGGATTGCTGACCGATATCCACTACGACGGCGGCGCCAAAGCAATGAACCGGCTCTACGAAGCGGTGACGGCACTTAATGCTGGCGGCGTTGGCGTTCTCGTGGTGATGGGCGATCTTGTACACGGTAAGAATGAGCTGCATGCGAACCGGCTGCTGCGTGAGGTTTCGGCCCTGTGCGACGCATTTAAAGGCGACGTCTACTTCATGCACGGGAATCACGATCTGGATTATCTTTCCAAGGCACAGTTCTACAGTGCGCTGGGCCGGGCGGGTGAGGCCTCTCGCTTTCATTTCGAAAAGGGCGGCTATGGCTTTGTCTGTATTGACGGGAATTTTTCACCGGATGGAACGGTCTATGATCATGGAAACTTTAAATGGCAGGAAGCCTTTATTCCGGATGAGCAGCTCGATTGGTTGCGGGGTAGGCTGGCGGCATCGCTGCTCCCGGTGATCGTGATCAGCCACCAGCGAATTGACCATACCTGCACGCATGCGGTATCGAACAACAAGGCTGTTCGCGAAATGATCAGCCTCTCGGGTAAAGTTAAGGCCGTTTTCCAGGGGCATAACCACGAAGATGATTTACGGCAGGTGGAGGACGTATCCTATTATACGCTTTCCGCACATACCGATGATGCCGGCCCGGCGGTGATTGTTCTTGAGCCTTCCGGAATTCGTCTTCTGCGCGACTTTGAACCGATGGAAACTGCCTGACTATGACCAAATGCGAACTGCACGAACATGATTTCCACCATGGCCATAAACGCGGCGAGCGTCAGGTTTATATCGTTTTAGGGCTGACCCTCTTTACGATGGTGGTCGAAATCCTTGCCGGATTTGTTTTTAACTCGATGGCACTGACGGCCGATGGCTGGCATATGGGAACGCATGCGGCGGCCTTCGGCATCACCATCTTTGCCTATCGTTATGCCCGTAAGCATGCGAAAAATCCGCGTTTCAGTTTCGGCACCGGGAAAGTCAGCGTACTTGGAGGCTTTGCCAGCGCCGTCGCGCTCGGTGTGGTGGCCGTGCTGATGGCAGTTGAGTCGATTCACCGCATTATCGAACCCCAGGAAATACAATTTAACGAAGCGATCGGAGTGGCGGTGGTCGGCCTGATCGTCAATCTCGTATCCGCGCTGCTGCTTAAAGGTGAGGATCATCATGGACATGGCCACGATCACCACCATCACGAAGATCATAATTTAAAGGCGGCCTATTTACATGTGCTGGCCGATGCGCTTACCTCGATTGCAGCCATTATTGCACTGACCTTTGGGCGCATATTCGGCTGGGCCATCCTGGATCCGGTCATGGGCATTGTCGGATCACTCGTGATCACAAAATGGGCGATCGGGCTAATGCGCGAAACGAGTGGCATTCTGCTTGATGGAAGTCTGGATCCCGAGGTGTTTGCTTCGATTCGCTCCGCGGTTGAGGCTGAGCCCGGGGTTCGGATAACCGATCTGCACGTCTGGGCCGTTGCTCCTGAGCATCTGGCGGTTATTCTGTCCGTTGAAACCGCTGAAGCCCACAACCCTGACGCGATCAAGGCGCTATTGGCGGATATTCCCCACCTCATTCACATCAACGTCGAGGTACATCCGGCGTGAGGCGGTTCTTTAAAATCATTACCACCGTTTTAGTGCTAACCATTCTGGCATTTGTGGGCGGCACCATTTTCTACGGCACAAAAACCGTGCATGATCTGTTGGCCGGTAATGAAAAGCTTAAAGAGGCCATCACCACCCTGACGCATGAAGACCAGATCGGCTTCGCCAAAGTCATCAAGCAGGAAGAACGCGAAGGCCGGCTTTATACCACCATCAAATTTGTAGAGACCGCCCGCGATGACATGCTCAACAAAGTGCTGGAACGGGAGTATGAAATCGAAGGTGATGTCGTGCATTTTGATGCCCTCATCGTCACCTTTTCCGATCAGGCCGTTATGGATGGGAAAGCCCGTTCGATTTATATCTGGCGCAGGGTGTACGGGGATACGATGAGTCCTTCCGAGGGCTACACTATCGCGACGCCCGGTACCCATCCCGAACGTTACGCCGGATTGCTCCGGGATCTGAAATTACCCGAACAGCAGCTGTTCTGGGAAGCCATTTGGGATCTCTCCAACAACCCGGAAGCGTTACGTGACCACGGCATCAAGGCGGTCTACGGCAACGCCGTCTACAAACGCCTCCAGCCCGGCCTCATCTACATCTTTAAAATCGGCACCGACGGCCAGGTCTATCCCGAAACCGCGCTGGATATGTAGAGCGTGATGCAGGATATCCATTCCTCACCGCGAATAAACTGGATCAAAGAGCCAACTAATCAAAGAACCATCTGTAATCAGCAGAATGCGGTGTAGCACGTGCTTCTTTGCAACGCAAAGAGTGCGTTCCCCGAAAGCTTTGTGCGCTCTTTCTTCGAAAGACGCGAAGCGAGACTGATCACAGGGAAGTCAACCCCGCGCTACACCCATGTTCAGGTTTATCAGCACCCTGATTTAGCACATTGAGCTAATTATTATGGCGGACCATTAAAAGTTCCTCTGTGCCCTCTGTGTCCTCTGTGGTAAAACCTGCCGCATGTTGGAAATAATCCATAGCGATGAAGCCTTTCTGGCCGTGAACAAGCCGACCGGATTACTGTCTGTTCCCGGACGCGGCCCGGATAAGCAGGATTGTTGTTTAAGCCGTGTTGCCGAACAATATCCCGATGCGCTGATGGTGCATCGGCTGGACATGGATACCTCGGGCCTGATGCTTTTTGCTCGTTCACTAGAGGTGCAGCGAAACCTGTCGTTGCAGTTTGAAAATCGGGAAATCCGGAAGACCTACATCGCCCTTGTTGAAGGAATTATGGAGCAGAATGAGGGTATGATAGATTATCCCATGCGGAAGGACATGGGGCAGCGCCTGCCGCCGAAGCACCTGGTTGATTGTGTGCGCGGCAAAAAGGCGATCACCGAATGGGAGGTGCTGGAACGAACGGCATCCGCAACCCGCATCGCATTGTTTCCAAAAACCGGTCGGTCGCATCAGCTGCGCGTGCACATGCAGGCGCTCGGGCACCCGATTGTCGGCGATAATATTTATGGAATCGCCGGCGAGCGCCTGATGCTCCATGCTCAAACGCTCGAATTTCGGCATCCGGTAACGGGCGAGCCAATCCAGCTTGAGAGTGCGGCTCCGTTCTAAGCAGGATCATGCTCATGGTGATGTGCATGATGATGTTTATGATGCTGTAGATCAAAGTAGGTCTGACTAAGAAATATGCCCAGCGTGGCACCCATCGCGAATCCTGCAGGACCGGTGTAGAAAATGCCGAATAGCGCGTTGAGGTTGGAATCAGGGTTGGTGTGGTTGGCCCAAACGACGCCGCAGACGAGGCCGATGAATCCGAGCAGGAGGCCCGTGGCGCCTCCACAGAGAATCAGGATGCGATCCCGCCTCACGTGACCGCGGCAGGCAAACCAGGCCGTCAGCAGACCAAGGGAAAGTACAGCGATAATAAACGGCCAGAATTCTTTGTCGAATAATAGGACCACCAGAGCGGATAAAGCGGCAATGAGGGCAGACAGGCATCGTAGAATCGTAATGAACCAGCCGTCCGTCCGCTGCTGTAATTCAGAGGAACTGTGCGGTTCTTTAGACTGGGCTTCAGGTTCCATTTTCTATAGCCAGGCTTATCTCATGGTCCTCAATGGGCAGGTTACCCCTGTTCCGTGTCACCGCAAGATTAATTCGCCAGCCAAATTGAAGGTAATAAGATAACTCACGGTATGTTTGTTGGGCTGAATTATGCGCTCAGGGTTTGGCAGATTTAAACTTGCACGCGGTGCAATGTTCTGAACAATACGCGCGCTATGAACGATTTACTTTATAAAGGCCATTTCAAGGGGCTCGATATTGCATTTACCTATGCGGTGACGACCCGTGCGGTGAACGAATCGATTGTACGCCACGACTGTGACCCGGCTGCGGCGCATATTCTCGGGCGGGCCACGACTGCAACCCTGCTGGCGGCGGCCATCCTGCCGGAAGGCAACCGACTGAATGCCTGCTGGAAATATAAGGGTGCGCTGAAAACCATCGTGGTGGATGCCGGGCAGGATGGCACGGTCCGCTCGTTTATCTCGCCGCCGCACCTCAGCGAATATGAAGAAGCGGAAGATGCGCACGATGGACTCTATGGTGAAATGGGCGACCTTCAGGTTGTGGTGACCAAGGATGGCCAGATTGCCAATTCGGGCACCACGCCGGTTTCTCTGCATGACCCGGTTAACGACCTGGCCTACCATTACTGTATTTCCGATCAGGTGGAAACGGGCATGAGCGCCATGATCGGATTTCAGGCCGATCCGGAAACCCCGGTGCAGCTTTGTCAGGGCTGGATGATTCAGGCGTTGCCCGGCACCGACCTCGAACGATTTGACCGTATCCGGCACCACATGGACGACAAAGGTTTCCGCGATCTGCTCAGCCATGACAGCGACTCCGACAGCTATTTTGAGGAAATCGCCAAGGCGCTGATTGGCGATGAAGAAGGGTATGAAGGAATTCAGGTGGAAGCCTGCCCCGCACCTGTGTTCGAGTGCACCTGCAACAAAGAAAAGATGTCGGCTGTCCTCCGCAGCATTCCCATTCCCGAGCGTATGGAAATCGTAAAGCGCAAGGATCCGGTCGGCATCAGCTGCCAGTTCTGCAACGAGCGCTACGAGATGAGCATCGACGAATGCATCGTGGCCTGGAACCGGAAACCGGAATAACTTCTCACGAAGCCACTAAGACACGAAGGATCTATTCTCTGTGCCTTTGTGAGAGAATTTTATGCAATTACCTCCTGTCATATTTGGAACACTGATCAAACGCTATAAGCGTTTCCTGGCCGATGTGGAGCTGGAGGACGGGAGCGTGATTACCGCGCATTGTCCGAACACCGGCCGGATGACAACCTGCGCCGAGCCGGGCTGGAAGGTGGCCCTTTCCGACAGCCAAAATCCCAAACGAAAATACCGCTATACCTGGGAGCTGGTGCATAACGGCGACTGCTGGATCTGCGTGAATACGGGCCGGGCCAATGAGATGGCATTCGAGGCGGTATCCAGCGGCATTATTCCTGAGCTGGCCGGATACGATGAAGTGGTACGGGAGCAAAAGTTCGGCAACAGCCGATTTGACCTCCTTTTGAAAAAGGGCGGTGAGCTTTGCTATGTGGAAGTGAAGAATGTGACCCTGCTGGCGGATGACGGTTGCTATGCTTTTCCCGATGCGGTGACTGACCGGGGCCGGAAGCATTTAAACGAACTGGTTGATGTGATTAAGGCCGGACATCGCGCCGCCATGCTTTTTGTGATTCCGCGTTCCGATGGAACGACCTTCCGCGCTGCGCATGAAATTGACCCGAAATATGCCGGTGCCCTGAATGCCGCTGTTGCCGCCGGCGTAGAAGTTCATGCCTGGCAGGCTGCTATATCGCCGCAAGAGATCGTATTGAATCAGCGGATTTCTCTCGGTTGACATTGCTGATCTTTATTCACACATTAAATCAATGACAATGTCTGATGCAGGTCAAACAGTTGCAGCCAAGTGGATCGAGGAACTGAAGCTCGAGCACCATCCCGAAGGAGGCTGGTTCCGGCGTATCTATGAGTCGGAGCTGAAGCTTGAGAATTCGCGACCGATGATGACCTCAATTTATTATTTGCTGGAAGGGCATGATTTCTCCGCATTGCATAGGCTGAGGTCGGATGAGCAATGGCATTTTTATGCCGGTGCGCCGATCACTATCCACGAGATCAGTCCGGCCGGTGATTATAACCATATTACGCTGGGAGAGGGCGCTTTTCAGCACACCGTCAAGGCGGGAAACCTGTTTGGGGCAACGGTTGACGGCGATTGTGCGCTGGTAGGCTGCGCCGTGGTGCCGGGATTCGATTTTTCCGAATTCGAGATGCCGTCCAGAGCCCAATTGCAGGCTGAGTATCCTCAGCATGACGAGTTGATTGCCCGACTTACCCGTTAAATAAGACCTCTCTATTTAGACAGATCTGCATTTGACAGCCTCTTTTCAAGGTTTAAAATCACGTTAGAAACGAAAGGAGTTATTAGTATGCCGTTTGATCAAACTAAAGATGTGCTTAATCAGGCCCGGAAGTTCCACCATAAGCTCAGCGAGTTTTACGAAGAACTCAAAGATTCGACTGAGAAGGAACGGACGCGTGCCTTGCTGGATTATCTGAGCAGGCATGAGCAGTATCTGGAAGATTGTCTTAAGGAATTCGCACGGGAAGTCGACAAGAACGTGCTGGATTCCTATTTCCAATATGGCTCCGATGCCTCAAAACTCAGTGGAATCAGCGACTTTGAGATCAAGGAGGATATGCAGGTCGAAGATGTTGTGGCGGCTGCAATGCACTTTGATGCCTGCCTGATTAAGTTCTACCGGGAGATTGCTGAAAAGGCCCATACGTCCAAGGTTCGGGAGGTATTCGAAAACCTGCTCGTCATGGAGGAGCATGAACAGATTGAACTCAGTAAAACCACGCTGGAGCTGGGGCTGATCGATAAGCGTTGAGGGAATGGGTTTCTTTCAGAGATAACTTCGCTACACTGCGGGGCATGATTTATACGTATAATGACCGTGAGCCTTCCTTGCCGGAGGAATACTACGTCGCCGATAACGCCACTGTTATCGGCGACGTAATGTTGCATAATCAATCCAGCATTTGGTTCGGAGCCGTTTTGCGGGGGGACATTGAGCCGATTATCGTGGGCGAGCGGAGCAATATTCAGGACAACTCCGTGGCTCATACCGGCGATGGAAATCCCGTGATTCTTGGAAGTGATGTCACGGTCGGTCACCAAGTGACCTTGCATGGCTGTAAAGTGGGTAATAACTGTCTGATCGGCATGGGATCGATTCTGCTCGATGGCTGCGAGATTGGCGATAACTGCATCATCGGTGCCGGCTCCATGGTTGGTCAAAACCGTAAAATTCCAGCTGGATCACTCGCTGTTGGAACCCCGGCAAAGGTGATCCGCAAGCTGTCTGATGAAGACATTGTTGATATCCGGAAATATGCGGAACGCTACATGGTCAAAATGAACCAGTACCGAAATGGGGCTCTGAAGGCCATTTAAGCCGTTTTAGCCCGTAAATCCCCGAAATTTACGATGGGCTGGAAATTTGCAAAACACGGCTTCAAAGACTGATTTGGGCTCCAAAGGGCAATTTTGTCGGTTTTTCGCCGATTTGGGTCAAAATAACTCAGAATTAACCCCCTTCTTCTGTTGCTCTGTATTTAGCGAATCTGCTAGTTTATCCGGATTAATTCCACCGAAAGGAAATGGACAGCTATGTCTGAAGAACAAAACGATCTATCCGCTGAAGAATCGACGCAAAACCGCGCCGCTGATAATCCCGATGCCGTAGGCTACAGTGCCGACCATATTTCCGTGCTTGAGGGCATGGATGCCGTCCGGAAACGTCCCGCCATGTATATTGGCGACACGGGTTCCCGAGGCTACCATCACTGTGTATACGAAGTCGTCGATAACTCGATTGACGAGGCACTTGCAGGCTATTGCTCCAACGTTGAAGTCTGTATTAACGAAGACGGCTCTCTGAGCGTCATTGACGACGGTCGCGGTATTCCGGTCGATATGCACCCAACCGAAGGCAAGCCGGCTGTTACGGTTGTTTTGACTGTACTGCACGCCGGCGGTAAGTTTGATTCCGACACCTATAAGGTATCGGGCGGGCTGCATGGAGTCGGTGTTTCGTGTGTGAATGCGCTCGCGGAATGGCTGGAAGTTGAAGTCAAACGTGGCGGCCAGATCCACCACCAGCGTTTCGAGCGCGGTGTTGAGGTTACTGATCTGGTCACTATCGGAAAGACTAGCGAAACCGGCACGAAGGTCACCTTCATGCCCGACCATACCATTTTCACGCACGAGACCGGCTTCCAGTGGGATATCCTCTCCGCTCGTCTGCGCGAACTGGCCTTCCTGAATCGCGGCGCAAAAATCACGCTGAGGGAAGAAGCCACCGGCCGCGACGAAGTCTTCAAGTATGACGGCGGCATACTGGAATTTGTCCAGCATTTGAACCGCAACAAATCGCCAATGCACTCGGATGTGATCTATTTTGAGCGCGAAAAAGACGATGTCGTCGTTGAAATTGCGATGCAGTATTCCGACGCGTTCAATGAAACCATCTTCACCTTCGCCAATAACATCAATACGATTGAAGGCGGCACGCACCTTTCCGGCTTCCGCTCCGCGCTGACCCGCACAGTCAACGCCTACGCCAAGGCCAATAAGCTGATCAAGGATGACAAGCAGGCGATGGGCGGCGACGACATCCGCGAGGGCATCACAGCCGTCCTCAGCGTCAAAATCCCCGACCCGCAGTTTGAAGGCCAGACGAAGACCAAGCTCGGCAACGGCGAGGTCGAAGGCATTGTCCAGCAGATCGTCAACGAGGAACTCGGCACCTATTTCGAGGAAACCCCGTCCACCGCCCGTACCATCATCGACAAGGCCGTTGTGGCTGCCCGCGCCCGCCTCGCCGCCCGCAAGGCGCGCGATCTCGCCCGGCGCAAGGGCGCACTCGAAAGCGGTGGACTGCCTGGCAAGCTGGCCGACTGCTCCAGCCGCGATCCGGCCCGCACCGAACTGTTTATTGTGGAAGGGGACTCTGCGGGTGGATCCGCAAAGCAAGGCCGCGAACGCGAGTATCAGGCCATTCTCCCGGTTAAAGGTAAAGTGATCAATGTTCAGAAGGCCCGTCTCGACAAGGTGCTGGCCAACGACGAAATCCGCACCATGATTACCGCCATCGGAACCGGTATCGGGGTTGACGACTTCGACATTGAAAAGGCGCGCTACCACAAAATCATTATCATGACCGACGCGGACGTCGATGGAGCGCACATTCGTACGCTGCTGCTGACGTTCTTCTACCGTCAGATGCCACAGCTCATCGAGCATGGCTTTGTCTACATCGCTCAGCCGCCGCTTTATAAGGTAACGCGACGCAAGCGCGAGGAATATGTCGAGTCCGATGCGCATCTGACGCAGATCCTGCTCGATCTGGGTGCCGATGGCATGCGCCTGGAAAAACTCGACGGCGAACAGCTGCTCGATACTAAAGGACTGCGCGAACTTCTCGAAAGTGTGGTGGCGATTGAGGGTATTGCCGACAAGCTTCGCCGCCGGGGAATTTCGCTGCAGGATTATTTGTCCCAGCGCGATCCTGAGACCGGTGCGTTCCCGCTCTATTGCGCGTACATGAACAAACTTGGTGAGGATCTCGATATCCGCTTTGCTTTGGACGATCATGGTCTTCAGGCCATTTTCTCTGAGGTCGAAGCCGCAATGGCGTTGGAAGCTCCGGCTGTTGAAGAAGTCGTGGAAGAGATAGACGCTGCAGAAGAAGCCGATATTGCAGAAGGCGAAGAGTCTGTTGAAACTCCGGAGGAGACCGCTCCGCCTGCCCCGGCCGTCCGCTATAAAGAACTGTTCTTCTCCCGCCAGCTTAAAGAAGTTGTTGCAAAGCTGGAAGAAGGAGGCTTCTCCTTTAGTCAGCTGATGGGCTCTGAAGAGCCGCAATTCAACCTCGATGACAAGGGCTCCAAAACGCCGGTTACCTCGTTGATGGAAATTGCACAGGCCGTCCGCATTGCCGGGCGCAAGGGCATGTCGATTCAGCGTTATAAAGGTTTGGGTGAAATGAATCCGCAGCAGTTGTGGGAAACCACACTCGATCCGGAGTGCCGCCGCATGACACGGGTCGTACTTGAAGACGCGGTGAAAGCAGACGATATGTTCACGATTCTCATGGGCGACGAAGTAGAGCCCCGCCGTGAGTTCATTCAGGAAAATGCACTGAACGTCACCAACCTCGACATCTAACGAAAGCACTATTATGGACCTATCAAACGAACGTATTGACCTGATTAATATTGAAGATGAGATGCAGAGTGCATACATCGACTATTCGATGTCGGTGATTGTTGGCCGCGCCTTGCCGGATGTACGCGACGGGATGAAGCCGGGCAACCGCCGCATTCTCTACGCCATGAAGGAACGTGGCTGGACGCACAACAAAGCCTATGTGAAATGCGCGAAAGTTGTCGGTGAAGTGATCGGTAACTACCATCCGCACGGCGACACCGCAGTCTACGACACCATGGTGCGTATGGCGCAGGATTTTGCGATGCGCGGCATGCTCATCGACGGACAGGGTAACTTTGGTTCGATTGATGGCGACCGTGCTGCGGCCTATCGTTATACCGAGTGCCGTCTACGTCCATTGGCTGAGGAAATGCTGGCCGATATCGATAAAGATACCGTCGATATGCGCCCGAACTTCGACGAATCCTTAATGGAACCTTCCGTGCTTCCGGCACGTGTTCCGAATCTGCTCGTTAACGGATCGACCGGTATTGCGGTCGGTATGGCCACGAACATTCCGCCGCATAACCTCGGTGAAGTGATTGACGGTACCATCCTGCTGATCGACAACCCCGAAGCCACCGTCGATGAACTGCACGAGCTCGTTAAGGGGCCCGACTTCCCGACAGGCGGAACCGTTTATGGTCTGAATGCCGTTCGCGATTTTTACACGACCGGCCGTGGAAAAATTAAGGTTCGCGGTAAAGCCGACATCGAGGAAGACGATAACGGCAAGGCGCGTATCATCATCACCGAGATCCCGTATGCGTTGAATAAGACGCTGCTGATCCAGAAGATGGTTACCCTGGTGCGCGACAAAAAGCTCGAGGGTATTTCTGATATCCGCGATGAGTCCGGCAAGGAAGGCATCCGCCTCGTGATCGAACTGAAGCGCAATGCGGTTCCGAATGTGCTGCTGAACAACATCTTCAAGCATACGCAGATGGAACAGACCTTCGGCGGGATCATGCTGGCCATCGACAAGGGCAAGCCCCGCGTCATGAACCTGAAGGAAGTGCTGCAGTGCTTCATCGATCATCGCTTCGACGTGGTCACCCGCCGAACGCAGTTTGATCTTGATAAAGCACTGGCCCGCGCACACATCCTGGAAGGCTATCTGCTCGCCATGGATAACATGGATGAAGTCGTGAAAATTATTCGCGACTCGAAAAACAGGGAAGAGGCTCAGGAACGGTTGATTGCGAAATTCGGATTCAGTGAAATCCAGGCAAAATCCATTCTTGAGATGCGCCTCTACCAGCTGACCGGCCTGGAACGCGACAAGGTTGAGGCGGAATATGCAGAGCTGAAAAAGCTGATTGAATATCTCGAAGACCTGCTGGCGCATCCGGTTAAAATCTTTGCGGTTATCAAGGAAGATCTCGAACAGATCCGGGCGAAGTATGGTGAAATCCGCCGCACCGATCTTTCGATCGACGAAGGTGAAATCGATATTGAAGACCTCATTGCCGACGAGCCATGCGTGATCACACTTTCCAATACGGGTTACATCAAGCGTGTGCCGACCGACACCTACCGCCAGCAGCGTCGCGGTGGCAAAGGCGTAGTCGGCATGAGCACGAAGGATGAGGATTTTGTTGAGCACATCTTCTCGGCTTCCACGCACGACTACCTGCTCTGCTTTACCGAAGCAGGGCGAATGTACTGGTTGAAGGCCTACTATGTGCCGGAAGGTTCGCGCCAGAGCCGTGGTCGATCACTAGCCAACGTGCTGCAGATGGGGCAGGACGAAAAACTCGCCGCCATCATGTGTGTCCGTGAATTGGATGACCACAGCCATAACCTGATTATGGCCACCAGGAACGGTATCATTAAGAAAACCGTATTGGCTGCCTACAAGAACGTTCGTGTTGCCGGCGTGAAAGCCATCAACATTGATGAAGACGATTCGCTGATCGGCGTACAGCTGACCAATGGTGAAAATGAAATTATCCTGAGCATGCGTAACGGCAAGGCGATTCGCTTCAAGGAAACCGATGCCCGTCCGCTCGGCCGTGTTTCACGCGGTGTGAAGGGTGTTACCCTCACGGATCAGGATGAAGTAGTAACCATCGAAATCGTCGATACCGATTCGACGATGATGGCCATCACCGAAAACGGGTACGGTAAACGTACGAGCTTTGATGAATACCGGACGCAGTCACGAGGCGGCAAAGGAATCATCAGCATTCAGACTACCGAACGTAATGGCAAAGTGGTCAGTGCGCATGCCGTCACCGAAGAGCATCGCCTGATGCTCATTTCCGAAGGTGGGCAGATGATCTGCATCGGCGCGAGCGACCTCCGGGTTATCGGTCGTAACACACAGGGCGTCCGCCTCTTTAACCTGAAGGATGGGGATAAGCTGGTTTCCGCCGCAGTTCTGGAGCCGGAAGAGGACCTTCCCGAGGCGACTGAAGTTGTTGAAGGCGAAGCTCCCGCAGTTGAGTCCACATCTGAGCCGGAAACTCCTAAAGAAGAGCAAGGCGAATAATGGAGGGCGGTGCTTTGTCGCCGCCAAATTCATATGCCCGAGATTAGTCGGTTCTATGGAATTGTGATTGGCATGTTTTATAATGACCATGCCCCTCCGCATTTTCATGTCCGCTACAACGAGTTCAGGGCTTCTGTTGCCATTCAAAACTTTGAGTTGCTGGATGGCCGATTGCCTCCTAAAGTTCTTGGGATGGTCGTTGAGTGGGCCGCAGCACACCAATCGGAATTGATGGCGGATTGGGAGCTGGCAGAAAATCAGCAGCGACCCGAAAAAATTGAACCGTTAAAACGCTCATGAATTATGATGTAATCCAAGCTGAGTACGTTGAAGATTATCGCCTGAAGCTGTCATTTTCCGACGGGAAATCAGGTATAGTCGATTTTCTGCCTTTCATAGAAAAGGGAGGCATTTTTAATGTCCTCCGAGATATTGAGCAGTTCAAGCTGTATGCCATTGATCCCGATTGGAACACGATCACTTGGCAGGATGGCGAACTGGATATTGCACCGGAAACGCTCTACTTCGAAGCAACTGGCGCTTGGCCAAACCGGGAGCAGGTTCTAAATGTTGCCGAAGAGCCTCCTGAATACGGGTCTTCTTCCTCCAAATAATGAAACCCACCTTCAAGCGCGTTGGAATCATCCTGCTGGTAAGCGGGGTGGTGGCGGTGGTGGCCAATAGCGTACACCCGCGAAAAATTCCGTGGGTACAGGATTGGTCAAGTCAGGTAGAGGCGAAGGCAAAAGAACATAAGCTTAAAGTGATCCCGCTTGCTAGTTCCCTCGAAAAGTTCCAGACCGAAGATAGTGTATTTATTGATGCGCGCTCCGAGCATGAATTTTCCAGAGGCCATATTCCCGGGGCTCTTTCCGTTCCCATCCAATCACTGGAAGAACATTTTGCATTGATTGCTGGCCTGATCGATTCCAATAGGGAATTGGTCATCTACTGCCGAAACCGTGATTGCGATGATTCACTGTTGCTTGCAATCGAGTTGCAGGCGATGGGCGCTGATAACATGGTTCTTTACATCGACGGTTATGATCTTTGGAAAAAACATGGAGGGGCGACGACCTCGTTGCCCACGGACAGCGCGGACGCTATCCCTCCAGTCAAAGGGGTCACTGAATGACGCGGGATCAGAAAATCTACCGGCTGGCCTATTGGATTGCTTCGTTCATCATTGCTGCTGTTTTCCTGTCCGGCTACCACAAGATTATCTACCCAACCGACTTTGCGTTAACCGTCTACCGTTTTCATTTGCTGCCTGATCTGTTGGTCAATATTGCATCATTATATATTGCATGGCTTGAAGTCGGCTGTGCGGTTTGTCTGTTTTTAATTCCGAAATACCGTGTGGCTGCATTGTGGATAGCGCTGATCCTGCTGGCGTTCTTTACCGGCGGAATCATCATCAATCTATTACGCGGAACGGCCTTCAGCTGCGGCTGTTTCAGTAACTCGCCCGTTGCCAAACCCATGGATTGGCTCAGCGTGGCGCGCAACATCGCGTTGATTCTGCTGGTCGGATTGGCGCTGGTTGGGCGGAAAAGAATGTAGATGAGGTATCCTGCCTCGTTGTATTGGAGCGGCTCCGCAACGCGGCTGGAAGCGCGCGTCTACATTCAATCAGCCGTATTCTTCGGTGTAGTCTTCCATCGAGGCTTCAATCACTTTGAGCGCGTGTTCGCGTCCGTAGATCTGTTCGATGGTGACATCAGACGGCTGGCCGGGGACCAGTTTATAGGTTTCGAAGTAATGGCGCAGGCGCTCGAGCAGGGCGGGGGAAATTTCGCCAATATCATTGGCATCTTTCCAGAAGGCATCATTGTCGAGAACGGCAATGATCTTATCGTCGGCTTCGCCGTTATCAATCATCTGCATGCCACCGATCACCCGGGCACGGAGTATCACTTCGCCGCGGTTAATGGGTCGTTCGGTGATTACGCAGATATCAAGCGGATCGCCATCACCGCATTTTGATTTAGGAGAAAGCTCCTGAACACGGGCCGCACAATAGGTCTGGGGGATAAATCCATAGAGGGTGGGGGTCATGGAGGATGTCAGCTGCGGGCGGTCCACCCTTAGGTAGCCGGTGGTTTTATCCACTTCATATTTAACAGCGTCAAATGGCGTCATTTCAATATAGGCATTAACGATACCCTCGCCACCATCCTGTGCTTCAAGTCCGTGCCACGGATGCGGCCGCCAGCGGTAAAATGTTTTCGGAAACCCCATAGCTATTACTCTCTTTTTATTATCGGATTACTAATCAATGCGCACAATATCCGCTCCGAGCGCGGCAAGTCGATCTTCAATTGCTTCGTATCCGCGATCAATGACCTGGGCGTTGTTGATCACGCTTTCGCCTTCGGCACAGCAGGCGGCAATCAACATCGCCATGCCCGCACGGATGTCGGGGCTGGTCAGTTTGCTCCCGCGCAGTTGCGTGGGGCCGATCACTACCACCCGGTGAGGATCGCACTGGATAATATTGGCTCCCATGGCCATCAGATGGTCGACAAAATACATCCGGCTCTCGAACATTTTTTCAAAAAAGAGGGCGGTGCCCTGCGTCTGGGTGGCCAGTACGATGCACACACTCATTAAGTCGGAAGGGAAGGCGGGCCAGATGCCGTCCTCGATTTTCGGGGTAGCATTGCCTTCGTCCGGGCGGATGCTGCGAACCGTTTGCTGCGGAACTACCAGCGCGCGGCCATCGCGGCTCCAATCGACGCCCAGCTTTGAAAAAGCACGCTGCATCACCTGAAGGGTCTGCGGTTCACCGGCATCGGGAATGGTCAGGTTTCCGCCTGTTGCGACGGACGCGGTGATATAACTTCCGACTTCGATATAGTCGGGCTGCACGGTGTATTCCGCACCGTGCAGGCTTTCAACCCCGTTGATGGTAAGCATATTGGTTCCGATACCGGAAATGTCTGCGCCCATCTGGTTCAGCAGGCGGGCCAGATCCTGAACATGCGGTTCGCAGGCGGCGTTGTAGATAGTGGAGGTGCCCTTCGCCAGTGTGGCTGCCATCAATACGTTTTCCGTTGCGGTAACACTGGCTTCATCAAACACCATTTTCCATGCTGTTAAAGGCCCGGCTTTTAACCGGTATGCATGGTCGGTGGAAATTTCCGCACCGAGAGAGCGCAGACCGTAGAAGTGAGTGTCGAGCCGTCGCCGACCGATTACATCGCCGCCGGGTGGATAGATGGTTGCACCGCCGTGCCGGGCAGTCAGAGGCCCGGCGAGCAGAACGGAAGTGCGTACTTTGGCGCAAAGGCCTTGATCAAGCTCTGTGGTCCGGAGGCCCTTTGCGCAGAGCGTAAGCGTGTGGTCATTCAGAGAAACTTCAACGCCGATGCTTTCAAGCAGCTGGAGCATGACTTTGACGTCATTAATCAAAGGAACATTGTGGAGCACAACGGGCTGATCGGTCAGAACGCAGCTAGCAAGCATAGGTAGAACAGCATTCTTATTGCCGCGCGGATGAAAGGTTCCGCCGATGGGTTTCCCGCCGTTTATAATGAATTTCGCCACGATCTGTTTTCCTTACTGAAATGAAGCGAACAATCTTCCAGACATTGGAAACAATGGAAAGGACATTTCGGGGAATAGGCACAAAAAAGCCCGCCAGTAAGCGGGCTGAAAGAGAGGGGCTTTAGTAACCGCCACCACCACCGAGACCGGGGACGGAACGGGAGCCTTCCCACTGTTGGGGCGTGTTCCAAGGCATATTGGAATATTCCTGCTCGTCTTGGTAATCATCGTCCGTAGTAGCGCAGCCTGTAAGCATAAGTGCTGTGGCGGCCGCGGCGATGAGCAGGGTTATTGAATTAAGATGTTTCATAGGTAAAAAAGAACCGTCCCGCAAACCGGGACGGTATATCCAATCCACGAGTCAGATTAGAGTACAGCGTCTTTAGCTGCTTTCGCGATGCGGAACTTCAGAACAGTCTTAGCTGCAATCTGGATGGTTTCGCCAGTAGCAGGGTTGCGGCCCATACGCGCTGCGCGGTCAACCTTAACGAGCTTACCAAGACCAGGAATGGTGAATCCGTCTGCGGCACCTTCATAGGCGAGTTCGGCCAGACCTTCGAGGGCGTCTTTAGCCTGAACTTTAGAGATGTCTGCTTTTTCTGCTACTGCTGCGATGATCTGCGATTTGGTCATAGGTTTTCCCATTGTATAATCTCCTGTGGATTTCCTGGTTTATTCCATCTAACTGTCCGACTCCGTATCGGCTCAGCGATTGTGGATTTGTAGGTGATAACGTCGATCTTAGCAATAGGAAAATGTTTGAAATAGCCAATATTTACAGGGGTAGAGTAGAGGTTTGGGAATTGGTCGCCGTGATATGGTGAGTAAGAATCTCATGCTATGCACAATTGTTACCTTCCTACTTGCGCGTCATATACCAATCTGGTTCGATTTAGCGGTCAGGCGGTTACTATGGTTTGCAGTACACGAGGCTGATCTGAAAGAACATATGCGCATACGGATATTTACTAACAGAAAAGTGCACTATATTTTATGTGTTATATGTTGCACCCCAATCATTAGCAGAATAGAGCCTTTGTGGCTGAATGGTGGGTTTTAATCGTGCTGGCACTCCTCTCCACCTGTTTTATTGCGGCGTTGCTTGCGCCTTTGATCCATCGGTATTGCCCCAAATATACCGGAGCATTATTACTCGCCGCGCCGTTGGCTATGTTTGTTTGGCTGCTCAAACAGATTCCTGAAATCATGCATGGGCATCCCGTTGAGCAAACATTTCTATGGGTGGAAAAATTAGGACTCGAACTCTCTTTTCGTCTGGATGGGCTGTCCCTTTTATTCGCGTTGCTCATCAGCGGAATCGGAATGTTGATCCTTTTGTATACGCAGGGTTACTTTAAAGGACACGCCCAGCAGGGCCGTTTTTTGATGTACATCACCGCTTTTATGGCATCGATGCTCGGTGTTGTGCTTGCCGATAATCTGTTGCTGATTTTTATATTCTGGGAGCTCACCAGTTTTACGTCCTATCTATTGATCGGCTTTAATCACGAAAGCGAGGCCGCACGTAAAGCGGCCCTGCAGGCTATGCTGGTCACCGTGCTTGGCGGCTTGTTTCTGCTGGCCGGATTAATTCTGATGGCGGGTGCTGCCGGAACCTGGCGTCTGTCCGAGGTCATTCAATGCGGGCCCGAGTTATTGGCGCACGAGCATTATCGGCCGATTCTCATTCTGGTTTGTATTGGTGCTTTCACCAAGTCCGCGCAGTTCCCGTTCCATTTTTGGCTACCGAATGCCATGCAGGCCCCGACACCGGCAAGTGCCTATCTGCATTCCTCCACGATGGTGAAGGCTGGTGTTTACCTGCTGGCCCGCCTGAGTCCCGCCCTTGGCGGAACGGAGGAGTGGACGCTGATTCTGACCACCATAGGCACTGTTACTTTCCTGGTCGGAGCAATCATGGCGCTGGGGCAGCATGTATTGAAACGCCTGCTCGCTTACACCACGGTCTCCGCACTCGGAGCCATGATTATGCTGCTCGGCGTGGGTACCGACTATACCATTAAGGCGATGGCAGCATTCGTGCTCGCGCACGCTTTCTACAAGGCAACGCTCTTTATGGTGGCCGGTGGTATTACCCATGAAACCGGCGGGGAAACATCTATCGATAAACTCGGCGGCCTGCGCAAGGCGATGCCCGTGTCATTTGCCTGTGCACTTCTCGCCGGGCTTTCTATGGGTGGTTTTTTCCCGTTCTTCGGGTTTGTGGCAAAAGAGATCTGGCTGCATGCGCTGGGCCATTATCCATTGCTGATCATTGCAACGGTGATCGGAGGTGCGGCGTATGTACTCGTTGGGCTGTCGACCGGACTGAAACCGTTTATGGGAAAAATGCCCGACGGATTGCAT
The DNA here is from genome assembly GCA_964486885.1 of uncultured Verrucomicrobiota bacterium. Classification (GTDB taxonomy): domain Bacteria; phylum Verrucomicrobiota; class Kiritimatiellia; order Kiritimatiellales; family Pontiellaceae; genus Pontiella. The sequence goes on from CAZAPF010000018.1 coordinate 47,022, forward strand.
GCCCATGAAATTCCGCTTGCCATGCGGGTAGGCCCCATGGTTCTTGGAATTGGGTGCCTTGTGCTTTCATTTGTATGCGGGAAGGTTGGTCATGCCATCGTTGAACCTGCGGCCTCGGCCATTGCGTGGAAAGAGCTGCACGTTCACCTGCACCTATGGGCGGGATTTAATAAATATCTGCTCATCAGTGTCGTCACGATGCTGATCGGAGTTTTCCTGTTTTGTATTCGTTCGGTATTCGTCCGGCTTGCCGGCCGCTTAAGTGTATTGGTTAAGTTGGGTCCTGACGCAGTTTACAATGCATTACTGAACGCCATTCTCGGATTTGCGGGCTGGCAAACGCGCAGTCTTCAGAATGGTTCGTTGCGCCACTATATCCGTATCAGTGTCATTACAACCACCTTGCTGGTTATCGTGGCGTTCATCCGGGCGGGCGGTTTTGAAACATTTGATGAAGTATCCCCATTGTCCATTCGCATCACGGCCATTGGTATTCTCATGATGTTTGCGGCATATGGAACCGTGCATTCCGAGTCGCGTTTAAGGGCGATTTTATGCATGGGCGTGGTGGGTTTCAGTATGGCACTCCTGTTCACCTTCTTTGGAGCGCCCGACCTGGCGATGACCCAGCTGGTGATTGAAACCCTCACGGTTATTCTCATGGCACTGGCCTTTTATCACCTGCCCACCTTCCACCATAATTCGCCGAAGAAAACCCGGGCGATCGATCTGGGGGTGGCGGTTGGCTTCGGAATCATGATCACCGTGCTGGTTTTGGCTGCGCTTGCCGTGCAGGCACCCACGCCGGTTTCGGACTTTTACCTAGAGCAAAGTTATAAAGGGGCTCACGGCCGAAACGTGGTGAATGTGATCCTGGTGGATTTTCGTGCACTCGATACGCTGGGCGAAATCACTGTGCTGACCATTGCGGCCGTCGGTGGTGCGGCCCTGCTGAAGCTCCGTCCGAAAAGGAAGGGGGATAAATCATGACCTCCATCATTCTCCGGACCGCAACACAATATATGTTCCCGCCATTGATCCTCTTTTCCATCTACCTGTTGCTGCGCGGCCACCATTATCCCGGTGGCGGATTTGTGGGCGGCCTTATGGGCGGCGCAGCCTTTGCGCTTTATTCCCTCGCCTTTGATGTGGCGACGGCAAGAAAGCTGCTGCGTTTTGATCCACGGGATATTACGGCGGCCGGTCTGGGCATTTCGCTGTTGAGCGGACTTCCGGCACTTCTGTCAGGAAAGGCATTCCTGACCGGAACCTGGTGGCAGATTCCGCTGGGCGGCGGGCGGTATTTTGATTTGGGAACGCCATTTGTTTTTGATGTCGGGGTTTATCTGGTTGTGCTGGGTGTACTGCTCACGTTTGTTTTTGCGTTGGGGGAGGAAAAGTAATGGAAGTGCTCCTCGCATTGGTGATCGGAACGCTATACGGCGGCGGGCTGTTTCTTATGATGCGCCGAAACCTGGTCCAGCTGATTATTGGCCTGGGGCTCCTGAGTCATGGAGCCAACCTGTTGATTTTTACTGCAGCCGGCCTGCGTCAGGGTGGGGCACCGATCATCGAAGAAGGTGAAAAACTGTTTACCCAAATGCCGGCCGACCCGCTGCCGCAGGCCCTGATTCTTACCGCGATCGTCATCAGCTTCGCTGTAACCGCTTTTGCCCTGGTACTGTTTTTACGCAGCTATCAGGAAGTCGGCACCGATGATCTCGATAAAATGAAGGAGACGGATACATGACGCTCCTTCCGGTGCTCCCCATAACGATTCCGCTGGCCGGAGCTGTGCTCTGCATGTTGATGCGCAAGAGTCTTCCTCTGCAGCAGATCATCGCCACAGTGACCTCGTTCGCCATTCTGCTGGTCTCCATCCTGATCATGATGGAGACAAAAGACGGCACGATCGCCGTGATGAGCGTTGGCGGGTGGAAGGCTCCCTTCGGCATCACGCTGGCGATCGATATGCTGTCGAGTATGATGCTCGTGCTGGTCGGCCTCCTTGCGGTCGGGGTTACGGCATATTCCTGCGCAGATCTGGATGAAACGCGAATGCGGTTCGGATTTTTCCCGCTCATGCTCATCCTGCTGATGGGGGTGAACGGCGCATTTGTGACCGGCGATCTGTTTAACCTGTATGTCTGGTTCGAAGTTCTGCTGACCGCCTCCTTCATTCTGCTGGCGCTTGGCGGCGAACGTCCTCAGCTCGAAGGATCCATTAAGTATGTAACGCTCAACCTGCTTTCATCTGCACTGTTCCTTGCGGGTATCGGTATTTTTTACGGCATGGCCGGAACGCTGAATATGGCTGAGCTCGCGCACGTAATTCTGCAGGGCGAACGGGGCGGGCTGGTTACGATGGTTGCGGTCATGTTTATTATGGCCTTCGGTATCAAGTGCGGCATGTTCCCGCTCTATTTCTGGCTGCCGGCCAGCTATCCCACACCGCCGGCTGCAGTGACGGCTCTGTTTTCCGGCCTGCTGACTAAGGTCGGGGTCTATTCTCTCATCCGTGTTTTCACGCTGATCTTCAGCACCGATCCGGAATTTCTGCATGGGCTGATTTTGATTGGTGCCGGGCTGACTATGCTTTCCGGGGTTCTGGCCGCCGCCTGCCAATATGATATGCGGAAAATTCTGGCGGTGCATATTGTCAGCCAGATCGGCTATATCCTGATGGGCCTGGGCCTGTTTACGCGGTTGGCACTCACCGGGGCAATTATTTATCTGATGCATGTCATCATTGTGAAAACCAACCTGTTCTTGGTGGCCGGAGCGGTTAACCGCATCAAAGGCACCAATGACCTGCATAAGCTGGGAGGGTTATATAAAGAAAAGCCCGGGCTCTCTATCCTCTTTATGATCTCAGCCATGTCGCTGGCCGGCGTACCTCCTCTTTCGGGCTTTTTTGCCAAGCTGACACTCATCATCTCCGGCTTGCGTGCCGAGTCGTGGTGGATCGTGGTCACGGCTCTTGGAGTAAGTTTGCTGACGCTCTACTCCATGACCAAGATCTGGGCGTATGTTTTCTGGAAGCCCGCGCCCGATCCGCTGCCGGACCTGAATCCAATGTCTAAAGGAAAATGGATGGTGTATCTGCTTCCGATGATCGGCTTCACCGTGATCACCATCGGTGTCGGTATTTTTGCCGGTCCGATTTTTGAGTACGCTGATGTCGCGGCCGGGCAACTGATGAATCCGCAGGGCTATATGGATGCGGTGCTGGGAGGAGGAGAATGATGCGGCTTCGCCTTACATTTAGGATTTTGGATTTTAGATTGCCGATTGATGGGTCTGCGACGCGTCTGCTTGTAAAAGGCCAACGACGGTTGCGTTCCAAAATTCGACAATCCACAATCCACAATCGGCAATTCGTAACTGACCAATCAGGATTGAGTGCCGGTGACGCGTTGGGCAGCGCTAAAGTGGGGCTTAGGTAACCATGCAGCTGTTTGCCGTCAATTTTCTGATTTCGCTGCTCTGGGGCCTGCTGACAGGAAGTCTTTCTGTGGGGAACCTGTTTGTCGGTTTTTTGCTGGGCTATCTGGCGTTGTTTCTAATGAATCCGTCGGCGACGGAGTCCAATTCCTATTTTCTGAAGACCCGTCTGTTTTTCGGATTCATGCTGTATTTTATTAAGGAGCTGATTGTGTCCTCCGCCAAGGTGGCGGTAGACGTCGTTAAACCCAACCCCATGGTACGCCCGGGTATCGTCGGTATTCCAATGGATGCAGAAACCGATGTTGAAATAACCCTGCTGGCCAATGTGATATCGCTGACGCCGGGCACCTTAAGTCTGGAAATATCAAAGGATCGCAAGATCCTCTACGTGCACGCAATGTATGTGATCAATCCGGATGATTTCCGGAGGGAAATAAAAGAAGGCCTTGAACACCGGCTACTGGAGTTGCTGAGGTAATTATGCTCAATATCGTCTGTGACATAGTCATGCTGACACTCATCGCGGCTTTTGCCGCATCGCTGATCCGTGTGGTGATTGGCCCCTCCTTGCCGGACCGGGTTGTTGCGTTGGATATGGCAGGTACGGTCGTGGTGGCATTCATCCTTACCCGCTGTATTCAAACGGGGGATTCATATTATATTCCGGCGGCTATTTGTATGGCCCTGCTGTCCTTTGTTGGAACCGTCGCCTTTGCGCTCTACATCCGTCGGGGAGGTCCGTCATGATCCGCGAAATTATAGTTAGCCTGTTTTTATTGGTTGGGGGCCTGTTCTGTCTGATTGCCGCAATTGGCGTAATCCGGCTGCCGGATCTGTTTATCCGCATGCATGCGGCCACCAAAACCGGGACCGTAGGGGTCAGTTCCATTGTGGTTGGAATGATTATCCACTTTGCGGATATAACCGTGACATCCCGGGGCCTGCTGGTCATAGCGTTTTTCCTGCTTACAGCCCCTGTCGCCGCCCATATGATCGGTCGGGCAGCCTACCGTTCCGGGGTGGCTCTCTGGCTGCTCACCCGCGTGGATGAATGGAAAACACATGGTTCCATTATGCAGGATGACGATTGATCTATTGTGTGTAAACGCCTACAGGCTTTCATTGATTCCGTAAAAAACAGTTGACGTTGCGCCGACAACTCTCAAAATGACGCGCTTAATTTTCTATAGCTGGAACTGATGTAAATGAATCTGAAGAAAGTGCTATCCCCGGAAACTGTGTGGGTTGACCTTAAGGCCGACTCCAAACAGGAGGTCATCGAGCTGATGATTGACCGTCTGGTTGCGGCTGGAAAGGTTAAGAATCGGGAGGCGGTATTAAATGCCGTGCTGGAGCGGGAGGCCAAGATGTCGACCGGTATGCAGAACGGCGTAGCCATTCCGCACGGAAAGACGGACGCGGTTAAATCGCTAGTCGTGGGTGTAGGAATCTGTAAAGACGGCGTTAAATTTGATTCCATGGACGGGTCGCCCTGTACGATTTTCATCATGACCCTTTCCCCGCTGAAGCGCTCCGGCCCCCATATCCAATTTTTAGCTGAAATCAGCCGTCTCATCAGCCAGCCCGCCGAGCGCGATAAGCTGTTGGCTGCTACAACAGACGGCGAGATCTACGAAATTCTGACCAGGAAATAGACTATCATGCAGGATCACCTCGCCGCCTCCAACGCAGTCCACCACGCAGGCGAGGCTGTTGCCCACGCTGCCGAGTCATCGGGGCACAGCATTACCCATATGATGATGCACCTGATTCTTCAGCTTGCCGTCATCATTGTCTGCGCAAAAGTCGGCGGCTACCTGTTCCAGCGATTCCTCAAGATGCCGTCCGTGCTGGGCGAGCTGGCTTCCGGTATGCTCATTGGCCCCTATGCGTTCGGTGGTATGATCAATATTCCGAACCTGGGTGTCTTGTTTGCAGAGCAGCATGGTTTTGCGGCATCGGCCGAGCTCTATGGTATTGCTACGCTGGCCTCCATCATCCTTTTGTTCCTTGCCGGACTCGAAACCGATCTGGCTGCTTTTTTGCGGTATTCCGTAGTGGGCTCGTTTGTCGGGCTGGGAGGACTGATCGCCGCATTTGCATTCGGCGATCTCTGCGCGGTTTACTGGCCCGGCAACGGCATTGATTCCTTTATGGATCCGGCGGCGTTGTTCCTCGGCGTTATTTCCGTTGCGACCTCCGTGGGCATCACCGCACGCATATTGGCGGAAAAACGAAAAATGGCATCACCGGAAGGTGTAACGATTCTGGCGGGCGCGGTATTTGATGATGTGTTCGGCATCGTGACGCTTGCCATCGTAATGGGTATGGCGAAAGTGAGCATGGGGGGCGGAGAGGTCAACTGGGGCGAAATCGGCATTATCGCTGCCAAGGCGGTCGGCTTCTTTGTCGTGGTTACTTCGCTCGGGCTGATTTTTGCCCGAAAGATTACCTCGGCCATCAAAAAGTTTAAATCCACTGAAATCATTGTAGCGATCTGCTTCGGTCTGTCCCTGTTGCTGGCGGGACTCGCCGAAATGGCCGGGCTGGCCATGATCATCGGGGCCTACATCATGGGTCTTGCATTATCCCGTACCGACCTTGCTCACGAGATCGAGCACCACCTCGAAGGGGTCTACAATATTCTCGTTCCGATCTTTTTCTGTGTCATGGGCATGATGGTCGACTTTTCCGTTATGAAGCCCGTGCTGCTGTTCGGCTCGGTCTACTCTTTGCTGGCTGTTGTTTCAAAAGTTGCGGGGTGCGGTATCCCGGCCTATCTTATGAAATTTAACCTGCGCGGATCACTGCGGATTGGACTGGGGATGCTTCCGCGTGGCGAAGTGGCGTTGATCGTCGCCGGCATTGGACTGGCCAGCGGTATCATCGATCAGGGTATCTTCGGCGTTTCCATCATGATGACGGTCATCACCACCATGCTTGCCCCGCCGCTACTGGTTAAGTCGTTCGATGGCGGCTCCGGCCTCCGCAAGGAAATGGATGATATGGGCGGGGAGATCGAGACCATTGAAATGGAATTCCCATCGCGCGATATTACCGAGTTCCTGGTCAACCGCTTTGTCCGTGCGCTGCAGGGCGAAGAGTTTTTTGTGCACCGTCTGCATACGGATAAACCCACCTACCGGATATTGAAAGACGACATTGCCTTCAGTCTGATGCAGGAAGGAAAAAAACTGGTCATCCATGTGCCGCATGCAAATCAGCACGTTGCCCGAATGATGCTGCTCGAAGAGCTGCTCAGCCTTACCGACCTGCTGGAATCGACCAAGAAAATGAAAAACGTCGATGAAATGGGATCGGATCTGATTTCAGGCATGTTTACTTAGCTATTTCACGACGAACATTTTTGTTTCAGGATTGAAGCGAAGACGGTCTTTATTGGCAAGGTACCAGATCCGCAGCTCTTCATCAGAGCCGCTGATGCCCGTATGCTGACTGAAGCTCTTGCGGAGTTTATTGTTCCATGAGCTGTGAGTGCTCTCATCGTTAAGAGCAATCGTTATGGCGGATAGAGCGTCTTTATGGCCGAATTGCAACGCAAGGGGAATCGTATTGAGGCGCTCCCATCCATCATATTGGGCATTTTTCCATGCTTTGGCCACGGCTTCATCCAGTTCGATACCGGGAAGATCCTTAATTTCATCGTAGGCGTCATCCCGATGGCGGGCGCGAATCAGATAGTCCGTGAGCAGGGGATAGGTTTCGGGATCTTGGAACCTCGCCACGGATTGCAGCCATGACTTAGGCAGGTCTTCGCTATATTTGAGTCCATCGAGCAGAGTTTTTCTGGCCTCTTCCTGCCAGCCAAATTTCACAACACTTTTGGCAAGATGAAAATGCTCGCCAAGATGCGCGAGGATGAGCTCCTTGTGTTCTTCGGCCGCGAGGTTCTCTATGGCGCGTCTGAGATAGTAGTCTCGCCCGCCGGAGGCCTCGATCAGGAGGTCTAGGTGTTCCGCTCCTATATCGGTGAGCATACCGACCTGCGGATCCCGCGTCCCGAAACTGGATTGTGTGGCAGAGATGTTTTGGATCTTCTGAATATAGGTCTTCACGTCGGCGCGGCTCGGATCGTCCGGCAGTTCTATGGCCGCGAGTTTCTCGATATTGTCCTTCGCCTTGGTGTTGGGAATAATCGCCGGTCCGCCTTGATTAGAACCTTTTATGGAGAAAACGTCTTCGGTATAGGTTCGCTGAATCTCTCCGAGCCATTCGGTTTCGATTATGATCAACTCCGCGTCGTCGAGCCAGGCGCCATCGAGGGTTCCGAATTTATCCACGGAGCTAAAGCGCAAGAGCTTGTTCGCAGTGGAGAGCCCAGAGCTCTCGGTTTGGAATATTTGTTGTCCATTGTCGCGTTCGGGGAGGTAGGCCTCGCCTTTTTTCTTATTCGCAAGCGCGAAGCTCCAGCGAGGGCCCGCAGTGGGGCGGCGATCGCGCTTGAACAGGGGGTTGATGTCGCGTTCACGCACGATGACGGTGCAGCCTTGGGTCTCGCGTAGAATGGAGGCGATGGAAGCGTTGTAGGGTCCTTGGCGGAAGTTTTCATCGACTTGAAGCGGAAGCGTCGCGGCGATGGTGTATCGAAAGACATCGATTTCGAGTTCCGCGGAATAACGACCGCTTTTTCCTTTGAGTGCGATGTATTCCGATTCCTTCATCTTCAATAGTCGATCGGAATGGTAGATGTGCCGGTCGGCGAAAACGGCCTCGAGGGGAGCCAGCGTTTCCGCCAGGGCTTCTTTCGCCATGAAGTGGGAGGACAAGGAGCCATCGCCCGATCCTTCGCCGACTTCAAGACCATCGGCCTCGAGCGTCGCGTGGACTTTCCGCGCTTTCGCGAAGCCGTTTTCCGGCAGGTTTTCGTAACGGAAATTGCCGCGGAGTTCCTTGCGTTTTTCCTTGTTGGGTCGCATGGAAAAAGAATCACTGATGTTGGTGTTGCGATTGCCGAGCGCGATCTCGATCCGTTTCGCGTCTTCCGCGGCGAGGGTTCCCGTTGGTTTCGGGAAAAATGCGATATCACTGAAGGAGGTGATCCAGAGGGAGAGCAGGAACTCGAGGGTGAGCAGGCTGTAGGCCCAGGAAATTTTCCGGTAGCGGTACTGAACGAAGATCATGGCGGAAAATAGAAGCAGACCGACCAACGTGGAGAGCAGCATGCGGCTGTCGGTCGTGATGATTCCGGCTCCGGAACCCTCGAACGCTTGCAATTGTTGGAAGATCTGAACCACGACGGCAAGAATTAATCCGACCGCGATATAGATGCCGGCGACGAGCGCGAAGAAGCCGAAGTTGCGCGTGAGGACGGAAAACCCGATGAGCAGGAGCGTGAACGAGGCTTGGTTCAGCGCACGTTCCGCGAGCGCGGGCGCGATGTAGCCCAACGGGACCTGATGCGCGAGGAGCATGATCAGCTGAATCAGCATGGGAATGAGAACGAAGACCACGCCCGCGAACACGAACTTGGCTTTCATAACATCGCTTTTTTTCAGGGGACGGGTCAGCCAAAAGGCCGTGGTGCCCACCAGCGGTTCGCTGTGCATGAGTAGCGGTATGATCAGCGCCATCATGATGACCTGGAGAACAGCGGTGAGAACCGTCGTGACTTTCAGTGTGGTCTGCAGCGCAAAATCGTTGGCGGGTGCCTGAATGCTGGCGGCGACGGTTGCGATCAGCACGACGGGAATCCAGAAGCAGAGAAACAAGCGCAGACGGCGAAGGTCTTTCATGAAGATGTGTTTAACGAGGCTCATCATGCTTCTCCTTTGTAGTGGCGTGCGAGGGCGAGATAGATCTCGCGAAGGGAGAGGGTTTGGGTTTCAACCGTCGCGTCGGCGGAGAACGCGGCCTGTAGGCGTTCATTCGATCCGTCACCGTAGCGCGTTTCCACGAAACGGTATCGGTGCCCGGCCTGTTCCGGAACGATCCATTCTTGCGCAGCCGCGGGTGCCGCGGCTCCTTCGGGAAGCGTGACCTCGATCTGCCGAAAACGCTCCTGCAACGATTCCTTGTTTTCCGAAACACGTAACGACCCCTTATCGATAAATCCCACCCAGTCGGCGAGGCGTTCAACCTCGTCGATGTCGTGGGAGGAGATGAAGACGCTCCATCCTTCAGTTTCGGTGAGTTCGAGGATGCCGCGAATGAATTCATCGCGCACCAGCGGATCGAGTCCGCTGAAGGGCTCGTCCAGAACCAGCAAACGTGGCCGGAAGGCGAGCGAGGAGAGTAGCATGGCCTTTACTTTCATGCCGCGCGACATGCTCTTCAGTTTTACATCGTTCGGCAGATCAAACTGCGTGAGCAGGCGCTTACAGAAGTCATCATCCCACGTGGGGTACATCGGTTTGCAGTAGTTGATCAGTTGGGGAACCGTCATCCAGCCGGGAATCTTCTGGTTCTCGGAAACGTAGCCTATTTGTTGGAACTGCTCTGGCCCAATCTTGCTGGATGGAACACCCAATACATCGGCTGTTCCAGAGGTTGGAAACAGGATGTTCATCAAAAGTTTGATGGTCGTGGTCTTTCCTGCGCCATTCGGGCCGAGAAAGGCATAGATGCTGCCTTCGGCTACTTCCAGCTGCAGGTTATCCACTGCGACTTTGCCCCTGAATTTTTTCGTCAATCCATTCGTCTGTATGACATTCCCCATAACTGTCCCCATTTGTTCTGCGTTAATCCGCGTCTATCTGCGGGCAAACTTCTACGAAAGATTTTCCCAATGCTGGCGCAGGGCCTCCTGCAATTCCTCTTCGGTCAGTTTCAGCTTCTTGGCTTCTACGACCAGTCGTTCCAGCTCACTGCCCAGCAGATCATTCTTTTGGGACTTCAGCGCGCGGGCTCTTTCGGTGATGACGGAACCGAGACCGGGTTTTACCTCGATCAGTCCCTCTTCCCGCAATCGGGCGGAAACCTTTTGCGCCGTGTTGGGATTGATCCGCAGTTCCTGACTGAGTACGCGCACGGATGGAAACGGATCGCCCGGTTTCAACTGTCCGCGCACAATCGCCTTTTTTGCAGCGAAGAGCACCTGCTCATAGACCGGGCGACCTTGCGTGAATTGTACTTTGAACGGAAGCATGGTGTACTATGTATGATAGTACACCATGCGGTGTCAATAGGTTTAACCGGCTTATTACAGGAATTGTATTTCGTTACGGGTTTGATACTTTATCCCGATGAACTCGCATAAACCGTTTGACCTTTTACTCTCGCTGCCGCCGAACATGTGCGGACATTTGGCTGACTGTGAACCCGCTATAGCAGAACGTTCCTTTGCAACGTTTGATCCGCCGGGGCAGCAGCTCGGATCCGGAGGAGGCACCGCCTATGTGCTGGAACAGGCCTGGCGTGAGTCCGGAGCGGATTCTTTTGGCGAATGGCTTGCCCAGTCGGGGAAGCTGATTATTCATGGCGGCGGAGAAAGCCGTCGTCTGCCGCCCTATGCCGCCCCCGGTAAACTTTTTATTCCCATGCCGGTATTTCGCTGGTCGCTGGGGCAGCGACTCGACCAGACTTTATTGGATTTGGCCGAACCGACCCTGCAGGATTTGGCACAGGCATCCTCCGGGAATGCGCGGGTAATGGTGGCCAGCGGCGATGTGTTGGTGCGTCTTGAGGGCGGTCTTCCTGCGATCCCGGATGCGGATGTGGTCTTTTTCGGTTTGTGGGTAAAGCCGGAAGAGGCTCAAAATTTCGGCGTAATGTTCTGCGATCGGGATGCTCCTGAAACATTGATTACGTTTTTGCAAAAACCATCGCCCGATACAATTCGCGAAAAATCCCGTGAGCATGCCTTTTTAATCGATGTCGGTATCTGGCTATTGAGTGAGCGGGCGGTCAATTGCCTGATGAAAAAAAGCGGATGGGATGGCGATAAAAAAGCATTTCTGAACGAAGTACCCGATACGTACGATCTCTATGGAAGCTGGGCGCTTAACCTGGGGGAAAATCCGGTCGAAACCGATTCAGAGGTTGGCCGTCTCACCACGGCAGTGGTTCCTCTACCGGATGCGGGTTTTTATCATTTCGGGACGTGCGGCGATATGCTGCATTCACTCTATGAGCTGCAGAATCTGGTATCGGATCAATCGAAACTGGGAGCGGTGTCCACCTTGGCGCAACCGCGGCAGTTTGTGCAGAACTGTGTTTTTGAAGCCCCGTTGCGGCGACAGGAAAATGATTCGCTTTGGGTGGAAAACAGCCACATTCCTGCAACCTGGAAGGTGGCCTCTGAAAATATTCTGACCGGCGTGCCGGAAAATAACTGGTCGCTTGATCTTGAAGATGGCGTCTGCCTGGACTTTGTTCCGGTAGGGGCAAAGACGGGATTGCGGGTTTATGGTTATACGGATGCGTTCCGCGGCCCAATGGGGGATGCGTCCACCCGGTGGATCAATCAGTCGGTGACTGAATGGTTCGAGAAACGCGGCCTCACGCTGGATGCTGCCGGAATTGATCCGCAAACCGATTTGCAGGTTGCTCCGCTTTTCCCGGTGAAGGATACATTTGACGCTGATTTAGTGAAGTGGATGTTTGCTAAAGACCCGGAAGCTTCTGAGGAGTGGAATCAGGTATGGTTGGAGTCTGCCCGCATGTCTGCCCGCGAATTGGGGCAACAGGCCAACTTGCGCAGTATCTATGAACAGCGCAACGGGCTTCGGAAAAAAGCGCTTCCGGTGATGGCAAAAAATGCTGAACACAGCGTATTCTATAAGCTCGATCTTGAAGCAACGGCGGAACTTTATGCCGACAGCCCGTTTGACCTTCCGGATGTGCTCGATGTTGCCACCCTGCGCAATCCGATGATTGCGCTGCACGATCGCATGTTCCGCGCTGCCGTTCGGAGAAGACGGGACGATGAAACCTGGGAGCCCCGCGAAACAGAGGCCTTTCAGATTTTGCGCGACCTGATTGTCGATCGTTACAAAAAACAGGCGGTTTTACCTTCCTGCACATTGCTCGACGATCAGATTGTCTGGGGCCGCTGTCCCGTACGTCTTGACTTTGCCGGGGGCTGGGCCGATACCCCTCCCTACAGCCTGGAGCACGGCGGATCGGTTTTGAACATAGCTGTTGAACTGAACGGGCAGCCGCCTATCCAGGTATTTGGTCGTAAGACGTCCGAATGCGTATTAACCATTCGCTCGATCGATCTCGGGCTGACGGAACAGCTGAAAACCTACGATGATGTCCGGGCTTACGATAAACTGGGCAGCGGCTTTACGCTGGCCCGTGCGGCTTTTGCGCAGGCAGGCTTCCTTCCGGACTTTAATGGCGGAGCCTATTCTTCGCTGGAAGAGCAGCTCAAAGCGATGGGCGGTGGCGTGGAAATTTCGATGCTGGCCGCCATACCGAAAGGCTCCGGCCTCGGTACGAGCAGCATACTGGCCGCAACCATACTGGGCGTACTTTCCGATCTGGCCGGATTAAACTGGGATAAAGTGGAGATTACGCAACGCACGCTGGCATTGGAGCAGATGCTGACCAGCGGAGGGGGTTGGCAGGATCAGGTAGGCGGAGTATTTCCCGGCATAAAGTTGGTGCAAACCGTTCCCGGCCTCGAACAGGTACCGGTTGTCCGTTGGCTGCCCGGTCGCTTTTTCCAGGGCCCGGAAAAAGCGCGCATGCTGCTGTATTACACCGGGATCACCCGGGTGGCTCACGATATTCTGGGTGAAATTGTCCGCGGTATTTTCCTTAACTCCAACGCGCGGCTCGAAACCGTACATGGCATTGCGCGGGCGGCAGTATTCTGCCACGACGCGATTCAGCGCGATGATTTTGATGGGTTTACCGAAGCCGTGCGACGAAGCTGGGTGTTAAATAAACAACTAGATGCCGGTACCAATCCGGCCGGTGTGCAGGATATTTTTGAAACGGCCGGCGATGATCTGGCTGCGGCCAAGCTGCTCGGTGCCGGAGGAGGGGGCTACCTCTTTATGATTGCCAACGATGCGGATGCCGCGCTGCGAATCCGGCAACGGCTTGAAGATAATCCGCCGAATGACGGCGCACGCTTCGTTGATTTTGCCCTCTCCGAAACCGGGCTGCAGGTCACGCGCAGCTGATTGAATGAAACGGCATGCTCTCGTTTCTCTGCTCCTGTTGATTCCCGCCCCTTCGGTGGGAGTGCTTTTCGGGATGATCCTTTTTCCTGATACGGCCCTGGGGAAGGTTGTATTCATTGTTTCCAAGGTGTGGATGCTAATGCTTCCGGCTGTATGGCTCCTTGGAATTGATCATAAAATTCCTACGCCTGAAAAAACAGCCGCAGGCGGAATTCGTATGGGACTCGTAAGCGGGCTGGCGATCAGCGGTTTTGTGATCGGGGCGGCGATGCTGCTGAGTCATCAGATGATTGATGGTGATTTTTTTAAGGAAATGATGGCAACCGTGGGATTGAATCGCAAGGGCCTGTATCTAGGTGCTGCGGTATACTGGGTATGCATAAATTCGATTCTGGAAGAGTATGTCTGGCGCTGGTTTGTGGTTCGGCAGTTCGGAAAACTCTTTAAGCCATCGGGGGCCATCGTAATGTCGGCATTGGGTTTTACGTTGCATCATTTACTGGCCATGCAGGTCTATTTCAGTTGGACGGTTGCGTTGCTTGGGTCATTCTTTATCTTCATCGGGGGAGTCTGGTGGTCGTGGATGTTTATCCGGTACAAGACCATCTGGCCGGGCTGGCTTTCGCACGCGCTTGTGGACATTGCTGTCTTTGGAACGGGCTATTTTCTGATCTTTTGTTAGGAGCGGGTGGCGTCGTAGATCTCGGCAATACCCCAGGCGATAAATGCGGCGGGCAGAAACCAGACGGAGTCGAATGGAAACCAGCCCATGCGCTCGGCAAAAATGCCGATGCCTACAAGAATGAGGAAGACTCCACACCCGATGCCCTTACGTTCCTTCTGATTTCCGTTACCCATAGGTCGCTCCTTTGAGAGCGCAGTATATGGAATGCATGCGTCTGGGCAATCAGAAATAAAAGTTGAGGCTGGAAACAACCTGGTTCCGGTTTTCCCATAGATCATCGCGGCGGACCGCGATCCAGCGGTAGCCCGCCTTAAGCCGGAACGCATCTGCAGCTTTCCACTGCATGCCGCAGGTCAGGCGGTTTTGCTCGACGGCTCCCCGGTTCCGGCCTAGGAAAAATTCTTCTTCCAGATAAGGATTGAGCTTTCCGGGCAGGGTCGGCCATGGAAGGACGGCGGCCGTCTTGTTTCGAAAGCGCAGGTCATTGCCGCGATCCCAGTCATAATCCCGGTTTTCAACCGGCTGCGGTTGCTGAGGCGTATATTCTTGAAGGTTTCGCTCCAGGCCAGTGCGGCCTGGGACCGCCGTTCCGCCCGGTCGACGCCACGTGGATCCAGCTAGACGTGCCGGTAGCCCGCTTCCAGTCGAAGTGAAGGAAACAGGTTATAGCCCACGTTCAATCCCGAGAAGACCGCCAGCAGCTCGCTCATATCTTCATGCAGGAAGAGAGCCGTGCGTGAAAGCACGGTATGGCGGTCCGTCAGTTTAATCCGGGCATTCAATTCCTGCCGGAGCGACCAGTCTCCCTCTTTTGCCCGAGCGATCGGTGCGGCAAGCATAGCGATGATGAAGAAAGCTTTATTAATGATGCTTTTGGAGGCCATATGCGGATCAATTAGAAAAACATGGCCAGCCCGGTCACCAGCTGATTCCGGTTTTCCCACTCGTTATTTACGCGTATGGAAAACCAACGATAACCGACTTTGAGTTTAATGGGTTTCGATCCCTTCCAATATAAGCCGGTCGTAACCCAGTTCATTTCCAGCTTTCCGCTGTTTTTACCAATGAACAGCTCTTCTTCGATGAATGGCTTAATGCCGCCGGGGAGCACTTCCCATGGAAATTCCAGACGGGTGCGGTTTCTGAGCCGGAAGTCATTCTGTTTATCCCAGGTGTAGTACCGGTATTCCAGCCGGGCCTGGTTTTGAATACGGATATCCTTGGGTTTGGCTGACCAGAAAAGATTGATCAGCGGGCGCCGTTCCACTTCCCATTCATCACTAATCTTCCAGACGGCGTGACGGTAGGCCGCTTCTATACGCCACGAGGGACTAATCGAATACGCCAGTCCGGCGTCGATGAACCAGAAGTAGAATTCGTCAAAGTCGTCGCGCAGGGTAACCTGCGAGCGGGATTGCACGGACCAATCTTCATTGAGAGCTTTCTTAACATAGTTGATTTGCGCATAACCCCAATCGCCTTCTGCGGCAGCAGCAAAATGGGGGACGAGGAGGGCAACCGCAATCAGTGCGGTGCGGAGGTGTTTAGTCATTATTGTTCAGTTCCTTGATCAGTGCATCGGATCCGGCCCCGCAGGAAATAACAGATCGCATGGCGTCTTCAACCGAGGTATCGACAGGATGCACATATTGCTCGTTTAAGTGGTAGATAAACCCGGAAGTCGGATTCGGTCCGGTGGGGACAAATACGGTAATGGTTCCGTCATCGTGACGGTCGGTGATGAAGGCCGTAACTTTGGTTTCGTTCTGGAAAATCTGCACCAATGCCACGGAGGAAAAGGGTGATTCTTTCTTCCCGATAAACTGGTTCACGGTTTCCTTAATCATCTTATAGCCGGGCGTTTTGCTCAGCAGGCTGTTTTCCAGCGCCTCATAAATCCAGCGTCCAATCCGCGTTTTCACGAACAGGCCGACGATGAAGCATCCCAGTACAATCACGGATAGCACGATGACCGTAGCGATGAGGTGATCGTACCGATCCGGCAAGGTGAGGTTCTTTACCACCAGTTCGGTTAACGGCTGGATGGCATTGCTCACGAGTCCGAACAGCCACTTGAAAGCCAGCACGAGAATAATCGTCGGCAGAATAACGATCAGTCCACCGAGCAGTGTAGTCGTAAAAAAACGTTTGGTCCGGGTCAGCATATTTCCTCCTGAAGAGCGCGTACAATGGGGAAATGGGAATGTCCTGACAAGCCCTAGGTGATTTAAGTTTCCGCCCTAAACCGGCTCCCCTTTTTAAGGGTATTCATTTCTCCGGGGTTCTCATTTTCAGACGATGTGCTATCGTGCGGGTTCTTTTAAAAGTTTCAGGGAGATCGTAATGAAGGTTCATTTAAATGAGCGCACGCTTGATGTGGCAGAGGCAACCTCGCTGTTTGAATTACGCGCTGCTGAAAAACCGGAGGCGGATGTGCTCGTCTACAATGGTGCCGCTGTAACAGAAGATCTTATGTTGTCTGAAGGCGATAGCGTTAATCTCATTCAGCGTGGAGCTGTTCCCCCGGCCGATGAACTTGAGGCGCTCATGGTGGCACGCCATACGCCGGGTGTACACGAAAAGATCAAAGGAGCCACGGTCGGCATTGCCGGACTCGGCGGGCTGGGCTCGGCCATTGCGGTTGCGCTGGCGCGTATCGGGGTGGGCCGGCTTATTCTGGCCGACTTTGATATCGTGGAACCGAGTAATCTTAACCGGCAGCAATATTTTATCGATCAGCTTGGGCTCACAAAAGCGGAAGCACTGGAAGCCAACCTAAAGCGGATTAATCCTTACGTGACGTATGAAGCGTACTGCGTTCGGATTACGCCTGAAAACTTGGATAACTTGTTTGGCGAAGTTGATGTCATGGTCGAGGCATTCGACCGAGCCGATCAGAAGGCGATGCTGCTCCAGCATTTCAAAGGCGCACCGCTCGTAGCCGCGTCCGGTCTTGCGGGTTACGGGTCTGGAGAAACGATCGGTGTCCGAAAAATGGGCTCCCGGATATATATCGTCGGCGACCTCGAAACGGGAGCGGCTCCCGGTTGCGGACTAATGGCCCCACGCGTCGGCATCGCGGCGCACATGCAGGCGAATCTGGTGTTGCGCCTCTTACTCGGAGAAGAGTAAGCTTAAACCCGAGTTGTTTCATAACGGCTTATCAGTTGAAAAGTCGTCGGTGTATAAACATTAAATACGGGAGTGGTCAAATGGTCAGTAAAGCATGGAATAGTGTAGTCGGTGTAACGATGGCTTTTTTAGTGCTTAATGCTTCAGCAGAAACGAACCATGTTGAAGATGTAGCCGCGTCAGAAACCAACCATGTGGCAAGCGCTGCCGCCTCCACAACCAATTCAACAGCGAGTACAGATGCAGAAGCTGTCCCGGTGGAGCAAGTGAAACCGGAGAAAAGAGACAAGTTTGATTTTATTATCGGGGGAGGTCTCGTCGTGGCTCCGGAATATAGTGATTATGTCGACGATGTATATGAGGCGGCCGGGTATATTAATACTGATGATGCAGGAGGCTGGTTGGATCTCTATGTGGGTTTGGAATATCGACCGGTATCCCGCATCGGGATTATTGTCGGCGGAGACCTCTGGGTGAATGGAGGGGTGGATGTCTCGAGTGGGCCCCTCGATGAAACATACGCTAATTATATTTTCATCCCTTCTATCTATGGACAGCTGTATATCACCAGCTGGCTTTATATCAACGGGGGCGTTAATTTCCCGATGCCGGATACCGGAAGTAAATATTTCGAATTTGAATCCGATGGCACTGGGTTTGGAGCAAATATCGGTATTGAGATTGCCGATATCGTACGCATAGAAGGTGGCTACGTTCATGTTCCGGTAACAGCGAAAGCGACCTCAAAGAACACAGCAATTCCTGCATTCGAAGATGATTACAATTTCGGAGGGGCACAACTCCGCATATTACTGGCCTTCTAATTGGACTGAATAGAGTCTGGTAAAAGCGAGGTGCAGAGCAGCTGTGCCTCGCTTTTAACCATGAGGGAATCAATGAAGAATCTATTGCAGGCCATCCCCAATAAGCTGCCGGCTGAGCTAAGCGAGATTATTGCTGAGAACGCCAATGTCCGGATTGAGCGGATTGTTTCGGATGGCCATGCCTCGCCGGAAGGGTTCTGGTATGATCAGGAACAGAACGAATGGGTGCTGCTGGTTTCGGGCTCGGCGACATTATCTATTGAACAGCTGTCAGGCGTGAAGCAGGTTGAAATGGCTTCCGGCGACCATCTATTGATTCCCGCCCATCAGCGTCACCGTGTTGAATTCACTTCATCCACTGAAAAAACCATTTGGCTGGCCGTATTTTATGATTAAGGCGCGATATAAGATGGGCGACTATGAAGTGCTGGCGGGGCCGGTGCTGCACGATAATTTTGTCTACTTTGTTTGTCGCGGTGGCAAGGCGGTACTCATTGATGCCGGCGAAGCCAACCCGGTGTTCAGAATACTGGACGAAGAAAAGCTGCAACTGCTGGATCTGTTGATTACCCATACGCACCACGACCATGTCGGCGGATGCCGCGCCATTCAGGACCGACTGGGTGTGCAGTCAACCAGCCCCGGCGTGCAGGCCGGAGAGTTCCTGACGCTTGGAACGATTTGCCGATCCATTTCCACCCCGGGCCATGTTGCCGTGCATAAGGTGTATCATTTCCCGGAGCTGGAGATTCTGTTTTCAGGTGACACGATTATCAACGGGGCCTGCGGCCGGATCATGGGCGGCACACCGGAGCAATATTTTGAAGGACTTCAGCAGATCAAACAAATGCCCGACGAAACCCGTATCTTTGGCGGCCACGACTATCTCGTCGAAAATATGAATTTTGCCCTGACGGTTGAACCGGGCAATGACGACATGCAGGCGCGCCTTGAACGATATGAATCCGATCCCGCTTCCGCGATCTTCGCGACTTTAGGGGAAGAAAAGAAAACCAATCCGTTCTTACGAGCCGACAGCGTTGAGGAATTCATTGAGCTGCGGAAACGTAAGGATCGTTTCTAATGTAGCATGGGCATCCTGCCCATGATCACGGGCTGGAAGCCCGTGCTACTTTAAAGATCCCGTGCTTTCTTGATCGCGTCGTAGGCTTCGTTGACCTTGGCGAGCTGGTCGTGGGCATAGGTCATGAATTCATCAGGCAGGCCCTTTGATGCCAGTTTGTCCGGATGGAATTCGTTGCATTTCTGGCGGTAGATCTTTTTGATTTCGACATCGGATGCTTCGGGAGAAACTTCGAGCACTTTGTATGCGTTTTCCAGCGCGTTAACGGTATTGCCGCGAACGCCGCCGAGCATGGCATCGATCGTTCCCGGCTGAAGCCGGAAGGCGCGTTCGGCCTGAAGTAGAATTTCGCGTTCATTGGGATGGATCACCCCGTCGGCCGAGGCGACCGCATGCAGCGCCGCAATAAAGGTCATGGCAATCTGGTGGTTGGCCTGAATCACACCGGAGAGCTGATTCAGGTAGTCGGCTGCGGTGTGGGGATCGTCCTTTGCTTTCCGGAAAATGCCGATTGCGGCTTCTCGCATCTGCCCGGCATACCCGAACCGCTGCATGATCTGCTCAACCGCATCGATTTCCGGTTGCGTGATGGCACCGTCGGCCTTAGCCATTTTGGCCAGACAGCCGAAGAAGGCCACCTGAAATGTCTGTGCGGTTGTGCGGACGCGATCGGCACCTTTATCAAACTGATGCCCGAGGCCAACGCCGACCACGGTTCCCAAAGGTCCAAGCAGGGAGCCGAGGACTCCGCCGATAATTTTTCCTGTCCAAGCCATATCCTAAATCCTGTATTTTATTTTAAGGCCGGTTGGAAGCCGGCGGTACGTATCGCCGCCATCTTGGCGGCCATGTCCGAAAGAGCGGGCATCCTAGCGTAAAGGCTGGTTGTTTCAACAGGAATAAGGCAGGATCCGAATCCTATGAATAACCAACCGAACAATCCGCTGCATGGCATCACGCTGGAAAAGCTGCTGAATCAACTGGTCGATCATTATGGCTGGGAGGAGCTTGGCCGGCAGATCGACATCCGGTGCTTTAACTGGGAGCCCAGCATTAAATCCAGTCTGAAGTTTCTGCGCAAAAACCAGTGGGCGCGGGATAAGGTCGAAGCACTGTATCTCTGCACGGATTGGGACTAATTTTGAATTTAGATTGATGATTTCCGATTTTCGGAACTCAGACGGCGTTGGCCTTATTAGAAAGACAAGCTGACGCAGACCGACCAATCGACAATCTAAAATCAGAAATCAAAAATAATTACTCCAGTCCCTCAAGGTGCGAGGTGAGGAGCTGGCCTTTGTGGTCGACGGCGTTGACATAGTGGGTGCGGATTTCCTCGAACAGTTTGGACGCATCTTTGTCTTTGCCGTCTTTTTTATTGCGCATGCCCAGGTAGAGCCGGGCATAGGGCCCGACCTGCACGCCATTTGAATAGAAGCATCCGCTGTATTTTCCGATGGCATCCTGGAGGTAGGCCAATTGATCATCGTCTTTATTGGCCTGGGCATAGCTGAGTACGGCGCATCCTGTCCGGTTGGCTTTCGGAAACCGTGTGGTCAGAAACAGAACAGCCTTTTTTGCTTCCGGATTTTTCCAGTCCTGATTGGCAATCTGATAGGCCTTTTCGATTGCATTCAGATCGAGGCGGGAAAGATATTCAGCGTCCAGCAGCATACGGTCGCGGGCCAGGGCCTTCTGTTGCTTAACGACTTCCTTAACCCGCTCTTCCTCCAGTACGGGGGCCAGCTTGGTTTCCAGTTCGGCAATCCGGTTTTCCAGTTCGATAATGCGTTGCAGCAGAATGCTGTCATCGGCATGCAGCGTGGCGGCACAGAAAATAAGAGCGGTTAATAGTATGGAGGGACGACAAATTGCTTCTAAGGGCGCAATTATGTGTCGTCCTATCCCTGCGACCGTTAGGACGGGACAGAGCCCGTCCCTCCACATGCTCTGTTTTTTTTTCATATCAATGTCCCAAATTTGGAAGTTCAATGACACCGGCCTGAACGAGAAAATAGATCACGAAAGCCACCATTACGAGAATCACAGCCAGTTTCAGCAGTGCCTTAATTGCTTTTGAAAAAAGAACCGCGCCTGAGATGACTGTCGCCGCGATAATAATCATCCACGTCATCGGGGGTATGCTTTGCAGGGTTTCCATATGCATTATAGAAAAGCTTCGCCGGGGCGGTCTCCATCCAGGTTTTGTTTTTGGGCCTCTTCATCAACGATGTAAAACTCAACCTTGAATTCCACCGGCCCGGTAATGACCACGTGGTGAAAGCGTTCGGGGTAGATTACAATGGGATGTCCGGGATCGGCATCGAGCACATTTTCGGAATCATCTTCCCAGACATACTGGAGGCTTCCGCTCTCCACGATCAGGTAGCCCCATTTCCCTTTTGGCGCGAGATGCTTTTTAAGAATACCCGGAACGACCGTATCCTGATTCATCAGCTTGGTGGAGCCGGCGAGCTCGGCATGTTCAGGGAGCGTTGCATCTTGATAGTTCATAACCCATTCCTTTTTTAATCGATACGGAGTGTAAAGGGTGCCCGGCTGAATGTCTTTCCGTTAATCAGGATTTCGAGCAGGTGCTCACCGGCATAATATTTACGGGTGGTAATGGGTTTGATGGTGTGCCGCTTTGATAGTTTCACGGTCTCGTTCGGAGCTATATCCAGGGTTCGGAATTTAAAAACCTTCGGGCTGGTTTTCCCATTGGCCTTCATGTGATGAATGGCGTAGTCGATGACTACGGTTTGAGGTTTGGAGTTTGTGGATTGGAATTTCAACTGAAACTCAATCGACTCACCCAACTGAATTGCCGCCGGGGTAACCGTAAAATTACGTAACTCGAGTTTGGGTTTTTCCGTATAACCCAGCAGTCCGAATATGGCTGGGTGCCCGGCTTTGACGAGTGTTCGGGTGGCGTGGCGGATGATCCATTCGCGGTTTTTCCCCCCGCCCCTTTTCCATTGTTTACAGACTGCGATGACCTTTTCGGGGTGGTCCTTGGAAATATCATTCAGGTTATTGGCCACTGATCGGCGGACATATTCGCTCGGATCATCTTTCAGTTTTTCAAGCAGTTGGATGACGGGGGCAGGATCAGCGATAAATTGCGGCAGCTGCTGCCCCCACGGCAGGCGGGGGCGGGAGCCTTCAGAAACCAACCGGCGCACGTGCTCGTCGGGATCATTCGCCCAGTGTTCCAGAGTTTGGATCGTGGTTTTGAAATGGGTGATGATAAACGGACGTATGGCAAATTCAGCTGAAAAGAGAGACGTGAGTTCTTTCAGTGCTTTCAATGCTGTTTCCGGGTGGTCGATACCATATTCACCGATATAGTCGATGATGGGCCAGGCGGCAAAACCGCGGAGGTTATCAGTGGGATCGCCCGGAATCCAGTTGGCTTTAAGTTGAATGAGGGCTGCGGCGGTTTTCTCAAAATCTGCCGGCAGATACTCGTTTAGTACTGCGATGATATGGCGTACACGATCTTTCAGTTCCAGTGTATCAATTCCGCTGTCAGCTTGCGTAATAAACTGAGCGGTTTGAAATCCGGGCACAGTAAGGGAAAGCGATTCTGCAATTCGGGTAATTGCTGCGGCATTCAGTCCATCTTTCATTAAACGCTGTTCAGGCATAGGACTAAAAAACCTCAACAGGGCGGTTGGATCAAGTCCGGGGTAAAAACATTATAATGCAGATAATAAAGTACAGCTTAAACTGGAGGGCGCTTTGCCAAGTGTGTATCGTTCGTCAATTATACGAAATATCCAACAGGAGCTCTCTATGTTGTCTAAATCACTTCTATTTCTTTTGTCTGTTGTGCTGATCTCAATTTCTTCCCTGGCTGATGTTACGCATTGGCGTGTCATCAAAGGGGCCTACTATCTGCAATCAACGGACAACACGCCATCGCTGACTACAACGAACTGGGGCCTATTCGGTGTGGTTGAGACTGACCTGCCGGGAGATGCAACGAGTGTTGTTATGACGGGCGGAAATATTGCCGGTTCCGTTGCGTATGTATTGGATGGCAGCGAGTGGGAACTTGGCGTTGATTATTCCTCCAAGGCGGCATTGGATGCGGTTTTTCCATCGGATGCAGATTATTCGATCATTCTGAGTGGCGGTACGCTAGGCTCTGTAACCCAGAATTTCAGCTTTGCCGAGGATGCCTATCCCAACACCCCTTACTTGACCGGGGCGGACTATTCCGATTGCCTCGCTTTGGAAGTCTTGGAACCTTTTGAGATTAATTGGAATAATGCGGGAAGCACGTCGACCGTAAGCCTTGAGCTCAACACTGGAAGTGAACTGGATGAGGGCGATTCCGTATTCGAAATTTATTCCAATAACTTTTCGAGTATCAGCCTCCCATGGGGCCTTTTTTCGGCCAACAGTAACTACAACGGCTACCTCGATTTTGCCAATGCCGATCTTCAAAGCGGTATCGGCGGATTTGGTATCGATGGTGATGTCTCCTTTAATGCGTCGCTGGCCTTCCATATCGATACGGTCAACACCGCAGTGGATTCAGATGATTTTAACGATAACGATGTGAATACAAATAAGTGGATCGGGTTTCTGAGCGACCCGGGCAAGGTGTATTCAGAAACCAACGGGGTGTTGGAGTTTACCAGTGATTCGAGTACCAACGGCGACTCTACAGCGTGGGTTTATGATACCGATGAGCTCAGCTACACGCAGGATTGGTCCGTCGCGATTGACGTGGCGAATTTTCTGGATGCCTCGTCATTAATCAATACTCAGGAAGTCTATCTGGGGTTGGCCGTCATTACCGAGGATTTAAACTATGGATTCAGCATTGAAAACTTTATGACCTACGCCGGCAGTGAAATTTTCAGTGGGGCGGATACAAATGATGTAGAAGAAGTGGTTGAGGCGAGTGTTGCTGCGACGGAATCCCGTATGTCGATCAGAATTTCGTTTGATGCCGCTACCAAATTGTTGACCAGTTCCTACAGCACGGGCGGGGACTTCATTACCCTTACAAATTTTTCTGCGGAAGGGTGGGGCCTGGCGGCCAGCAATACATTCATGACGGCACTTTATGGCGGCACAGAAACATTCGCAGTTACCTCCGGTCTTGTTTATGCCGATAATTTTCGTGTTCGCGGCGGAAGGGATTTGAGCAACGAAGTCGAAATTCTCGAACTGGAATTTCTGCACAGCTATGGCGATGGCAGCATCTATCTGCCTGATAATTTTGTGAAAGCGGAATCGGATAGCAGTCACCGGATTGTAAGTATGGACGTAACCACATCCGGTGGAGAGCAGTTTAATGTGCCGCTGGATTGGGTGGAAGGCGATACCCTTTACTGGGATGTGGAGATTGCCCTTGGTTTTTCAACCTCATGGGATGCGGCCAACGACGGTGACTGGAAGGTAACGTATGGCTTTAACGACGGTACTTTCCAATCCGTCACCGTTCCCTTCACCAAGGAAGACGAAACAACCCCATTGCCCAACTTTTTCTATAAACCGATGTTCCTTTCCCCGAGCCCGGCTAATGGGCTGATAACTGCTGAAACCTCGCATTCGTTTGCATGGACGACGGCCGGCTCCAATGCCAACCATATCAGTGTCGACACGATTGTCGAAGCGGGTGATGACGACGAGGCGGAATTACATTTCTACAACACCCTTCCGGGAGATACGGAGCTTATTGCGGGCGTCACCAACAACGGTGCGCTTTCTGCGACGAACTATGGCCCCATCGTGTTTAGCGAGGGTTTCCAGCGCATGCGTATTAACGAAGGGTATGGCCGCGGGGCCTATACGGAAGAAGGCATCCCTTATATTGTCTCAAAACTGTGCGAGTCGGACATTATCTTTACCATCACGGCCGATGTGGATGGCGATGACATGGATGACACCTGGGAAATCGATTTCTTCGGAGGAACCAATGCGGTTAACGGCGGAGCCGGTGATGATTTTGATTTAGATGGAATGCTCAATGTCGAAGAGTTCATTGCCGGAGTCAACCCCACCAACGGTGGATCAGTCTTTGCTGTCGAAGAGCCGGGGCCATCACCTTCCGGATTTGTGATTAACTGGAATTCAGTTGCGGGACGTGAGTATGCGGTTTATTGGGCTAAGTCTCTCACAAATAGTTTTGAAAGTGTAACCCCCGGATATCTGCCTTATCCACAAAACAGCTACACCGATTCGGTGCATACGGTCGAGGGCTGCGGATTCTATTACATCGACGTTCAATTAGCGGATTAATCGGTTACTGGGTCAACGGGTTCGCCGGACACGGCGAAGAATCCAATGGTATTAGTGCCGGCGAACTCATACTCGTTTGTAATGTTCGCCAGGCTCGTTGGTGGAATATTAGTAATCAGGAACCAGGGCTCCCCAAGTTCTTCCGTGTACCAGACTTCATATTGCGTATTCGGATGAGTGGCCCAGGCTATACGAACAGCATGGTTGGTTGGCTCTAAAACGATATCCAGTTCGATGGCGGGTTGGCTGACTGATGAAGCGTGGTCTGTTCCCAGCATATATTCCTGATAGTCATCCCATCCGTCGCTGTCGGTATCATGGCCTTCCAGCGCGGCCCGCATAATCCAGCGTTTGTTACGCGGGTTGATTTCCACATGCTCTTCATTATTGGTGGCATAATGGATTTCATCGAAGGGGCTGAGCGCTAACAAACCCGTATTTGCTGCCAGATTGGATTCCAGATTCCCGATGGGAATGCCCAGTGCGCTGACGGTGGGAATGAAGCAGTGGTTGGTGGTTGTCAGATAATCGTCCCCGCTGATCTGGTCGGGCGGAATATTCGTATAAAGCTGGAGAAAAGTGGAGCGGGTTCCGCCGGGAGCATTGTCGAATGAAAGCGGGTGGTACGAATTTACCGTCACCGAATCAATGGGAATGATAAACGTTATTGACCCCGAAAAAACAGTGGCGGAAGTGCGGGGCAGGGCATAGACGTCGGCATTGATGGTCGGTTCCAGGAATCCGCTGTCCGTCCAATGGATAATTTGATCCCCTGGATTGAACGGTAGCGTATCGCCGAGACCGGAACCGTTACTGATCGCGATACCTTTGCAGTTTGTAGGGTAACCCGCGGCATCCATCAGAGCAAAATAATCTGAGTATTCGGGCAGGCTTCCTCCGGTCAGTCCGTCGGGAACGCTGTGATGGGCCAGCAGCATTTGTCGCGCGGCGGGCCGGTCGAGGATCGCCAGCAGATTACTGGCTGAGGCATTCTGCGATGCAAAGAATTCCAGGTATTCCTGAATGCCCAGCGGAATATTTGCGCCCTCATGAGGCCCGTCAAAACTGATCCAGCTGTTGACGTCATGGTCAGCCATGTCGACTAAAGCTTTCCTCACGGTCAGGGCTCCGAGGCTGGCACCAACCGCAATAAATTTATCGGTCGGATCTGCGCGGTTGGCATTGATATAATCGATGGCCGTTTCAGTGAGGGCCGTATTGGCGAGGATGTCCAAGGTGGAATCGCCAAAGTTGAGGATCACAAGGTCTCGGCCAAACGCCTGTATATCTTCAACCAGGCTTTCCTGATTCAGCAGGTCGTAAAGCTCCGGCCAGTCCATGCTGTTATCCAGATCGAATCCCTCTACCACCAGCACGGGATTATTGAGGGCGGGTGCATTTGTGTCGGCTTTAGCGACATACAGCAGGCCTGTTGCGGAATAGGGCGGGGCGGATGTCAGCGAAATAATTTCGGTCGGATCCGGTATGATCTGGGCACTTGCTGAAAATAACAGCACGGCACTGCAGGTAAATAGAAATACGGTTTTCATCGCCAACCTCCGATAGGCAGGAGGCTAACTAAACCGATTCCTTTGGCAAAGGGATATTATTGTGCAATAGCTATCGACCTTTCGGACGGGAGCGGGCAACAAGCTTAATGAAGATTGGTGCGCCTTCGAGTCCGAATGCCGCACGGAACTGATTCTGTAGGTAAGCCAGCCAGTTGGAACGGGAATAGTCGGGATTGTTTACAAAGATCTTAAAGTAGATCGGGTTGGTGCCGGACTGCGTGCCGTAAAACACTTTGAGGCGTTTGCTTTTGGCAACAGGCGGCGGATATTTTTCAACCGCCTGCTGGATTACGCGATTCAAAACGCCGGTCGTAATTTCGGTACGGGTCTGCGCCGCCACATAATCGATGGCCTCAACACTGCGCCGAATATTGTAGCCGCTTTTTGCCGAAACAAAGATAACCGGGGCAAATCCCATGAAGGGCAGAGCTTCGCGCAGTGCCGGAAGATATTGGGTCTGCGTAATTTCCTGATCTGCTTCTTCGGCGAGATCCCATTTATTGCATAGCAGAATACAGCCCTTCTCGGCCTCAATAATTTTGGCCGCAACCTTTTTATCCCGGCTGGTCGGCCCGGTCTCGGCGTCGAGCATCATAATGACGACGTCAGCACGTTCGATGGCCTTGTCGGTACGTAGGTTACTGAACCAGTCGACAGCTCCCTTGGAGCGGGTCTCTTTCTGAACTCCGGCGGTATCGATGAGCTGGTAATGACGGGCGGTTTCGCCCTGGCCAATCGTAAAAGGAATTTCAATGCTGTCGCGCGTTGTACCGGGTACGTCCGAAACAATTACGCGTTCGTCGCGCAGCAGGCGGTTGATATAGGACGATTTTCCGGCATTCGGGCGGCCGACTACGGCAACGCGAAGCGGCTCTTCTTCGGTTGGATTCTCTTCCTTGGGCAGAAGGGGAATCAGTTCTTCCATCAGATCGGTAATGCCGCGGTTGTGCATGGCGGAAACGGGAATAACCGGAAAGCCCAGCTGGTCAAAATCGTAGGCGCCTTCTTCGCGTTCGGGATTATCGGATTTATTTGCAGCAATCAGAACGGTGCGTCCACTCTGATGCAGAATACGGGCAACTTCTTCATCGAGCGGAGCCAGCCCGATGGTGACATCGACCACAAAAATAATGAAAGAGGCGTCGGCAATGGCGATTTCGGCCTGGGTTTCGGTGCCCTCAACAATCTGGTCGGGGGCAACCTGCTTTCCGAAGTGGCCCAATCCGCCGGTATCGATCAGCTCGAAGCGCTCACCTTCCCAGTTGGCTTCGCAAGCCACCCGGTCGCGCGTCACACCTTCCTGTTCGTGCACAATCGACACACGCCGGCCCACCAGCCGATTAAACAAGGCTGATTTACCAACGTTCGGACGACCAACAATCGCCACAACTCTTTTACTCTTCGTTTTTTCCATAGCGCGGATGGTGATACACGAATACCCTTAGGGGCGCAAAGGGAAAGGGGCGGAAATGTTTATGCAAGTTCTGAAGGCGTGACCCATGGCGGGACGGGGCAGCCGAGGGTGTCGGCGATGGCGCGGAAGAGCTCAACTTCCTCTACGCTGATCTCCCGGTCGTGCATCAGGCAGGTGAGTGCGGCCGCGAGTAGCCATTTCTTTACCTTAAAGGAGCCTTCGTTCAACTTGTCGAGCGCGGCATCGAGATGTTGCCAGGTGCAATGTGCTTCTTCTAATAGCTGGAAGTTGGCTTTGGGGGCGGTAATCGCTGTCGCTCCTGCATTAAAGGCCAGCATGGCATCGGATTCGTTTTCGTGTCCGTTGCGGGCCAGTATGGAAAGTATGGTGGAAGTTTCCTTTTCTAGTCCGCGAATGGCGTAGTAGTTGGCAGGGCGTGGTTTGACCTTGCCGTTAAAGACAGGATCAAGATGCTGAAGCAGCACTCGCTGCAGAACATATTCAAAGATATCGGTTTTTTCGTCGGCATCGGCGAGCTGGGTAACGATAGCCCGGAAAGCGGCATACTGATCCGATGAAAGGAAGCGAAGGGCCGGGATGGAAAGATCAACGATGGGTAACCGCATTTCGGGTGTAAGGCTTCCAATCTTGGGAAGTGCTTTTTCCAGCGTTTGAAAAACCTCGGGTTCAGCCTGTGCTTCAACGATGCTCATTTGTTTGACGCGGATCTCCGCATTAGTATCGAGCAGGAGAAAATAGATCAGCATGCGTGCGCCATAGGGATCGCGTGCATAGTCCTTTACCCGTTCAGGAATGGAATCGATCAGTTGGCGCGCCGCATCGGCATGGTGTTCCATCGGGGCGCCAATGGTCGCCAGCAATGCTTCTGGATTATTGGGGCGGACCTGCGGGGTGGGGGCCGAGCCGAGCACCGTTGCGGCGACGGCAACCTTGCCGGGTTTGGTGAACAGATCCACAAAATCGGTTTTTTCCTCTTTCTCTATAAGGGGAGCGCCCTCAAATCGAGCCAGTTGTTTTTGCAGGTCTTCCGGAGTCACCGTCGGAAAGCGCCCGTCGAAGGTGGGCTCCAACCATTTAACACGGGCGGCCAGCGGGGGATGGGTGCTGAACATGGAGCCCTTCATGGCATTTCCGAAAAACATATGGCTGGCCTGTTCGGCCAGAGGCGAATGAATCCGCGAACCATAGCTGAGTCCGCCGATTTTTTTCAGCGCGTCGGCCAGTCCGGTGGCATTGCGGGTAAACTGTACCGCGGAGGCATCGGCCAGACGTTCCCGCGACCGCGAAATGGAGGCCTTGATCAGTTTGCAGAAAAAGAATCCGGTAAAGCCAACCACTATTAATGTGAGTCCGGCCGCAAGGATGGCCATACCGATCTGCCCGGAATCCTTGTCGCGCCGTCTTCCGACAGAGCCATGTCCAACAAATTCCAGGATGATCCTTCCGGTCAGCCCGATAATCAGCAGCCCATGTAGAAAACCCATCAGGTTGATATTGATCCGCATGTCGCTGTTGAGGATATGGCTGAACTCGTGCGCCACCACGCCCTGCAGCTCATCGCGGGTCAGGCCGGTCATGGTTCCGTAGGTAACGGCCACAACCGAGTCGGCCGGGCAGAATCCGGCAGCAAAGGCGTTGATGCCTTTTTCGCGCTCCATCACATAGACCGGAGGGACGGGTACGCCGGAAGCAATGGCCATTTCCTCGACTACATTACGCAGGCGCTTTTCAAAAAAGTCGTCCGTACCCGGCAGGACCTGCTTCCCGCCAAGCTGCTCGGCCACACTGCTGCCTCCACCGCGGCGCAATTGGGCAATTTTAAAAGAGGCCCCGCCGAGCACGACCAACAGGGTAATTCCACAGACGAGTGCAAAGACTTCGGGATACCACCACTCGAACGGGATGCTCAGTCCCGGTTGGGCGGTGTTCACCCGGTAGGCATACCATCCAATTACCGGGAGAAAGTAGAGCAACAATACCGTGAGGGCCACTGCCATACCGAAGTAGGTCAGCAGCAGTCCTGTATTTCTTCGGGCACTATCCTGTTGGGCAAAGAAATCCATAGAATGAAATGTGAAACCTGAAACCTGAAACCTGAAACCTGAAACTGGAAACTTGAATTTTAGTGGGGTTCCCGTCGCATCATTTCAGGTTTCAGGTTTCAGGTTTCGTTAGTCAAAGCTAACCTTCGGCGCTTCCTTTTCGGCGGCGTCTTCAATTTCGAACAGGACAGCGGCCATAAAGTTAAACATATTGGCAATGATGTTCGTCGGGAACGATTCGCGCTTGGTGTTGTAGACCGTAACGGCATCGTTGTAGGCCTGCCGGGCAAACGAAATTTTGTTCTCGGTGGAAGTCAGCTCCTCGGTCAGCTGCATCATATTCTGGTTTGCTTTCAGATCAGGATAGGCTTCCGATAGTGCAAACAGTTTGCCCAGTGCTCCAGTCAATGCTCCCTCCGCTCCCATCAGTCCGGCCATTGCGGCTCCATCAGCTGGATTCTGTGCGGCGGACTTGCCGGCAGCCATCGCCATATTGCGTGCCTGGATGACGGCTTCGAGCGTTTCGCTCTCGTGTTTCATGTAGCCTTTGGCCGTTTCCACCAGATTGGGTATCAGGTCGTAGCGGCGTTTTAACTGAACGTCGATCTGGGCAAATGCATTTTTAAAACGGTTGCGCAGCGTCACAAGACCGTTGTAATCGGAAATCATCCAGAAAACGAACACCACAAGCAGTACGAGTAAAACAATCAGGGCTATCATTCCATTCTCCTTTGTTAATGGTGCGGAGATAGTAGGCAAACGGGCGATGTATTTCACTTATAAAAGGGTGCGGGTTTTGTAATTTGTCCGTTCTGTTCCGTGGTATCGGGCGTCCGGATTTTGCCGGATTGTCTCTTGACGGGAATGGGTGAGAGGCGTACTTTGCCCGTCTTGTTGTTATTTTAGCTCTGGATAAGAGTGGGCGCTGCCCGCTCTTTTGTTTTCTCTGGAGCAGGTTATTTGAAACGTAGAGGTAGTAGAAGGAGGTAGCGGATGAATCCTGCAGAGTTGAAAGCCGTTGTCGAGTATATGGAAAGTGAACGGGGCGTTGAACGCGAAGTCATTATTCGCGCCATCGAACTGGCATTGCAGAGTGTTGCCGAGAAAAACGGCGAGGAAGATGATGATCTGCGCATTGCCATTGACCGCAAAACCTTCGAGCGTAAAGCTTATCGTAGACTATCTGACGGTTCAGAAATCGAAACCACGCCACCGTTCCTCGGCCGTATTGCCGCGCAGACCGCCAAACAGGTGATCATGCAGAAGATCCGCAACGCCGAAAAAGAAATCATTTTCGACGAATACAAAGATCGCATCGGTGAAATCGTAACCGGATCCGTTACCCGCTTTGACCGCAGCGATGTGGTTATTGAGCTGGAGCACGGCGAAGCGATCATGATTTCCAAGGAACGCGTTCCTACCGAAGAGTATGAGATCGGCGAACGTGTCCGCGCAATAATTCTGGATGTACGTGAGCGCGAGCGCGGTCCGGAAATCGTACTCTCCCGCAATCATCCCGATTTTGTCCGCCGCCTTTTCGAGCTCGAAGTATCCGAGATTACCGATGGTACCATGGAAATCCGCGGCATTGCCCGTGAAGCAGGCTACCGCAGTAAGGTAGCGGTTGTTTCCCACGACGAACGCGTTGATCCGGTTGGGGCCTGCGTTGGCATGCGCGGCATGCGCGTTAAAAATATTGTTCGCGAACTTTCCGGTGAAAAGATCGACATCGTTCGCTGGAGCGAAGATATCCGCACCCTGATTGCCAATGCGCTGGCTCCGGCCCGCCTCAAGCATGTTGAAGCCGATGAAGAAACCCAGACGGTTACGGTTACAGTTGAACCCGATCAGCTTTCATTAGCGATCGGCAAGCGCGGGCAGAATGCCCGGTTGACTTCCAAACTGACCGGCTGGCGCGTCGACATCCAGAAGGATGAAGAGAGCATGGACTTCGAAGAGCGCGTTGCGGTTGCGGTAACCAAGCTTGCGGCCATCGAAGGTATCGGCGACGAATTTGCCGACAAGCTGGTCTTCTCCGGCTTCCTGACTCTGGAAGGTATCCTGGCGGCCGAGCTCAGTGACCTCTCTTCCATTGAGGGCATTTCCCCCGAGCAGGCTAAGTCCCTGTGGTATGCAGCCGAAGCGGCCTACACGAAAGAACATGGTGAGATTACAGAATGATGAATGTCCAAGATACAGCTAAAGATGTAGGCGTCTCCACGGAGGAGCTAATTGAAATTTTGCAGGACATCGATATTGCCGTCGATAGTCCGGAGGCCGAGTTAAGCGACGAGCAGATTGCACAAATCTGTGATGAGCTTGGCTACGCCACGATTGAGGAAGCCCGTGCGGATAATGCCGCGGCCGAAGAAGAGCCCGAAGCTCCGGCGGAAGAAGTGGCTGCTCCGGCAGAAGAAGAGGTTGTTTCGGAAGAAGTGGCTGCTCCGGTTGCTGAAGAAGCACCTGCCGCTCCTGCTGAGCCTGCATCGGACCCCAAACTGATTGAGCTGAAGAAGCCGAAGGTCATCGTTAAGGATTTTGCTGAAATGATGGGCATGAAGCCCAACATGGTGATTGCCGAATTGATGCGCATGAACGTCTTTGCGTCGATCAATGCGGAAATCGATCTGAAGATCGCCAAGCAAATCGGTGAAAAGCACGGCTTTACGGTTCGTAAGGAAGAAAAGAAGAAGGCGCCGGCTCCCCAGCCGAAATCGGCTAAGAAACTTTCTGCCAAATCCAAAGTTGTGGCAAGCGATGAGCCGGAAGCGCTTTTACCGCGCCCGCCGGTGGTTACTTTTATGGGTCATGTTGACCATGGTAAAACTTCGCTGCTCGATAAGGTGCGTAACACCAAGGTGACCGCGGGCGAATCCGGCGGCATTACGCAGCATATCGGTGCCTATACGGTTGAACTGAACGACAATAAAATCACATTCCTCGATACTCCGGGTCACGCGGCCTTTACCGCTATGCGTGCACGTGGTGCAAACCTGACTGATATCGCCGTGCTGGTTGTTGCCGCCGACGATGGCGTTATGCCGCAAACTCTCGAGGCGATCAAGCACGCGAAAGCGGCTGGCGTCTGCACGATCATTGCAATGAACAAAATGGATTTGCGCTCCGCGAACCCGGATCGTCTGAAACAACAGCTTCAGGAAAATGATGTGATGGTTGAAGATTGGGGCGGAAGCATTGGCTGCATTCCGGTCAGTGCTGAAACCGGCGAAGGCATCGACGCATTGTTGGAACGTATCCTTCTTGAGTCCGAAATGCTTGAGCTGAAAGCGAACCCGAACAAGTCGGCGAACGGCTTTGTGGTTGAAGCACAGATGGAACCCGGAATGGGCCCGACCGCTAGCATACTCGTTAAAGGCGGAACCCTGAAAGTGGGCGACAGTGTTATCTGCGGAAAATACTGGGGCCGTATCAAAGCCTTGATTAGTGATCAGGGTAAAAAGATCCGGGCTGCCGGACCTTCGACTGCAGTTAAAGTTCTGGGGCTCACCAATGTGCCGGGTGCCGGAGATGAATTTGAAGTGCTCGGTTCCGACCGTGAAGCAAAAGCCCTCTCGGAAGAGCTGCAGGCTGCAGAACGGGCCGAGACCTTGCAGGGTGGCGCGGCTCCGAAGAAAATGTCGCTCGACGACCTCTTTGGAACAGCCGGTGAAAGCACCGAGAAAAAAGAGCTTAAGGTCATCATCAAGGCAGACGTACAGGGATCGGTTGAGGCGATTCACCACTCGCTCAGCGGAATTAAGAGCGATAAGGTCGATATCAACATTATAACCAATGATGTCGGTAATATTACGGTCAATGACGTGATGCTTGCGAGTGCTTCCAATGCCATTATTCTTGGATTCCATACGGGTAATGAAAACGGGACAAATGCAGCCGCGAAGCGTGAAGGCGTTGAAATTCGACTATACAGTATTATCTATGAACTGATCGAAGATGTGGAAAGTGCAATGAAGGGTCTGCTTGAGCCGGAACTGCGCGAACAGGTGATCGGCGAAGCTGAAATCCGCGAAGTATTCGAGCTCAGCAAGAAGAGCAAGATTGCCGGTTGTATGGTTATGAGCGGACGCATTACTTCGAAAGCGAGCATTCGCATTAAGCGGGGTCGCGACATTCTGTTCGAGGGTCTCATCGGATCACTCAAACGTTTCCAGAACGAAGCAGCCGAAGTTCGTCAGGGACAGGAGTGCGGTATCCGTCCGGACAACTTTACAAACTTCGAAGCAGGCGATTCTATTGAAGCTTACCTCGTTGAAAAAATTACGCAGGAACTCTGATTCAGCCGCGTATTTTTCCGATGAAAAAACCGTCCAAACTCTGGGCGGTTTTTTTGTGCACAGATAAAAAAAATTTCTGCGAAGTGAGTTATGAAAAATCTGATCGTTGTAACGTCATTTATTGCATGCGTTTTTATAACCCAAACGAGTTGCATATAAATCGCTTTCTGCTTATAAACGTTTTTTAGAAGCGTGATCATTGATTGTTCTTTACGTGTTTTGAAGAGCTCGATTGAAAAGTGAAGAAGCATCGATGTTCATTTGTCAGGAGTAAAAACCAAGGAGACTACAATGGCAGCTAAGAAGAAAGCAGCGAAGAAAGCCCCGGC
>CAZAPF010000019.1:0-79464 GCA_964486885.1 uncultured Verrucomicrobiota bacterium
ATCCGCACTCAAACGGCTTAGCCGTTGTCAATGGGGTGCCCGAAAAGGCGCATACTTCAGTATGCGTAGAATGTCGCTTGGTCCGTACTTGTCGGCGGTACCGCTGGACTACTTCTCATCGCGGTTAAGCCGAAACCGGGTGAGTAGTCCATAGTGGTCGGAGGGGAGGATGCCTTCGGGGATTGGGTCGGTGAAGGTGATTTCAGTGGTTTCAAGTTGTGCTTTGGCTTTGCCGTGCGTTTTAAAGAAAATATAGTCGATCCGTTCCTGATGACCGCGCCCGCCATGCGGCACGGGAGTCGTGTAGCCGGGAGTTCCGGGATGCAGGAGCTCGTAGGTATCGGTCATCTGTTTCCGCATGAATTTGATCTCCTCGCTGGTCGGGTCAGCATTGAAGTCGCCGGCAAGCAAACAGATGTCGGTTTGGCGGGTTTGTTCAATGAACTGCAGGAGGTCTTTTACCTGCGTCATTCGATCGGTCGCTTTATTCTTTCCAGCTTCGAGATGGGTGCAGTAGACGTCGATGGGCGCCCCGTTAAAATCGATGACGACGTGAGCGATGTTGCGGAAGCGGTTTTCCGGGGCAAGCCATTTCCAATTGCTGGAAAGAATCGGGTGTTTTGAGAGGATCGCGTTTCCATATCTCTTAGCCTGATCCACTCCATCGACGGAGGCGAAATAGCAAGCGGTCCAGCCGAGTTTTCCGGCTAGGGTTTGGGCCTGGTTTTCTAGCCCTGGCTTTTGCAGCACCTCCTGCAGGCAGATGACATCGGCCTGCTGCCGCGCGAATTCCTGAACCATGAACTCCTGTCGCGCGGGCCAGTTTTCCTTGTCGTGATGGATGTTGAGATCCACGAGCACTAAAGTCTGCTCTGCCTGGCTAAGGGTTGCCAAGGCACAGATCAGCAGGATGAGCCTGCCGGCTTTACGGGATGGGGAAATCATCTGCTTCCCTTGGTTACGGTTGCATCTTCAGCAGGCGCAGGTTGTCGACCAGCACATGTTCGTCGGCGGTGACGGCCGAAGCATCATTGCGCGTGAGGCGGATGATGAAACGCAGCGTTTCGTGATCGTTATCCCGCTTGCGGATGCCGGCACTGAGTCTTGTCTGCGAATGGGCGTTTTCGTACGAGTCGAAATAGTCATCGCGGATCTGCGAACTGCCGCCGTCGTAGAACTTCACTCTGGTGCTGAGGCTCGAACCTTCAAGGTTTTCGCTTAGCACGTCGTATTCGAGGACATAGTGCGTGTTGGTTGGGTCGCCGGAGATATCATACTCGTGGTAGACCTGTGTGTAGTTCCCGTTAACCGCACCGACGGTTGCAACGAACTCGCAGGCACGCGAGCCTTCGAGGCGGGTGTCGGCCACGTTCACCCGGCTCAGTCCGGCCTGTTGCGTGGACGACCATCCGTTAAAGTTGCCGTCTTCGAATCCGTGGTTGCTGAAGAGCTCCGGCTTACCGTCGAGCTCGACCGAGATCTGGTCGAAGTCGTTTCCGTAGAGATCGACCTTCATCGTCGTTGCTCCGGTCGGTTTGACGGCATCCACCCGCAGTGTGGAATTGGTCTGTTCGGAAATGAAGCTTGCTCCGTTAAACCACTGCACGCGAAGGTTGGTGGTGTTGGTGGAGACCGCACGGACGATATAGAGCGTGCTGTCGAAGTCGTCGGTTACGTCATATTCGTGGTTGGTCGAGGTGGTTGTATCCGGAACAAGCAGCTCTCCCTCGGCACCGACCACAGCGAAGTTGGTGTAACCCAATGAAGACGGTACGGAGTAGGGTGTGAGTTGGAATCCAAGGAAGTCCCAGTTGGAACCGTCGGCTGTTCCCCAGACCTGCCGTTTGACCAGCTGCGAGAATTCAACCAGATAATCTCCGTTGGTCTGAACCGACCACTGCGGTTCGAGGTAGGTTGGGTTCGCGATGGTGCGGTCGATGCTTCCGGGGGAAAGGAGTTCGCCGAGGGCATAGCTTCCGTACTGGTGGTCGGTCGGGCTGATGCTGGCCAGCAACCAGGATGGCTGTTCGTAGGAAATACGCGTGAGCATGCTGGCACCGGCATAGCTGGCCGAACCCTCCATGTCCTGCCGGCGTCCATCACGGTAGGCAAAGTAGGCGCCCACCACCGGTACGGTATCACCATGGAGTCCGAAGCCCATGACCGTTCCAAAGCTGTTCACGGTGTCGGGATGGTTGTTATATTTATCGGAGCTGTAACCGGAGGGCGTTGAGCCGGCGGAAAAGGCGGTCAGGTGTTCCGGGGTGTTGTCGTCCGTCCATCCCGCGAACAAGGCATAGAAGTTTTTAAACTCCTGCTTCCACTCACTGGATTCGCGGCAGTGGGCAATGGTTGCCTGGTCATACATACGCCAGAAGCCGGCCATCGCGGTTTTAACGATGGGTTCATCCGGTAACTCGTAGTCGTAGGGATGATTGTCGCGATAACGCCAGTAATCAAGATAGGCGTTTTCATTCATCGGTTCGGTGGCCGCCATCAGTTCACTGTACAGGTGCAGTTCCTGGTAGGGTTTGGGGCGGTGCCCGCCGATGACGGGGCCCTGGTTGTCGGCCGGGGATGCAAACGAACCGAATTCGCGGACATAGTCGCGCTGGTTACGCAGGCGGTCGATAATGGTATTGGCAGCGTCAACGATTTCCGTATCACCGGGGTAGTATTTTTTCGCGCGGATAGCCATATGTACGGCCTTCATGGTGGAGTAGGCGCTGGTTTCCGGATCAGGGAATTCCCACGTGTGCAGATCTCCGGTATCGACGTTGTACCAATGGTACCACTGCCCGTCGCTGTTGACTTCGAGGGTTGCATAACGCTTGATGATTTCGCGCACCATGTCCTGCGCTTCGGTATCGCCGTTGATTTCGTCGGACATGAGCAGTTGATTGACCACCCAGTAGGCGGCGTCGGGGCTACCGACCACGCCGCGGTTGCTTCCCAGTTTTTTGACGGTGTTGTTTACCATGCCGGTCAGGTTGCCGCTGTCCTGCCAGCAGAGGCTTTTGGCCGCGAGTACATTTTGCTGGAATTCATCGGCCACCCAATCCATGAAGCCCATGCGGGTGTCGTTGGTGTCGGAAAGCATGCAGGGTGAGGTTCCGGCGGCGAGAATACGCCCGCAGGCGGTCATACCAAGATCCGGCAGACTTGAAGAGGTTTCGTAGTAGGGATTCGGGGTGACGGCACCGCCCGCCTGTAGATCGGCGGTTGGTACGAGATGGAGGTAACGTTTGGCGCCCGTTTCCTGCAGGATCACAAGGCCGCCCTGACCATTTGAACCATAGGTGCGACCGAAGCTGATGGCTTCGATACCGCTCAGCGATGTGATCTGCGTCATGACCGAGTTGCTTGGATTCAGGCTGTAGAGGTTGCTTGGCGAGGCGACGTACAGCATTTCGTCCTGAATATCCACAGCGATGCCGCGTACAGGCTCTCCGGTGTCGCTGCCGGTAAAGTTAATGCTGTTGTTATAGGAACCGGTGGCATCATCGAGCTGTGCATCGTAGCGGCGGATCTCGCCGGAGGTGGTGCCGACAAACAGTTCGCCCTTGAAGTGGGCGATGCCGGTTTTTCCGCTGCCGAGGCTTAGGCCGGTTACAAAGTCGCGCTGCGCGCCGGTGCCTACGTTGAACGCCTGAACAGAAGTGGGTGTGGAGATGAAGAGCTGCCGGCCGGAGGCGGTGAAGGCCATGCCGTTGATCGAGCTGACTGATGTGGTGCCGACGGTCTGCTCGTTAATGTCGGTGATGACAATGTTGGTATTGCCTATTGCGTAGAGTCCGGAATATTGCGCAGCTGCTGCATGAGTGGCATCAGCAAATGAAGTCCAATCAGCTGTTGCCACAGAACCTCCAAGTATACCTGCGGTGAGCGATACGTTGTCAATCAGGGCGGAGGATTGGCTGCTGTTTTCAATCGTGCTGTCGGTCGTGAAGTGGAACAACACGCGGTTGGTCGCTGTGCCGGCCGGCGCCGTGCCGATTAGGTTTAGGTATTTCCAATCCTCGGAAGTATCGAGGTTGGCATTAATGTCGAGGGTCAGGCGCGAGATTTCGGAACCGCCGCTATCGAGCCAGATCAGTGCCATTTCAAGCGTGCTGCCGTTGGATTCAAAATTGGTATTAAACTTAAAGGCGGCATCCAGGGTGTATTCCAACCCGGCAATGCCCACGGTGTCCTGCCAGAATGAGCGGTCAAGGTTGGTGGCGAAGGCTTTCAGCCACACGCCCTGCGCACCGGATTCGGCTGCCCAACCGGCTTTTTGGATATCCTGCCGGTCTCCATCCTGAACCCATTCGCCATTGGCGCTCACATTTGTTCCGCCTGATGCCAGTGCGGGCGTTTCGAAGTCACCGTTAAGGATCAGGTTGACCGGTGGTGCAGAAGTGGAGGTGGTCTTGTAGTAGTGGGCGAGAGCCGCCAGAGGCGCAAGATCCTGGTAGACCATATTCGAACCGGTGCCCGGCAGGTCGGAGGCCACAATGTTCCAATCGTTGGAAAGCAGGTTTTCACCGCGATGCACGCTGTAAAGCCGGTCGCTTTGGGTATCGAATTCGACCGTTGCCACCACGCCGCTGGATGTGGATGTGAAGTCATAGGCCGTGATTTCGACCGGAGCCTGATTCGTCACAGGGCTTGATGCCCATGTAATGAGTGCACAAAACAGGCTCATGCCTATGATCGAAGTTTTATTCGTTTTTTTCATGGTTGGTATCCTCTCTTTTTTACCAATCTTTATCGGGGCTGTTTTTGTCGATCTTCACTTTGCCGCAAAACGTGGGCTGCCAGCCCCATTGCGGATCAGGCAGGCTGTTCGACCACCGCTCATGTTTCTTCAACAACTGGTCGGCGACTTCCGGAAATTCCTTAATGACGTTGTTCTTTTCGCCGGGATCGTCGGTGATTTTAAACAACTGCCAGTCGTGTACTTTACCGCCGTCTTTTTCTTTCACCTTGACGAGTTTCCATTCCGGGGTGCGGATACTGTTTTGGAACAGGAAGCGCCAATAAAGTTCATTATGCGGCGGGTTTTTCATGTTTCCGGCCAGATAGGGCAGCAGATTCACGCCATCGAGCTTCCATGACGGATCAATTTTTCCGCGGGCCGCTGTGACGGCCGTCGGCAGGATATCGAGCGAGATCACCGGATGTTCATAGGTGGACCCTGCGGGCAGCTTGCCTTTCCACTGAACTACATAGGGAACATGGATGCCACCGTCATAGAATTCGCCTTTCCATCCCCGCAGATTTCCGTTATCGGCGGCAATGTTTTCGGGGCCGCCGTTGTCGCTCAGAAAAAAGATGAGCGTATCTTCTTCGAGCCTTTGCTCCCGCAGGGCACCAAGGACCTTTCCGATGTTTTCATCCATCGAATAAACCATGCCTGCGTAGGTCCGGCGGGTTTTGTCTTTGATATGCTTAAATTTTTCAAGGTGTTCCGGTTTGGCATGCATGGGGCCGTGCGGAGCATTGAATGCCACATAGAGGAAAAAAGGATTGGCCTCTGCTGAGTCTGTCGAAGCATGGCGTCGAATGAAGTCGGCTGCTTCGTCGCCGAAAGCGTCC
Organism: uncultured Verrucomicrobiota bacterium; assembly: GCA_964486885.1. Classification (GTDB taxonomy): domain Bacteria; phylum Verrucomicrobiota; class Kiritimatiellia; order Kiritimatiellales; family Pontiellaceae; genus Pontiella. The sequence continues at coordinate 5,581 of CAZAPF010000019.1, forward strand.
GTTATGTAATCCTGCTCCATCTGGATCGGCTCGAGGCCGCGAACCAGCTTGGACGGTTTAAAATAGTCAGTCGCGCCATTGTTAAAGCCGTAGAATTCGTCGAAGCCGCGGTTGACGGGGTTGTATTCCGGTCCGATGCCGTCGTGTTGCTTACCGACCATGCCTGTGGCGTAGCCTAGGGCCTTCATGCGGTCGGCAAAGGTTTTCTGGTCGAGGGGGAATCCAAGCTTTGTATCTTCCGTCTGACGAAACGGTCCGGGATTGTCTTCAAAACCCATGCGGTTCTGATACCGACCGGAAAGCAAGCCCGCGCGGGAGGGACCGCAAACTGCGCAGGAGGAATAGCCATTCGCCAGTACCACGCCGTTTCCCGCCAGCGAATCAATATTGGGGGTAGGGATGTCGGTACATCCGTTATAACCCACATCGCCATAACCCAGATCATCGGCAAACAGAACGAGGATATTCGGTTTGCGGATTTCCGCTCCGGCCAGTGCTGCTGTTGCGAATATCCCGACAATCAGGGTCTTTATCATAAAAAAGGCGTGGCTCATGAGTGCTCCATATCTGTTGTAGTAGACAAAATCCTTCTTTTAGCGTTTGACAATGTATGCGGTTACATTTAATAAAGCAATCGTATTCGTAAAAAAAGAGGGCAGGCGAATTCGAACAGGTATGCAGTACACTGGTCTTTAACACTGCCAACGAGGATAAACATGAAAATAGCAATTGCAGTACTACTGTTGTTGAGCGCTGTGAGTTCACAGGCCGCAACGGTGACTTATGATTTCAATACTGGCCTTTCGGGTTCCGCAGATAGCGGTATAACAGCTGGCAGCATTGTTTTTATGCATGGAACCAATTCAGAGGCCAATGCCAATCAGAATGCACAGCGGGCATGGTATTCGGGTGATGCTTCGGGCGATTATGTTTACTTTGTTTCTGCCCGAAGCACGGATAACAAAGGTACTGCAGCGATCAATCTGGATATGACCCTGGGCAATCCGTCGTATTTATCTTTTTCGCTCGCTCCTGCCATCGGTCAGAATCTGGATTTCTCAACGGCATCGCTCAGCCTTGATGCTTCTCTCTACCGGGATAATACGACCTCATTTGATATGGGATATCAGGTTTGGGCCGATACTGGCAGCGGGTGGGCTGCAGTTGGTAGCCCGCAGGCATTGAACTGGGTAAGCGGCAGTGGAGCCAATACGATCTATGAAACCGATGAAAGTACAGAGCTGACGCTCGGCAACGGAATGACCACGGGTTCTGTCGTAGAGGAGCCTGATAGTTTTATTTTTGACATATCTTCACTCGGTGCATTGGCAACAAATCAGTCGGTCATTTTTGCCGTGGCGCTGTCGGGAACGCGCGATAATCATGCCAATTTTGGATCGAGCATCAATGATGTTATTCTGTCGCTTAACGGCGGTGGCGGAGGTGCGACCAATGATGCTCCGGCGGCGGTGGATGATGCCTACAGCGTAGTGCGCGGAAGTGAGCTGAATGTGGCGGAGCCCGGCGTTTTGCTGAACGATACCGATCCGGACGGCGATGCTATTTCGGCTTATCTGGTTTCGTCTGTTGCGAGTGGGGCGCTGACGTTTAATACCAACGGCTCGTTCGACTATGTTCCAGCTGTTGGATATACCGGAGCCGTGAATTTTACCTATGCCCTTCTGGATGGCACCACAACTGGAAACACAGCAGTCGCCACCATACAGGTGCTTGAACCGATTGCTGTAGAACGGCCGAACATCCTGATCTTCTTTGCCGACGACATGGGTATTGGTGATACCCGGGTGTATAACTCGTCAGGCAGCCTGCCGCCGTCGTTGCCGACGATTGAAAACTTCGCCACCAATGGAATGGTTTTTAATGATGCGCATACTCAGGCATCGCTATGCGCCCCGAGCCGCTACTGCATTCTTACGGGAAACTATCCATGGCGCGGCCGCCTTGAGGGCGGTTCCTGGCATATGAATAAAGGTGCGCAAGTCATGCCGGGGCAGCGAACCATTGCGCATGTTTTGAATGATGCCGGATACCATACGTCAATTTTCGGGAAAGGACATTTGGGCGGATATATGGTGAACACCAATGGGGTTGCGGACACGCGAAAAATTGTCTGGAAAGGCAGTGATGCGGCAGCCTATCTCGCCGGTTCCAATGAATTACATTCCGCTTATTATGATCCTCGCGAAACCGATTGGACGCTTCCGGTAAGTAACGGGGTCAGTTCGGCCCTCGTAGGATTTGACTATTCTTACATGATCTATGGAGGCATTCAGGATCCGCTCTATGTTTATTTCGAAAATGACATGATCGAAGGTAATCCTAATGCTCTTGAATTGTGGAATAATCCGAAGTTTGACACGCCGAACGGTGTGCAATGGATCTACCGTCCCGGGTACGGCCTGCCGGGGTGGTATACCTGTGATGTGGGACCGTCTTTGACACAGAAGACGCTCGATTTTATTGATGCGCATGTGGCAACCAATCAGGTGAACGGAACCGATGAACCCTTCTTCATTCACTACTGCGCAGAGGCCGTGCATGTGAAGCATACTCCGCCGACTAATTTTCTCGGTACGGCTGTGGCCGGAACCACGGGAGAGGGGGAGCATTCGGATATGCTCTTTGAGCTTGAGGTGGCCTTCAGCAATATTCTGGCGAAACTGGATGGCAAAGGACTGCTGGATGATACGTTGGTTATCTTTACCTCTGACAACGGTGGGTTGAATGAATCGAGTCTGAGTGGAAGTCACAATCCGAATGAAGGGCTGCGCGGCTACAAGGCCGGTGTCTGGGAGGGCGGTCATAAAGTTCCCATGTTTATAAAATGGGGCGACCGGATTCCTGCCGGTTCGTACGACCACATGGTCGGTATTCATGACCTCTATGCCACGATCGCGCAGCTGGTTGGTAAGAACCAGGGCGAGTCGCAGGGATTGGACGCAGTCAGTCTGCTTTCGATTCTGTTGAGCGGAAACACGGCACCGGTGCGCGATACCATGCTTCATGGAAGTTCCGGGGGGCAGGGAGATCCCGCGTTTATTGATGACAAAGCACGAGCTTATCGGGAAGGAAGCTATAAGCTTATATGGGACAGGGATGCGGCGGCTCCTGTTTATCTGTTCGATCTCGCTTCCGATCCGCTGGAGTCGGTGGATTTGCTGAGTGACCCGGGGCAGGTTGACCGTGTGGCGCGGATGACCGCGAAAATGACCGAGTATATTGCTTTGACCGGTGACGCTGACCGTCATCTGGATGAGCGCAGCGAGCCGATTCCTGCTTTGCGGGATCTAAATGAAAACGGAATGGATGATGATTGGGAACTGGCCTACTTCGGCAGTACCAATGCCGTCAACGGCGGGCCGTTGGATGACTGGGAGCCGGATGGAATCAACAACCTGCTTGAATTTGCGTTTGGGTCCGACCCGACCGTCATCGATAATCCGGCGGATGTCCTACCTGACTTTGATATCGACGGCAGTATGTTTGAATATGTTTACCGCCGCCGTCAGGATGCTGCTTCGAGAAACCTGCACTATATCAATGAGCAGGCTGAAAACCTGATTTCCAATCAGTGGAGCACGGCCGGGTTGACCGAGATCGGGGCAGAGTTTATTGATGCGGATATTGAATCGGTTACGAATCAGTTTTCCATTGCAGGAACTACTAACCGGTTCTTCCGCCTGCAGGTTGAGGCGCAATAGTTCCGGAAGTCGGAATTCCGCTGCGTTGGGAACTGGCTTTTCCAGGGGAAATACGGCATTTCCCCTGGTTAAAGGTGCAGTAAGTCTGGTGCCTTAACTATATAGGACCGTGAAGATGGATTCAGATCCCGGTAAAGATTTGGAAGCGGAATTCCTTCATCGCAAAACGTCGTTCCGTTCGCTGTACAATGTGCAGGGAACGGGGTTGGACAAAGAGGAGCTGGAATCCATCACTCCCATTCTCGGGGCACTGCGCGATTCATCGGGCCGCTATTCGGAGCAGAACCTGATTGCGGTCGGGGGCGAGAAACGAATTACGCGCGTTTATGATCGCTTGTTGGATCGCAACATAGCCATGGCCCGTGCGGCGCATGTAAAAGAAGAAGAGGATCAGGAAAAGTTTCTGCGCGAAGCCCGCTTGACGGCCAAATTAAGGCATCCAAACATCGTGCCGGTTCACAATATGGGAATGGACAAGGATGGTGTGCCGTTCTTTACCATGGAAATGGTGCCCGGCGAAAACCTCGATGATATTCTCGTAAAGATGCGTGACGGCGATAAGGGCTATCTTCAGCGCTATTCCTTAAATACCCTGCTTAACTTATTTCTGAAAATCTGCGATGCCATTGCCTACGCGCATTCCCGCGGTGCTCTCCATTTGGACCTGAAGCCGGGCAATATTCGTGTGGGACCTTTTGGTGAGGTTTTTGTTTGTGACTGGGGATTGGGGCAGATCAAAGCGGTTGAACATTTCGATTCGGAGGGGGGGATTACCGAAGTCTTCGATGGAGATGTTTTAAACGATATTACGCTAAGTGGAACGATGAAGGGAACGCCGGGATTTATGGCCCCCGAACAGGCGCGCGGTGAAGCCGAGAAGACCGAGCAAACCGATATCTACGCATTAGGAAGCATTCTTTATGTCATGTTGACAGGGGAGTTGCCGGTCAATGGGGAATCGGCCAGTGAGGTGATTGATAATACGCGAAATGGAAAGATCATCCCGCCCCACAAGCGGAAATCAAAACTGGGCAGGCCGGTTCCGGGAAGCCTGGATGCCGTGACAATGAAGAGCCTGGCTCTAAATCCGGAGGAACGTTATTCAGATGTGCTGGAGCTCCAGGAAGACATCCTCTTATACCTGACCGGATTTGCATCGAAAGCGGAACGGGCGGGACCTGTCTCGCACTTGCTCTATTTCTTTCAGCGCAACAGTCTTGTGGCCCTGCTGTTGATTTCCTTCCTGATGGTGTTGTCCGCAGTCGTTGCGGTGGGTCTGGTGCGGATTACACAAGACCGTAACGAGATAGCTAAAGCCCGAAAGAAGGCCGAGGAGACGCTCGCTTTGTATGTGGGTGAAAAGGCGGTGTCACGCCGCTTAGGCGAGGATTTGGAGGAAGTGGTTCAGCATGCGGGCTCTTCGCTGGATCTGATCAATGCCCAGTCCATGATCGGAATTTTGCAGAAAGGATTGGAGGATGAAAGTCTTGCGAGCAGAGAGCGCCATAAACTGTGGCTGCAAAAAGCCCATCTGCACTTTGTTCTTCAGGAATTCGGTTTGGCCGGGGAGGCCTTTTCCCGAGCCGGAAATCTGGGGAAAGATAAGCCCCTTAAAAAAATCAGCGATCAATACACTCGTTATAAGCCGAATGATGAAAAGTTGTTGAGCGAACGGGAGTTGGCAGAGCTGATTGTCCGGCTTCGAGTGGACTATCTTCGCTACAATGCCGACCAGTTCCAGATGATCGAATACATGTATTACCACCATATAAGGCGCCGCCCCAATCCGACGCCGGAGCAATACAATCCTTTGGCCGGGGTGATGCTGGAGGCGATGAATTCTGTTTTGAGTTCGAGAGTGGTCAACCTAAATCTTAGGAAGTGGGGAGAGGGATATGTCTTGGATCTGTCCGGAACTCCATACTACCACTACCGGTTGCGAATCATTGGGGGCAAGCAGATGAATGTGCTGCACCCGTTCGGGCAGTTGCGAAAGTTGGATATCAGCAACTCGGCTATCATGAGCATGAATGAACTGGCCGGAATCCGGGTGCGGCATTTGCAGATGTCAGGCTTGAACCTTACCCACCCGGACGCTTTGGATGAACGCATGAAATATTTTCCCAGCTTGCGGGCGGTTACGGTGGATCTGGATACCTATCCTCCGGAGGTCCGGGAATATTTAAACCGGCATTACAAGGTGAACATCGTAAAGAAGGCGGATTGATACGGCTATTCGAGTTCGGTGCGAAGCCGCTGGATTTCCTTCACCAGACGCTCTTTCACGCGGTTCCTCAACCGGTAGACTGAGTTGGTTTTGAGGTTCAGTTTTTCAGCAATCTTTTCGATGCTGTCGCCGTCCATGCTCATCTGAAACACCTGCATGGCCTTGCCCGAAAACTGGGGCGTAAGGTTGGAAACCGCCGTGTTAGTCAGATGGATCTCCCATTCTTTTTCCGCAATTCTTTCCAGTGCAGGTTGCGTAATGGCGGTCAGGGCAGGGATGGCGGCCTCGTATGCACTGGCTTGCAGCTGCTCACGGTCTTTGCTTCGCTCCCGGATAAAGTCGATCGCGCAGTTGCGGGTAATTGTGCTGAGGTAGCTTCGGAAGCGTCTGAAGTCCGACACATCTTCTTTGGGGAGTCTGCCCCAGAGTTTCAGCAGTACCTGCTGCAGGATGTCGTTGGCGTCATGCTCCGGTATGTTCAGACTCCGGATGATTGCATAGATAAACTTCCGGTAGACTGCCACAAACTCTTCCCACGACCGTTCGTCGTGCTGGTTCTGCACGCGGCGAATCAGTGTTATTCTGGTGTTGTAGGTTTCCTGCATCGGGTGCTTTTTCTCGGGATCAATGAATACGGCTTACGCCAATGCTCTGAAATATAGGAATAAATCCAGCTTTGTAAAAGGTTAAACAACAGGCCAATACATAGGTGATAGCGGTTACATAGGGTTGCGCCCTTTTGCGGGGACAACTTCGCGTTTTTTTATGAATAAAGAACGGTTTTCTCGTAAAACGGGATGTTCGGCTGTTGCGGATAGTAAAAAATACTAAAACTTGTTGTCCACAAAAGGGATAATTTCCCGTCCCGTTAGCGTCATGAGGGGTCAATAGACCTATTCAGCAAGGTTTCGCGACAGTAAGGATCGAATTCAACTGCTTCAGTTCTAACGGTGGAAACCATTGCGAACATGAATGTAAACGCATACACAAAAGTCCGATATCCTGAGCCCGGGCGGTATTGGGTATGCAGGCATGAACCGGTCGAATTGAAAGGTTTGAATGAACCAAAACCAGAGGAGAACAGTAATGAAAAATCAAACAGTCCGAAAAGTCATATCAGCGTTAGAAAGGTGGCCGGTTTTTCTATTAATCCTGAGCATGTGCATTCCGCTTTCAGTTATGGCGCAGGGAACATGGACTGAGTTGAGTTATGACGATTTCGAAGCCGGCTGGGGCAGCTATCAGGATGGAGGGAGCGACTGCCGACGCAACATAAATGATGCAGCTCATGCCCATCAAGGCTCCTATTGTGCACGGATCCGCGACGATTCAGAATCCTCCTATTTCGATTATTCCAGCGGAGAGGATGTGGATGGACCCGGCTATACCCAGGTCAAGGTCGAGTTCTGGTTCAAGCCCGTCGGCATGGAATCAGGGGAAGATTTCTGGGTACAGTATTATGACGGTTCTACATGGCACACGGTAGCCTCCTATGTCAGCGGCACCGATTTTGACAACGATTCCTTTTATCAGATCGATGATGTCATTATTGAGGAATCGAACCACACTTTCCCGTCGGACATGAAGATCCGCTTCCTTTGCGATGCCTCAGCCAACAATGATAAGATCTATATCGACGAAATCCGTGTTTCCGCATATACCCCGGCGCCGGCAAACCAGGCGCCGTCCTTTGCCTCTGATCCTTTCAGCAAAGCCAATGCTACCGAAGATGCGGTTTACAACGCCTCCATCGCGGGCGATGCCTCCGACCCTGAATCCGATGCGATGTCATTTTCCAAGGTGTCAGGTCCGGCCTGGCTTAGCGTGGCATCCGACGGCTCACTCTCCGGAACTCCATCCAATGGCGATGTGGACCTTAATGCTTTCACAGTTCAGGTTGATGCCACCGGTGGCAGCGATACTGCAACGCTGAACATTACGGTCGCTAACGTGAACGATGCGCCGACCTTTACGGTTGATCCAATCAACGAAGCGAATGCAACCGAAGATGCGCCCTACAGCGAAAGCATCTCCGGTTCCGCGACCGATGCGGATGCGGGCGATACACTGACCTATTCCAAGGTCTCCGGGCCAGCGTGGTTAAGCGTCGCATCCGATGGTGCTCTAACCGGCACCCCATCCAATAACGAGGTAGGTCTTAATGCCTTTACTGTGGAAGTTTCCGACGGCAACGGCGGAACCGACCAGGCGGCGTTAAACATCGCGGTTGATAATGTCAACGACGCGCCGGTTTTCGGTTCGGCTTCGTACAACATGCCGAACGGGACTGAAAACGTCGCCTACAGCGATTCGATTTCCGGTAATGCCACGGATGTGGATGCCGGAGATACGCTGACCTATTCCAAGGTTTCAGGTGCATCGTGGTTGTCGGTGGCTTCCGACGGCACGCTTTCCGGCACGCCGGCCTCGGGCGACGCCGGCGTAAACTATTTCACGGTTCGGGTTACGGATTCCGGAGCTTTGACGGACGATGCCGATCTGGAAATCACGGTCGATGCTGCTCCGGCCGGCGGCAGTGAGCTTTTGACTAATGGCGACTTTGAAATCGGTACGCCGACCGCAGATCAATCTGCCTCCTTCGATGCCGATTCATGGCAACGCTACATTGTCAGTGGAAATAACAACTCGTGGGTGACGGACGATGGATTTGATCCGATTGTGGGCAGCGGCAATCAGTGTGTAGAACTCCGATGGGGCGTTACCTATGTTTACCAGAATTTCACTGCCATCGCAGGCGAGGACTACACGATCAGTTGCGACAGCCTGCAGCTTTCCGGCAACCAGCGCCATGTGCCTACGTTGCAGGTGGAGTGGTACAACTCTTCCAGCAGCCCGATCGGAGCGACGATAGAGGTGGATTCAGTCGCAGCGGCCGACTCCGGCCCCGATGCGGATGTATGGGTAGCCATGTCCGGTGTTGAAACCGCGCCTTCAGGAGCGGTGGAGGGCCGAGTTAAGTTGATCCTGCTGACCAATGCCAGCGGAACCCGCAAGAACTGCTATTTCGACAATGTTTCTGTTGTGGGTGCTTCTGCGGGTGGCGGTGGCGAATACATCGGAACCAACGCATTGGTTTCGGCATGGGCATACAACAGTGTCAATCCAGCCACGCTGACTGCGGTCTCCCAGGTGGCCGGCCTCTATGCCATGGGTAACCGCGTTGATGATTCCATTGAAGTGGTCGATATATACGGCACCAATATTGCAACCATCACTTCCGCGATGATCCAGTCCGCCGCAGGCGACCTTGATCTTTCCAGCAATATCGGCGGTCCGTGTTCGCTGGCCTTCACGCCGAGCGGCCGTTCGCTCTTTATCGGCATCTGCTCCGCTTCGGGCAGTGGCGACAAGGATGCCGTGCTGATGTACAACTTCAACCTCGGTACGCTGACGGTGTTTGACCGGTTGGTAATCGATAGCAGCTTAAGCGAAGCCGTCAACTATGGCATGGCCCACTACAAGGGCGAGCTGTTCGTCGGAACCGAAGACAGTCTCGAATGCTATGCCGCCGGCCGCAACGATACGAATTCTGCACCGTCGGAATCAATTGCCACGGCCGCCATTGTCGGGCTGACGGTGGATATGGCCGAACGCACCGGCTCTGCATGGACGCCGAAACTGTATGCGAGTACGTCGACCGATATCTACCGTATCGACCCCGATGCCGCTTTGGCCCTGGGCAGCTCTATTGCTTCCGGAAGCAACATTAAGGCGGTCACGTTTGGGCGAACCTATGGCGGTTCCTCGAACAGCGGCCTTTATGTGCTGGAGAACAGCGGATCGACTTCCTCAGTGCACGTTGCATCGACAGCGGACATTCGTGGCGGCGGCAGTATTACGCTGCAGGCCTACAAGGGCTTCGGTTCCGATTTGGCGGACATCGCGGCGACCGCATGCGGGCGTATGTTGCTCGCGGAAACTTCGCCGGGGATTATGTCCGACTCATCCGACACCCGCATGGACTTCACCACATGGATGCAGGATGAGTTCAACCAGTATCGCAACGCGATCAAGACCCTGATTGCGGACGGTACCGGCACGACGCCGGAAAACTTCCTGATCCGAAAGATCGTGAAGGCGGGTGACACTGAAAACACCACACCGATCGCGGACAATGTCGGATGGGCGCTCTATCTGCTGATGGCGGCCGATATGGCCGATCCGGATCCGGAAAACGAGCAGTTGATCGAAAAGCTGCTGCAGCGCCATGTGGGGGAACATTCAGATGGGCTTGGTGGAAAGCAAACCGTGGATGGTACGTATTCCCGTGTCTACAACTCCGACGGTACGGAAGCCGCCGACCCGCAGGCGCAGGTTTATGTCAGCATGAAGATGCTGCCGGCAGCCTACAAGGCCGTGGAGCTGTATCCGACTAATGCAAACCTTGCGGCCTACAAGGAAAAGATCCGCGCCACCTTCAAGCGCGCATCCGATACGATCAATGCGGATAAGCACATTACCTGGACGCTGGATGACCATGGTCCGGTTAACAACGACAACGGCATGTCCAATGAAACATGGCTGTTCGGTGAGATCGGTGCGGCACAGGATCCGGCGTGTTCGCTGGAGTATTACGATTATGTGTATGACCGTGAAGATTTCGACTATGACTACTGGCTCGCCGGTGAGCCGGTGATCAAAGCCTCGCATTCGGCCTTTATTGTGATGGGCAGTTCCATGATTCTGCGCCACCACTATGAAGATGCCGGATGGGATGAGCAGAACCGCAATTATTATGCAGTTTCCTGCGCGGCCGGCGATGATCTGGGCACTCCGTACTTTGCGGCCTTCTCGGCGGGTTCCAGCCCGGTCAATAGTTATTTCAACGACGGACCGAGTAGCCATCCCGGTAATACAATCCACTTCCCGGCCGTGCTGGGTCTTGGGCAGCAAAACCGGTATTCGCCGATGGTCGGTGGATATCTGGCCTATCGCGACGGTCTGCGTCAGGATATGCAGGACGGTATTTCGATGCTGACCCGCTGGAGCTACGACGATCCGGATTTTGAAATGAATTCGATCGGTATTGCCGACTTCTGGTTCGGCGGCGTTGGCCTGGCCGAATCTCTGGCACCGGGCGCGCTGGATGTGCTGCGCGACGAGTTTTTCCGTCCGACCTCCTGGACGACTACGGATAACAATATTGATACGCTCCACTTCTCCAAGATCACACCGCGCCGGATTCTGGGCAGCAACGACCAGACCAACTGGGTGAGCTACGGCTTCCAGCTCAGTCCCTTCACGTTGGAATATGGCGATGCCTTTACCTGGTATGGCATTAACAATCCGGAAGGGGAGTTGATCGATGTGCCGAACGGCGACTTTGAGGATGGTTTGAGTGGCTGGACGAAAACGGGTGACTATTCGTTCTACCAGCCATCGGTTGCCGGTATCAGCATCGTCGGGACCAGTGCGGAAATACGGCCGACCGCCCAGAAGACATCGGCTGAGTCGACTCTGAGTCAGACATTGGACATGTCGCTGGATCTTGAAGATACGGAATATATCATCCGTGCCGACGGCAATTCCGGTTTGGCGAATCCGGATGGGCAGAGCTATCTGCGCATCGAGTGGGATGATGATTCGAATGCGGGCAACGGTGTACTTTCCACCGAGGAAAGCAATGTGCTCGACTCGAATAACGAGCGGGTTGAGTTCCGTATCGATACCACCAAGCCGGCCAATGCGACGCATCTGCACATCTACTGTGTGGCGGAGATGGGCATGCCGGTCTACGACCGTTACATTTTCGACAACGTGTCAATCGTGCGCCTGGGTGCCGATGCCACGCTGACGAACGGCGACTTTGAGAGCGGTATGACCGGCTGGACGGAATCTTCAGGGGCGATCAACCTTACGTCCGATCCGTCTGAGGCGATTGAGGGAACGTCGCTGCTCTGGTCTGTCGGTCCCGGGTTAACTGGATGGAAGAAAGCGACCTACAGCTTTGACGTAAGTGCTGATCCGGATGGAACACGCTACCTCTTCAGCTTTGATGCCAAAGCGATAACGTTTGACGATTCCGAGTTCGAGGTTTCAGCGGAGTGTTATGACAATGGTCCGACGCTACCGGTGACACGTGTTGATATAACCGACATCGTGGAGACTACGGATGGCGAACGCCGGTTCACTTTGCGCAAACGGCCGGAATACGACCGCATCGACCTGCGTTTCCGCATGCGGCGCAACAGCTCCGAATCGACGGGTACGGACGAAGTGGCCATCGACAACCTTCGGCTAAATAAATAGCAGTTGTTCTAACCCAAAAAGAGAAGACGGGCGGGGGAGTTCTTCCCCCGCCCGAAATATCCAAACACAAGAAGGAGAGTAGCATGATAAAACAGGTGATCTATGCCCTGACGGGTTTGATAGGGCTGGCAGCCTCCGCACAGCAGATGAACGTGGTGTTTGTTACCATCGATGATTTGAGTAAGAGCAGCATAGGTATTCAGGGTTGCCCGATTCCGGATATTACTCCGAACATGGATGCGCTGGCGGGAGCAGGTCTTCGGTTCGAGCATTGCCATGTCGCAAACGCTAACTGTACGCCGTCGCGCAATGTCATGATTTCCGGTCTGTATGGACACAACAATCAGGTGCTTACGGTTTCAAACGAAGGTTCGGGAAATATCACCCGTCGTTTCATGATGCCGCACGTGTTCAGTGCTGCCGGGTATCATACCGGCATCATGGGCAAGAACGGCCATGCCGCTCCCTTCGATCCCTATTCCGGTTGGGATTTGGAGTATGACGGCTACGGTTCAACCCGTGAGCCGGAAAATATTTACACCAACCTGACGACGGCCTTCTCCAATTCCGCCTCGGAGGGGAAACCGCTCTTCTTTAATCTGAATATCTATGATCCGCATGTGAAGTGGTATGGATGGGATCATAAAGAGGATTCAAATGACGAGCGGGTAGGGCCGATCGTGGAAGATGGAAGCCATGGCGAACTGCTGGATCCCGGTGAAGTGTTGACCGCCAACGATGTTCCGTATCCGAGCTTTTTCCCGACCCTGTCGGCTGCCGAACAGCAGATCACGTACCCGATTAGCGGACGGACACTGAATCTTATGGATGAGGTCGCGGCCTACTACAACTCGGTCAAACGCGCGGATAAATCCGTTGGACGCATGCTGGGTGCCATTGCCGATGCCGGCGAGGAAAACAATACGATCGTTCTACTCGTTTCCGACCATGGTGTAGAACTGCCGGGCGGCAAGACTATGCTCTATCACGAAAGCAGCGTTTCGCCGCTGTTTGTCAACTGGCCGGGTGTGACCGTTGCGGGAACGAGCAACACAACCCATATGGTCAATTCGGTCGATCTGCTTCCGACGTTCTGCGAAATGGTAGACCAGCCCATTCCGGCTGGACTCGATGGACGCTCCATCGTTCCGGTCATTCAGGGCCAAACAGTAAGTGACTGGCCTGAGTTTATCTATAAGCAGCATGGCAACGGGCATAACATGCGAGCTGTTCAGACCACAGATCTTCTGTACATCTTCAATCCGTGGTCCGATGGCAACCGTACGCCGACCACCGTTTCAAAGAACCACCTGAGCTGGGATTTGATCGAAGCCGCAGGCCAGAACGGTAATGCGGAAGCCGCCGCATGGGTGGAAAAATTTGAGCACCGTACGGTTGAAGAGTTGTTCGATATCACCGTCGATCCGGACTGTAAGACCAATCTGGTCAGCGACACAAACTACGCCACGCAGCTGGGCGATATGCGCTCGAAAATGGAAGCGCAAATGATCGCTTCCGGCGACGACGACATCCTGGTGGCTTTTCAGAACAAAACAACCCAGTCGGCACTGGATCAGTACATGGCCGATGAGGATGCTCGAATCGGTGCTATGAAAAATGATGCGCAGCATTGCCGTGCGGTATTTTTTGATCCGCTGGATGACTGGGTTGTGCTCAGCCATACCATCTTTGAGGGTGGTGATTGGGGCATCTGGGAAGCCGGTACTGCCGGGATCACACTGAACACCTCGAAAGGACATAATAAATATGGCGACACAGCTGTGGAATTTGATGGAGATACTGCCGATACCGCAAGATTGTCCTCGGTTGATTCAGGCGATCTGAGCGCTCTCAGCCAATTAAAACTCCACCTGTATTCCCTCGGGGAAAACCTGCCTTCCGGGGCCACGATGAGCTTCCAATACAATGATGGTTCGGGGTGGAACAACTTCGAGATTCAGGAGACCGGTTCGCAGACGCTCAATGCCAACAATATTGATGGTAAGCACAACAGCGTGACGCTGGAGCTTTCGGTCGGCGGTATGCCCAGTGGTAATGTACAACTGGCTGTTGTGGTTGATTTTGATGGCGGCGGGGGCAAACTGTATCTGGATAATCTCCGCGCCACCGGTTGGGAGGATTGGACTCTTGAGTCGGATGATGAAATATCTGGTACTATCGCGGCCGGTGCTTCCTCTGAGCTGCCCGGCTCAATTGATGCAGGCAGTTTGGGTCACCTGTCGGTCAGCGTACAGTTCCGGGGCGAGAATGTAACATCGGCGGACCGACTGGTGCTGGAATACTTCGACGGCAGCAATTGGCAACAATTGCGTTCGTATGACTATGATTATGTACACATTGATGATGCTGCGTATAGCGAGGAAGTGAATCTGAACTCCGCCGAGCATGTGTTCTCATCGGCACTGAACCTGCGGCTGCGCAGCGAAGCAGCTTCCGGAACATTTCATGTGGAAGGCTTCGATGTTTTAAGCCGTCAGGCACCGGCCGTTTTCGGTGCAGCTCCGCCTCCCTCCAATCCGGAACTCTTTAGTGAAAACTTCGAGAGTCAGCAGTACGATCCCGCCAAATGGACTGTAGTCGATCCGGCCGGGAACGGGACAGACCTCGTTTCCGGTGCGGCCAATAACAGCAGTTATGGATGCCGCCTGCGCAAGAATGCCAGCATCACAGCAAGTTTCAGCACGTTGGGTTATGAATCGATCGTGGTTACCTTCGATCATCAGGCATTAATCTTAAACGCTCCGGAGGAGTTTGTTACTGAATGGAGTTCGGATGGCAGCACGTGGAATGAGGTCGTAACGCTGAACGCCCCGGATGGAAGTACACCGTGGACTTCGGCCGATTCATTTTCTCTGGGATCGGGAGCGGAGGATCAAAGTACCCTGCAGTTGCGCTTTACCGTAACGGCTAATAAGAATGCGGAGAAAACCAACCTTGATAATATTATCGTCACCGGGACGGCCATTGGCGGTGCGCAGAACAAAGCGCCGGTATTCTCGTCGGATCCGATCAGCAAATCCAATGCTACCGAAGACCAGCCGTACAGCGGTTCGATTGCATCGGATGCAACAGATGCCGATAGCGATCCGCTGAGCTTCAGCAGCATGGCCGGACCATCCTGGCTGAACGTTGCGCCGGACGGAACCCTTTCGGGTACACCTGCTTCGGCTGATGTGGGTTCCAATAGTTGGACGGTTGAGGTGGACGACGGCAACGGCGGAAGCGACACGGCATCGTTAGAGATCACAGTGGATGCCGATCAGAGCACGCCGATGGTCGTTTTTTCCGATGACTTTGAATCGGGCACGCTGACCAACGGCTGGGATTCAATCAATGCTGATCAATACATGAATGCGGCCGAGCATTCAGGCACCTATGGCGCCAATATCCGCAAGGGCGGCTACATATCGCAGGCCGTCAGCACGGTGGGCTATACTTCCGTAGAAGTCAGCTACTGGCGCAAGGGTAACAACTTTTCGGCACCCGAAGGCCTGACGGTTGAATGGAGTGTGGATGGTTCAAACTGGAACCTCATTGAAAACACACAGGATTCCAGCTGGGCCCAGACGGTTACGAATCTTCCCGCCGGAGCGGCGGGGCAGGCCGGTTTCACGCTGCGCTTTAATGTGGATTCCAACCTTTGGAAGGAAAAGGCCTATATCGACGATGTGGTCGTGACGGTTCAGTAGTTTTCGAAAAACCACTTAATAGAGCAAAGGGCGGGAATTCCCGCCCTTTTTCTATTATTCCGTCGATCCCCGCACGGTCAGCGAGGTGGTGACGGTGATGGTGGAGGGGTTGAACTTATCCTGGTCGATGCGGCGGATGGCGAGGTTGGCGGCTTCGTAGCCGATATCCTGCATGGGAACGTGGATGGAGCTGAGTCCGGCATAGAGGGCAATTTCCGTGTCATCGAAACCGACGACCAGCAGGTCTTCCGGTGCTGATTTGCCCTTGGCCTTGAGCGCTTCGATGGCGCCGAGTGCCATGCGGTCGTTGAAGGCAAAGATGGCCTGGGGCAGGGGCTTGCCGGATTCCAGATACTCGGTCATATGCTTGATACCGCCTTCATAGGTAAAGTGGCTCTCGATCAGCGTTGCTTTTGAAAAGTCCTTTCCGGCTTCTTCGTAAGCGATTTTGGCACCATTCAGACGTTGAATGCTGTCAAAGTTGTCGTTGGGTCCGGTCAGCAGCATGATCTCTTCCAGTCCCTTTTCCAGCAGGTGGGCCACCGCTGCCGTTGCGCCGTTGGTATTATCGATTCCGACGACATCAAAGGTGGCACTGGTCTCAGCACTGTGGCCGATCATCACGATCGGTACGGCTTCGTTGACAAGGTTTTTGACCTGACGATCTGAAAGGTCATTGTTGATCATGACAATGGAATCGGTGCGTCCCCGCGAGGCGAGGGATTGTAGTGTGTGTTTCAGGCCGGCTTTGTCGTGATAGAATGCGGTAAGCAGATGCAGGTTCGCTTCTTTGGCGGCATTATCAATGCCGCGTAGGACCTGCACATAGAAGCCGTTGTCGATCTCGGGGAAGATTACCCCGATCGTATCGGTTTTTTTTCCGGCGAGCATACGGGCGGCCTGGTTGGGGCGGTAGTCCAACTCCTTCATGGCGTCCAGAACCACCTTGCGGGTTTTTTCGGTTACAGCGGTACTGCCGTTAATCACGCGGGACACGGTTGCCGTCGACAGTCCGGTTTTTTTGCAAACATCGTATAATGTGGCCATAGCTTAATCCTTTTTAGCGAAATCGGTAACCCCCTCAATGTAACCGATAGGCAAACCATGTTAAGAAAAATCTAAATAATCCTTGTTCATAAACGTGTAACATGGTTTCTTGTACATGGATGTAAGGGGTTACATGTGGGTGAGAATTACAGATGACATTGGATGAACATCATAAAACCGCCGATGCGGATCGACTTTCGTTTCCGAGGCTCATCGCCTTCGGTATGGGCGGGCTGATTCCGATTGCCCTGTTTAATATTGCCGGGCAGCTGATGGGGCTGTTGGGCAATATCAGTATGGGACTAAGTGCATTCTGGATCGGAACCATCATGATTATCCCCCGGTTATGGGATGCCTTTACCGACCCGATGATGGGGCACATCAGCGACAACGCCCGGACCCCTTGGGGACGGCGACGTCCGTTTATACTGATCGGTGCCATTGCGGTGGCGATCAGTTTTGTGGCGATGTGGTGGGGCCCGCAATCGGACAGCATTGGGCAAAGCGGTCTGTCCGAAGCGACCAGCCTGCTCTATATCCTGCTTCTGCTGCTGGTTTTCTACACGGCCTGCACGGTGTTTGAAATACCACACGGCGCTTTGGGTATGGAAATGGCGGGCGATACCCACGAGCGTACGCGTCTGTTCAGTGCCAAAAGTTTTCTGGGCAACCTGTTTGCCATGGGAACGCCCTGGTTGTTCTGGCTGGCCAGCCGCGAAATTTTCAAGGGACCGGGCGGCAACGAACACGACGGTATGCGCTGGGTATCGATGGTGATTGCGGCCGTGCTCATTCCTATGGCCTTCTGGTGGTTTGCCGCATCGCGGGAGCGAACCCCGGCCACTGCCGGAGAACGGGTGAGTTTTAAGGACAACCTGAAAAATACGTTCCAGAACCGCCTCTTCATCGTGCTGGTGGTCATCTTCTTTATTCTGGCCATGGGCTTTAACTTTGTTGCGCTGTTAAACTATTACATTTCAATTTTCTATCTCTACGCCGGCGACAAGGAGGCTGCGAGTATACTGCTGGGTATCAACGGAACGGTCTGGGCTGTGACGGGCTTGCTGGCGGTCTTTCCGCTCAACTGGCTGGACCGTCGTTTGGGCAAGCGTAACACACTTGTATTTGCCATTCTGCTGATGTGCGGCGCCCAGCTTTCTAAAATTTTCTGCTATAATCCGGAGCATCCTTATCTCGTATTGATTCCCACGGTGCTGCTTTCGTCGGGCATGCTGATGTTTTTTACGCTCGGTCCGTCGATGCTGGGCGATATCTGTGATGAAAATGAACTCAAGACCGGGCGGCGCTCCGACGGCAGTTACTACGCGGTCTTTTGGTGGTTCATCAAAATGGGTACGGCCTTCGCCAGTTTTGTCACGGGGGTGCTGATTGTGGTTTCCCAGTTCGATGAAACGCAGACGGTTGGAGTCGATAAGCTCAAGGGCAGTCTTGCTGTCGTTCAGGCCGAGGTTGCTGAGGGACAATCCATCAGCAAGCAGAGCTTTGATACAACCTATAAGCTCATCGGTGAACTGCGCTCTCATTTCGAAACACGGGAATCCACGGAACATATGGAATCTGTACTCCGCGAGCTCGACTCCGTGGAACAAAGCATCATCCGGTTGGAAAGCGGAACTGCTGTAAGTGGGGATGTGGTTGTTGAAGAATTGGACCGCCTGGTGAAGGCAACGCTTGCGGTGGCTAAGCAGTCGCCTGCGACCCTGCTGAAACTGCGCGTCATTGAAATATTACTGCCGTTGCTGCTCAGCTCGGTATCACTCATTTTAACCTTCCGTTATCCGCTAACGGAAAAACGAATCTATGAAATCAAGTCGGAATTGGAACGCCGACGGGAGGCTGCTGCAAATGGCTAATGGAACCGTATTGGATCGCGAGGAAAAGGCGATGAAACTGAATATTGGAAAACGGGATGATTTTGATCTGGTCAACTATTCGAACAAGGCCGGGCTGAAAATCGATTTTTACCGCAATGGTGGAACACACTGCATTGAATTGGGTGACCTCATGGTTAACCAGCTGGAAGGGCATCCGATGGAAGGCGGCCTCGACCGGGTCTATCTTCGTCGCCAGGGTGTGGATGAGATTGAAGCATTTCCCATGTCCGGCACCTCCTCGGAATGTGCTTTTCACGAAAACGGTGTTCAATGGACGCGGACGGAAGGGGGGCTGGAAGTATCCATGGAGCTGATGCTGCATCCGGAGTTACCTATGCTCTACCGCATCTGCCATGCAAAAAACACGGGCACGCAAACCGAGGTGATCGACTGGATGGCAGGGCAGGACATCGGCCTGGCCGTATCCGGCGCATTGAAAAGCAACGAGGCCTATGTCTGCCAATACCTGGACCATAAGATTGCTGTTCATCCGATTGCCGGAAAGACCGTGCTCAGCCGGAACAACCTGATGAGCCCGCAGCATCCGTTCGCTGCGAACTTCTGCATGCAGGGTGCTAAATCGGCGTCGACTGACGGCTATCAGTTTTTCGGTGCCGCGTCCAAAATGGATGGCCAGCCTGTAGCGTTGAAGTTCCAGACCCTGGAGGATCGCGTTAAGCAATACGAATTTGCCTACACCGCACTCCAGTCCCGTAAGATTCACCTGCAGCCGTGCCAGAGCAGTGTCACCGTTTTTGCCATGTATATGGTGGATGAGCACCCCGATGTTTCCTCCGCTGCTGACCTCAAACTGGTCGACGCCGCGTTGAAAACTGATCTGCCTGAACTGGGGGCAAAAATTGCGGATGCAACTGCAAGCGCTTTCTTTTCGGAAGCGCCCTTGCTGGCTGTTCAGAACTTGGAGAAAGCCGAACTTGAAAAACGGTTTGGCGGCGAATGGCGTCATGAAGAATATTCCGACCGCCATGAACTGCATTCATTCTTCTGCGGCGAGGATACCCACGTGGTCCTGCCGGCCAAAGAAGCCTTGGTTGAACGGCAGCATGGAACCATTCTTAAATCCGCTCACGGTGCTGAGCTCGACGATCATGTGCTGTGTGTTACCTGTTATGGTTACGGGGCATTCGGCTCCCAGTTTTCAGTTGGTAATACGTCGTTCGGACGTTTCACCACGATCCAGCGGAACTCGCTGAACCTTGAGCGTTCCAGTGGTATGCGACTTTTTGCACAAGGAACCGACGGATGGAGTCAGCTTGCATTCCCGTCGGTCTTTTCCATGGAGCGCGATACCGCCCGTTGGATCTATAAAACGGAAGACGTCACATTCGAGGTTCTGGCCCGGGCCACATCCGATACCATCGTTTATACGGCGAGCTGCATCGAGGGGGAAATGCCGGCGCTGCGCATGACCCTGGAGGTCTGCGGGGATGCGAATGAATTTGATTCCGCACCGGACGTCGAGTGGGATGCCGGCGAAAAACTGCTGACGCTTTTCCCGGCCGAAGGATCGCTTCTGAAGAAAGAGTTTGAAAACAGTTGTCTACTGGCCCGGATCGAAGCGGAAGGCTGTTCGATTTCCGGAGCGGAAGCGCTGGGCGGAACGGTGGAACCCTATGTAGTGATCGATTTACCGACAGGCGGATTTGCACTTGCGTTGACAGGACATTATGACGGTCCGGCTGCGGCAAAGGACCGGTTCAGCAAAACTGATCCGGAAGACTGGAATACGCTGATGGCCCATTTTTCCATGCAGTCGCCCTGCAGTGCTGTGTCCGTCCTCTCGGATACACTGAAGTGGTACGCGCACAATGCCATGATCCATTTTGCGGCACCGCGCGGGATGGAGCAGTACGGCGGTGCGGCATGGGGAACCCGCGATGTCTGTCAGGGCCCGCTCGAATTTCTACTGTCGCTGGGGCACGATGAGGTGGCTTCAGACATGCTGTTGGAAACCTTCTCGCATCAGTTTATTGATACCGGCACCTGGCCGCAGTGGTTTATGTTCGATGGCTTCCGCGAAATTCAGCAGCATGAATCGCACGGGGATATTGTCTACTGGCCGATCAAGGCGCTGTGCGACTACATTGAACAGACGGGCGATTTCCAGATTCTCGACAAACAGGTTCGGTTTGCGGAGTCCGAAGAGCTCGAATCAATCTATGATCATGTACAGCGAGCGGTGAAACATATTGTTGAAAGCTGCGTGAAGGGAACTTCGCTTCCGAGTTACGGCGACGGCGACTGGAATGATTCGCTGCAGCCGGCCAATCAGGAGATGAAAACCAACATGGTCAGCGGCTGGACGGTTGGGTTGGCGTATCAATCGCTGAGCGCTCTTTCCCGGGTTTGGAAGCAGTCCGACCGGAATGCGGAAGCTGGTGAACTGGATCAGTTGCTCTCCGGTATGTTTGCCGATTTCCAGAAACATATCATTGAAGGCGGCGTTGCGGCCGGATTTGTGTTGTTTGGCGATGAAGAAACGACGCACATGCTGCACCCGTCCGACGAAGATGGAATCAAATGCCGCCTGCTGCCGATCAACCGTTCGATTATCAGCGAGCTGTTCACGCCGGAAGAAAAGGATTTTCACCTGGAGCTGGCCGACCGCTATCTGAAGTTTCCGGACGGTATGCGGCTGATGGATCATCCGCCGGCCTACACCGGCGGAAAATCAACCCGTTTCCAGCGGGCGGAAACGGCATCGCACTTCGGTCGTGAAATCGGGTTGCAGTATGTTCATGCACATATCCGCTACTGCGAGGCCATGGCAAAGGTTGGACAGGCGGACGAACTGTTGAAAGGATTGCTGCAGATTACGCCGGTAGCCATCAAGGATACGGTCGCGAATGCGCGTCCGCGGCAGGCCAACCTTTATTTTTCCAGTTCCGATGCCGAAGTCTATGACCGCTATGAAGCTTCCG
Organism: uncultured Verrucomicrobiota bacterium; assembly: GCA_964486885.1. Classification (GTDB taxonomy): domain Bacteria; phylum Verrucomicrobiota; class Kiritimatiellia; order Kiritimatiellales; family Pontiellaceae; genus Pontiella. Next base: position 27,394 of record CAZAPF010000019.1, read on the forward strand.
CGAACATGGACGAATTGAGAAAAGGCAACGTCGGCGCCCTGGGCGGCTGGCGGTTGTATTCCAGTGGTCCCGGAATTTATATCGGATTGGTTATCAGTAAACTGTTCGGCATTCGGCGCAGTTACGGGTGTATTGAAATTGATCCGGTGATGCCCGAATCAATGAATGGCACGGAGCTCAACCTTGATCTGAATGGAAAAACGGTGCGCTGGATTTACCATGTTGAGCATCAGACTTTCGCTCCCTCCAGTGTGGTGGTAAACGGGGAGCCGGTTAAGGAGGTTCAACGTCTGGACAATCCCTATCGGGAAGGCGGCCTGGGTATTGATGCCGATCTGTTTGAGTCCATGCTTTCACAACCGGAGAATACCGTTGAAATCTACCTTTAGACTATTGCTGTATTGGTTTGCTTTGCTGGTTGCGTTTCCCGCTGTGGCAAAGTCGCCGAATGTGCTGTTTGTTGTCGTCGATGATTTGCGACCGTTGATCAGTTGCCAGGGCGACCCGGTTGCGATTACGCCGAATCTGGATAAGCTCGCTGCGGATGGGATGGTATTTGAGCGCGCCTATGCTCAGTATCCGATCTGCGGGCCGTCGCGCGGCAGTTTTATGTCGGGCATGCGGCCGGATACAACCGGCCTGATGGGTAACAACACGCCGTTTCACTCGGCTGTTCCGAATGCGCTTACGCTCAACCGCTATTTTATGGAAACGGGGTACCGTGTTTTCGGGGCGGGTAAGGTTTATCACAACAGCATAGGCGAAGAATGGAGTGAGCCATACGCCAAGACGGAATGGCTCGACCATGTGAAGCCTGAAAACAAGGCACTCGCCGACATCTTTTTTACGAAAAAAAGCAAAGGACTCCCACCATCGATTGAAGCCGAGGATGTGGATGACGATGCGTATTGCGACGGGCAGGCTGCCGCCGCTTCCGAAAAGTGGATTGCCGAAGCAGCGCGGGGCGATAAGCCGTTTATGATGATCACCGGTTTCCGCAAGCCGCATCTGCCGTGGTGTGCGCCTGCAACATACTGGGATCTATATGATCGCTCAGCGATGCCGATTGCCGAAAATCGCTATTTTCCGAAAGGTGCGCCGGAAATTGCGCTTAAGCACTATGGCGAGCTGTTCGGCTATTCCGATATTCCTAACGGCGAGCCTCTGACGGACGAGCTGGTTCGTCAGAGCATGCACGGCTATTATGCCTGTGTAAGCTATGCCGATGCTCAGCTGGGCCGTCTGCTGGACGCGTTGAAAAAAGCCGGTGTTTATGACAATACGATTATTGTGCTATGCGGCGACAACGGTTATCAGCATGGAAATAACGGAGTCTGGACCAAGGGCGTCTGCTGGGAATCAACGAATCACGTGCCGCTGCTGCTGAAAGTCCCCGGAGCAAAGAAAGGGCAGCGAAGCGATGCGCTTGTAGAGTTGCTTGATATTTATCCGACGCTCTGCAAAGCGGCTGGGCTGCCTGTCCCGAAGCACTGCGAAGGAAAAAGCCTGTTGCCTCTAGTGAAAACACCCGACCGTTCATGGAGCGAATTTTCGGTCAGCCAGTTTCGCAAGGGTAAGGTCATTGCCCGATCCATCCGTACCGACCGCTACCGCTTTACACTTTGGGAAAAGAATGGCGATACGGAGGCGGTAGAGCTTTATGACTACAAAAACGATCCCCAGGGAAATGTCAACCTGGCGGCTTCACCTGAGAACAAAAAACTGGTAAAAAAATTGACCAGGTTGCATCGGGATGAGTGGCCAAGCGAATATTAGAGGACATCATGAATATCCAGTTTCCTGAAAATTTTACATGGGGCGCGGCGACGGCTGCCTATCAGGTGGAAGGTGCCGCCTTTGAAGACGGCAAAGGAAAATCTATCTGGGATGTCTTTTCTCATGTTCCGGGAAATATTGAGGGCGACGCGACCGGCGATGTGGCCTGTGATCAGTATCACCGCTATCCCGAAGACATTAAACTTATGCAGCAGATGAATCTGCAGGCGTACCGTTTTTCGGTTTCATGGCCGCGGATTTATCCCGAAGGAACCGGGTCGATAAACGAAAAGGGATTGGATCATTATGACCGGCTAGTGGATGCCTTGCTCGAAGCGGGAATTGATCCATGGATCACGCTTTATCACTGGGATCTGCCGCAGGCATTGCACGAGCGCGGCGGCTGGCCGAACCGTGATATTGCTAATTGGTTTTCTGACTATGCAGTAACGATGGCCGAACGGTTGGGCGACCGTGTGAAAAACTGGATGACCATGAATGAAGTGTGGGTCTGTGCCTATCACGGTTACTGGCATGGCGCCATGGCACCAGGCATCAAGGATCACAAACAGGCATTGGCAGCGGTCTATAATTTTAACCTCGCGCACGGCCGTGCTTACAACGCAATGAAGGCCGTCAACCCGAATCTGAAGATCGGCATCACCCACGCCACGCAGCAGCACCGTCCGCTGGACGATAAACCGGAGTCGCTGGCGCTAGCTGAATTTCTCTGGGCGGAAAACAACGGCGTTATTCTTGAACCGGTTTATTGCGGCAGCTATCCGCAGGCGATCATCGACCGCTATCCCGACGATATTCCAGAGATCCGCGCCGAAGACCTCGCCGAGATGAACAACTATGATTTTGTCGGCCTGCAATATTACACCGACCAGTTGATCCGTGACGGTAAACTTGTGGCCGAAAAGCTGTCGGAATTTGAATACACCGAAATGGGGTGGGCCATTACGCCAGACGGATTTTACAACAATATCATGGAACACGTCCGCCGTTATAATCCGAAGGAACTGGTCATCACCGAAAACGGGATGGCGCTGGCGGATAAAGTCGATGCCGACGGTCGGGTGCGCGATGTGCGCCGGCAGGAATATTTCAAATCCCATCTGGAAGCTGTACATCGTTCCATTCAGGACGGAGCACCGCTGACCGGTTACCTCGCATGGTCGTTCATGGATAACTATGAGTGGGCCTGCGGCTACCGTCCTCGCTTCGGAATCATCCATAATGATTATGCCACGCAAACCCGTACCATCAAAGACAGCGGATATATGTTTGCTGAAATTATTCGGGCCAACGGATTTTAGCAGTCGCGATTCCTTAAGGACTTCGGGAAATTGGTTGATTTAGTACGCTGCCTACACCTGGAACAGTAGATATCTACAGAATACTTTAATGACAGGATGACTCTTCTCCTCCTGTTGGCTGTCGCTGAGATTATTCTGTTCATTTTCCTGTAGTTTAGGGCTTAGTTTTCGTTGAGATATTTCTCAATACGCCCTGAGCACAGCCGGATGTTGGTGCGCAATATATTTGCTGATATTGCGCATTAGGTTGGTTGTTGGAGGTCTATGCATGACGTATGTTTAGGTAGTCGTTGATAAATAGTAATTTCTACTGCGTTGTGAAGAGGGAACGCGATGAGCCGTTTTGGAATTTTAACCCTAATAACTTTTTGTGCACTGCATGGGGCAGTTGGATACGAAGTGCAGCCCTATACGCCTGTTACCAACAGTCCGGCGGAGGTGGTGGAAAAGCAGGCGGCTTTGGTTGCTTTGCGCTCGGAGTGGGATGGCGACAACTATTCCGCCAGTAATATATCCAGCATTCTTTCTAAAAACGGGGTGTCCGATCCGTGGGCGTCCACTAACCATTTCGGGGTTGGTGGTGTTTGGTATAAAACCCTGCCGACGGGATCCTCGTTGAACGGTTCGGAATATGAAGAGCATCAGGAATTTTTCTTCGATGTGTTGGCGCTGGCCTATCTCGATCGGTTCCAAAGTTCGGATCAGAAGCAAACCTTCTACGATGCCCTTGCCTGGTATTTTGATAACGGCTACGCCGCCCCCCACGAATACCACGAGACTTTCAGCTATCATAATCCAGAGAACCATCTTTGCGGTATCATGGTGCTGTCCGGTTTGTTGATGTTCGACGACATCCACACCGACCGGGCAATGGACTCGGATGTGGAGATGCTCTTCCAGCAAATGCGAGCCTTTGGGCGTGCCTACATTCAGGCGTCTCCCCAAATCCGTGGCGCCAACTGGTCGTTCCGGATCGACAACTGCCTGCGCTACATCCTGTTCACGGATCAGGCCGAGGATATGGATGAATATGCCTGCCACTGGAAGAAGGCGCTCAGCTTTAACCGATGGGAAGACGAAAGCGACGGCATCCACCCGGACTGGACGATGATGCACCATGGCGACCAAAACTACTGGGGCATGTACGGTATTTCCTGGACGAGCCGGGTGATCGAATTCGGGGAGCTATTCGACGGCAAGCCCTGGGCGTATGGAACCGAGGACCTGTTCTCCGGGGAAAAGATATCGGTCAAAAACGGCCGGATATCCCTGACCCTCCCGCCGCATACCTCCCGTTGCCTCATTCAAAATCAATGGAATGTGGCGCGTCGTTAGTTTTTATGGAGAGAGAATGAAGAAGCTGTTCTTTGTTTTATTCCTGGGGGCGCTTTCGGTTTCGGCGCGCGAGGTGCTGGATTTTGATGCGGGTTGGAAGTTTACGCTGGGTGATCATCCCGGGGCGGAGAAGGGGGCGTTTGCCGATTCGGATTGGCGCGTGCTGAATGTTCCCCACGACTGGGCGTTCGAGGCGGACTATGCCGAGGATGCGGCGCAGCGGGACAAGGGCGGCTACAAGCCGGGCGGCATCGGATGGTACCGCAAAACCTTCGAGCTGCCCAAATCATGGAAGGGCAAGAACGTCCGCATCGAATTCGATGCGGTCTATATGAATTCCGAAGTATGGATCAACGGTGAATATCTCGGTAAATGGCCGTATGGCTACAACAGCTTTCATTACGATCTCACGAAACATTTGCAGCCCGGGAAAAATGTGCTGTCGGTGAAGGCCGATAGTGCGCTGGAACCATCGGCGCGGTGGTACCACGGTTGCGGAATCTATGGCCACGTTAAGCTGGTGGCCACCGGCGCGGCGGCGATTGCCAAGGATGGCGTCTTTGTTTCGACCCCGGAAATCTCCGATGACCAGGCGACGGTTTCGGTGGAAACCGAGCTGGTTGGCGCGTTTGCGGGCGCCCGGTTGGAGACGGTTGTTCTGGATCCCGCAGGCAAGGTGGTTGCAACGGATTCCGTCCCCGTGAAGGGCGCTTCCGTGAAACAAATCCTGTCGGTGAAAAAGCCGCTGCGGTGGGATGTGGACACGCCGAATCTATATACGGTGGTGTCGCGTATCGGTGACGATGAAGTATCGACCCGCTTTGGTATCCGTACCATCCAATGGGATGCCGAGACGGGTTTTTGGCTGAACGGCAACGTGGTCAAGCTCAAGGGCGTGGCCGACCATTCGGAGGCGGGACCCGTCGGCGCGGCCTATCCCGACGAGCTGTTGCGCTGGAAGCTCCAGCAGATCAAGGATATGGGCTGCAACTCGATCCGTACCGCCCACAATCCGCAGACGCCGGTATTTTATGACCTTTGCGATGAGATGGGCATCCTGGTGATGGACGAACTGTTTGATGGCTGGATGCGGAAAGCGTCGCATGACTATGGCAAGCAGGCCTTCGCCGAATGGTGGGAGCGTGACCTGCGTTCATGGATCAAGCGCGACCGTAACCATCCGTGCGTGATTGTCTGGAGCATGGGCAACGAAACGCGTGGAGCGGTGGCATCCGAGCTGGTGCGGGTTTGCCATGAAATGGATCCGACCCGGCTGGTTACTTCCGGGCATTCCGGCTCGGAGTACATGGATGTTTTGGGCGTCAACGGCGGCAGTGAAACCACTCGTTTTTTTGAGAATCATAAGACCACTAAACCATTTGTCTCTACCGAAGCCCCGCACACGTGGCAGGTGCGTGGATACTATCGCTCCAGGACCTGGTTTCGCGATGGGAAAACAAGGAAGGGTATTTTCCCGTGTCCGGATCTGACCGAAGAGGAAATCTTCACCTACGACTGGATCAAGCCGTCCGAGCGTAAGCGCAGCAAGCAAATCTTCAACTCCTCCTACGACAACGCGATGGTGCGCATCACCGCCCGCAAGAATTGGGAGCTGATGCGCGATCTACCCTGGCATAGCGGCCACTACCGCTGGACGGGCATCGACTATCTCGGCGAAGCGGGCTATGTCCACGGCGGCTGGCCGTTCCGTGCCTTTATGGGCGGACCGCTCGACCTCGCACTTTTTCGCAAAGACCTCTTCTATTTCTACCAGAGCCAATGGACCGCCGAACCGATGGTGCATATCCTGCCGCACTGGACGCATCCCAAAATGGAAAAGGGAACGCTCGTCCCGGTTTGGGTCTACTCCAACTGCGACAGCGTCGAACTCTTCTTTAACGGAACCTCGCTCGGAACTGACAAGCCCGGCACCCAATGGGACGAGATGCAGTGCGACTGGATGGTGCCTTGGGCGCCCGGAAAACTCGAAGCCGCCGGCTACAAGGGCGGCAAGGAAATCGTCCGCACGTCACAGACCACCGCAGATGCGCCCGCCAAGCTGGCACTCTCCGTTGAAGGCAAAAGCTGCCCCGTCATCACCGTCAAGCAGTTGGATAAACACGGCGTGATGAATCCATATGCCGAAAACCGTATCCATTACCATATTGACGGATCCGCAAGAATCCTGTCGCTCGAAAGCGGCAACCCGGTCAACGTCGAAAACAACTATGAAAAGACCTCGCGCACCGCCTTCTTTGGCCTCGCGCGCGCCTTCCTGCAAACCACAGGATCCGCCGATGAACCGCTGGCGGTCGTTGTTGGTGCCATCTGCGGCGAAAAACAATTGATGGGATCCGATCAAATTTCGATCGATGTGAAGCGGTTGGGCATCCGCGGCATGTTTGCGCAGCGGGCGTTCGATGTGCTCTATTCGACCGATGGCTCGAAGCCTTCGAAAAAATATAGTGGCGCGTTTTCGGTAAAGCCCGACACGGTTGTGAAAGCCGATGTGTTCGATGGGGAAAAGCTCCTCTTCAGCATGGAAGAACGATTTGGTCCCAGTGAAGGGATCTACTGGAAAAGCGAAACCGAGGCCGAAACCGAAGCCAAAGCCGAGGCGGAGGGCACGGTGGTGAGCGACAGCAAGCAGGTCGAAAATGCAACATTCGCAGGCGCATCCATCTCGAAAAAAGGTTCCGGTTTTGAAGGCGAAGGCTATTTTGATTTTGGCAATAAAACGGGTGCCTATATCGAGTGGTACCAGGAAAACGACGGTGGTCCCGGCGAAGCCATTCTATCCATTCGCTACAGCGGCAAGCGCCCCAACAAAAAAGGGCGTGCCATGAAGCTCACCGTCAACGATAAAGTGGTGGACGAAAAGCTGTTCTTCCCGAATACCGAAGGCTACGGTACCGACTGGAAAATACTCGAAGTGAAAATAAAGATAGAATCCGGGGCCAACCACATTCGTCTCACGACCATTGAGTCGGGCGGCATGAACATTGATTCAATAGAGGTGAGGTGAAGCAGATGAAAAACAAACAAGTTGTAACCACAATAATCATGATGATGGCTTTCTGTGGCGCACACCTTTTCGCGGCGCAAACAAAGCCCAATATTATTTTCATCATGGCTGATGACCTCGGCTATGGGCAGCTCGGCTGCTATGGGCAGGAAATGATCAAAACCCCGCGGCTCGACCAAATGGCCGCCGAAGGGCTGCGCCTGACGGACTATTATGCCGGAACCGCTGTATGTGCTCCGTCGCGCTGTTCGCTGATGACCGGGCGTGATGTCGGCCATGCCTATATCCGCGGCAATGCGGGCGATCCGGGCAAAAAAGGACAGCGTCCGTTGCCCGCCGAAACCATCACCGTTGCCGAAAAAATGAAGGAAGCCGGATACGCCACCGCTATCATTGGTAAGTGGGGATTGGGTCATGCGTCCAACGAAGGCGATCCGCTGAAGCAGGGATTCGACTTTTTCTTCGGCTATGCCAACCAGGCCCGCGCCCATGAATATTATCCCGGCTGGGTGTTCAAGAACGACCAGCAGTTTCAGCTGGGCGCAAAGGATACCGCCGAGGGTTATAGCCACTACGCCATGACCACGGAAGCGCGCGGCTTTATTGCCGAAAACAAAAGCAACCCCTTCTTTCTCTACCTCGCCTACACCATTCCGCATGCCAAACTACAGATCCCGGCATCCGACGAAATGCTGGAACAATATGCCGACAAAGATTGGCCGCAAAATCAGAAAATCCACGCCGCCATGATTTCCCGCCTTGACGCGGATGTCGGTGGTCTCATGGATCTGCTGAAGGAACTCGGCATTGCCGAAAACACGCTCGTCGCCTTCACCAGCGACAACGGCCCGCACGCCGAGGGCGGGGCAAAGCCTAAGTTCTTTAACGACAGCGGCCCGCTCAAAGGCATCAAGCGCCACATGACCGAAGGCGGCGTTCGCGTACCCTTCCTCGCCTGGTGGCCCGGCGTGGTCAATCCCGGGCAAACCAGCAACCATATCGCCGCGCATTGGGATCTCATGCCCACCGCCTGCGAACTTGCCGGAGTTGCTTCGCCCGAAACCGACGGCATCAGTTATGTGCCGCTGCTTCAGGGTAAATCCCTGGCCAGGCATAAATCGGTCTACTTTGAACTGCACGATCCCACCCGCCGCGGCATACGCGTCGGGGACTGGACCGCCGTGCAGATGGCCACCACCGCCATTGATCCCGACGTGGATGGAAAGGTCGAACTCTACAACCTCAAAGACGACCTCGAGCAGCAAAACGATCTGGCCCGGAAATATCCCGAAAAGCTGTCAGAGATGAAACAACTCCTGAAGCAGGCCCATCAACCCAACGACTATTTCTATTTCGGCAAACCCAAGCCCCCGAAGAAAAAAAAGAAGTAAAAAACATCCCTTCGTGTTGAGATGGTCTGTGTAGTATTCGTATAGATACTTTTGGACTTTCAAGGAGTGGATGGATGATGCGACAGGTTGGGATGGTTGTTTTGGCGGGGTTGCTGGCGGGATGTTCGACGGTAACCGTTTGGGAGTTCAGCGATGACGGCCAGTATACGTTAAAAAATCAATCCGGCATGGAAGTGCGAGTGGCGACCTACGGTGCGCGTGTTACCTCGATCAAGGTGCCTGACCGCGAGGGGAACTTCGCGGACGTGGTGTTGGGATACGACGCGGTCGAATCGTACCAAACCGCGGAGAAAAAGCCCTATTTCGGCGTCACGGTTGGCCGCTATGGAAATCGCATCGCGCATGGCCGTTTCACCATCGAGGGTGCGGCATATCAGTTGGAATGCAACAATGGGCCGAATCATTTGCACGGCGGTGTGGTTGGGTTTGATAAAGTGGAGTGGAAGGCAGAGCCGATCAAAAACGGCGTCCGGTTCTCCTATCTCTCCAAAGACGGCGAGGAGGGTTATCCCGGAAACCTGGATGTGACCGTGACCTACACGCTTTCCGACGAGAACGGACTGCGGATCGACTATTACGCCACGACGGATCAACCAACGCCGATCAACCTGACCAATCACAGCTACTTCAATCTCGCGGGCGAGGGTGCTCCGTCCGTTCTTGACCAGATATTGATGATCAACGCCGACGCCTTTGTGCCTATTGATCCGGCCTCCATTCCGCTTGGACCGCTCGCTCCGGTGGAGGATACCCCGTTCGATTTCCGCGAGGCCAAGCCGATTGGGCGCGATATCGATCGGAAGGATGAACAGTTGGCGAACGGGCAGGGCTATGATCACAACTTCGTCCTGAACAAGGATAACCAGGAGCTTTCGTTGGCGGCGACCTTGTTTGATCCCGCCAGCGGCCGGTTCATGGAAGTGCTGACGGAAGAGCCGGGCATCCAGTGTTATTCCGGAAATTTCCTGAACGGAACCTTGGTCGGTAAGTCAGGCCGTGCCTATGCGCGCCGCAGTGCCATCTGCCTGGAGACGCAGCATTTTCCGGATAGCCCGAACCATCCCGATTTCCCGAATACCATCCTGCGCTCTGGCGAGGAATATGAAACCCAGACCATTTATCGTTTTTCAGTTCGTTAAAACCAGAAGGAGATCCTCATGAAGTTATCACTCATTACCGCGTTGCTTACCTTGGCGGCTTCCGGATTCGCGGCGGACCGTCCCAACATTATTTTCATCTATGGCGACGACATTGGCTATGGCGATTTCAGTTGCTATGGCGGCGAAGTAGATACCGCCGCGATCGATACGCTGGCGGAAGAGGGGGTTCGTTTTACGGGCGGCTACTGCACGGCCGCCACCTGCACGCCCTCGCGCTACTCGCTGCTGACCGGCGAATACGCTTTCCGCAACAAAGGCGCGAAGATTCTTCCGGGCAACGCGCCGTTGATCATCGATCCGTCCCGCCCGACCATCGCCGCCTTTTTGCGCGACAACGGGTATAAAACGATGCTCTCCGGTAAATGGCACCTGGGCCTCGGTTCGCCCGCCGAACCGCTCGATTGGAATGGTGAAATCGCACCGGGACCCAGAGAGGTGGGTTTTCAGGAATCCTTTCATATGGCCGCCACAGCAGACCGTGTTCCGTCAGTTTATATCAAAAACGGCCGCGTGGTGAATCTGGATGCCACCGATCCGATTCTGGTGAACTATCAGGAACCTGTCGGCAATGATCCAACCGGGATCTCCCATCCCCAGTTGCTCAAGATGCAGGCCGATGAGCAACATGGGAAAACGATTGTCAACGGAATCAGCCGGATTGGCTGGATGAGCGGAGGAAACAGCGCGCGTTTCAAGGACGAGGACATGGCCGATACCTATCTCATCAAGGCCGAAGAATTTATTCATGCAAACAAAGAGAATCCGTTCTTCCTCTATTTCGCTCCTAACGAAAACCACGTTCCGCGGGTGGTTCACCCGCGCTTTCAGGGATCAACCGGGCTGGGACCGCGGGGCGATGCGTTGGCCGTGTTCGACTGGTGCGTGGGCCGTTTGGTGAGGGCGCTCAAAGAATCCGGGCAGTATGAAAACACGCTCATCGTAATCACGTCGGATAACGGCCCCGTTCTTTTCGACGGATACTGGGAAGCCGCCATCGAGCGGCAGGGCACGCATGACGCTTCCGGCCCTTGGCGTGGCGGAAAATACAGCCGTTGGGAAGGCGGTACCCGTGTTCCGTTCATCGTAACTTGGCCGGGCAAGTCCAGACCCGGAATTTCCGATGCCATCGTCAGTCAGGTCGACCTCTACGCCTCGGTTGCTGAACTCATCGGAAAACCGATGCCTAAGAACGCCGGGCAGGATGGAGGAAACCTGCTGTCGACCCTGCTGGGCGAAACGGAAGAGGGGCGCGAATACGTCATTCAGGAAGCACTGACCCAGCTCGCCGTGCGAAAAGGAAACTGGAAATACATCCCGCCGGGCAGTGTGACCGAACGCCTGGGCATCATGACCTGGAAGGAAGGCAGCGGCTGGAAGAAAACCAACGTGGCGGAGCCCGGCCTGCTCTTTCATCTGTCGGAGGATCCGACGGAGGAACATGATCTCGCCGCAAAATATCCGAATCGCGTGGCGGAACTGCGCGGCATTATTCAAAAAGTTGCCCCCGAAAAAGCCGTGGGTGAAAAAGGGCTCAACAAGAAGCAACTCGGTTTCTAAGGTCTCAAGCCATATATAAAAAAAAAGACCGTCCGGAGACGGTCTAAAGTGGTGGCTGTAACTGGACTTGAACCAGTGACACGTGGATTATGATTCCACTGCTCTGCCAACTGAGCTATACAGCCGTTTTCTCAAAAGAGATGCAGAAGATAGTTAAACCCCCCTGTCTTGGCAAGGCCAAATATCAGTCTTTTTTTGCGGCGAGATCACGTAGGGATTGGCCTTCGGCAAAGACATCCTCAATGACGGCTTTTCCGTTGAGAATCCGGACATTAACCCAGCAGTTGGTGCTGCGGGTGGCTTTACGTGCAAGCACCTCCGCGCGGGGCGCTTTGGCTTCATCCATATAGTAGCGGTCAAAGGGAATATCGATGCGGATTCCTTTGTGAATACGGGTTTTTGAATTTTGCTGCCAATCCTTCCTGATCCCTTTGTAGCGGGTTTTCAGATAGTTACCCGTTGCTGGTTTTTCATGACTCCAGTCAATAAACCGGAGAAACCCGGTATCGTCGGTTACGATGAGGGCATAGATGGGTTCGTTATATCTGAGATCAGGTTTGTGGTCGGCCGGGCAGGGTATGTAGTCATTGCGGTATCCGAGTCTGACATAGCGACCTTGAAAGGGGTCGGCCGGATCAATGGGGCGGGTTAGCAATTTATAGAGTGTACCTTCTTGAAGGATCTTTTCCTTACCCTGAATCATGGTAACGGGTACAGCCAGCTGGACGGCTATAAGAATGCCGAGTAAAGCGATGGATAGATTTTTCATGATGACACCTCTATTTGTTTTTTGCGGCGAGCCATGACCAGATTAACGGTCAGGAAACAGCCGCCGAGAATGATGAATACAATACCCCGGGCCATGAACCCGAACTCCTCATCGAAAAACCGGGTGACCAGCAAGAGTGAAAGGATGGCCATTCCTCCGTTGAGCTGCCTTAATTTTGTATGCCTGCAGCCAAGTACAATATAGGTGATGCCGAATAAGAGCATGAAACCATTGAAGATGAGTGCATTCAATACTGCTGTTCCGCTGACCGTTGAGCTGAGAAGGAAGCAGGTTAATCCTAAGATTGGAAAAACGGCCAGTAAGATGGTCTCGATAGAATCACGACGGAAGGCTTTTACAGCAGCGGATGCCCATGCGGTGATGAGAGCAAAAGTAACCGCTCCATCTATCCAGCAGCCCCATGGTCGGTAGTACCAGCTGTTTCGGATATGATTCCAGCCGATATCATCCCAGAAATAGGCCCAGGTAAACAGGTAGGCCAACAGGGCCATGCCGATCAGTGCAACCGTTTTCGGCGGATTAGTCCAGCCATCCCGGTCTTTGTAAAGATACATACCCAGCAACCCGGCCCCGCTGAGCAACGCGGAATAGGCCACAATCCAGAGGCCGGGTACGGTTCGTTCAAAAACGATCCCGGTAGAGATGCAGAGTGCAATCAGGATGCCGAAAAAGCTGATTAAGGTGTCCGGCGCGTGCCGGTCCGAGCGGATCATACAGGCCAGCCTTGCCACAGACGGTATGATCAGCAGCCAAAAGCCTGCCGCCTGGCCATAGGTTTCCTGTGCATTACCACTCCAACCGCAAATCAAACCCAGATAGATCAGCAAGGCGCCGGTCGACCGCAACAGAAAGGTTAGGGGAAGAACCAGCAGCGACCATGTCAGCAGGAACCCGGGTACGTTGCTGGGGAGGTGATAGGTTTGGCCGATCAGAGCAATGGATGCACCAACAGCAAGTGCATGGAAAATACCTGCCGATTCCCTAAGGGCCGGTCCGCCATTTTTCATGAGTGCTGCCGCACTCAGAAGGCCCCCGATAATCAATGGGCAAAACGACAGTATGGCCCGGGTCGGGCGAGTCAGCTCTTCCCAGTTATGTGCAAACAGCAGAATAATACCGGAACCGATCAGCAGCGATCCCAGTATCGCAAAAGCGATTACTGCCCAATGCATCCCGCTTGCCGTATTTGCGGAATAGTATGATTTTATTCCGTCGGCGGTTTCCGGTGAAACCACCCCTTCGCTTTCCAGAATCGGTAGTTCCTTATTCAGCCACTGAATATTTTTTGCAGATACCTTTCTCATGCCCGTCTCCCTAAGCCACAATTATGCGCACTTCAACTCTATATTACAATTCCGCTCTCGGTTACGCAGGTTCTTCTTAAAGGTATCCCGGCGCCACTGGGTGAATTCCTCAGAATAGAGTTTAACGGCCAGTTGATGAAACCCCTCACGCAGCACGGATCCCGTCATTCCGGAGGGTCGGAAGTTCAGGTCAAACAGGGTGCAGAGCTTCCAATTGGTCGGTTCGACAAGACGGTTGCTTTGTTTCAGGCGGTCATAAAGGGCGGTGCCGGGGAAGGGCGTGAGAATTGTAATCTGCACTTCATACAACTCAGCATCCCGAACGAACGTATAAACATCGTCGAATACGTCAGGGGTTTGTCCGTCGAGTCCGATAATGAAGCAGCCGTTAACCGTAATGCCATGCGATTGTATTGTGCGGATCGCATCTTTGTATTGCGCGAACCGCTTTTGCTTCCAGTTTATATTCATTTCCAGACCATCCAATGCTGCCGGAGTCGGGCTTTCGAGTCCGATCAATACCTGGGCACATCCGGACTCCCGCATAAGCCGAAGCAGTATTGGATCTTCGGCCACGGACAGATCAGTTTCGGTGAACCATTTGATCCGTCTTTTCTTGAGTTCCGGTAGCAGTTGTTTCCAATACCCTTTATTTACAAAGCTGTTGTCGTCCGCAAACTCAATGAAAGGGTGGGGCCAGATTTTGCAAATCCGGTCGATTTCCGCCAAAACCTTCGCAACAGGCTTTTGCTTGTAGCAGGAGCTGATCAGGTTCGAACCCGCGCAGAATTCACAGTTATGCGGACAGCCTCGGCTGGTTTGAACGGTGATGCGATTATACTTTGAAATATCCAACAGCTCGTAGGCCGGCATCGGTGCATCCGCAAGGTCGTAGTTTAAATGACGCGCATCATAGATCAGTTTTAGTTGACCGTTTTCTGCATCGGTCAGGACATTGTTCCAGACTGGTTCGCCCTCACCCAGGATCACCGAAGTACAGTATTTTCTGGCCTCATGGGGAAGGGCGGTCACGTGTGTTCCGCCCATGACGACCGGAGTGCCGCTTTCCCGGTAACGCAGGGCCAGTTCATAGGCTTCATTAATCTGGGCGCTGTAGCTGGAAATGGCCACCAGATCAAACGGTTCCAGTTCGCCGGATTCTGCGTTCAGATCGGGTATCTCGATATAGTGAATATCGTGACGGTCGGACGTCATGCCGGCCAGAGTCAGCAACCCAAGACTGGGAAGTGACGCGATCTGCTTACTGCGCTCCACAAATCCGGGAAGCGTCAGTCCGAGTTCAAGTAATTCGGTATCGCACGCGCGGATACCACTCATGGCTATGAATGCAATTTTCATTGGTGGACCGTCCTTTCGGTTAATGTAGATGAGGCTTCCAGCCTCGTTGCGTTAGTGCGGGATTCCTGTTCGTGCGTAATGCGGCTGGAAGCCGCATCTACACTAAAAATGAATAGAAGGGTGGAAATCAGGACCGAGCCTGCGGGAATAAAAAACAAGTTCCGGAATGCCGGTCTGAATGCACTCGCATAACAGACGGTTGGCATCATCACGGCGCCCACCAGCATCAGGATGGATGCTGCATGCGCTTCAATGCCCAGCACGTGGCATGTGAGCCCAAGTCCCAGATTCAGAAAACCAATTCCAAAAAAGGAAATGTGGGCCAGACGGATCAGCCTGCGCGGCCACGACGTGTAGCCGCCTAACCAATCCTGTTTATGAAAAAAAAGTCCGGGAACGGCACCCGACACGCAACCGAGTGCGAAACCAATCCATGCTGCGGTTATGTTAATCATCATTCTTCTCCGGTTGTTCAAAGGTTCCGTACTGCAGGAAATGTTTGGTATGCCTGATGACATCGCTATTCCACACCATGCAAGGGTGGGTGACATGCAGCTGGAGATAATCTGAGTAAATGGCGGGCTTTACGCGGGCAAGGGAAACTTTTCCATCGTCCGGCCCGGGGATCAGCATAGAGAGAAACGGGTTAAGTGTGCGGTCGCCCGCAATAATACCCAATTCAAACTCCGGATCCTTCAGCCGGAGCGGGTGGCTTTTGGTTCCGGTGCCCAACTGATCCCCGGCCGGTCCGTTGATCCATTTATACAGAAAAATATGGCCCAGCTTATCAGTCACTTCGCTGCCCTGGCTTGGAGGTGCGAGCATCACAACACGCCCGAGATTTGGAAGCTCATGGTCTTCCAGGTATTGCCGGAGAATGATGCCGCCCATGGAGTGGGTAACAAAGTGCACGGTTTCAGTTTGCCGGAGTTGGGGGGGCAGCGTTTTAAAAACCTGTACGGTCAATTCTTCTATGGTTGCGCTGGTAGATGGATAGTCGTGGTTGATAACGGTATAGCCTTCAGCGGTCAGATCCTTTGCCATCTTGTTCATCGCTTTACTGGATCGTGTGAGACCATGAAGCAATACAACGGTATCGGGATTGCTGCGCTTTATTGTTGGTGATTCAGATGCGACGAAGCGCATCCCTCCAACGATTCCGAGTACGATAAGTAAAATTAAAATCCGTATTTTCATCTGAATTTATCCGTGGCTGACAATTTGGTTAAGTGTGCATAGGTCGAGCTTTCCTGTGCCTAGAATCGGTAGTTCCGGAATGTGAAAAAAATTAGCGACCCGCGGAATCCACAGGTTCGGCAGATCGAGCTGGCGTAATTTGGAAACCAGCGATTCCGGGTCGCCGGCGTGCGGGGTATAACAAACAGCAAGCTGTTCGCCTTTGGTTTTGCAGGTCATACTGACCACCGCAATGCAGGGCTCTTCTGAGCCTGTTGCCTGCTGCAGTGCATCTTCAACAGCGCCATGCGGAATCATTTCGCCGGCAATCTTGCTGAAGCGGGACAGGCGCCCGGTTATGTATACATAACCGCGTGCATCCATGCTGGCGATGTCGCCGGTGTTGTACCAGCCGTCGTTCAGGACTTCGGTGTTTTTTTCGGGCTGATTCAGATATCCCTGCATTACATTCGGTCCTTTAATCAGCAGTAGGCCTTCTGCTCCTTCTGCGAGCACTGCGCAGGTGTCGGGATCCACAATTCGAACGGCGACACCGGGTAATGGTTGACCCGCACTTCCTGAACGTTGGCTGTTTTTGGAACTAAGCAGCGCCACAGGAGAGAGCTCGGTGCATCCGTATCCTTCGGTTGGCTTTACCGTAAATTTTTCCTCGAATGCCGAAGCAAATTCCGGCCGCAGTTTTTCGGCACCGGTGATGATGTTTTTCAATGTGTGGAAATCTTCTGCTGACGCTTTTCGCATATAGTTCTGCAGGAAGGTCGGGGTGGCCAGCAGGGTGGTCAGCTGTTCTTCCTTAATGAGTTTAATTACTCGGCCTGTGTCCAGCGGATTAGCGTGATAGGCAATGCGCATGCCTTTAAGCAACGGCCACCACAACAGGCCCAGATAACCGAATGCATGGAATAGAGGAAGAATGGCGCAGACGGAATCCTTTGAGGAAAATTGCTGAACTATCTGTCCGGCTTCTACATTGGACAGAATATTGGCATGACTGAGTACAACTCCTTTCGGGAGACCGGTGGTGCCGGATGAAAAAATGATGGTTGCCGTATCCGTTGGTACCGGGGTATGTTCGCCGGTCAGGCTTTTAGCCGATGCGAACAGGGCTGAAACAAGCGCGCGGATGCGTTCGGTAAGGCCAAGGTTTTTAAGCAGGTCCTCAAGGTATAGCCAATGAACCGGTAAATCCGGTTGCTCCATTTTTTTAACAAAACGGCGCGAGGTAATTACATATTCAACATGGCCTTGTTCAATTGCTGAACGCTGGGCTTCGACTGAGGCGGTCCAGTTGAGGTTGATACTCGTTTTGCCGGAAAGTGTCAGGCTCAGGTTTGTCATGGCATTGCCCAGAGAGGTGGGTAATAAGATGCCGATGTTTTGGTGCTTCTTGATAATGGGTTTTATCCGGTTGGCCAGTGCAATGCTGCCAGCAAACAGTTTGCCATAGGTTGCTTTGCCGGAGAGTGTGTCGGTCATAATCGGGCGGAACCAGTTACGACGTGCCTGACGGATAAAGGCGTGGTTTAAAGTTTGTTTTGGAAGAAGACTTTTCTCGATAGCATATTCTGCTCCCAGTTCCGCAATCACGCGCCTAGCTTCTTCGGCAGGAGTCGCGGTCGGAAGCGGGGCGCCAAAACGAACGGATACCGGATACGGCAGTTTATGCGGACGCCTTAGTCCTGGCTTGCCATAGTAGAAGCTGAAGATGCTGCCCCAAAGGTTTCCGATATGTGCGGGAATAATCGGGCACCCGCTGTTTTTGGCAATCTTTTCGAAGCCCTTGTTAAATTTCATCAGGTTTCCGTTTTTGGTCAATTCACCCTCGGGAAAAATGGCAATTATGGCACCGGCTTCCATCGCCTCGCGTGCTTCTCTAAGTGATTTGGCGAGGGCGCGAGGTCCGTCTGAGGTATGAATCGGAATGCAGTCGGTAAGTTTGAAAATCGGCTTTGCCCATTTCCAGGTTTTATATACATCGCGCGACATAAGGAAGCGGACAGGGCGCTGGGTGGCCGCCTGAAGCAGCAGGGGATCGGCATAGGCCGTATGGTTGCAGATGAGCAGGGCACCGCCTTCGCGCGGAAGGTTTTCGATTCCATGGAAACGAATTTTATACAGTCGGCGGATCAGGCGCATGAGCCAAAAGCGGGTGAAGAAACTGGGCAGGCGCATACAGGCAAGCACAGCAGGAACCGCAGCAATCAATCCGGTGATAAAGACGCAGGCACGGGAGTCAAGGTGCAATATTTTGGTCATTACATAAAATAATCCGGATGCGGCAACCATGGCGCTGAAGCTGAGAAAGCCGGAAGCACCGAATACTTCACCTCGGCGATCCGCCGGAATGCGCTGCTGCAGAAAAGCATTCAGCGGAACCAGATACATGCCGCAGCAGGCACCCAGATGGATAATCCAAATACCGATCCAGATCGGGTTGGTAACGATGCTTAATCCGAGTGCTGAAACCATGACTCCTAATGCACCGACCGGAATGAGACCGATTTCGATGGTATGCCTGGAAAAATATCCTGTGAGCAGAGCGCCGATGCCAATACCGATTGCGGCCAGAGGAAAAAGCATGGGGCTTCTTTCGATGGACATGCCGAGAGCTTCCTGGCCAAAAATAACGAGTGTTTGTTGAAACAGGGCGGTAATGGCACCAAAAAGCACAAGGCCAAACACAGCCTGCTTCGCCCACGCATCTGATTTAAGGTTTTTTACGGCGCGCATGACGTCGGGAATAATCCAGGGCGAAGTGCGCTTGTGTATTCCATGGGCAGGAACTGCGGTAATGCGGCAGGCTGCAAAGGTTCCCAGCGCTGCTAATATGGCTGATATACCAATCACATAAAAGGGGCTTAGATTCAGATAACCGATGATAAGGGCCGGGAGAGCGGTTCCGATAATAATAGCGGTATAGGTCGCTGCTGTAAGATAACCGTTTGCTTTTGAAAGATCCTCGTCAGAAACCAGCTCGGGAACGATGCCGCGTTTTGCCGGACCAAAGAGTGCACTCTGGGAGCACAGCAGGAAAAGAAGGGCGTATACAGGCCAGGCCAGGCCGGAAAACAGGGCGGGCACGGCAATAATCAACAAGGCGAATTCCATCCATTTACTGGCAATAATAATATCGCGTTTGCTGAACCGGTCAGCCAATGCGCCGGCAGCGTTCGAGAACAGTAGGAAAGGGATTACGAATAATGCAGAACAAGCTGCGATTACAGTGGGCAGGCTGGCCTGCCCCAAAAGTTTTACCAGCACAATTACCGCTGTCATTTTGAAAGCATTGTCATTAAATGCCCCGGTGAATTGACTGATGTTCAACCATTTAAATGTGTTTTTCATTTCCGCTCCTTCAAATTAAATACTGTAGATATATTTCCCCTATTGCATAGGGTATGCCATCGGTTGTTGTGTTGTTGTTACTACTTGTTAATAAGGTTGATATGAAATATATGGATAACGCATGTTAATTAATGGTTAGACATTTTAAGAATGCTGTGCATTCATTGTATGCATGAATAGTGACTTCTTTAAAATGGTAGCGGCAGCGGCGTTCAGTAATCCGTTTAGTGATCAACGCATAGAAATAGATCGACGAATCGTTGGGGCTTCGGAAGGAACCGGCTGGGATGATATTTTACATCCATTGCTGAATAAGCTGGATGAGCAATTGAAGTTGCTGGCGGATGGCGAAGGTATTGTTATCGACCGGAATGGAAGTAAAGAAGTTCAGGCGATCGCGGTAAGCATCATCTTTCAGGTCTTCCATCGCTACATGGAGGATTTTGATCAACTGATTCAGGATCAGATAAAGGCGGGAGACGAATCGTTACGGGCTCCATTTGCGTATCAATGTCTGGAAGATTTAGCAGGATATGGATTCAAGCGGGAAGATGCCTGTCGGTATGTTGGGATTTTTTACCAGGTTCGGCGCGCCTATTTTTTCATTTCCAGAGACCTGATTGGTGACAGCCTGTGTATGCGTCAGTTTCGGGCCTGTCTTTGGGATAATATCTTTACGCACGATATTTCGTGGTACGAGCGCTGTTTATGGAATCGCATGGAAGAGTTTTCAACCCTGATGCTGGGTGAAACGGGAGCCGGTAAAGGAGCTGCTGCGGCGGCGATCGGAAGGTCTGGATACATCCCGTTTAATCCGAATGCGCAGAAGTTCGCGGAAAGTTTTACCCGTGCATTTGTCTCTATTAATTTATCCCAATATCCGGAGTCGTTAATTGAGTCAGAGTTGTTTGGTCATCGCAAAGGTGCGTTTACCGGTGCCATAGAAAAGCATGATGGCATCTTTGCCCGGTGCAGCTCGCATGGTGCCATTTTTCTGGATGAAATCGGTGATGTGAGTGTGCCGGTTCAGATTAAACTTTTGCAGGTGTTGCAGGAGCGGACATTTACGCCCGTAGGCAGTCATGATAAGCTGCGTTTTAAAGGGCGGGTTATTGCTGCCACAAACAAATCGGTTGATTCCCTGCGCCGGGAAGGAAAGTTCCGGGATGATTTTTATTACCGTCTGTGTTCAGACATCATCACGGTTCCGCCGCTTCGTCAGCGAATTCGGGAAACACCTCGTGAGCTGGAAATGCTCGCAGCCTATTTGTTAAAACGTATATGCGGACCGGAACTGCAAATTCCTGTTGTTGCTAAGTTGAAAGAACTCGTAGGCAGGAATTATGCATGGCCCGGTAATGTGAGGGAACTGGAACAGGCTATTCGGCGCATCATGATTACGGGCTCGTATGATGGTGATGCGGGAACGGAACCGGTCGAGGAGGTTGCGCTAAGTCATGCAGTGGAGGCGGGTAATCTGACGGCTAAGGAGCTGGTGGAAAAATATTGCCGGGATCTATACGACACCTATGGAAATTATGGCGAAGTGGCCCGCCGCACCGGTCTGGATTGGCGAACGGTTAAAAAGAATATCCAAAGTGAGTAGCCACAAAAAAAGCCCGTACAGTGACGGGCTTTTAAGTGATACGCTAGTTTAGCTTATGCACCGAGCTGGTAGCGTACGTAACGCTTAACCGAGATGGTGTCACCGATTTCTTTCGCTTTTTCTTCGATAAGCGCTGTGATGGAGACTTTGTCTTCCTTCACGAAGCCCTGCTCAACAAAGCAGATCGTTGAGAAAAACTTGTTGATCTTACCGGTCAGGATGTTGTCGATGATGTTTTCCGGCTTGCCTACGAGTTGCTTGCGGAAGATTTCCTTTTCAGATTCGACGGTCTCGGCAGGAACTTCATCGCGGGTCAGGTATTCCGGTGCAGCAGCTGCTACGTGGAGGGTCAGATCCTTGGCCAATTCCTGGTAAACCGGGTTGGTGATGGTTTCGGCTTTCTCGCAACCGAGTTCCAGCAATACACCGACCTTGCCACCCATATGGATGTAAGAGGTGACGGATCCTGTTCCTTCAACCGTCCATTTAACATTGCGGCGCATTTGAATTTTTTCACCGATGGAACCGATCTTTTCTTCGATTTTAGCGGCAACGCCTTCGGTCATAGTATCGGACTCGAAGCTGAGCGCTTCGCCACGCAGTTCTTCAACGAAGCTCTGGAAATCTTCGTTACGGGTAACGAAGTCGGTTTCACAGTTTACTTCAATCATTGCGGCACTTTGAGCGTCGTCAGTAACGATTGCGGTGATCACACCTTCTTTAGCTTCCTTGGAAGCGCGCTTAGCTGCAACGGCCGCGCCTTTTTCACGAAGGGATTTGATCGCAGCATCAAAATCGCCATCACTTGCCTGCAGTGCGTTTTTACAATCCGCAATGCCGAGGCCGGTGGCATCGCGCAATTCTTTGATCATGCTTGTTGTAATAGCCATGGTAATAATTCTCCTAAATTAAGCGTCTTTTTTATCTTCGGTTTCTTCTTCAGCAGGAGCTTCGGCAGCGGCTTCTTCAGCAGGAGCCTCTTCCTTTACTTCTTCTGCAACCGGAGCTTCTTCTTTAACCTCTTCAGCAGGGGCTTCTTCAGCTGCCGGGGCAGCTTCTTCAGCAGGAGCTTCTTCCTTGGCGGCTGCTTTTTCTGCTTTGGCTTCCGCTTCCTTGGCAGCTTTGGCTTCTGCTTTTTTGGCAGCGTCAGCTTTTTTCTTCTGCTCTTTGATTTTTTTCAGCACTTCTTCGCGCTTCTTCTTGTCTTCGGCTTCTTTCTTCTGACGCTCTTCGCGTGCGGCTTTGGCTTTTTCGCGCTCTTCAGCGGCAACCTTTTCGCGCTCTTCACGCTCAGCCTTGGCTTTGGCAGCGTAGATTTCGTCAGCAGCCTTGATGGTTTCGCCGAGTACTTCAGCAATTAGGCCAACCGAGCGAAGGGAGTCGTCGTTGCCGGGGATCGGGTAATCAACAAGGTCGGGATCCGCGTTGGTGTCAACCAGAGCAACCACCGGAATGTTCAGGCGCTTGGCTTCAGCCAGTGCCAGATGCTCACGCTTGAGGTCGACCACAAACAGGGCGCCCGGTTTCTTTTCCATGTCGCCGATACCGGTCAGGTTGCGTTCCAGTTTGTTCAGCTCACGGCGCAGAACGGAAACCTCTTTCTTCAGAAGCTTGTCCATGGTGCCGTCTTTTTCCATTTTCTGCAGTTCACGCATACGTGCAACGGAAGAACGGATGGTTTTGTTGTTGGTCAGCATGCCGCCGAGCCAGCGATGAATCACGTAAGGCTGATTGGTGTCTTCAGCGGTGTTCTTGAAAATTTCGCGTGCCTGTTTCTTGGTGCCAACGAAAAGAATTTTTTCGCCGCGCAGCACAACATCGTTAACAAATGTCTGCGCGAGCTGAAGCTGCGAGAGCGTTTTGTTCAGGTCAATGATGTAGATCCCGTTTTTAGCGCCGTGAATATAGCGCTTCATTTTTGGGTTCCAACGTTTGGTCTGGTGACCGAAATGAAGACCTGCATCCAACAGATCCTGTACAGCAATAGTCTTTGAGAATGACTCAGCCATTATACCTCTCCTTATAGTTTACTCTATTTATAAACAATCCGCTTTGACACACCCGAGGTAGCAGGCGGCCTTCGCTTCTAACCGGTACTTCCGGTTAATTAAGCGGCGGAATATACGGATGAGGCCGGTGGGGCGCAAGTCCTAAGTTCAACAAGTACGGCTTTTTACTAAAACATAAAATAACCGTAAACACGGCTCGATATAAAACCTAAACAGTCCCATATTACCGCTGATTGAGGTAATTAATGAAAAAGTGCCCCCCTATATTCTTTGTAACCCTGTTTTTTTTAGCGGGTGCCGTTGCAGAAAAATCACATAAGGAAGAACAAATGCATTCGTTTACAAACCGTTTGGTCCAGGAGAAAAGCCCTTATTTACTGCAGCATGCGCATAACCCGGTAGATTGGTATCCGTGGGGTGAAGAGGCTTTTGAGGCTGCTAAAAAACAGGATAAACCCATTTTTCTTTCGATTGGGTATGCCACCTGTCACTGGTGCCACGTGATGGAGCATGAATCGTTTGAAAACGAAGAAGTAGCCGCGCTGATGAACGAGCTCTTTATCTGCATTAAGGTGGATCGCGAGGAACGGCCGGATATCGACAACATTTACATGACGGTTTGCCAGATGATGACCGGCTCCGGGGGATGGCCGCTAACCATTTTTATGACACCGGACAAAGAACCATTCCACGCGGCTACCTATATACCACCCGACCAGCGCTTTGGTCGAATGGGTATGAAGCAACTGCTGCCCCGGATTTCCCAGGCATGGCACCAGCAGCGGGATAAGGTATTGGAATCGGCCGGACAGATTACGGGCGTGCTGGCTAAACAGAATACTCAGAGTACGGGTTCGGAGCTGAATTCGGAACATTTGATCGCAGATGGATATGCCGAATTGCTGGGGCAGTATGATTCCCGTAAAGGTGGCTTTGGCCTTCAACCTAAATTTCCAACTCCTCATCGGTTGGTATTCCTGCTGCGGCAGGGGGAGGTCGACGGAATTAAGGCGGTAGAGTATACGCTGGAGGAAATGAGAAAGGGCGGCATTTTTGATCAGGTTGGCTTTGGCTTCCATCGGTATTCAACCGATAACGACTGGCTTTTGCCGCATTTCGAGAAAATGCTTTATGATCAGGCATTGCTGGCCATTGCCTATACGGAGGCCTATGAGCTGACCGGGAAAACGCTGTATCGCCAGGTGACAGAAGAAATTCTGGAATATGTTACCCGTGATATGACCGTTCCTGACAGTGATGGCTCTTCACGAAGCCCGCTGGACGTGAAGCGAGGCTTTCGGGCAGAAAGCAATGACAGAAGGGAATGGCAACCGGGCGATACGCAAAACGTACCGCAGGCCTCCGGCCTGCCCCGTCGTTCCGGTGGTGGTTTTTATTCGGCTGAAGATGCCGATTCCGAAGGTGAAGAGGGATTGTTCTATATTTGGGATACGAAGGAAATTGAATCTGTTCTGGGTGACGAAGCTGGTTTTGTTTCCAGGATCTGGAATATGGAAGAGCAGGGCAATTTCCGGGATGAATCTACTGGAAAGATGAACGGGAAAAATATACCGCATCTTTCGGAGCTGCTATCAGATGCGGATTCCAAACGGATCGCGGAGCCCCGTCAAAAGCTATTTGATGTGCGTGAAAAACGGATTCATCCGTTAAAGGATACCAAGGTGCTGGCCGACTGGAACGGATTAATGATTGCGGCATTTGCAAAAGCCGGCCGGGCTTTCAATAACGACAGCTACATTCAGGCCGCAGAGAAGGCGAATGCATTTGTTGAACAGGAAATGACGCGTAAAAACGGCGAGCTTTGGCATCGGTGGCGTGAAGACGATACTCTGGTGCAGGGCAATCTTGAGGATTACGCCTTTATGATTTCCGGGCTCATTGAACTTTATGAGTCAACGTTTGAAAGTCGTTATCTGGAAAAGGCACTGAAGTATAATGATATCCTGAGCGAGTCATTTATTGATGAAACCGGTGGTGGATATTTTATGACGGCTGATGATGCGGAAAAGTTGATTGTTCGCCCGAAGGAGTTGTATGACGGAGCCATACCTTCCGGTAATTCTGTTCAGTTACTGAATTTGCTTAAACTCGCGCGCCTGACCGGCCGGTCAGACCTCGAGGAACAGGCCGCTGTGACCAGTAAGGCTTTCGGGGGAATGATCGAACGTTCGCCATCCAACTTTTCTCAGGCCTTGATTGCACTGCAGTTTGCTGAGGGTGAAACGGTTGAAGTGGTTGTGGTTGGCGAACGGGAGCGCGAGGATACCCGGGAAATGCTCGATTATATTAATGCGGTTTATAAGCCGGGTAAGGTTGTGTTGTTTAAGGATGCTGCCGAGGGTAACTCAATTGATGCACTGGCACCCTTTACAAAGGAGCTGGGAATGGTTGATGGGAAGACCACGGTTTATATCTGCCGGAACTTTGCCTGTGAAAAGCCGATCAATTCTCTCTCGGATCTAAAGGAACGGTTTAAGTGATTATTGGAGTGCTGAACTTTGAGTTCAGCTTTCAAGCAACGTAGGTTGGAAAAGCGGCACAGAAGTGCCGCACTCCATATCGCTTTATCCCTGCCCGTTACCTTCGTAGGTCATGAGAAAGTTGAAGGCGAGATCGTCATCGGATAAGCCGTCGTACATCACGCTCTCAAGCTGGTCGGCAGCGTTCAGCATTTGCGTGTCCGTAACCATGAGTTCCAATCCGACCTTATCGGGGCTGAACGTCGAGAAAAACACACCCAACCCAATAAGCAGGGATGCAGCTGCGGCCCAGGCGGGGCGGAACAGGATGATTCGGGATTTTTTCTTTTCGGGAGCCTGCAAGCGGGCTTCCCGTAGAATGTCCTGCATTACCTTTGTACTGGGTTCTTCCTCCGATTGGAAAGAATGCTGTGATTCCAGTAAAGCGTGCTGAAATTGTTGGCACGGATTGCAGTCGTGCAGGTGCGCGGCGAGGGGATTGGCCATTTTTTCGGCCATTTCACCGGAATCCTGTAAAAGTATTAGTTTTTCTGCTTCTTGGCATTTCATGACATGGCCTCCTGCAACTCTTCGTATTCGTCCTTCAATATAGAACGCAGCTTAGTCAGTGCATATTGCATCCGAGCTAAACAAGTATTGATCGAGCACTTCTGTAATTTGGCAATTTCCTTGAAAGAAACGTTGCCATACATGCGTAAAAGGAACACTTCCTTCTGGTCGGGCGATAGTGTTTCTACCGCTTTTTCGATCTCTTTTCCAAGCATCGTTCCACCGGATTCTTCCGCCGGAGAGATTCCGGGGGCTGCCAGATGGTCCTCCAGCGTGTTATCTCCATCGTCTCCGCCCATACTGCTCTGCATCGAGACATTCTTCTTATTCCGCCGGGCCCGGTCGATTACAAGGTTATGGGCAATGCGGAAAAGCCAGTTGAGAAAGTTCTTATGCTGAAACTTATGGATGTTTTTGAGGGCACGGAACCAGGTTTCCTGAAAGATTTCATCCGCATCTTCACGGCCTTCCGTCATTTTCAGGATAAAGGAATAGAGCGGGCGTTTGTATTTTTCCACCATCGGCTCGAGCGCGTTGGCATCGCCGTTCAGATAGGCGCTTATGCAATCGATATCCTGTGTATCCATAGTAGTAACGTGTAGTCCGTAATGCTTAACTTATTTTCAGCTGGCAGTTAAACGGCCTGAATGCGGATCTATTGCGTAAATTCGAAAGTAATTTTTCCGGAGATCGGATCGTTTTCCAACTGGACGCCTTTTCCGCGGTTATCTTCAAGCTCGAGTTCAAACCAGTCGCATTGGCCGTTCGGATAAAAATTGATCAGGTAAAAATCAGGATGTTCATCATCCTCGTCGGTCCAGTCCTTATTAAAATCACGAACCGTTAAACCGTCGGGCAAAAAGCGGTGCACTTCTTTTTCGATCCCCGCGGGAGAACTGCTTTCTTCATCTCCGTCCACATAACCGAGTCGTTTAAGCACGCCCTGGTCCAGTTCGCCGTCCGCTTCATTGGTGGCTGCGGCCGGTACGCCGCCCAGGAAGATCTCCATGGTTTCGTGGTTGATCGCAACCGTTAGCGTTTCTTCCCGCATAATGGCCATACTTCGAGCATAACGGGCCATGCGGTTTATGGTGCGGGAAGACGAACGCAGTTTTATCCCACGGTAGGATCCGGCAAAGTAGGGAACAGCGATACCTGCAATGATGACTACCACTACAAGCACCAGAATGACTTCAATCAATGTGAAGCCGGCAGCCCGCCTTTTGAATGTATTCGACATCATCATGAGAACAAGCCGGAGCTGCCAGCGGAATGGTTTACTCCCAATTGTTTATGCTAACACCCTTTTTGGAGGTGCATGATAAATCAAAGGTGTGGTTGTTGTGTGAGCCGGGGGCGGAATAGACATAAGGTGTGCCCCAGGGATCAGTCGGAATCACTTTCTTTTCAAGGAATGGGCCACCTTTGGATTCGTCGAGCAAGCCTTCAAGACTGGAGGGATAGTCCCCGTTAATGATTTCAAATTCACGGATGGCCATGCCAAGCATCTGAATATTTCCCTGCGCCTGAGCAACCATGGCTTTTTCGGACTTTCCGCCCAGCTTCGGAATGCCGATCCCGGCGAGAATGCCAATGATGACGACCACGAGAATGATTTCGATCAGGGTGAAGCCCGAACGTTTGCTTAAGTGTTGATCCTGTTTTTTCTTTTCCATGGTATTCTCCTTGCGGTGGTTAAACATGTAGTGAATCGGTTAGGGTTAAGACGGGCAACAGCAGGCAGACAGCGATGCCGCCGACCACGATTGCGACCAAAACAATTAATAAGGGTTCGAGAATTGTTGTACAGGTTCGGACAAGACGGTCCAGTTCCGTGTCGTAGCGCCGGGTTATATGAACCAGAGCGCCTGCCATATCGCCGGTTTCTTCGCCGACTGCCAGCATGTCGATCATAAGCCTAGGGAATACTTCCCCTTGAGCAAGCGGTTTGGAAATACTTGCTCCATCCGTAACGCGGGCCTGCGCTTTTCCGATTTCGTCCGAAATAATTACATTATCTATGGTTTTCTGGACAATCCCGAGTGCCGGGAGAATGGATACGCCATTCTGAAGCAAGGTTCCAAAGGTACGTGCAAAGTGAGCAAAGGCGTTCGTTGTGATCACTGCGCCCATAATCGGTATCTTAAGCTGGGCCTTATGCCAGAACTGCTGGCCCTTACCATGCTTTGCCCATTTTTTAAGAGCAACTATTCCAGCAGCAATCAGACCTGCAACAATAATCCCATAACGGGTTACAAAATTACTGATACCCATAAGGGCCAGCGTCGGTTTCGGCAGGGTGGCCCCCATTTCCTCAAAAGTAGTGGCAAATTTGGGAACAATAAAAACCATCAGGCCGATGACGGCCACGCCTCCCACAATCATCACAATCGCGGGGTAAACCAAGGCAGAAATAACCTTGCTGCGCGCGTCCTGAACGCGCTCGTAGTGAATGCAGACATTTTCCAGTGCGAGGGGAAGGTTGCCGCTGGCTTCGCCCGCACGGACCAGATTTACATAAAGAGATGAAAAGGTTTCGGGATAAAGCTCTAGCGCATCGGATAGCGAAGTGCCCTGAACGATTTCATCCCGCAGAGTGACAATAATCTGTCCTACGGCGCTTTCATCCTTGCGTGCGGACAGCGTGTGCAGTGCCCGGCCAATGGTCATGCCGGAGGCCACCAGATCAGAAAGTTCGCGGGAAAATAGCAGCAAATCCTGCAGCTTCATCTTGGGTTTGCGCTTGAAGCCCAGATCAAAGTTTAACTTTTTCTTGCCGTCTCCGTTATCCTGTTTGACGGTTTTAGTCGTTTCATTCACGGAAACAGGAATGTGTCCCATGGATTCAATGATTCGAACAGCGCCGGCACGGTCGTTCGATTCCACGACGCCCTCGACCCGTTCTCCTTGTTTCGACCTGCCTATATATTTAAAATGCGCCATAGCAACCTATGTTAAACGAATATGGTCCGGAAATATTTCCAACGTTTGAAAAGAATAATGGAAGAAGCGAAGAATGGAAGCCCGAAACCTCAAATGTAGGTGCAGTTTAACTCGGTCATATTTCTTACGCCCGTGGGTGAAACTGCTCATGAATAGACTTCAGGCGGTTGGGATCGACGTGGGTGTAGATCTGGGTGGTGGCAATGTCGGCATGGCCGAGCATTTCCTGAATGACGCGCAGGGGAGCTCCATTCTGCAGCAGGTGGCTGGCAAACGAATGGCGCAGGGTGTGCGGTGTCACATTTTTCATGATCCCGGCATCTTTGGTATATTTCTTAATAATCTGCCACAGGCGCTGGCGGCAAAGTCCTGATTCTCGCTTGGTTACAAATACATTGGGCAGGTGCGGGTTGTCGCACAGCAAGGGACGGACTTCATCGAGATAGCATTCCAGAATATTAGCTGAATCCCGGGCAATCGGGATAACCCGCTCTTTGCGGCCTTTTCCAATCACCCGGATATAGCCGTCATCCATGTGCAGGTCCGATATCTTCAGATTAGCCAGTTCCGAAACACGCAAGCCCGAGGCATAAAACATTTCGAGAATGGCCCGGTCCCGCACCCCCAACGGCTTGCGCATATCGGGTGCCTTCAGCAACAGGTCGACTTCTTTTTCCGATAACGTATCGGGCAGAATTTTCCAAAGCTTTGGCGAATCCATGGTGTCCGTGACGTTTTTATCGAGCAGGCCTTCCTGCTGGAGGTAACGGAAAAAAACCTTGATGGAAACGAGGTGGCGGGAAATCGAGTTGGTCGACATGCCCCGGGCTTTCATCGCCATCAGATGATCGAGAATCTGTTTACGGCTTACCTGGTTAAGAGAGGTAACACCTTTTTGGTCGAGGTAGCTTAGAAACTGGCCCAGATCATCCGCGTAGGCCTTGCGCGTATTGATACTTAATCCGCGCTCGAGCGAGATATAATCCAGAAAACTTTCCAGAAAGGCGTTCATTTTATATCCACAGATTGCACAGATTACGCCGATTATAATCCGAGAAATCTGCGTAATCTGTGGATTAGACTTTTATACTTCCAGCTCTTCGCCGGTGAGCAGCTTGTAGGCCTCGAGGTATTTTTCACGGCTCTTCATGAGGATTTCATCAGGAAGCACCGGTCCGGGAGGAGTTTTATCCCAATCGAGGGTTTCGAGATAGTCGCGAACAAACTGCTTGTCGAACGAGAAGGGGGAAGAGCCCGGCTCGTAGGTGTCTGCCGGCCAGAAGCGCGAACTGTCGGGCGTGAGCACTTCGTCGATGAGGATCAACTCGCCGTCAATCATGCCGAACTCAAACTTGGTGTCGGCAATGATGATGCCTTTAGTGAGGGCATAGTCAGCTGCTGTTTTGTACAGGTTCAGGCTGATGTCTTTCAGTTTGTTGCCCAGCTCTTCGCCTACAATTTCTTTCATCTGATCGAAGGAAATATTTTCATCGTGGCCTTCGTCGGCTTTGGTGGATGGCGTGAAAATCGGCTCGTCAATTTTTCCGGCCATTTCATAACCTGCGCGCAGGGGCATGCCGCCGATGGTTCCGGATTTCTGGTATTCCTTCCAGCCGGATCCGATCAGGTAGCCGCGAACAATGCATTCTACGGGAAGCAGTTCTGCCTTTTTAACCAGCATGGACCGGCCTTTCAGCAATTCCTTATGTTCCTGGAGTTCAGCCGGAAAATCTTCCACATCGGTGGAGATGAGGTGGTTTTTAACAACGTCACCGGTGCGGTCGAACCAGAATTTTGAAATCATGTTAAGCACTTTGCCCTTATCCGGGATGCCGTCGGGCATAATTACGTCAAATGCTGAAATACGGTCAGAGGCAACAAACAGGTACTGGTCGCCGAGGTCGTAGACTTCTCGAACCTTGCCGGTCTTGAATTTTTCGATGCCTGGAAGTTCAATTTTGGTAGCTGCGGGGGTCATTTTATCTCCTGAAGTTAATGTTTCTAAAAAACGAGGGCACTTTACGAATCCTAACCATGCTGCGCAACCCAAATACGACGTGCCTGCGCCGATATCGTTAATATTGGCAATACAGGTTTGGAGACTTTCCATCGGATGCGTATGGTAGATAGTTAATGGATTACGCAATTTAATGATAGACCTACATTCTCATTCTATTTATTCGGACGGCAGTAATACCCCCGCGGAATTAGTCGAAATGGCTAATGAAACCGGACTTACGGCCCTTGCTCTGACCGACCACGACACGGTTGGCGGGATTGCCTGCTTCCTTGAAGCGGCGGAGGAGTCACCGGTGGAGGCGGTTCCCGGAATAGAGTTCAGTGCTGAATGCGCCAAAGGTACAATGCATATTCTGGGGTATTTTATCGATCATACGAGCCCGGATTTATTGGAAAAAATCGACCGCATTCAGCAGGAGCGCCATGATCGGAATCAGCAGATTCTGAAAAAACTCAATAAGCTTGGCTATATTGTCACGTGGGAGGATGTACAACGTCAGTCTGGGAAGGATGTTGTGGGCCGCCCTCACTTCGCACAGGCATTGGTAGAACGCGGGCATGTGAAAAGTAAGAAATCAGCATTTGATCTTCTACTGGCCAAAGGCCGGAGGGGTTATGCTGATCGGTATCACTACACGGCAACCGAATGCATTCAGATTATCCGCGAAGCCGGCGGGATACCTGTTCTGGCGCATCCAGCCACCATCCACCTTCCGGACGATCAGCTAAGGGGCATTATTTACGGTATGAAGGAAAATGGATTGGCAGGAATCGAAGTCTACTGTTCCGCCTATCAGGCCGATCATATTAAAAAACTTTCAAGTTGGGCGGCTGAGCTGGATCTCATCTGCACGGGCGGAACCGATTTTCATGGAACGAATACACCGGACCTTAAACTTGGGACGGGTTTCGGACATTTAAATGTTCCGGATGAAGTGCTCGATCAACTTAAGCAGGCACTCCGATAACCTCGGAAAGCTGGTCCAGATCAGTAATGACCACATCGGCGTTTAGTTTGGAACACCGCTCATCATTTTCTCTCAGGCGCAACGATCGTAGATCACCGGCAAACAGCGCCGTCTTGCATCCAGCCTGACTAGCACAATAAATATCGTTCAACATGTCATTTCCGACGTAGAGCGTTTCGCTGAGTTGAATCTCATGGTTCGCATAAAGAAACTTTCCGAGTTTAGGAAAAAGGTCGGCCGAAGGTTTCGCTTTCAACTCTCTGTATGACCAGATGCAGCATTCGGGGTCAAAGCCCAACTCTTCGAGCGTGTTGTTAAAGAATGCGGAAAACAACAGGGGGGTGTAAAATTGCGCGTTCGAAACAATTCCTAGGGATAGACCTTGATTCTTTAGGTTTTGGAGAATTTTCCTGCTCCCCGGCATTGGGAAAACCGGATTTACCCGACATTCGTATTCAAGAGCCAGTCGATGGATTGGTTTAGGTTCTGAATAATCCAGATCCAGCACTCTAAGAATACTGTTCCAGATATCGGTAATTTCCACCTCCGGGAAATCAATTCTTTCCGCACGGGCTGCCGCATGCCATTCGAGGATGCGGTCCTTAAGCATTCGAATGCCCCGTTGTCCGGCCAGCTCCAGGTCGCCCCTGAATCCGGAAACAGAAAGTGCTTCGGTCAGGGCTTGTGCCGTATTGGTTGCGGTTGCTGTTCCGACATCTCCAGATCCGGAAACAAACAGGGTTCCGTATATATCGAATACCACAGCTTTAAGGCCAGCCAGCTTGTCGAGCCGGGGTTGTGTGTCAGTTGGAACAGGTTCCAGTGGCGGGCAGTTATTCAGGATAATTTCTTCAAATGTTGTCATATGTACATCACTACCTGTTCACTGACTTTTCCCGTTCGCGAAATACGAACTGGTTCCTTTTGCATCCATTGTTTCACCAATGCGTTTTATGGCATGAACGTAGGCGGAGGTTCGTAAATCAATTTTGAGTTCCATAGCCAGGTCGTAAATCAGTTCAAATTCCCGTGCCATGATGCGTTGCAGTTTTTTATGAATTTCCTGCAGTTCCCAGTATTGGCCGGAACGGTTTTGAAGCCATTCAAAGTAGCTGACCGTAACGCCGCCTGCATTAGCCAGAATATCGGGTACAACATGAATCTGGTTTGCGTTCAGAATTTCATCGGCATCCGCTGTGATGGGCCCATTTGCAACTTCGACAATCCATTCGGCTTTAATGCGCGCAGCATTATCCGTCGTGATTTGATTCTCAAGAGCGGCAGGAATCAGGATGTCTACATCAAGCTCCAGCAGTTCTTCATTACTCATGTTGGTCGCGTCGATGGAGTGGCAAAGGGCTCCGTCGCAATAGACTGCTTTCACATGTCTTGTTTCTTCCTTAATGCGGATCATGCTGGGAATATCAAAACCTTCCGGACGGTAAATGGCGCCTTGCGAATCACTGATCGCAACAATGCGGTAGCCATCCTTGTGCAGTAAACGTGCGACGTGCTGACCGGCATTACCGAATCCCTGAATGGCAATGCGGGTGGATAGCGGATCCAGATTCTGTTTTTTTGCCAGCTCTCGAATGCAATAGTATGCCCCACGTCCCGTGGCATCCGCCCGGCCGACGCTTCCGCCCATGCTGACGGGTTTTCCGGTTATAACAGCAGGGGAATGATGGCGTCGGATCGTTGAATACTCATCCATCATCCATCCCATAATGCGTTCATTGGTGTAGACATCCGGAGCAGGTATATCCACATCCGGTCCGATGAAGTCAGCAATAAGCCGGATAAACCCACGACTCAGGCGTTCGAGTTCCATCGGGCTGAGTTCTTTTGGATTAACGGATATTCCGCCTTTCGCCCCGCCGAATGGAATGCCGACTACGGCACATTTAAACGTCATCCAGAATGCGAGTGATTTTACTTCGTCGAGCGAAACGCTGGGATGATAGCGAAGTCCGCCTTTGGTAGGGCCTCGTGTATCATCGTGCCGGACTCTGTAACCCGTGAAGAAATCGAGCGACCCATCATCGCGGCGGACCGGAACAGAGACCTGCAGGCAGGATTTCGGAGTGCCGACGCGCATTGCAATCTCTTCAGAAAGATCCGTGTATTGCATCGCCGCGTCAAGCCGGCGCAAGGCATCATTAAACAAGCTCGTTTTCATTTGAGTCTCCTTGTTGAAAAGAGTCTAAAACAGCTTCTGGAAACGGTCAAATGCAATGGTACTTTTCATCAGCGTAAAACTGGTCTTTATCCTGCTAGGTATACTAGGTTAACGAAATCGGTTTTAAGAAACCTGTGAGGTAATTTTGAGTTCACAATGGAAAACAGTTTTAGGCATCGGAGTTTTCGGAATGATTATTTCGGTATCCGCGGAAAATCAAATAACGCTGGAAGCGGCCAAAGATACATTTGGCCGGAGTAACGAACGAAACCTGAACAATGGAGCCAGTCCACATTTGGTATTGGCGCATTCGCCGGGCATCAGGAGTCTTGTAGCTTTTGATTTGTCGTCCGTTACGAATGAAATTACAGCGGTCGAATTTAAATTCCGGCAACACAACACGTTAGATGTTCCGCTCAGTCTTGTTGTTGCGCCTATGGTATGGAACGAAAACAATGCAGCGTGGATTGAAGGAAGCGGAGCTTTGGGCGTTAAAGGAAGAAATGCTCTTCTTGGCGAAGCTACGTTTGCGTGGCGGGCATTTCGGGATATGCCATGGGAATCCACTAGCGGGGCCGCAAAACTTGGTCTGATGGAAAATAATCTGTGGCAGAAACCAATCGCAATAAGAACCGGCCTACAATGGATTGAAAACACGTGGGTCAGCGTTCCGGTTGAAAATGCAGCCAATGCTGAGGATATTCGGAAATCGGATGCTAAAGTCCTGACGTATGGTTTGTGGGGAACGGCTGGAAAGGGGGCTTATTTGGTAAGCTCTAAGGAATCCGGCTATGCACCCAAACTTATTTTGACGCTTAAATCCGAGTAAAATTCATTGTTCATATTACCCTTATTTATAAGGTGTCATGTTAATGGTAAAATATCTGTACCACCTGTTTTGTCAGCCGCGTATTCCGCTGAATGAGTCACATGGCATGTGTAATGCTTATACTTATCTCATTAGCGGAGGTTACAAATGAAAAAGCATAATGAAAGTAAGGTGGAAGGAACGTCTGGAAAAGAATTGCAGTGTGTGGGAGTTCACGAGCTAATTGATTTTCAGATTATTAAATACCGTCAGGCAGTCGATGAGCATCGTATAGACCTGTCTAAAGCGGAGGGCCGTTGTGTATCCTGGCAGGAAGCCGAACAGGACTTTACCAGCATGGATCGCAAAACGATGAGCGAAAAGGCTCGTGTTGAATATTGCGGATTGGTTTGCCCGCACAGCAAAAACTGCCTTACGGCATTGCACTTTTTACACAGCAAGAAAACCGAGCCTCTTTACCGGGTTGGTTAACGCAATCTGAATGCTCAGCGTCTGCGGCGGCGTCTCTTGCCCTGCGGGCGCGGTTTTCCTGTTTTAAGATCAGGTTGGATGCGCGGTTTTCTTTCGCGCTTCCTCGGTTGGACAACCTGATCGGCCAGAACAAAGTCGATAAAACCACGGGCGGTGTCGACTTTTGCAAGAACCACCTCGACAGCTTCTCCGAGTGTATATTTCACTTTGCCGCCGCGCGTGCACACCTGCGTCAGGTTATCATCAGCCTCGAGCCAGTCCGATGTAATGGAGGCGAAGGTGATCATACCCCGTTGCAGCGAATCCGGCAGCTCGACAATCATGCCCTTACCTTTGATTGAAACCACAAATCCTTTGAAGGTGGTGTGCTGCGATGAACTCATGATCTCGTTATAATATTCGATCCGCTTCTTTTCTGTGCTTTGCCGTTCCAGATCATCGGCCTTTTTTTCGGTTTCGTTGCAATGGTTGGCCATCTCTTCAATTTGATCCAGAGAAACAGGATATTGCTGACCTCGTTCAACCGCTTTCAACATGCGGTGCACCAGTAAGTCCGGATATCGACGGATCGGGGACGTGAAATGAGTATAATCCTCAAACGCCAAACCAAAATGTCCGATCTGTGTAGACGAATATTCCGCGCGTTTAAAGTTTCGAAGAATCGCCAGGTTGGCGGTGTATTCAACGGGCGTTCCTACGGCCATTCTTGCAGCCTGGTTAATATCCTGCCGATCCTGAGGCAGGACCGAAATGCCCAGCGCCTGAAGTTCCATGCCCATGGAAGCCCATTGCTCTTCGTCCGGTTCGTCATGAATGCGGTAAATGGCCGGCTTTTCCGCTTTGATCAATATTTCGGCAACGGCACGGTTGGCTAGCAGCATGCAGTCTTCAATCAGTCGATAAGCCTCCTTTGATTCGGACCGGGGCATCATTTTTTCGACTTTGCCGCGGTCGTTAAGTTTGATCTCAATTTCGGGGGTGTTGATTTCTACCGAACCGTTTTCAACACGCAGTGATCTGATATTCTGAACCAGCGGCCAGAGATTGTTCAGACGTTGAATAATGAGATCGGGAATTTCATGATCATCCGCTTGATCAATAAATTTCTGCACCTGCGTATAGGTGAGCCGTGCCTTGGAATGGATGACGGATGGAAAACTTTCGTAGCTCAGCATTTCACCTTCGGGACTGATGTGCAGTTCAACAGAATGCGTAAGGTGGTCGTTTTCCGGGTTGAGGCTGCAGACTTTTGTGGTGAGTTCTTTGGGGAGCATCATGACAGCCCGGTCGACGAGATAAATACTGTTTCCCCGATGAAAGGCTTCCTTATCGAGCAGTGTTCCCGGTGCAACATAGGTGGAAACATCGGCAATGTGCACGCCCAGCAACCAGCCGCCTTCCGGATGAGGCTCAATAGAGACCGCATCGTCATAGTCCTTTGCGGTTTCGGGGTCGATGGTAAAGGTTACGGCTTCACGGAGATCCCGCCGTCCCTCCATTCGCTCGGGTGTAATTTCTCCTGAAAGCGCATTGGCTTCGGTAATGACATCGGGAGGGAATTCTTCATGAATTCCCGCGTCACGCAAAAGGCTGTCAACATCAACGCCGGGCGCTGACTTTTCTCCAAGGTCTTCGAGGATTGAACCGGAAAGAGGTTTATACGGATCTTTCCAGTCGTCTAGTTTTACGAGCACCTTATGGTTTTCAGGAATATTTTCCGGATTCTCAACCCGGACATCATGACGGAAGCCCGGGGCATCCGGAATAACATAGGAATAGTAGGGGGTTTGTTTTAAAAGTCCGACCGTCCGGTTGGCTGCCCGTTCGAGTACTTTTACCACCTGTCCTTCAGCCCTTAAATCATTCTGTCCGCGCCGTTCACGCTGCCGAGCAGCATATTCAGAATGAAAGACCTCGATTGAAACCTTATCATTCGGCAGGGCAACGCCGGTGTTCCGTTCGGAAATATAGATTTCCGATTCACCTTCCTGGTCAGGAATAAAAATGGCGCCGCCTTTGGCCATCATACGGATCGTACCCGATGTGATATTGCCCGTTTCAGGAAGCCCCCACCTGTTTTTTCGCAGACGGGTTATCTTTCCGGATGCTTCGAGTTCGTAGAGATCGTGCCGGAAGTCTGCCCGGCTGCCTTTACTGCCGATATGCAGCGCTTTAGCAAGCTCATGCTGCTTCATGGGACGGTATCCCGGGGCGGCCATAAATTGAAGGATTTGAGTGTCGAAGCTCATGAACTGTTCCTTTATTGTGTAAACATGAAAATCATTTTTGTAAGCAGCGAAATAGTACCATTCGCTTCGACAGGTGGTCTAGGAGATGTTTGTGCGTCTTTGCCCAAAGCATTGGCGAAAGAGGGAGTGGAAGCCATTCGAATGATTCCGCTTTACCAGGATATCGACCGTGAAAAATATGGCCTGACCAAATGTGATGTTGAGCTGCATATACCGCTGGGGCATGCTTGGTATTTCGGTACGGTTTGGAAGCAGGAGTTTGAGGGCGTTACGACCTACTTTATTCACAGCGATGAATTTTTCGAACGCCCGGGTATCTATGGTTCAGCCGACCACGGCTATGCCGATAATTTTGAACGTTTTCTTTTCTTCCAAAAAGCTGTCGTTAAGTTGATTGGTCTCTGGAATATGCAGCCCGATGTGGTGCATTGCAACGACTGGCAGGCGGGACTCGTTCCCATGCTTTTAAAGTATGGTATCGATGGCAACTACCGGAATGGTAAAGAAAAGACCCTGATTACGATCCATAATCTGGCCCATCAGGGCTGGGCACCTGCTGAAAAGTTTTATATGACCCAGTTGCCGGGCAGTTGTTACACCATGCACACGCTCGAATTCTATGGAGAAATCAATACGTTGAAAGGTGGGCTGGTCAGCGCTACGGCTATCAATGCGGTCAGCCCGACCTATGCCGAAGAAATAAAACGGCCTCGATTCGGGTGTCGCCTGAACGGAGTTCTTTACCATCGCCAGGCGGCGCTGTTCGGGATCTTGAATGGCATCGACTATACTCGCTGGGATCCGTCGCATGACCAATACCTGATCGAAAACTACTCGGTAACTGATTTATCGGGCAAGAAACGCTGCAAGGAAGCGTTGCAAAAGGAATGCGGTTTGCCGGCGGATCAAAAAGTTCCTCTGCTGGGAATCATTACACGCCTTGTACCGCAAAAGGGCATTGACCTATTGGTTGGTGCAATTGATGAAATTGTTTCTACAGGAGCCCAGCTGGTTATTTTGGGAACCGGTGATGAGCACTATGAAAAGAACTGCCGAGAGTGGGCGGAACGCTGGCCTGAGCAGGTTTGTTCCTGGGTCGAATTTTCCAGTGAAAAAGCCCATCGAATTGAAGGGGGTGTCGATATGTTCCTGATGCCTTCCGAGTTTGAACCCTGTGGCCAAAACCAGCTCTACAGCATGCGCTATGGCACGATTCCGGTTGTTCATGGTGTTGGCGGTCTCGAAGATTCCGTTATCGACTATGACGAAAAAGGGGGGACGGGCTTTAAGTTTCATGGGTATACCGTAGATGGGTTTGTTCAATGTCTGGAACGTGCACTGGCAACTTATAAGAATTCTGCGCGCTGGAAACCGCTGATGAAACGGGCCATGCGGCAGGATTTTTCGGTTGTTCATATGGCTCGCGACTATATTGCTCTGTACAAGAAAATACTATCCGGCGATGAAACGGTGGATTGAAAACCTGTTGCGCCGGGATGCGGAAGCTGCACACCTGAAGACCGGCCGATGGGGCGAAGAACAAGCGGCGGGCTTTTTGAAGTCGAAAAAGTACAGGATTCTCGGACAACGGGTTTTTGTCGGCAAACACGATGAACTCGATCTTATTGCGGAGGGCAACGGGGCTCTGGTATTTATTGAGGTGAAAACCCGTAAGAATGAGAAATACGGTCGCCCGTTTTCTGCGGTGAACAAGGAAAAGAAGAAGCGCATATCGCGCGCAGCGGTTGCTTACCTGAAAAAGAAAAACATCAAACCGGACTATATCCGGTTTGATGTTGTCGAAGTTATTGGAGAGGCCGGGGGTAAATCACCGGAAATCCGGCATATTGAAAATGCATTTCAGCTGGACTCGTCCTATAAGCTTTGGTGGTAAGTTGGTTTAGTGCTGGTGCTTTTCTCCCATATAGGTGTGCTCAAAAGTATGAATCAGTTCATTCAGCTTTTTCACATGGGCTAGATCGGTCGTTTGCTTTGCTTTCATGGTATAAACAATGATTTCATGGAGTGTCTTAAGGTTTTTATCATAGTTGTCCATGCCGGGTTTAATACGCTGCGCCATGAAATAGTACGTTACAATCTCAGTAAGTTCTTCGGCATGCTTTTCCTTATTGATAACCCAGCGAGCCGACTGATTCGGATTCTGACCCGCTTCAATCTGTTTCATGGCTTTTTCAATGGTAACCACATGCTCTTCCATCATGTGGATGCGGGCCTGATCATCATAGATTCCGCATGGGATCTGACAATGCGCTTTTACTATCGCGGTAGTTGCTACAGCGAATAAAGCGATGACAGCTACGTGTCTGGTGATTTTGTTCATGGTGAGTACTCCTTCTATTTGGGGGTTATTCTTTAAAGGGTATTGAAAATTCGGTCACCGGCATCTCCGAGACCGGGAACGATATAGGCATTTTCATTCAGGCATTCATCGATAGCGCAGACAAAGATATCAACGTCCGGATGATTCTGCTGAACCTTGGTGATGCCTTCGGGGGCGGCGATAATGCAGAGCAGACTGATTTTATTTACACCCCATTTTTTTACGCGGGAGATACCTTCGCTTGCTGACCCGCCGGTTGCCAGCATGGGATCGAGTACAAAACATTCACCCGGGGGGGAGTCGGAAAACTTTTGATAATACTCCACAGGCTGATGGGTGGATTCGTCTCGGTAAAAGCCCAGATGCCAGACTTCGGATTCGGGAATCAGATCCTGAATGGCAGAAGACATTCCCAGCCCGGCCCGAAGAATGGGCACGAGTCCGAGCCGCTTTTCAAGTGTCATGCAGTTGGCCGTTTTTAAGGGGGTCTGAACATCAACAGGCCGAAGGGAAAGATTAGCCGAAGCTTCATAGGTCAGAAGTAAAGACAGACGGCGAATCTGATCCCGAAATATATGGGGTGGGGTTTCCTGATTGCGCAAGGTGGCCATGTGATGGCTTACCAGAGGATGTTTCAGCTCAACAATCCTGCCCACGGGAACCTCCTACTTGGCGTATTCAACACAACGGGTTTCACGGATGACGGTAACACGAACCACACCGGGAATTTTAACCTCTTTGCCGATCTGTTTGGCAATGTTTTTAGCCAGCAGGGAAGTGCCGTGGTCATTGAACTTATCGGGTTCAACCATCACCCGGATTTCTCGACCGGCCTGGACGGCATAACTGCTTTTTACTCCGGCATATTGATTGGCAATCTTTTCAATTTTTTCGAGACGCTCAATGTAGATGTCGGTGGTTTCCATTCGCGCTCCCGGACGCGCGGCGGTCAGTGCATCAGCAGCATCGCAGAGAACACCATAGATGCTTTGAACGTCCATGCCTTCATGCTGGGAT
The DNA here is from genome assembly GCA_964486885.1 of uncultured Verrucomicrobiota bacterium. Taxonomy (GTDB): domain Bacteria; phylum Verrucomicrobiota; class Kiritimatiellia; order Kiritimatiellales; family Pontiellaceae; genus Pontiella. The sequence goes on from CAZAPF010000019.1 coordinate 68,657, forward strand.
CCAACAGCCTCATAGATGATAGCCTCTTCACCATGTTTTCGCAGAATTTTTGCGCCGATTTCGGCGTGACCGCCTTCCATTTCGTGATCCAGGGCTTTGCCGATATCATGGAATATGCCGCACCGTTTGGCTATCTTCGGATCGAGTCCCATTTCAGCGGCCATCATAGCCATGAGATGGGCTGCCTCCACGGAATGATCCAGTACATTTTGATTATAACTGGTACGGAATTTTAATTTGCCGAGAACGTGAACCAGCTCAGGAGCGACTCCTGTGATCCCTAGCCCAAACAAGGCTTCTTCACCGGCATGACGAATGGTGTCGTCGATTTCATGCTTAACCTTTTCAACCGTTTCTTCGATGCGTGCCGGATGAATACGGCCGTCTTCAATCAGGCGTTCCAGTGCAACACGTGCAATTTCGCGGCGAATCGGGTCGTAAGAGGATAAAACAACAACTTCCGGAGTTTCATCGATCAGGACATTTACACCGGTTTCAGCTTCGAAGGATTTAATGTTGCGACCTTCTTTGCCGATGATGCGTCCTTTAATATCATCCGTTTCAAGCGAAACCTGGCTGGTCGTGATGTCGCATACCGTATCGGCTGCATAGCGTTGAATGGCTGTGGCAACAATTTCGCGCGCCTGCTTTTTTGCCGTTTCCTTTGCCTCTTTCTGCATGTGGCGAACCAGCCCGTTCGCTTCAATCTGAAGTTCTTCCTCCATCCGCTTCATAATGACTTTGCGGGCTTCTTCTTTGGAAAGGGCAGCAGCATCCTCTATTCTGAGGATCTCCTCCTGAATCAGTTTTTCAAGTTCGCGCTGCTTTTCAACCAGCGTCTCTTTGTGCTCGCTGATTTCGGTCATACGGCCGGTGAGCTGCATTTCCTTCGTGCTGAGCATATCGAGCTTGCTCGTAAGGTTTTTCTCCCGTTCCACGATCCGCTTTTCGAGATCCAGAATATCCTTACGTTGCGAAGTAAGGTCGCGCTCGGAATTTTCCCTTGCGCGTAAAATGGCATCCTTGGCCTGCACTTTTGCCTCGCGGCGGATAACATCGGCTTCTTTCTGTACTTCAGCCAGAATGACCTTGGCCTGTTTACTTGCTGCAATAGCATTGGTTTTCGTGATGTAGGCATGAAAAAAGAAGCCCAGCACCAAAAAACCAAGACCCAGCAGCACACCTTGTCCTGCGAATAATTCTTCCACGGTAAACCTCCGTTTCATGATAGACCGTGCCCCGTAGAATGCCCGAAGCAATGAAAACGCTACATATAGGCGGCCACGATCCCCTTGTTTTGAGTCAAGCAATCTACACTGAGACAGCACTTCTTGTCTAATGTTCGTTTTAAACTTTAACGGATTTTGTCTCTGTGATGATAAAATCAACAGGTTTGTCGTGCGGATCGATAGGAATGGCAGGAAAAAGTTGAAAATCAAAGGCGACAGCAACGGATTTTCCGGGAAAACCATCCAGCAATCGGTCGTAATACCCACCACCGCGGCCCAGCCGGTTGCCCCGCAGATCAAAGGCCACACCGGGAACGATCATCAAATCTATTTGATCCAGCGGTAAAAGGGTCGGGGAAACGGGCTCATGAATGCCATAATTTCCAATTTCAAATTCCGTGTCAGCTGTAATTTCAGCCATTTCATACAAATTATGTTCGGAATTAAATACAGGTACGCAGGTTTGTTTTTCCAGGTCCTGACTTATCGGAAGCATCATATCCAGGTTAACTTCGCCGCCGATGGCGAGGTATAGCGCGACGGTATTGGCTGATTGAAAGGCAGGCAATTCATGCAACTTCTGCTGCACCTGTCGGCTGGATGATTCAAGCCATTCAGAGTCCAGCCTTCTGCGCTGCTCTGAAATGTCGTTCCGAATATTATTTTTTGTGATCACGAATTCATCTTTCTCAGGGCATTCCAATGTTCGATTCGTTTTTGGATGATCTCTTCGTAACCCTGATTGGTCGGTTCATAATATATTTTTTCAGTCGGCACATAGTCCTGATCCACAAAGTGGCCTTCACCGTTATGCGCATACTGGTATTTGGTATTGCCTTTATCGGGTTTAGGGCCGCTTTGCAGGTATTTAGGTACAGGGAGCGTGCGCCCGTTTTCCACATCGTGCAGCGCCTGGTTCACGGCCAGGTAGGCAGCATTGCTCTTCGGTGCGCATGCCAGGTAGGTAGTTGCCTGTGATAAGGTAATGCGGGCTTCGGGCATGCCGATAAATTCAACCGCCTGCATGGCAGAAACTGCAAGGGTGAGGCCCCGCGGATCTGCATTGCCAATATCTTCCGAGGCCAGAATAATGAGGCGGCGGGCTATGAACCTGGGGTCTTCGCCGGCGTACAGCATTTTTGCGAGCCAATAGACTGCGGCATTCGGATCCGATCCTCTGACACTTTTGATAAAGGCTGAAATCGTATCATAATGTTCGTCTTCGTCATGGTCGTAGACCACCGCCTTTTTCTGTACCGATTCTTCAATTTCGTGTCGTGTAAGCTTTACGGTTCCATCGTCCTGCGGAGATGTAGTAAGTGCGGCAATTTCGAGGGCATTAAGAGCGCGTCTGGCATCACCTTCGCAAACTGCTGCCAGATGTGATAGGCCATCCGCAGAAGCCGTAATAAAACCGTTTAATCCGGCGGGTGCCTCAATGGCGCGTTTAAGCACCTCTACAATTTCAGCTTCGTTTAAAGCCTGAAGCTGAAATATCTGGGAGCGGGAATTCAGTGGGGTATTGATAAAGAAAAAAGGATTATGGGTTGTTGCCCCAATTAAAATGATATCTCCGTCTTCTACATACGGGAGCAATACATCCTGCTGAGCCTTATTGAAGCGATGTATTTCATCGATGAATAGAACGGTATCTTTTCCGTTCATTTTTTTCCAATGTTTGGCTCCCTCCAGAATTTTGCGGAGAATAGATACGTTGGCCAGCACGCCGCTCGTCCGTTCAAACCGGCGGTCGGTGGTTTTGGCAATGACTTCGGCCAGGGTTGTTTTTCCACAACCGGGTGGGCCATAGAGGATAATGCTGCTGAAGCGATCTGCCTCGATGGCGCGCCGGAGTAATTTTCCGTCACCAAGAATATGCTGTTGACCGATTATATCGTTCAGGGTCTGCGGGCGCATGCGGGCCGCAAGCGGTGCTGTACCCGCTCCAGCCTTGGGTTTTGGTGATTCACTTTGCCCGTTGAATAAATCCATTCGCGCAATATAGCGGAAACGTAGCGAAAGAGAATCGCGAATTAACGATACAAAAAAAATGAAGTCAGAAAAGGAACCCCGCGTTGGCCGTCTATTTAGGCGAACCTCTATCACCGTAGCGATAGATGTGGGCGCAAATCAATCCAGTTTCCAGAACCGCCACTTATTCAGCAGCATCGGGCGCCGGACCGAAAGTTAAGCTCCCTTTTAGTAATCATTGGGTAAGAGGAGTTGCCTCTTGCTCGTACCACGAAGGGTTGCGTTCCTTTCCTTAACTTCGATTTGTAAGCTATCATTTTATGGTGGATAACACGATGAAAAAAATGGATTTCAGCGCATTTATTCGACTTCGAATTTGCTAATCAAGCGCGGCTGGGATACTTTAAAATTATGCGAATTGTGAAACAGCTCCTGTTTGAAAAGAACCATCCAGTTATCCAATTTATTAAATATTCTTTTTGCGGTGGGGTTGCGTTTGCTGTCGATATGATTGTTTTCTTTTTGGTCGCCTGGCTTGTCTTTCCCGCACTAACGGATTCCGATCCTTTTGTTCGCATATTCAATTTGCAAATTGAATCGATTCCCGAGCAGATACGTTCCATTAATTTTATACTTGGGAACGTGATTGCTTTTATGGCTTCAAACATGACTGCCTATATCCTGAATGTGCTGTTTGTTTTTAAAGCCGGAAAGCATGGTAAACTGAAAGAGCTTGGTCTGTTTTACCTGGTGTCCGGGATCAGTGTAGGAATCGGTGTAGCAGTGGGGGTGATTCTTATTGAAGGCTTCGGGCTATCGACCACTACGTCCTACATAGCAAAAGCCATCTCAACAACGCTGATCAATTATGCCGCCCGGAAGTTTTTTATTTTTCATGGCTGAGCAGTTCCAGCTCATGAAAAATGCGCCTCGCACAATCTGGTTTGCTGATGCTTCCCCAGTCAGCGAACTGATCGGATGAGGAAGAAATAAAACTGAAGGTTCCGTCGTCAGCTCCGAGTGATGCCGGGGTATTTAAAACGATCCCGTCGAGGTTTTTTTCTACCAGCTTCCTTCGCGCATTTAACTTTCCATTGCTGGTTTGGAGAGCAAAGCCCAACGTAATTTGATCCGGGTGTTTATGCCGACAAATCGTCTTGGCTATATCCGGTGTTGCGCGCAATCGTAAGGTGAGGTCGTTATCCGATTTGGCCATTTTTTCGGAAAGTTTTTCCACCGGAGTATAATCGGCAACGGCCGCAGCAAATACGGTAAACATGGCATCTGGAAACAGGTTTTCGGCCTGCAGCAGCATTTCTTCCGCACCCGTTACCGGGTGGATGTTTCCGGAGGCTCCCAAATTAGGTAGGTTTGCGGCCGCTACGGGCCCCGTAATGAACTGAACCAGAAAATTTCTTTTCAGCGCTTCTTCAGCCAGCGCTTTTCCCATCAGTCCGCTGCTGGCATTGCCGATGAAACGGACAGGGTCGATGTATTCATGGGTTGGTCCCGAAAGAATAAGAACGGTTTTGTTCATGAAATGAAAGTACTCAGAAAACGGAGTTGAGTATGATTTGTGTAATCACGGTTGGTGCACTAAGGCGTCCGTACCCTGATGTTCCACAGGCCATTCGGCCTTCTTCCGGTCCGACCTGATGCCATCCATACTTCAGCAGTTTCCGGGCGTTGTCTTCAACCACGGGCTGTTCCCACATCTGGAAATTCATAGCGGGGCAGAAAATGCGTTTGCAATCCGGTTTAAGCGACAGCGCACTGCAGGATACAATATCATCACCCAGGCCATTAGCCAGCTTGGCAATCGAATTGGCGGTTGCCGGAACAATTGCAAATGCATCGGCTTCAGTTGCCGGGTACAGGTGTGGATAAATAACATCCATACCGCCGGAACCGGTATCGGGGAAGATAGACGTTATTACTTTCTGCTGCGTCAGCGCGGCAAACGTTAGGGGGGCAACAAACTTTGTAGCCGATTCGGTCATGATTACCCGAACGTCACAATTGGCTTTAACTAGCTGGCTGACAATGTCTGCAGTCTTGTAGGCGGCTATACAGCCGGTAACTCCGATCAGTACTTTGGGTTTCATGGTCACACCTCCCGGGTAAGTTGTATCCGGCCTCCGTGACGCGGCCGGATACATGAGACCAACTATACTTCCATAATATCGGTTTCTTTTGCGGAGAGCATATCATCCATTTTCTTGATGTGCTCATTGGTGCTCTTCTGGATTTCTTCCAAAGCGCTGTCGCGCTCGTCTTCGGTAATATCACCGTTTTTCTGCAAACCCTTAATCTGGTCATTTGCATCACGACGGATATTACGTACGGAGATACGCTGGTCTTCAGTAGTGCGGCTTGCCATTTTAACCATGTCTTTACGGCGGTCTTCCGATAATTCCGGAATCGGAACCCGAATCAACCGGCCATCGTTCATCGGGGTGATACCAATGTTGGCGGCAACAATTGCTTTTTCAATCAAGCCAAGAGATGAAGGGTCAAACGGATTGATCACAATCAGTCTTGGTTCGGGGGTTGAGATGTTGGCAATGTCGCGCAGGCGTGTAGGTGTTCCGTAGTAGTCCACGGTAATATTTTCCACCAGAGCGGGGTTGGCTTTACCTGTGCGTAAGCCGGTCAGCTCCTGCTGGAGAAACTGCACGGTCTTGTCCATCTTGTCTTCTGTTTCCAGTATAACGTCGTCAATCATATCTGCTCCTCTGAATTATCCGTGGCTAACGAGTGTGCCGGAGTCTTTTCCGGAGAACACCTCAACCATGCCGTTCTCTTTGAAAAAATCGAATACCACAATAGGAATGTCGTTTTCCATGCACAATGAAAAAGCAGCGGCATCCATAACCTTCAGCTGGAGCGATAAGGCCTCCTGATAGCTGATGTTATCAAATCGGGTTGCATCCGGGTCTTTGACCGGATCAGCGGTATAAATGCCGTCAACCTTGGTGGCTTTCATCAAAACATCAGCATTGATTTCCGATGCCCGCAGGGCTGCTGCGCTGTCGGTTGTGAAATAGGGGTTGCCCGTGCCCGCACCGAAAATAACCACACGTCCTTTTTCCAGGTGGCGCACTGCTTTCCTCCGGATAAAGGGCTCGGCGATGGCCGGCATGGTGATTGCGGTCATGACACGCGTGTGGATGCCTTCACTTTCCAGAGCATTTTGAATCGCCATGGAATTAATGACGGTTGCAAGCATGCCCATGTAGTCTCCGGTTGTTCGGTCTGTTCCGGTATCGGAACCGGCAAGGCCCCGGAAAATGTTGCCGCCGCCGACTACAACAGCGATTTCCGCTCCCATGTCGAGCATCTGTTTAAACTGGGCCGCCACCTTAGATAAAATTTCGGGATCATGATTGAGTCCCTTCTCTTTATTCTGAAGAGCTTCACCACTGATCTTAACGAGAATACGTTTATACTTCATAAAATTCCTTTCATGTAATCGGGCTAAAAGATTAGAACATGTAAAGCACCGTGTAAATTTCCAATGTATGGAAACTGTACCTGAAGAGAAAAGATGAAGCGCTTTCGATTGTTGTTAGGAGCCCTGTTGACCGTCACCGCCCTGGTGGCTGTCCTTTATGTTTCTGTCCGCCCCGATCCCGTGCAGTTGCCGAAGGTGAGAGCGCTGTGGGTAACTCGTTTTGATTACACAAGTGCAAACGATGTTCAGCGGATCATCGAAAATGTTGCCCATGCCGGTTTTACGGATGTTTTTTTTCAGATACGGGGTAATGGAACCGCTTTTTATCACAGTCGTTTGGAGCCATGGGCGCACGAACTTTCCGGCAATAGGATTTCCAGTCTTGGAACCGATCCCGGGTGGGATCCTCTGCAGACCGCGATTGATTCCGCCAAGCAGCATGGACTACGCATACATGCTTATATGAATGTGCTCCCGGGTTGGAAAGGAGATGATGAGCCTGCACCGACCGTTAAGCAGCTTTGGACGGAGCATCCGGATTGGTTTATGGTCGATTCGCTCGGCCGGAAAATGCTGCCGACATCAGGTTGGTATTCGTTTATTAACCCCGTGATCCCGGAAGTGCGCCGGCACATTCGTGGAATCGTAGGGGAGCTGTGCGGGTATGACGTTCATGGAATCCATCTCGACTATATCCGCTATCCGCATGATTATCATTTGGTGGCCGGGCAGCACTATCCGAAGGCTGATGAAAAAGAGCTGATGAGGCATGCCGATTTTTCCTATGACACCTATTCCCAAGGGGCCTTGTATGATAAGTACGGCTGGGATGTTTCCAAAAAACAGGTTGCTGAATTTCGGTGTGACTCGGTTACCCGGGTTGTACGTGATGTTTCCTATGTGATGCAGACGCATAAGCCGGACGGCTGCGTGCTTTCCGCCAGTGTAATGGGAGATCCCGTAGACGGGAAAAAATATGCCTATCAGGATTCCGGCCTGTGGGCCCGCCAGGGTCTGATTGATTGGGTGGTTCAAATGAATTATGGAACCAAATCATTTGAAAGGCACCTGTCTGCCATGAAAAAGGCTGCGGGAAGGAAAAAATTTGCGACGTCCGTGGTGGTCGGAATTTATTGTAAGAACGATGCTTCTGATTTGCTTGCCCAGCTAAAAAGTATTGAGGAATCGGGTTGTCGGGGATGGGCGGTCTTTTCGTACAGCTTTCTTTTTGATGAGGAACATCAGCCCACCGAAAAAGGCCTAATGCTTCTCTCGAAGATTAGGCCCGTTGCTTCGCGTCTTTGATTGGCTGAAATTTACGGAACAGCTATTTCTTCCAGCGATTTTTCCTTAACTTCAATTTCCTCCATATCCGGAGTTTCGGTTTCCTCTTCAACCCGGTTGCGTGCTGCCAGCGCTTTTGCTTTTTCAATGGCTTTATCACGCTCTTCGCTGAGGCCGGCATACTTGCAGGCAGTCGCATAACTTGCCCATGCCATAAAGCTGTTCGGTGCCTGTTCGGTCGCGGTTTTGAGCGATTGCACTGCCGGTTCAAAATCCTTCAGCAACAGTTGGCTGTTACCCAGTCCAATCCACGCAGCAGGAATCTTACCGTTGCCTTGCAGGAGAAGTGAAAAGATCGCTTTGGCTTCGGTTGGGCGGTTAAATGCCAAAAAGATTTTTCCGGATCCGATTAATTCAGCAGGGTTTCCTACACGGCAGCTGCCCCCGCTTGCCGCATAGTCGGAGCGGGCTTTCTCCAACTGGGCGAGACCGGCTTTCTGAACGTTCGTATTGTTCAGCAAATCAGCATATTTTTCTTTGTTCTGGATCAGAATGGCGGTGGTCCCGTCAAAGTATGCAAGTTTCCAGATGCCGCGCGATAGCAAGGTCACAATACCCTGGGCTGCAGAAGGGGTAAGTGTGTTAATGATGAAGGCGTCCGGGCGATAAGCTTCATACAGCTCGTCGTATGCTTTCGGGGTTCCCAGCATCATAGCATTCAGGTTTTTCAAAAAATCCGTGTCATAGCGACCTGGGCGGTAATCAACAAAACATTTCCTGCCATACTTAAATGCCAGATATCCACCGTCTGCTGGCATATTGATTACATTTTCAGGGAAGGCGGGATCATTAATGAGCGCTTCGGCTCCGTCCGGATATAGGTTTTCCTGAATGCCCAATCCAAAATTGGATGCACTTCCGGTTGTAACGTAGGCGCTGTTACTGACGGTAGGAATCAGGGAGAGCACAATCAATAAAGAAAAAACTATGCCTGTGGCAGGAGCCAGCAACTTGGCCTGATTGCCCAGTACACTGTTCATCGTAGCACTGATATATTCACTGATGGACGTCAGGCTGAGAACGATGAAAGGAAAGGCCAGTGCGGCGAAAAGCATGGAGGTATGCGGGGAAGTCCAGATAACAAACGCTCCGAAAATGGCCAGCGTGGTCAGTACAATGGGCAGTTTCTTTTTCAATGTAATGAGGCCGCCTGCTCCCAGTACGATAACGAACAGGATTAAAGGACGGAGGGCTGGAATCTGGAAATATTCGATAAACAGCGATGACCAGTAAACCGGTGCCGGCGATTGGATGTTGGCAATTACCTGACCATGCATCTTGAATAAATAAGGGTTGGCAACCGTTGATATCAGCAATGCAATGGCAAGGATGCCATACGTGCCGGCGGAAACCGAGTGGTTCGTTCTATGCCGCCCGGATCCCTTGCGTTGTTGTCCGGCCTGAACCACAGCTAGCCCCGCAATGATGGGGCCAAAAAGAAAAGATCCATGCATATTGGTCCAGAGAATCTGAAGCGGAATGAGCGCTCCGAGTAGAACAGCCGGACTTTTAATGGTGGTTACGGCATACACAAATATGGCCAGGAAAAGCATCATTACAACCTGAGGTCCCACATCGATGGTCTGAAAAATCAGGTGTGATGAAATCAGAAGCGCGAAGCCCTGGCTAAGCCCGCCTCCCCATTTCTTTGCCACTTGAATCAGGAGTAAAAATGTTCCCAGCAATCCGACTATATTTAGAATAATGAGCAGGGGAGCTCCGCCCATATTCCATACGGTGTATGCCAGCTTATCATAAAGGTGTGTTGTGTTAACAACGGTGTCGGATTCAATAATCGAAATCGGAACGTTATTTTGGCCTTGCGCAAGGTGTGTCCAGATTTCGGGGGTGCTGATGGTTCGCAGACCAGTGACAGCGATCAAAAGAAGTCCAAGAATTACATAGATGGTGGATCTTTCAAACGGCTTCTTACTCATAACTTCTCCCTAAGTTGTTATCTAAAGATGCTAATGTCATTTGTAATCGTATTGCAAGTGGCGATTCGGCGAATTTCAGAACAGGTCCAGTTGCGAAACATGGGCCTTTAATTTGTGTGGGCGCTTCTTTGCAATCTTCGGCTGGCCCGATTCTCCAAACTCACCTTCCTCCAGGTTTTTCAGGATATCGTTTGCCCGCACGACCACGGCATCCGGCAACCCTGCAAGTCGGGCAACCTGAATGCCGTAACTCTTATCGGCCGCACCCGGAACAATTTTTCGGAGAAAGGTAATGCTTTCACCTTTTTCTTTCACCAGCACGCTGAAATTCTGCACGTTGGGCAGGATCATGGCCAGATCGGTCAACTCATGGTAGTGGGTTGCAAACAGCGTTTTGGCCTGCATCTCAGGATTTTTGCAGAGAAACTCCGCCACCGACCAGGCAATACTGATGCCGTCGAACGTGCTCGTACCCCGTCCGATTTCATCCAGCACAATCAGGCTTTTGGGCGTTGCGTTGTTCAGAATGTTGGCTGTTTCCTGCATTTCCACCATAAAGGTGGAACGGCCGCGCGCCAGGTCGTCACTGGCACCCACCCGGGTAAAGACGCGGTCAACAATGCCGATCTCCGCTTTTTCCGCCGGAACAAAACAACCCATATGCGCCATAATAGTGATCAATGCAACCTGACGGATATACGTCGACTTCCCGGCCATATTGGGCCCCGTGATAATAATCAGCTGATGGGTTTCCCGATCCAACCGGGTATCATTCGGAACAAACCGTTCGGCATCGGGCATTTGCTCGACCACCGCATGGCGTCCATTGTGAATATCCAGTCGTCCGTCGTCGCTCATGATCGGACGGGTATA
>CAZAPF010000019.1:79474-81312 GCA_964486885.1 uncultured Verrucomicrobiota bacterium
GTTGGAAAGCGCGCGCTCAGCAAACGTAGCCAGTACATCAACCTGACCGATCGCCAAAGCATTCTGCTGAATCGTCTCCAGCTGCTCAACCGCCTGCTGACGAACCGCTGTGAAAATTTCCTGCTCCAAACCGATGGAACGCTCCTGTGCGCCAAGGATTTTATTTTCGTATTCCTTTAATTCGGGGGTAATGAAACGTTCGGCATTCACCAGCGTCTGTTTGCGCAGGTAGGTCTCCGGCACATCGGCCAGATAGCTTTTGCTGATTTCAATATAATAGCCGAATACTTTGTTGTGCCGGACCTTCAGCGATTTGATGCCGGTGCGCTCAATTTCCGAAGCCTGGAAATCCGCCAGCCACTTGCGGCCCTGCGTTGCCGCCTCGCGCAATTCATCTAATTCTTCATGATAGCCCGTCCGGATTACGCCACCGTCTTTCAGGTTAAGCGGAGGTTCGTCGACGATGGCCGTATCAATCAGTGCAACAAGTTCGGGCAGGGAGGTAATGTTTTCGCCCAGAGATTCCAGAATAGTGCCTTTGCCCGAAAGCAGCGCTTTCACCATAGGCATTTGCTGGAGCGACACTCCCATGGCCCGCACATCACGTGGATTCCCGGATGTGGAACCAATACGGGATATCAGGCGCTCAACATCTTTAATATCCCCGAGAATATCGCGCAGGGAACGTAGATAGGTTTGATTGTTGGCCATCATGTCAACGGCATCGTGTCGAGCATTGATCTGATCGAGATCATTTAATGGCCGCAATAGCCATTCACGCAGCAACCGTCCGCCCATAGCCGTGCTGGTGGAGTCGAGCACGTTCAGCAGGGTGGCTTTATAGGCAGCCCGGTTGGAGTTGATCGGAGCAACCAGTTCGAGATTGGTAGCCGTTGTTTCATCCACCAGCATATAATCCTGCGGATTCTTAACCCGAATGTTACGGACATGCGATAAATTGCGCCGGAGTTCGGTCTTTACATAATAGAGGACACCCCCGGCAGCTCCCAACGCGGCGGTCATCGAAGTGCAGCCGAAGCCTTCCAGCGAATGCACATCAAAATGACGCTGCAGGAAATCGACGGCCGAAGCATGTTCAAATGTCCACTCCTCGCATGCCGTCAACAAGGTGTTGGTGGTATCAAGAGCCAGTTCATCGATCTGGTCTTCAGGAACAATACATTCCGCAGGCGCATAGCGGGACAGGTTGGACTCCACGCTGGCAAGGTCATCCGATTCCTCAATCCAGAATTCACCGGTGGAAAGGTCAAGCATGGCCATGCCGAACTGATCTTTATTCTTAAAAAGTCCGGCCAGAAAGTTATTCTGGTTTCCATCGAGTACCACCTCGTCGAGAATGGTGCCCGGGGTTACAATCCGGGTCACATCGCGTTTCACCACGCCCTTGGCGGTTGCCGGATCTTCCACCTGTTCGCAGACGGCCACTTTGACGCCCGCCTTTACCAATCGCTCCAGATAACCGGCGGAAGCATGGTACGGGATTCCGCACATGGGGGTGTTATGCCGTTTGGTCAGGGTAATCCCGAGAATGTCGGAGGCCACCTTGGCATCGTCGAAAAACATTTCATAGAAATCGCCCAGGCGGAAAAAGAGAATCGTGTCTTCCGGAAGTTCGCGCCGTATCGAACGATACTGTGCCATCATCGGTGTTTCTTTCTTCTCTGCCATGCAAACTCCCTGAAAATCAAAGAAGCACAGTTTATCCAGCATGAAAATGGATTCAACCTCGGAATAGTAAATTCAACACAAAGGCACAAAGGTCACTAACCCGAATGTTGCATGAACGGATCTATTTGCCGCAAAGGAACGCAGAGAAC
>CAZAPF010000020.1:0-75866 GCA_964486885.1 uncultured Verrucomicrobiota bacterium
ACGGGCAAATTGCTCGCTGGTTTCAAATACCCCATTAAGCGAAGGTTCATGCAGTCGGCTACGTCTTGTTTCTGTTCAATCATTAAATCCTTTCTGTCGCGTTGCGATTCCGAAATGGTATAACCCGTTTTCCCATTGAAAGGAATAACTCTATGCTGGAAACCGTACGTTGGAAAACTGCAGAGGGAAAGGTGTTTTCACGCTTTGAAGAGAGCGCGGCCTTGTTTCCCGGTAAGCTGCGCATTATAGACCAGACCAAACTGCCGCAGGAGCTTGTCTATCTGGAACTCGACGAACTCGATGAAATCGTGGACGCGATCAAACGATTGTCGGTACGTGGCGCTCCGGCCATCGGCTGTTCCGCCGCACTGGGATTGGCCGCCGTTGCTCAGCATGTGAAGTCGGATTATCAAAGCAAAGTCGGCGATCTGGCGGATCAGCTGGCGGCCTCCCGCCCAACGGCGGTCAACCTGTTCTGGGCACTCGACCGGTGCCGGAAGATCGTTGCTGAAAGTGAATCTCCGGAAGTTTTGCTGCGGGAAGCGCTGACCATTCTTGAAGAGGATATTCAAATGTGCCAATCCATCGGCAAGCATGGAGCCTCGTTGATTGAAGAGGGCATGGGCATCCTGACCCACTGTAACGCCGGGGCGCTGGCAACGGGGGACTTCGGAACCGCGCTTTCGCCGATGTATGTGGCTCATGAAGCCGGGCGTGCATTCACGGTCTATTCCGATGAAACCCGTCCATTACTGCAAGGTTCCCGCCTGACCGCATGGGAATTGCATCAGTCCGGTATCGATGTCGTGACGATCTGCGACAACATGGCGGCACAGGTCATGAAAGAGGGGAAAATCGATCTGATCCTTGTCGGCTCCGACCGGATTGCGGCCAACGGGGATGCCGCCAATAAAATCGGAACCTACGGCCTCGCCATACTCGCGAAGCACCACGGGATTCCTTTTTATGTGGCCGCACCGACCTCCACGATCGATACCTCGCTGGAAGACGGCAGCCTGATTCCGATTGAGCAGCGCGATCCTGCTGAAGTAGGGGCCGCCGATGGAGTTCGGGTCTATAATCCGGCCTTCGATGTTACCCCGAACGAGCTGATAACCGGAATCATTACTGAAAACGGCCTGCATCGACCGCCCTTTAAATTCAATTGACATCGCCCCGCTTCTCAACGAAAACCTTGCGCCTATGAGTTTACCTATTTGTACCTACGGAAACCCGGTCCTTCGGCAGAAGGCTGTGGAAGTCATGAATGTGAACGAAGATATCCGCGCGCTGGCGAAAGAAATGTTCGAGACCATGTATCTTGAAAAAGGCGTCGGTTTGGCGGCCGAGCAGGTTGGACGAACCGAACGGATGTTCGTGATCGATATTCCTGCTGAAGGGGATGCCGGCGAAGACGGCGAGCGCGATAATCCGACGGTTGAAATGCCGCTGGTATTCATCAACCCGAAAATCACCGGCCATACAGATGATGTACAGGTTGGCCCGGAAGGCTGCCTCAGCTTTCCGGAAATCTTTGCCAACGTGGAGCGCTGGTATGAAGTCGACGCCGAATACATCGACCTCGACGGCAATCCGCAGACCATCCACGCCAAAGGGCTGCTCGCCCGCGCCATTCAGCATGAACTCGATCATCTCGATGGCATTCTGCTGGTCGACCGCATGTCCCACGTCAAAAAAGTCGCCCTCGGCGGCAAGCTGAAGCGCTTGGTGAAACAAACCAAGAAGGCGCTGTAATTCATCCACTGATTTTGCTGATTTTCACCGATTTCTTTAATGTATAATCTGCGTACATCTGTGTAATCTGTGGATTCTTATGACTGCGCTGAACAAAACGATACGGCTTTTTCTCGATGGCATCGGCCGTCGGGATGAGTACGAATTTTATCTCAACAAGTTTCAGGCGGACCCTACCGCCTGTTTTGCTCTGCTGTGCCCGGATATCGGGAGTATCGAAGCCGGGGCCGAAGTGCTGGCATTTGATCTTCACTTTTTGCTCCGGTTGGAACTGGTTCCGGCCATCCTGCTCTGTGGAGAACAGGCGCCTGCCATGCAGCGGGCCCTGTCCGTTGAACCGATTTTCGATTTTCATCATCTGGATAAAGCGTTGGTCGGCGATTTTATTCTCAATGCACGCAACACCGAGCGGGTCCCGGTTCTGGTGGCGGAGGAGCTTTCCCTCGAAGAGGCGCTGCTGCAGTTGCTCCCTGAAACGGCCAAACGTGTACATTTCATTCGTGCGGGCGGCGGACTGAAAAGAGAGGGCGGCATACTCCAGCCGTATGTCTACACCCATAAGGAAAACTACCAGCCACTGGAAGCGCTGGAATTTGATTTCCCGGCATTGGCCGGTAATCTGTTGGAGCAACGGCCAGGTGTTCATATATCGGTCACATCGTCGATGAATCTGCTGCAGGAAATCTTTACGGTTAAAGGGGCAGGAACCCTGTTCCGGCGTGGAAGCCAAATCGATCATTTCCAGTCTCTGGAAAAAGTGGACCGGGCGCGTTTGTTAAAGTTGCTTGAATCGAGTTTCTCAAAATCACTGGAAAATACGGATTTTCTGGACAATGTCAGTGATAGCTATCTGGAAACGGAGTATCGCGGCGCGGTCCTGCTGGAAAAACATCCGGCCGGCTGCTACCTCTCCAAGTTTGCTGTAGGACGGGAAGCGCGTGGCGAAGGCGTTGCCCTGGAGTTGTGGCAGGAGGTCTGCCGCAACCATGAATCGCTGTTCTGGCGGTCAAATGTAAAGAATCCCTTCAATTCCTGGTATCACAATCAGGCCGATGGGCACCATGCCATCGGAAAGTGGCAGATTTTCTGGAGAGGCGTCGCGGCAGACCATATATCCAGTATTATCGATTACTGCTGTTCGCGGGGTGAAGATTTCGGTCAGAAATCTTAGTTATTCCTACATAATTGACACTACGCCCGCCAACCACTACTTTCCTGTTTTCCAAAATTAAGAAAAGAGCGATCGGGTTATGAGTATATTTGACCTTTTAGCGGGGGAGCTTGAACTCTTCAGCGGTCAGAATGGTCATATATTATAAGCCTAAAGTGCTCAAAAACCCACGGGCGGCGATTTACCGATGCCCGCGAAGACTCTGAACATCAAATAGAAGAAGGTGAATTATGGCTCAATTTTTTGAAGATTATCAGGCGCATGTCGAAGAGCGCGCTAAAGAGGGTGTGCCCCCGCTGGCGCTGGATAAAGAACAGACCTCAGCGGTCATCGAACTTTTGAAGAATCCGCCGGCCGGCAAAGAGGAAGAGCTGGTTGCGCTGATCACCGACCGCGTAAACCCGGGTGTTGATCCGGCGGCGCAGGTTAAGGCCGAGTTTCTCTTTAAGGTGGCTCATGGCGAAGAATCCACACCGCTGATCTCAGCCGAGCGCGCGGTCGAACTGTTGGGTACGATGGTTGGTGGATACAACCTCGACGGTCTGATCCGTCTGGTCGACGAGCAGGGGCCGCTTGCGGCCACCGCAGGTGCCGCACTGAAAAACATGGTTCTTTCCGTAAACCGTTTTGAAGATGTTCAGGCACTGGCCGATAAAGGTAACGACGTGGCTAAAGACGTTCTGAATTCCTGGGCCAACGGCGAATGGTTTACTTCGCTTTCCGAAGTTGCCGAAGAAATCGAAACCGTCATCTATAAAGTAGACGGCGAAATCAATACCGATGATTTTTCGCCGGCGTCCTTTGCCTTTACCCGTGCCGATATCCCGATGCACTCCACGTGCATGGGTGGATCCCTGTTCCCGAACGGGCCGCAGGAAATTGCGGACCTGAAAGAAAAGACCAACCTGCCGGTTACCTTCGTGGGCGATGTAGTGGGAACCGGCTCCTCCCGTAAGTCGGCGATCAACTCGCTGCTCTGGCATATCGGCGATGACATTCCATGCATCCCGAACAAGCGTCGCGGCGGCATCGTAATTGGCAGCACCATCGCTCCGATCTTCTTCAACACCGCCGAAGATTCCGGATCCCTGCCGATCCAGACCGACGTGACCGAACTGACCACCGGAAAGGTGATTAAAGTTTACCCGACCAAAGGTCTGATCACGGATGCCGACGGAAACGAGATTACATCCTACGCCATTAAACCGGACACGATCCTCGACGAATACCGGGCCGGCGGCCGTGTTCCGCTGATCATCGGTAAACAGTTGACTGAAAAAGCCCGCGAAGCATTGGGCATGAGCGCCATCGACGAGTCGGGCATCTTTGTGGTTCCGGATAATCCGAAACCGGCAGATCATCAGGGCTACACGTTGGCTCAGAAAATGGTCGGTCAGGCATGCGGCGTTGAAGGCATTCTGCCGGGAACCTCCTGCCTGCCGAAAATGACCACCGTAGGGTCGCAGGATACCACCGGGCCGATGACGCAGGGTGAAATTACCGAATTGGCCTGCCTGAAGTTTAACGCGGATCTCGTGATGCAGTCTTTCTGTCATACGGCTGCCTATCCCAAGCCGGCCGATGTGATTACCCACGCCACGCTTCCTGACTATATCATGAACCGCAAAGGCGTTTCCCTGCGCCCGGGCGATGGCGTAATCCACTCCTGGCTCAACCGCCTGCTGGTCCCGGATACTGTTGGTACCGGCGGCGATTCGCATACCCGCTTCCCGATGGGCATTTCCTTCCCGGCCGGATCCGGTCTGGTTGCATTTGCTGCCGCGCTGGGCGTAATGCCGCTCGATATGCCGGAGTCCGTTCTGGTTCGCTTTAAAGGCGAACTGCAGCCGGGCGTTACCCTGCGTGATATCGTAAATGCCATTCCGTATCAGGCGATTCAGGAGGGCCTGCTGACGGTAGAGAAGAAGAACAAGAAAAACATCTTTGCCGGCCGCATTCTGGAAATGGAAGGGTTGCCGGACCTCAAAGTCGAACAGGCATTCGAACTGACCGACGCGGCCGCCGAGCGTTCTGCCGCTGCCGCAAGTATTAAGCTGGGTCGCGAATCAACCGTTGAATATCTCCAGTCCAACGTGAAGTTGATGGAAGAGATGATCAAGGGCGGATACGGCGATGCGGAAACCCTGCAGAAGCGTATTGATGATGTGAACGACTGGATTGCCAACGGCGAGCTGATGAGCGCCGATGACAATGCGGAATACGCGGCCGTGATTGAAATTGATATGAACGAAATCACCGAGCCGATCCTCTGCTGCCCGAACGATCCGGATGACGTGAAAAAACTGTCTGATGTACAGGGCGCTAAAATCGACGACGTTTTCATTGGGAGCTGCATGACCAATATCGGTCATTTCCGTGCCGCTGGTGAAGTGCTCGACGGCGAAGGTTTTGCCAACGTGAAGCTCTGGATCTGCCCGCCGACCAAGATGGATCAGGTGCAGCTGACCAAGGAAGGTTACTATTCAAAATTCAGTGCGGCCGGTGCGCGGATTGAAATCCCCGGCTGCTCGCTTTGCATGGGTAACCAGGCGCGCGTGAAAGACAATGCTGTGGTGTTCTCCACCTCAACCCGCAACTTTAACAACCGCATGGGAACCGGCGCTCAGGTTTATCTGGGCTCCGCCGAACTGGCCGGCGTCGTTGCCCTCAAAGGCGAACTCCCGACTCCGGCGGAATATGTAGAGATCGTAGCTCCGAAACTGAAAGGCAAGGAAGCGGATATCTACAAATACCTCAACTTCCACCAGATGACTGAGTTTTCGGTTTAAGTTCAGGCATTAGGGACTAGGCCATAGGCACTAGAGTGAAAGGCGGTCTTTAGGCCGCCTTTTTTAATGTAGACGATGGTTGCAGCTTCGTTGTGAAGGATGGATTGTTGTGGAACTTCTTATACCAGCTTTAGTTTGGTTTCGCTCTGTTGCCTGCAAGATGCGCCGCCATCTTGGCGGCTTTGTGCGCGCATAGAGTGTGTATTGGAGGGATAGCGTCCTCGCTGTCCGCGGTCGATGAGGACATCGCCCCTCCAGCCTGCTATTCCATTCGTGCGCAACGAAGCTGGATGCATCGCCTACATTTTACTACGATGGTTTTTTTCAACTAAGGAGAAACCAATGTCTGAATTTAATAAAGTAACGGTGGTTCGCGAGGCGAATGTATATTTTGACGGTAAGGTGACGAGCCGGACCGTGGTGTTTGAAGATGGAACCAAAAAGACGCTGGGCTTTATGCAGGCGGGCGACTATTCGTTTGATACGGGCGCGGCCGAAATTATGGAAATGCTCGGCGGTGAAATGGATGTTAAGCTGGAAGGTTCCACGCAATGGAAAACCTACAAAGCCGGTGAGTCCTACGAAGTGCCGGCCAATTCCAAATTTGATTTGGTGGTTAAGGAATTTGCGGACTATTGCTGTAGCTATATTGAAGGCTAGCGCCTTCACAGGCATGAGGGACTAGGCAACAGGCACTAGTGGGGGCGAGCGGGAAACTGCTCGCTCTTTTGTTCTTCCCGGGGAAATAGTCCCTGCGGAATCCAATAACACGGATTTCACTCTCCGCTTTACTGCGAGTGGACTACAAAGGAGCTGCCTTCGTAGTGCCGTCGCAACGAAGTGGAGGCGGTCTCCATCGTAGATGGGTCATGACTCTTCTATTAGGCCTGTGCGCGAAACGGACCGACCGTTACTGGATTTTATTTTCGGCCGATCGGACGTCTTCTTTCGTTGCCGTGGCGCCTTCTTTGAGTTTGCGAATGAAGGCAGTGTGTTCCTGCATTCTGGAGCGGCTTCCCTGTTGATTGAAAACCCGGCCCTTGTGGTCTACCAGCACAACCAGATTGCCATGGTATTCGGTACCCGCTTCTCTTCCTCCCTGAAGGTCGCGTGTGGTGATCTGATCGGACTCAAAAACGAACTTGTTTTTGGTTTCTTCATTGAAAGAGAATTTATTGATGGTTTTATCCAGCAGCACAAATTCATCGGTCTGTTTTTTATAGCCGAATACATACAGCTCGGCCTGAATCGCTTTGTCGTAGGGAATGGTCCCGCTTTTTTTCAGCGTGACTTTATAGCGGCTGGATGTTGTTTGAACCTGCACGTCGCGGTCGTAGGCGCTGTTGTTAGGATTTTCGAATGAAAACCCTTTGTTCTTTCTTGAGGTCACTTCCGAAACGCTGATTTCGATTTTTGGCGGGCTGTTTTTGAGTACATATTTTTGGTCGGCTGCCGACAAATCGCTAATGGATATATGCGCCTCCTTTCCATTGTCCCTTAGTAAAGTAATGTGGCCGTGCATGTTTTCAACCAATTCAGCTTCAATGGTATTACCCCTGCTATCAGTCCATGTTCTCAGTTCAGCTGCAGCAATAGAGCTGAATAGGGGCAGCAGGATTGTAATGAGTGCATAGTTTGTGAATTTCATAGTATTCCTCCGAATGGCGGGTTGTTGAATATCCCGATTTTAGGCCTGATACAGAGGATGGAGCAATACTTAAATCGCCCGCAGCCGATACCTTAAAACAGGCTCTTGGTATAGAGCGTGTTGTAGTAGCCCTCAAGGGCGGTCAATTCCTGGTGCGTACCGTTCTCGACGACTTCGCCATTGCGCAACACAAAGATGGTGTCAGCATGTTTTACGGTGGAAAGGCGGTGGGCGATAATGATGGTGGTGCGGTCTTTGCAGAGCCGTTCCATGGCATCCTGAATCAGCTGCTCTGATTCGGTATCGAGGGCCGAGGTGGCTTCATCGAAAATCAGGATGGGCGGATTTTTGAGGAACACACGGGCAATGGATACGCGTTGCTTTTGCCCGCCGGACAATTTTACCCCGTGTTCGCCGACCTGGGATTCGAATCCATCCGGAAGCGATTCGATAAAGTCGAGAATGTTGGCCTGCCGGGCAGCCGCAATCAGGTCCTCTTCGGTAGCATCGCGGTTGCCGAACAGAATGTTATCGCGGATAGTCGTGTCGAACAGGAAGGGGGACTGCTGTACGATGCCGATCTGTTCGCGAAGGAATTGCTGGCGCAGGTCCAGCACATCGACGGCATCGATTTTAATGGTGCCTTCCATCGCTTCGTAAAAGCGGGGAATCAGAGCCGCAAGCGTGGATTTTCCGGCCCCGGATTCTCCGACGAGGGCAATGGTTTGACCTGCTGTGATAGACAGCGAAACCTCCTTCAGCACTTTAGCGTCATTTCCTTCGTAAGCAAAAGAGAGGTTACTGACTTCAATAGCCCCGGTAACATTTTTGGGTTCAGTTGGATTGGGTCGATCCTGAATGTCGGGTTCGATATCCATGATTTCCGTAAAACGTTCAAACGAAGCCGCTCCCTGACCGAACTGCTCGACAAAGTTGACCATCCGGTCGATCGGCTTGGTCATGAAGCGCGCAAACATCAAAAAGACCAGCACGTCGGTGATGGTTGCAAGATCCTTGAAGACCATGATGGCACCGGCGATGGTAATCAGGATTTCATGGCTGTGCACGAGACCCATCATGGTGGAGTGAAAGGCGGCCATGGTGTGATACATGGTTTCCTTGGACTCGCGGAAATCGTGATTCACTTCATCGAACTGGGCAACGGCGTGATGTTCGCCGGCAAATGATTTTACTTCGCGGATACCCTGAATGGAGTTTTCAATGTTGGCGTTAATGTCGGCCACCCGCCGGCGCATGACACGTACGTTGAGACGGAAGCGCTTCTGGAAGAGAATGCCGCAGAGCACCATGATCGGCAGGGGGATCAGGGCAATCCATGCGAGCGTAGGGTTCATCCAGAACATGCAGCCAAATGCACCGGTAATCGTAAACGTGGCCAGAAAGATATCTTCCGGCACATGGTGCGCCACTTCGGAAATCGTGAAGAGGTCGTTGCTGAGACGCGACATGATGTGGCCGGTCTTCGTTTTGTCGTAATAACTGAACGACAGCTTCTGCAGGTGCCGGAAGAGGACGCCGCGCATATCGGTTTCGATACGCGTTCCGAGTACGTGGCCCCACTTAATATTATTGAAGGCGGAGAGCGCCAGCACCACAACCAGTACGATAAGCAGGGCAATGGTGCCTGCTGTTTCGCCGAACGATGCATTTTCAAGTTTGAACAGATGGCGGGTCGCCAACGGGATCAGGATGGCGCACAGCGCCCGGATAAACGCCATGAAAAGGTCCAGCGCAAACAGCGGCTTATGCGGACCGTAAAAGGCAATGAAACGCTTGATCATCGGGAACCGCTATTTCAGCAGGGTAGCCGGGGTATCGACCTGCAGGAAGTTGGTGTGTTTGGCATAGACCTGCCCGCCGCCGATATACACGATAAAGTCGTCTTCGGTGAAGACGCCGACCTCAAGCAGGCGTTTCAACGTACTCTTTACGAGCTCGTTGGCGGTCGGCGGAATATCAATTCGCTGAGCATGTACACCAAAGCTTAATGAGAGTTCGCGTACGGTCCGGGCACTGGCCGAAAACGCATAGATGGGGGTCTTGCTCCGGTAGGAGGAACAGATCTGGGCGGTATCACCTGATTTGGTACTGGTGATGATTGCCTTGGCGGGAAGCATGCCGGCAATGGCTACAGCGGATTTTGAAAGGTGGTTACGTGCCATCAAATCCTCCGCCTGCTGGAAGACCGGGAGGTCGTTTTCCACTCTGCCAGTCTTTGCTTCAACGTTGCGGGCAATATTGGTCATGGTCTGTACCGCTTCGACGGGATATTTTCCGTAGGCCGTTTCGCCGGACAGCATGACGGCATCAGTACCATCATAGATCGCGTTGGCCACATCCGAGACTTCGGCACGGGTGGCACGCGGGTTATCGATCATCGAGTGCAGCATCTGCGTTGCTGTGATAACAGGTTTGACGCGGCGGATGCAGGTTTTGATCATTTTCTTCTGCGTCATTGGAACTTCTTCGGCAGGGATTTCAATGCCCAGATCTCCGCGGGCCACCATGACGCCGTAGGCGACATCCAGAATGGATTCGAGGTTGTCGACGCCTTCGCGGTTTTCAATCTTCGCGATAATCTTGATCGGGCTCTTGCGCATATCGAGAATGCTTTGAATCGCCATGACGTCGTCACGGTTGCGGACAAACGAGTGTGCAATAAACTCAATTTCCGAGCGGGTGGCCCAGTCGATGAATTCGGCATCTTTTTCGGTGAGTGCCGGCATGCTGAGTTGAATATCGGGAACGTTGACGCTTTTGCGGTTTTTAATGGCGCCGTCGTTTGTGGCTTCGCAGACGAGTATATTGTCCTTCTTTTCTGTGATATTCAGTTGCAGCTCGCCGTCATCGATAAGGATTTTGCTGTTTTCCGGCACTTCGTTAACAAAGTCTTCATAGTTTACCTTGAACCCACCTTCGGGGGTGTGATCCGCGGCAACGTGAATAATATCGCCCGCCTTAACAACCAGGTCTTCCTCCATTTCGCAGGTGCGGACTTCGGGCCCCTTGGTGTCGATCAGTACGCCGATGCGGTCGGACACGGAACGAATGTTCTTAATGATGGTTTCTGCGTCGTCGGTGGAGATGTGTGCCGTGTTTAACCGGGCCATATTCATGCCGGCATCGAACAGCTCCTGAATGAATTCGGGTTCGCAGCGGTTGTGAGCGATGGTACAGATGATTTTAGTTTGTTTTGTGTGCATAGGGTCTCTTTTCGTTTGAGGGCGCACTGTTTTATCAGAATGCCTGCCGTGTACTAGTCATAAATTAAAGATTAATAATGGGGCGGACGTTCGTTCCCGGAAATTTCTTCGGGTTGCTGAAGTTCAACGATTTTTTGTTCGAGTAAGTCAAGCCGCTGGCGGAGTTTGGTAATATCCTGCTGCTGCCGGAAAATCTCCGCATTGAGGCTGGCGATGGCCTCGTCCTGCAATGCAGAAAGCGTTTCTAATTGGATGATTCGTTTTTCCATCCGTGAAAAGTACCAGATTGGTCGGAAATGGGGAGTGGATTAATCGGCTTTTACTTTGAAGCAGGCGGAGGCTTTGCTAACAATAGTGGCATTGAAGGAGAAGCATGCATGTCCGAAAAGTTGAACGACAAAGGTTTTCTGTTGAAAAGCCTCATGGAAAACATGACGGACAATATCTATTTCAAGGATACCGAGTCGCGCTTCATCAAAATCAACAAGGCCTTTTGTGAATGGACCGGGCTGACGCCGGAACAGGTGATTGGAAAATCTGATTTTGACCTCTTTTCCACGGCCCATGCCCAGCAGGCCTACGATGATGAGCAACACATTATCAGCAGTGGCGAGCCCCTGATCGGAATTGAAGAAAAGGAAACCTGGCCGGATGGGCGCATTACCTGGGTTTCCACCACCAAAATGCCGCTCAAGAATGCGAATGAAATCATTATCGGAACCTTTGGTGTATCCCGGGATATAACGGACCACAAAGAAGCTGAACTCAAGGCTGTGTACTATTCCGATCAAATCCAGCGTATCAAGGAGGAGATGGAAGAGGACGTACATATGGCGGCCGAGCTTCAGAAAACCTTCTTCCCCAGTTCTTATCCTGTATTTCCTGCCGGCGTTTCTCCGGATGAAAGCTGTGTTGAATTCCTCCATCACTATCATGCCAGCGGCGGGGTGAGCGGCGACTTCTGTACCCTCCGGAAACTATCCGATACACAGACCGGAATTTTTCTTTGTGATGTCATGGGGCACGGAGTGCGGGCCGCGCTGGGCACGGCACTCATTTGCGCCCTGGTTGAGGAGATTGCGGTGGGCGAACACGATCCGGGACAGTTTCTCGGTAAGATGAACGATCAGCTGCTGCCGATTCTGCGTCAGGACGACATTTTCCTTTATGCCACCTCGTGCTATATGATTTTTGATGCCGCAACCGGTACGGTACGGGTTGCCAATGCCGGACATCCGATTCCGCTGCATTTTCAGTCTTCGGAAAACACCGTTAACTGGTTGCTGGCCGATGATTCTTTCCGGGGGCCGGCATTGGCCATTATGGAAGGTGCCGAGTATCAAACCGTTGAGAAAAAACTGGAGCCGGGTGATTCCGTGGTGATGTATACAGACGGACTCTATGAGGTTGAACGTGCCGACGGGGAAGAGTTTGGTGAGCAGCGGCTACTGGATGCCGCACGACGATTCGGGGATAAGCCGCTTTCAAGCCTGTATTCTTCGCTGGCGAATGAGGCTTGCCTGTTTGCCGAAGATGGCGAACTCGACGACGACCTCTGTATGGTCGGTTTCCGCTATAAGCATCCGATGAAATAAGGGAGTACTAAATGGATCAACTGCCAGATGATGGATTCCTGCTGGAAAACCTGATGAACAATTCATCGGACTCCGTCTATTTCAAGGATCTCCAATCCCGCTTTATCATGGTGAATCAGACCTGCGCAAATAAGCATAAATGGCCGACGCCGGAATCGGTGCTGGGGAAAACCGATTTTGATACCTTTTCCAGGGAGCATGCGGAGCAGGCGTATGCCGATGAGCAGCATATCATCCAAACGGGCGAATCGCTGAGTAACATCGAAGAAAAGGAAACGTGGCCCGACGGAAGCGTTACCTGGGTCTCGACCACTAAAATGCCGCTACAGGATGGCGGGAAAATCATCGGCACTTTCGGAATCTCACGCGATATCACAGAACGAAAAGAAGCCGAGCTTCGGGCCAGGCGCTATGCCGACCAGATCCGGGCAATTAAAGAGGAAATGGAAGAAGAGGTGCGCATGGCCGGCAAGCTTCAGCAAAATTTCTGCCCCTCCTCTTATCCGATGTTCCCTGAAGGCGCTGATGCCGAAAGCAGTTGTTTGGAGCTGTTATATTCCTTCAACCTGAACCGGCAGGTCACAGGCGACTATTGCGCCATCTCGCGACTATCGGAAACCGAAGTCGGAATTTTTATCAGCGATGTCAGGGGTGTTGGAGTCCGGGCGGCGCTCGGTACAGCACTGATCCGTGGTGTCATGCAGGAGATCAGCAGTCTGGGGCGGGACCCAGGGGCCTATATGGCCCGCATGAATGAACTGCTGCTCCCTTTGCTGCAGAAAGAAGAGCTTTCCCTTGATGTGACCGCCTGTTACCTGGTGCTGGATGTCAGCACCGGAAAGATCCGGTTAGTGAATGCCGGGCATCCCATGCCTATCCTCTTCTGCGGTTACACCCATGCGGAATGGCTCTTCGATGACACCGCCGGTATAGGACCTGCGCTGGCTTTGGAAGCCGAGCCGACATATGTCACCGTTGAGCGGCAGATTCAGCCGAATGATGCCCTTGTTTTATTAACCGACGGCCTTTACTCGGCCACGAACAACATGAACGATGCCTTCGGAAAAAAACGACTGATCGATTCTGCACACAGTCTGGCCGGCGAGCCGTTAGGCGATATTTTTGAAGGCTTGGAAGGGGACGCGCTCGCATTCTCCCATGAGAATAAGTTCCAAGACGATGTTTGTCTGGTGGGATTACATCTCCGGAAGTTAATGGACTTATCATGAAGACGTTCCTTCTGAGCTCATTATTCGCGGTAACGCTGGTGCAGGCCGGGCTGGAGTGGCAACAAGAGGAAATAACGCTGGAGGTGGGCGCCACGCAGGTTTCCGCCGATGCCGTTTTCCGGTTCTCCAACACGGGAAAGGAACCGGTTCAGTTCAGCAGCCTGAAACCGTCATGTGGTTGCCTGGCTCCCCGACTGTCGAAGCGGACATGTCCGCCGGGCGAAAGCGGGGAATTGACCGTTCGGTTTGATTTACGCAACCGCACCGGCAAACAGCGTAAGGCCTTGGTGGTCAATACTGATGATGGAGCTGCTGTTTCACTGTTCACTGTAACGGATATTCCAATGGCTTATAAAATTTCGCCTACGCTGATGAAATTGGCTGCTGGCAGTGCTGTAACGAATAAAACCGCTACATTATCCAACCCGAATAAAGATCCGATCCGGTTGCTATCCCTTACCTCCTCACATAAGGGACTTCCCGCCGAACTTAAAACAGTTCGGGAAGGATTCGAATATGAGGTTATTGTGAGTCGGCAGTCGGACGAAAAAAACATGCGCTCCGTGATTCGCATCACAACAGAGCCGCCGCCCGGGCATAAATTATCGAAAACACTCAAGCTCTACGCGCACGCACCCTAATCCACATAAGTCGATATGGTTGAGTTCATCAGGAATGCGGAAATTTACGAACGGGTCATTCAGGACATGGTTCCGGAGGCCCGCGAGTTTATCTGGATTGCGACGGCGGACATAAAAGACCTGCACGTCAACAGCAACGGAAGTTTCCGGCCATTTTTGGGCGTGCTGTCCGACCTCGTTGATAGCGGGGTGGAAATCCGCCTGCTGCATGCCAAAGAACCCGGTCCGAATTTCCGCAAGGACTTTGATATCTATCCCGGCCTGCTGAAAGGGCTGGAGCGCAATATCTGTCCGCGCGTTCATCTCAAAACCATCGTGGTGGATGGAAGACTCGCCTATCTCGGAAGTGCCAATCTCACCGGAGCGGGGATGGGAGCCAAAAGTAAAGACCGGCGCAACTTTGAATCGGGTATTATTTCAGACGAACCCGAAATCGTTTCCGGAATCATGCAGCAGTTCGACGAAATCTGGATGGGGGCCATGTGCGACACCTGCAAACGCCGCGACTATTGCTCCGATCCGATTGCCTGAAACCATCAGTAGAATATTAAAGAAGGTATACAATGGCTGAAAAAACAGAACGTATTGCGATAGTAACCGGAGCCACATCCGGTATAGGGGAAGCCACGGCGCGCAAGTTCGTGGCGGACGGCATGAAGGTCGTAGGTTGCGGGCGGACAGCTGAAAAGCTGGTTGTGCTTGAGCAGGAACTCGGAACCGGATTCCGCGGCGAGCCGGGCGATGCGTCGGATGGCGATCTGCTTGACCGGTTGTTCGAGGTCGCCGTTGAGCAGTTCGGACGCGAGGCCGACCTCGTGGTGGCCAATGCCGGCCGAGGGTTAGGCGGTTCGGTCAAGGAGGCCGACCTTGAGCAGTTTCGGGAATTGATCGACATCAATGTGACCGGTACGGCTTATCTGATTCAGAAGGCGGCGCAACGAATGGTGGAAACCCAGAAAACAGCGTTCCCCGAATCAGCCGCTGACATTGTCATTATCGGTTCCGTGGTCGGCCGCCATATTTCACCCTTCAGCGCGGTATACGGCGCATCGAAGTTTGCGGTGCATGCGCTGGCGGAAGGCTTGCGCCGCGATGTGGGGCCGCAGGGCGTTCGCGTCTCGTTGGTGCAACCGGGCATTGTCATCAGCGGATTCCAGGCGGGAGCAAACTACAGCGACGAGCTGGTCGATAGTTTCCACGAAAAGTTTGGACCCTTGCCCTCTTGCGACGACATTGCCGATGCGATCTATCATGTCGTCTCACTGCCGCCGCACGTGAACATCAGCGACATCGTAGTCCGCCCGACCCGTCAGGACTACCCGTAATGAGACTCTGTGCGGCCTCGGCAGGCCTGCTTTGCGGTGGTTTGGCTCGCACAGAGGCTCGCCCTCCACAAAAGGACATTTGGCTAAGCGACGTTGGAGGGTGAGGCTCAGTCCGAACCCCGCGCACGCAGGGCACGTCTGCTTCGCGGCGGGCGGCTCGGATGGAACCTCGCCCTCCAAACCAATTGTTTTATCAGGCCCCGCGGAGGAGGATCTCTTCAGCGCAACCATCCATCCGTTGCTTAAGTTCGTGCAGGCGGGCGGAGGTGGTGCGGGGAACGTTGCTGTATGCTGAGTCCGGCAGCTCGTCGCGCGGAATGAAGGCCTGCAGCGCATAACGCTTGGAACCTTCCACTATGCTGCGCACCTCATCCATTTGTTCATTGCTGTGGATGGTTTCAATTACGGTGGTGCGGAATTCATAGTCTTTTGCTTCGCTGCGGATGAGGTCGATGGATTGCTGGATATTGTCGATATTGGAATAGCCGACGATTTCGGGATAGGCGGAGAATCCGCACTTGATATCCATGGCCGCATAGTCGACCAGGGGCAGGCATTCAGCAAGCTTGCGGGGATTGGAGCCGTTGGTGTCGAGCTTTACGGCGAAGCCGAACGATTTAAAAAAGCGGATAAGTTCCAGCAAATCGTCGGAGCTGGTCGGTTCGCCTCCGGTGATGACGACTCCGTTTACCCAGTCCTTTTTAAACTTTGCACAGGCCTCTTTGAGTTTTCCCCAGCTTAGCCCGGCCTGCTTTTCCCCCATCAGCGGAGCGTTATGGCAAAAGCCACAGGTAAAGCCGCATCCGCTGGTAAAGAAGACCGCGGCAAAGTGTTTGGGATAGTCCACCATCGAGGGTTTTTCGAGGTAGGCATAAACGGAAGACATTTCCGATTTCCGATTTCCGATTTCCGATTGGCGGGTCTGCGACAGCATGTCTAAAAAAGTGACCCGCCAGGCGCGTGGGGAGGAGGTACGCGCAGCTGGCGGATCGGGTGATGAAAATCAGGCTGCGGTTGCTTCAGCCAGTACGGTCTTGATCATCTTTGGTGAGATGACGCCTTTGCCGATATCGGAATAGTCGGTTTGCAGACCGACATACTGATAGAGCTTGGCTTTTTTGCACACGGGATCAGGCGCACCGGGTTCTCTGGTTTCAACCGGAACATATTCATCGGCGTCCGAATCCCAGGTGGTCACGAGCATGGCCGGAATGCGGGATGGATTGATGCATTCGGCTTCTGAAAATGCAACGAGGCCGTCAATGCTCTCAACATCGCAGTACACTTTTTCAAACTGACTGTATTCTTCGCTCGCGAGCAGTTTGTCGAGTCGCTGGTTGAGCGTGTGGCATTTGTCGCACCCCTGCTTTCCAAATACCTTGATCTGATAGTTTGCCGCCATTGTATTATTCCC
The DNA here is from genome assembly GCA_964486885.1 of uncultured Verrucomicrobiota bacterium. Classification (GTDB taxonomy): domain Bacteria; phylum Verrucomicrobiota; class Kiritimatiellia; order Kiritimatiellales; family Pontiellaceae; genus Pontiella. The sequence goes on from CAZAPF010000020.1 coordinate 16,792, forward strand.
CTTTGTTGTCGGCTGTGATGATTTTCGGCTCCGCTTCTTCAGCTTCGACGATGTTATATTTTCCGGCGTGACGGGCGAGCAGCTCGCCGTACCGCTTGGATTTGTTCCAATTCTGTACCTTGCTGAAATAACCCACTACACGGGTTTCTCCAACGACTTCAGTTGAGCCGCATTCCGGACAGCTTTCAAGCAGCCCGCGGGTCTGGTGCTGGCAGTTATCGCAGAAGGTAAATTCCGGCGACACACACACCTGTGCAGACTGCGTACGGTAGAAGACTTCGGTCATCAGGTGGGCAATCGAGTCGGCATCGGGTCGTTCTTCCCCAATGAAGCAATGGGTGATGGCTCCGGATTCGATCATGCTGTGATATTTGGACTGCTCCACAATGCGGTCGACGAGCGAGACATCGGCTTCGGCCGCCAAATGGATGGAGTTGGTATAGTACTCAGCATCCTGCGGTCCTTTCACGGTTTCTTTCGACTCTTCAGCGAAATAGATCATGTCGGACTTGGCCAGGCGGCGTGCGGCTGATTCGGCCGGTGATTCCTCGAGCGTAAACTTAAGGTTGTATTTTGCCGCCAGCTTTTTGGCCTTCGTGTACATGTGAGCAACGATTTTCAGGCCGAAGCGCTGGGCTTCCACACTGTCATGCAGTTCCTGGCCAATCAGGAATTTGACGGCATCGTTTACGCCGATGAGACCGAGGATATAGGTGCAGTTTTCCAGATCAACATACGGCTTGCCGTCGTTGGCGGTTTTGCCGATCTGCCAGAGCGGATGACCGGGGCCGCTGATCATTTCCGCCGCTTTCGCTTTTTTCTGTAGGTGGGCGTCTACCGCCAGCTCCATGGTTTTATCCAGCTCTTCAAAAAAGTTCTGTACTACATCGCCACCGGCGCGTGCTGCGCGGTAGGAGGCTTGCGGAATGTTGATCGTCACGTTCTGGAATCCACAGAAGCGCATGCTTTCCGGATGTTTGAGCATTCGGTTATCGCTGATCGTGGTGCGCAGGCGGCAGCAGGCGGAGAGGGTGACTTCGTCGCGGTCGAAGATAAAGTAGGTCGATCCGTTCTTCGAAGCCAGTTCGCAGGCTTCCTGGAAAATGGCGAACTGTTCGGGATCTTCATAGGTTTCGTCAGAAACGTGGAAATCGCATTTCGGGAATTCAAAAATGCGGCCGTGGGCATCGCCTTCGCCGAACACCTGAAGCAGGGCGCGGCAGAAATCCTGCGCTTCCTTGGTATAGTCGGAGTACGTAACAATGGCCTCTCCGTTTTCTTCGAGGGTCGCAACGACGTCCGGATCATAAATCGATCCTTCCGTTTCGTCGGCCAGCTCCCGGAGTACAAGCCGTTTTCCTACTTCCGGATCATCATAGTACAGATCCATCAGTTTGTTTCCGCCGGCGTCTGTTTCGTCACGCAGCTCTTCGAAAATCTCAACGATCGTGCCGTTTTTCAGGCGGAGCTGGTAATGTCCGCCCGGGCCGATGGCCGGAACCTTCTTCATATAGCTGGGTACGCCGGTATGAATATTAAAATCGAGGAACAGGGTCTGTCCTCCGCGGGAGAAGGCATTCTGTGATCCGTTAAAGATCAGTTCCTGCGCTACCTGCTTGAGTTCGGCGGCATCCATTCCGACGAGCAGGGGAGCGTAGAGAATGTTGATGTAGGCAATGCCGAGGGCACCCGCATAGTTGGCCTGCATGGAGGCCAGAAAGGTATTGAGGTGACCGGTAAGCACCGATGCCGAACGCGCAGGATTCGACGAGGTGTTCAGGTTGATCAGTCCGTTCAACCCGTATTTTTTGACGTATTCAATGGAGTGCGAGGAACAGTATACGCGGGTCGGATAGCCCAGATCGTGCACATGCACGGCTCCGGTATCGTGGGCCCGTTTAACCTCGGGGCTGAAGATGGTGTCGAGTGCCCATTGTTTGAGCACGAGTTCGGCGATGCCGAGGTTAACGGCTTCCGGATTGTTGTTCACGATATTCGAGTTTTCAGTCGATTTCGTGAACATCAGGTTTTCAAGGTAATCCTTGGAAACACGATAGAGGGAAAGGTCGCGCAGCTGCTGGGAAAATCCCCGTTCCATCAGCTCATTATTGACCAGCTCGCGGATGAGGGTGGTGCTGATGATGCTCATATCGCCGCCGATGATGCGGTTTTCAACCGATTTAGCGACATTGATGGCAAGCTCCACAGACAGATCGGTTTTATTGAGAATCTGTTTAACAATGCGCTTCCGGTCCCACGGAAGATGCACGGTTTGCGAGGATGATTCAACAAGCAGAAGGCTGGCGTCGGTTACATCAACATTGCCTTCCGCATTACCGCCGCGCACGCGGATATTCCGCCGGGCCATTTCGCGTTGTTTGCGGTAGCGCTTATAAGCAGCAACCACAAGGGTTTCGCCCTGTTCAGCGAGAACAATTTCAACCAAATCCTGCACATCTTCAATTTTCGGTGTGCGTTTGCCGTTATCGTCGGGATAGACATAAAACTCGCTTTGGGGTGTGTTGAGCTGCTGGAGGACCTGATCGGTAACCTTGGAGGCTAACCCTTCGTTTTTTGCAGTCGAATGCTTGCGTGCAATATCCTCGACCGCCCGGTCGATCGCCAGTTCGATTTTCTGCCAACTGAATGGAACAACGAGTCCTGAACGTTTTTGGAAGCCGTCGAATTCGGCAGTAGTGGATCCTTTTCCTCGAGACATAATTTCCCCTTGATAAGTAACGATTTAGACGTTTAAACGGCATCCCCGACGCTCGTTTCAGTATGAAAAGCTACCCAATGTGGTGTGGCTCTGTCAAGGGGTAGGCACAACATCTTGTGGTATTTGTCTAAAACAGGGGTTTTTATTAGGGATTCATTAATCTGTTGCGAATTTTTTACAGATCTGATGATTCTCCTATAAAGTGGCTTTGAAAATGCTTGGATAAAGGCATACTTCCCTGATGTAGGAAAACCGAAGGAATAATGATGATACCGGATTGGCTGAGTTGGATTGATGTTGCGTACGCTGGCGTTGCGCTTTTGTTTGCATGGGGCGGCTACCAGAAGGGCTTTGCCGGACAGGTGGCTCATATTCTGACCTTTCTGGTGTCGGGCATCCTGCTGTTTTTTGCCTATCCTGCCATATTTGAATATCTGGGTCGGATTTTCCGCAATTTCAGTCAGATCTACATTATGTGGTTGATTATGGCGGTCCTGTTAATTGTTACAATTGGCATTTTCCTGCTCTTTACGAAGCTGCTGGCCCGATTGCTTAAGACGCAGATCTCTGACGGATCCGATGCGGTCTATGGCTTTATTCTTGGCTTTATCCGCGGATTGCTCGCTGCGCTCTTTGGCATGATCTTTCTCGTCATGTTCGATTCCTCGGGGAAAACCTACGACAACTTTAAATCGAAGTCATACGTCGGTAAACTGGTCTGCCACGAAATCGTACCGCGCATTCAGCCCCGCCTGGCACCTGCACTGGAAAGAAATATCCAGGAGTTGAAGGACAAACTCATGGAGCAGAAAGAGGCCGGGGTGCTGGAGTAAACCTGAAACCTGATTTTTCAGGATGCCGATTCTTTCTTCAAGTTTCTCATTTTAGATTTTAAGTTTCCTTTTCTTCTTCCTCTCTTAACCGCAGGCCTTTGAGAAAGAACAGCTGCGTATCATATTTCGTCATAACGACGAGTGAGATGGTGGCCAGAAAGAGGGATAATATACTCATGTGCATCTGATCGGTGAATGCGGTGATGAAAATACAGACAATGCCGGTTAGAAAAAGCCAGAGATAGATGTTCCGGCGCATTCTGGCGCTACGTATCCACTTCTCGTTGTGTTCGGCCTCAAACGCCTCATCCAGAAAACGTTCATTATTGAGATCTTCAAGCTTCGGAAGTTTCATGCCTGTCCTTGTTAGTAGTTTTTACTACGAGGCAGACCTTAAAGGCTTTAGGGACTGCCAGCAAGTCTGTGGGATAAAAATTCCGGCACACAGGATTGAGGGCGGGGCGGGGTTCCGGTATGCCTAGTGGATGGCCATGATTCCGAAAGAGACGATCGAAGAGATCCGCGCACGCTGCAACATTGTTGAAGTGGTCGGCGCTTATCTTCCGGAATTGCGCCGCCGCGGTTCGACCTATAAATGCAACTGCCCGTTTCATAAGGAAAAAACGCCGTCTTTCACCGTCAACGATGCTCGCCAGATCTTCCATTGTTTTGGCTGCGGGGCAGGGGGCGACGTTTTCCGGTTTGTGATGGACTACGAAAAAATTGATTTTGTTACAGCCATCAATGTACTGGCCGAACGGGTCGGCGTGGAAATCACCTATGAGGGTGGGCCGCCTGAAAAAAGCGGTAATAAGGATGTGCTCTATAAACTGCACACCGATGCTGCCGCATTTTACCACCGCATGTTGCTCGACAGCCCCGAAGGGGCCGAAGCCCGTCGCTATCTGGAGGAGCGCGATCTTCCGGCCGAGGTAATCAAGGATTTCCAGATCGGCTATGCCCCGCAAGGATGGGAAGAGCTGCTGGGCCGTGCGGTGAAAAAAGGCTACGAACCGGATCAGCTTGAGGCCGCCGGCCTGGTGGTGCCTTCGGATCGCGCCGGAAAAAAGAGTCACTACGATCGCTTCCGCAACCGCGTTATGTTTCCGATCTGCGACCAGATGGGGCGGGTAATCGGGTTTAGCGGCCGTATTATGAACAAGGCGGAAAAGGGCGCAAAATATGTCAACAGCCCTGAAACCCTGTTGTTTAAAAAGAACCGGGTGCTCTTTGCGTTCGACAAGGCACGTAAGCCCATCGTCGAATCGCGGCAGGCCATCGTGGTGGAAGGACAGATCGATGCCATCCGCTGTCATCAGGTCGGGCTGAATAATGTCGTGGCCTCGCAGGGAACGGCACTGACCGATGGGCATGCAAAAATGATCAAGCGCTACGCCGACGAAGTGGTACTCGTGCTTGATGCCGATGCCGCAGGAGTTAAGGCCGCGCTGGCTTCATCCGAAATCTTTATTGCCAATGAGCTGAGTGTCCGGGTGGTGACCTTACCTGAAAAGGAAGATCCCGACTCACTCATCAAAAAGAGCGGGGCAGAAGCGATAACCACATTGATTAAAGACGCCCCATCTGCGCTCGAGTTCCTGATCAACTCATTAGAGCAGCAGGAAAACATGAAGACGGAAGCCGGACGTATGCGTGTGGTGAAGGCCGTTCTCGGTTTAATCAGCAATTGCCCCTCCGCCGCCCGCCGCGATCCAATGATCCACAGTGCGGCCGACCGGCTGAATATTTCACCGCTGGCTCTCAGTCAGGATCTGCGCCGCGCCAAACAGCAGCAGCGTCCTGCGCCGCGAAGGGGTGAAGAAGAGGCGCAGCAACCAGCCCCGGTCCCGCAGAAAACCTACCCGCGGCAGGAAACCGCCTTACTGGAACTGCTGGTGCACTATTACAATGAAGTTCATCAGCTTGTGCACGACTATCTTCCGCCGGGTCACCTGACCGACGCAACCTGTAAACAGTTGGTCGAAATCCTCATGCTTGATCCGCCGGAAACGCTGACCGAAGGGTTTCATGAATTTGAAGAAGAAACGCAGAAGATGATCACCCGGGTTCAGGTTGAGGAATCGCGTACCATTGATGCCGAAACCACCGCCGTTGATCTGGCGCAGCGCTATATTCTGCTGTTCTGGAAACGCTTCCTCGAAAGAGAACAGGCAGCCCTCGTAAAACGTACCGATGTTTCAAACGAGGAGCGGTTCAAGGAATCCACCCGGATCCGGCAAGATCTGCACACGCTCGCCAAGGGCTGGGAAGCAGCCCAGCCCATGCTCGAAATCCGTCTGCACAAAGATGTCGAGTTCTAGAGAAAATTAATTAAAGCCGCAGCCAATAATGTAGACGCCTCGTTGCCGTGGAAATGCCTCCCCGAACTGGCGCAACGAGGCTGGAAGCCTCATCTACTTTTAACACTCGAGTGCACAATAAATTTAAGCACCTCCCGTTATTCGTGCAGTTACTAAACCGCAGATTTAACAGAGGTGTTGAAAATGAAAAAACGTATAGCTCATCAGGATCAGCTTTTAGATACTCAACATCCGCAAACCCAGGTCGCCGCCCTGAAAACCCGGAGTTCGGAAATTGTGCAGAAGCTGAAGGAACACCCCGGAATCATTGCCATAGTACTGACCCTGCTGGTGACCTATCTCTTCAGCTCACTGCTCTCGGCGGTTCGCGTTGTTGATCTGAGTGCTGGCAGTTGGGCGCTGTTCGGATAGTGAAACCGGCTGAGGAACCTAGCGTTTTTGCGCCAGTTTCTGGATCGCTTGCTCAAGCCCGGCATCAGCCGCCTGCTGCAGCCATTGTCCTGCCTCCGTCTCGTTCTTTTCAATGCCGTTTCCGGAAGAAAGACAGACGCTTAAATTATACATCGCCGAGGGGCTTCCGTTATTTGCTCCGGCTTTGTACCAACTAACCGCTTCGTTCATATTAGCGTCAACGCCATAGCCGCGTTCATAGCAAACTCCCAGGTTATGCATGGCATCGCCGTCGCCGTTTTCTGAGCTCATCTGAAGCAGTTCAATACCCCGGTCGATATTTTTCTCAACACCCGAGCCAAGGATGTAGCAGGCTCCAAGTTTTCCCAAGGCTTCGGCCGATCCGTTGTCCGCCGCTTTCTGATACCATTGCGCGGCCGTCTTATAGTCCTGCTCAACTCCGGCGCGGCCTTTGGCGTAGGAGCGGCCAACAAAATACTGCGATGCAGGCAGACCTTTATCCGCGGCTTTGCGGTGCCAGTTCAATGCGCTGGCCATATCGGCCGGAACGCCAGCGCCTATTTCATAGCAGTTTGCCAGGATGGACATGGCGTGTTCATTGCCGCTGGACGAAGCCTGCTGAAGCAGGTTGATGGCCTCGGTTGGGTTCGCGGAGGTACCAATGCCCTGCAGGAGAAACAGGCCTAAATAGGCTTTTGCTTTGGCGTTTCCGGCATCGGATGCCTTTTTAATCCAGATATAAGCCGCTTCGGGATCCTGATCGATACCGGTTCCATATAGATAGCATGTACTCAGTTCGTACATCGCGGCAGCATGACCGCCATTTGCTGCTTCGGAAAACAGTCGGGCGGCTTCCTGCTCATTGCGGGGTACTCCGTCCCCTTTGAGATAGGCTATGCCTTTAGAATAGGTGTCGGATGCTGATGGTCCGGAGCTCGCGGATTCGCCGCCACAGCCCGAAATCAGAAGTAAACCGGAAACACAAGCTGTCCAGACAGGCACTAATAACTTTACTCTCATGGTAATCCTCTATGCGTTATGAATTAGCGGAATATAGGGACATCAAAAGATAAATTCAACTGTTCTGGTTTCGTTGCATGGCATTTCTTGCATAAACCAAAGACAATCAGTATAAAATGCGCCTTTTCCGCTGATTGGAAGTCGGCGGCTTTTGTTTTATTAAGCGTAGGGTATACCCATGACATCGAATGAAATTCGCCAATCGTTTTTAGATTTTTTTGCATCGAAGCAGCATACCGTCGTGAAGTCCGGCAGTCTGCTGCCGGATGCGCCGAACCTGCTGTTCACTAATGCGGGCATGAACCAGTTTGTGCCGATTTTTCTTGGCCAGGCCAATTGTCCCTACACTCCCGGCCGTGCCGCCGATACCCAGAAATGCATCCGTGCCGGCGGGAAGCATAATGACCTCGAAGATGTCGGTGCCGATACGTATCACCACACCTTTTTCGAAATGCTCGGCAACTGGTCCTTCGGCGACTACTTTAAAGAAGAGGCCATCGACTGGGCCTGGGAACTGCTGACGAAAGTCTGGGGATTCCCCGTTGAGCGTCTCTACGCCACCTACTTCGGCGGCGACGAAAAATCGGATGCCGACCTCGAAGCCAAGGAATTCTGGCTGCGCTACCTGCCCGAAGAACGCGTTGTGCCGGGCAACCGTAAAGACAACTTCTGGATGATGGGCGACACCGGCCCCTGTGGTCCATGTTCCGAGCTGCACGTAGACCTTACTCCGAATGGTGACTGCGGTGCCGGAATGGTGAATGCCGACAGTGCCGACTGCATCGAAATCTGGAACCTTGTTTTCATCCAGTTTAACGCCAATCAGGATGGTTCCTACACACCGCTGCCTGCGCAGCACGTTGATACCGGCATGGGTTTTGAGCGCGCCTGCTCCATTATTCAGTGCACCAACGGATTTACCGATTTCTCCGGCGTCATTTCCAACTATGAAACCGACGTGTTCACGCCGATCTTCAAGACGCTCGAAGAAATGAGTGGAAAGAAATATGGAAGCTCCATGACCGATCCGGTTGACGTTGCCTTCCGCGTGATTGCCGATCACATTCGTTGCCTTGGATTTTCGATTGCCGATGGTATTATCCCGTCCAACGAAGGCCGCGGCTATGTGTTGCGCCGGATCCTGCGCCGCGCGGTCCGCACCGGTCGTATCCTCGGATTCAAGGATGCGTTCTTTTACAAGCTGACCGATACCATTGCCGAACTCTACGGCGATGCCTTTCCGGAGCTTCGCGAAAATAAAGAGCGCGTGGCCAAGACGCTCAAAGCAGAAGAAGATTCTTTCAGCCGCACGCTGGATCACGGTATCGAGCTGTTTGAACAGGTGGCTGGCGACCTGACCGATAAAACCTTTCCGGCGGATGAAGCGTTCAGGCTTTACGATACCTATGGCTTCCCGATCGATCTCACCGAAGTCATGGCCCGCGAACGCGATCTGACGGTTGACACCGACGGATTTGAAAAACTCATGAACGAGCAGCGCGACCGTGCCCGTGCGGACCACGCGAAGAAAAAATCTGTAGTTCTTGCCGAGGATGAAACGCTCGACGTTGAAGCGACACCGTTTATCGGTCATGAGACCGGTCAATGTCAGACCGAGGTTCTCGAGGTACTTGAATCCGGTGCACTCGTACTCAAGGAAACGCCGTTCTATCCGGAGTCCGGCGGGCAATCGGGCGACCAGGGTGAAATTAAAGGCCAGAACTTCGGCTTTAAGGTCACGGATACGCAAAAATCGGCCGACGGCATCATTCTGCATACCGGCCAGCTGGTTTATGGAGCACCGCAAAAAGGTGAACCCGCCATTGCGGAAATCGACCGCTATCGCCGGGGTCAGATGCGGCGCAACCATACGGCTACCCACTTACTGAACGCGGCCCTGCGTCAGGTGGTTGATCCAAACATTAAGCAGGCCGGTTCCATGGTGGCAGCTGAATATCTGCGCTTTGACTTTAATTATTTTGAAGCACTCAGACCCGACCAGCTCCGCCACATTGAGCAGCTGGTCAGCCATGAGATCATGAAAAATACGGAGCTGAATACAGTGGAAATGGCACTGGAAGATGTTCAGAAATCCGGTGATATCCAGGCCGTCTTCGATGATAAATATGGAGATACCGTCCGGGTTGTTACGGTGGGTGATTTCAGCAAGGAACTTTGCGGAGGAACCCATGTTCAGATGACGGGTGATATCGGGCCGTTCCGTATTGTATCCGAATCATCCGTGGCTGCCGGCATCCGCCGCATCGAAGCGGTAACCGGTATGGAAGCATTGAACTGGTCGGCTGAAGAGCACGATCTGCTAACCAATATCAGCCAAAGCCTGAGCGTGAAACCTGCTGATCTTCCCGAACGCATTAAAGCCATGGCCGATCAGGCTAAGGCTGCCGAAAAGCAGTTGAAGGAAGCGCGCATGAAAGCCGCGATCCACGGCATTGAAGCCCTGTTGGAAAAGGTCGATCATATTACGTTAACGGACAAGGTCGACAACATGCCGTTGCTTGCCGCTACGGCCGGTGAAGTGCCGATGGATGCTTTGCGTGAACTGATGGATCGCCTCCGTCAAAAACTCGAAAGCGGCGTGATCATCCTCGGCAGCCATGCCGATGGCAAAGCCTGCTTCATGTGTTCGGTCAGCAAGGACCTGGTGGCGGAAGGCATTCATGCCGGCAAGCTGATCGGTGCCGTGGCCAAACTCGCAGGCGGCGGGGGTGGTGGCAAGCCCGACAAAGCACAGGCCGGCGGCAAAGATGGCTCCAAAGTGGCCGATGCCATCAAGGCCGTGCCCGGTCTCCTGACCGAAATGCACTCGTAGACCTTAACAGGTTCTGCAGAATTGCCCCGTAAGTTTACTTGCGGGGCTTTCTTTTGGATTAGTCATTTCGTAAGCTCATGGGATCGAGTACAAATCGGTTTGAGACATCGTGCATGATTCATGGATAACGTTACACAAACGAGTAGAAAGCAGATTCTGATTGTCGAAGATGAGCCGGCAATTGCGGACAATATTGCTTTTGCGGTTGAAACGGAAAATATGGATCCGGTTCGAGCCGAAACTGCTGGACAGGCGTGGAAACTGCTTGTGGATAATCATTTCGACCTGGTTGTGCTTGATGTGGGGCTGCCCGACGAAAACGGGTTCGATTTTTGCCGAAAGGTACGTGCGAAATCTGAAGTTCCTGTCATTTTTCTGACTGCGCGAAAGGAGGAAATCGACCGGATTGTCGGGCTGGAGCTCGGCGCTGATGACTATATGACAAAACCGTTCAGCCCGCGTGAGCTGACCGCGCGGATACGCGCAATTCTTCGCCGCACTGGCGGGCAGGTTTCTTCAAGCGGGTATGCTTCTTCCTCCTCAGTTTTTACGGTAGACCAAAGCCGGAAGGAAATCTGCTACGAAGGCGAGCTCATGCAGTTGTCGCGCTATGAGTTCCGAATGCTGGATCTTATGATTCGCCACCCGGGCCAGGTCTTTTCCCGTGAGCAGCTCATGACCCATGCATGGGAGGAGCCGGATGCCAGCTATGATCGTACGGTTGATACGCACATCAAGACACTGCGCTCGAAACTTCGAAAAATTAATCCTGATTCGGATTGCCTAAAGACGCGACGGGGCTGGGGGTATTGTCTACAGGTGCAAGCATGAAAATGCGCAGTCGACTTTTCATCACAGCGGCTGTGCTGATGTCGTTGGGCCTCTATGCATTGGTCGATTGGATTGTTGAGGATGTTCGGCTCCATTATTTCATTACCATGGAGGAATCACTGGTTGATACTTCGGTGATTCTGGCCTCTCAGATAGAGCAGCTGTCAGATACGAATAGAGCCCGTACGGATGCTGCATTTGGTAAGGCCCTATCCGATGCGGGTAATCGGATTTTGGCTGCGGAAATCTATAGTTACACCAAAACTAATATGAATCTTCGGGTTGTGATTGTGGATCGGGAAAGCAAGGTGATTTTTGATTCGCGTGGTGAACGACCGGAAGGGGGAAGCCATTTCTGGCGTGATACACGGTTGGCCCTGGAAGGGGAGTATGGTGCGCGTGCCACCTATGAGGTGCCCGGAGATCCGGATAGTTTTCATTTTTATGTTGCCGCGCCCATTGTGGTGAAAGGCAAAATTATTGGCGCGGTATCGGTCGGCAAGCCGGTGAGCAGTATTGCACCGTTTATGTGGCAAGCCAGGAAGCGCTTGATTGTTTCGGGGTTGTTTGCTTTCGTGGCTGTTCTACTGCTGCTTATCCCAGTGTCGCTGTGGATTATCCGTCCTGTTCTGACATTGACCAGCTATGCTCGAAGTGTGCGGGATGGGCAGCAAGTTACACGGCCGGTGCTGGGTCATGGCGGGGAAATGAGCGAACTGGCAAATGCCTTCGAGGAAATGCGGGATGCACTCGAAGGGCGGCAGTATGTTGAGGAATATGTGCAGTCGCTCACTCACGAAATGAAAAGTCCTCTGGCCGCCATACAGGGTGCCGCCGAACTGCTCGACGAGGAAATGCCCGAGGAGCAACGCGTCCGCTTCCTGAAAAATATTCGCACCGAGTCGGTACGCCTTCATGGATTGGTCGACCGCATGCTGGCTCTGGCTGCCATTGAAAAGCGGAAGGAATTGGCTAATGCGGAAATTCTGGACTTAAGCAACCTGTTTGATGATGTGGCGGACGGTCTGATGCCATCGTTCAAGCAAAAGAGCCTTTCTATAAGCATGCTGGTTCCGGAAGAGCTTCAGGTCTACGGAGAATATTTCCTGTTGAGGCAGGCTGTTTCCAATCTGTTGAAGAATGCCATCGATTTTTCACCAAAAGGTTCGACTGTTGAACTGCGTGCCGAGGTTGCTGATGGGGCGGTGGAAATTCGAGTGCTCGATCGTGGTGCCGGTATTCCCGATTATGCTATCGGGCGTGTATTTGATCGTTTCTATTCCCTTGCTCGCCCGGAAAGCGCTGAGAAGGGTTCCGGGCTTGGTTTGAATTTTGTTCAGCAGATTGCCCATCTCCATGGAGGGGTGGCTGTTCTTTACAATCGGACGGATGGTGGTGGCGTCGAGGCCGTTCTTTCGATTCCCTGCAGCTGAAACAATTTTTCACGTGCATTTCACATAGACTTCAAACTCTCTTCAAACAGCTGCTTCAACCTCTGGAAATAACACGGAGGTTAACATGCAAAAGAAAGTTCTGTTGAAGCTGCTGGTTCTCGGAGTGATTTCGGTTCTGCTGCTGATCGCGTTGTCATCCATTGGCGGAATCACGCGGGAAAGAAAGCAGCGATTGTACCAGGTCCGAAACAACATTGCGGACAGTTATGCGGGGACACAGCGAATCATCGGCCCGGTTTTTCAGTTAGAATATCGCGAAAGCTGGCTGGCTAAATTCTACAACAAGGAAAAAGACAGCTGGTATGAAAGGGAGATGAGTGAGCTGCGGTCTGCCTTGGTTTACCCCGGGCAGTTGCAGTTCGATGGGGCGCTTCAGGTGCAGGAGCGTTATCGCGGGATTTTCAAAGCACATGTTTTTCAGAGCAAAGGACACATTGAAGGCAGTGTGCGCTTCCCCGAAGCAGAGACCTTTCGAATAGAAAGTCAGTCGAAGGTTGAGCTCGTGGGTGCAAAAGCAAGTGTACTGATCAGCGATGCCCGCGGAATTTCGCAGGTGCCGGCTTTTGAGTGGAATGGGAGTATGCTGGACATCCAGCCGGGAAGCGGATTCAAGGCGTTCGGCTCCGGCATCCACGCACAGCTTCCTGAGCCCTCCAGCCTGGCTGGGCAGTCCCTTACATTCTCCGTCGATTTAAATGTCCATGGCATGGGGCGATTTGAGTTTGTTCCCATTGCTTCTGAAAACCGTATTCGTCTGGAATCGCCATGGTCGCACCCAAGTTTTATCGGGGACTTTTTGGCAACCGACCGGATGGTGTCGGAAAACGGATTTGCTGCGGAGTGGAATGTGAATGGTCTGGCATGCTCGGCCCAGCGCGATATGGATGCCGGAAAGCTGCAGTGTATTCAGCACCTTGGTGTTGACCTGATTGATCCGGTCAATCCCTACCCATTAACAGACCGCGCTTTGAAATATGGTTTTCTGTTTATTTTCATAACGTTCGCGGCCTTCTTTCTGTTTGAACTGGTTAAACAGCTCAGGATCCATCCGATCCAGTATGGGTTCGTTGGATTGGCGCAGGCCATATTTTTCCTTCTGTTACTCAGTCTTTCAGAGCACATCGGGTTCGGCCTCTCGTATTTTCTGGCAAGCCTGTCCACGATTTCCGTGATACTGCTCTATCTCGGTAATGTGCTCGAAGGAATGAAACGTGGCGTACTTTTCGGGGGCGTGTTGGCCCTGCTCTATGGCGCACTGTACGGACTGCTGCAATCGGAAGACCACGCACTCGTTGCCGGTTCCGTGTTCCTGTTCGGCCTGATGGCGTTGGTCATGATGTTAACCCGTAAAGTGGATTGGTATGCGCTTGGAGCGAAACCAGAAGGAGCAGTGCAGTGAAAAAATGGATTGTATTACTTGTGGTGGCCGCCGGATGGGTGCAGGCCCAAAATGAAATTGCCGGCGTCATGTTTACCGTTGGTTCAACCAATGAACCCCGCGTCGTGCTGCCGCTTAAAAAGACCGATGTTTCCATTGATGTCACGGCCGGTATTGCCCGTACGGAGGTCATTCAGCGTTTTCATAACGATCTTGATCGCCCCTTGGAAGCCGTCTATATCTTCCCGCTTCCCTCTCGTGCTGCGGTGGAGGATTTTGAGCTGCGGCTCGCCGACAGGGTGATTAAGAGTTCGGTCAAGGAGCGGGAAGAAGCAAAAGCGGTCTACGAAGAAGCAAAAGCCGAAGGGAAGAAAGCAGCGTTATTTGAGCAGGAGCGCCCGAACCTGTTCACAACATCAGTAGCCAACCTGCTTCCGGGAGAATCGGTCGATATTTGTTTTACCTATGTGGAGCAACTGCGCTTTCAGAAGGATCGGTACGACCTGACGTTCCCCATGGTGGTTGGGGAGCGTTACATCCCGTTTGAGTTCAACGGGCAGGGCGGGAAGCAATACAGCGTGGCGGATGACGATCGGCTGAATCCACCTATTTTACATCCCAATCTCGATTCCGGGCATCGCCTCTCCATCGCGATAGTACTGAACGGATTACCGGTAAAAAAAATCACATCCACCACCCATGCTCTGACCGTGGAAGATGAGGGCGGCGATATTTTTTCGGTGCGACCGAAGAACAGGGGTCTCGTTCCCAACTGTGAGTTCAGCATAACGGTCCACCTGCGGGAAAATGATGCGCCATCGGTCTCCTTTGTTCAATCGGTGCATGATGAAGCGTATGGCTTATTGAGTGTCTTCCCTCCGATCGGGAGCAAAAGGAAACATGAGTCATTGCCGAAGGATGTTGTTTTTCTGATTGATACGAGCGGATCCATGTCTGGTGAATCCATAGCACAGGCGAAAAGCGGGCTTAAGCGCTGTCTTGATATGCTGAAACCGGACGACCGCTTTACGGTTGTCCGGTTTTCCTCTGATTTCTCGGGATTCAGTCCGGCTTTACGATCCGTAAAACCGGGAAAAATAGAACAGGCGTTGGAATATATTAACGGGCTGGATGCTGCCGGCGGAACGGAAATGCAGCCGGCGCTGCTGCATGCGCTCAGCCTGATGGAGCATAAAGCCGAGCGGATTCCGATGGTGGTATTCCTGACCGATGGTGATGTGGGCAACGAAGACTCGCTCATCAGTTTACTGTCGCAGCAACTCGGGAATACCCGTTTGTTTACTTTCGGTATTGGCAGTGCGCCCAATGAATTTCTGATGCACCGAATGGCCGAGGTGGGCAGGGGACAGTCCCGTTTTATTCGATCACATGAAGATGTGGGCGATGTGATGTCCGATTTTTTCCAAACGCTGGAAGCTCCGGTGCTAACGGATGTGTCCATTGAGTGGGAAGGTGCAATGGTTAATGTGTATCCGGAACGGTGTCCCGATATTTTTTATGGCCGCCCCCTTCAGTTGGTGGCCCGATCTGAGGATGGATTCGGCGGTCGCATTCGGATCAGCGGAATGCTTGAAGGTGAGGTGCAGGAATATTATATCGACCTTACAGCACAACCGCTGGCATATCACGAAGCCATCGACAAGTTGTATGGTCGAATGCAGGTTAAGGATTTGATGGTGGGTTTGATCCAAACAGAAGATCTGGAAGCGCAGGCGGCGCTGAGACAAGCTATCGTTGAAGTGGCGCTGACGCATCAACTGGTCACTAAGTTTACTTCCCGGGTTGCCGTTGAAGAGCGCGTAGTGGTTGAAGACGGGGATTTGATTTCGGTAAAGGTTCCGGTCGAAGCGCCCAAAGGTTGGCAGATGTATGCGACAGCAACGAATGAAACGCTTCAGCTCTTGATCGGTATAATGGCTCTGGCCGGGGCTCTGATCATTCGAAGGATGACTTGTGCGGCGTAGCATCTGGGTTGTGCTTCTGGTAGCGGGATTGGCCGTCGTGGCTCGTCCGACTGCCCGGCGCATAAAGCGCACCTGGTTCCATTGCATGGCTGTGAGTATCTGGAACGATGCCAAGGCTGGCACCGAATCAGAGGGAAGGGGCAAACCGTATGCATGGCTTAATATTCCCTCAACGAGCACGGCGCAACTGATCATCGATGGTGCAAGTGAAGAATGGCTTTCCCGTTTTCCCTGTCGGGAGCAGGTTGGACAGGCGACGCTTGTGATGGCGCATCGCGACACCCATTTTCAGAGCCTGAAAAACCTATCGCTGGGCGATGCGGTTGAAATTGAGTTTCGCAACGGAAAAGTACACCGGTTTCAGATTCTGGAAATCTACATCGTGGATAAAGACAATGTTGAACCCTTGATTCAGGCACAGCGAAAAAATGATCGACTGCTTCTGCTTACCTGCTATCCATTTCACCACATCGGCCCGGCTCCCAAACGCTTTCTTGCGATAGCGGGGCCAGCCTAGAATCCGGGATAGCAGCCTTAATTGAATTCCGTCCAAAGAAGCCGGCTGCAGGGTGCTGGTTTGACGGTCCGATCGGTTCATGGTAGTCCAATCAGTAAGGTTGTGCCGCGCTGTGCGGTCGCAAGGATAAGGAAGGGTCGCTATGAATGATTCAAATAAATATTCCCGGTCTGAATTTTTTAAAGGTGCTGGAGTTATCGCAGGGGCTGCCGCCATATCCGGAAGCGAGGCGCAGGCTGCTGAAGCAAAGCCGTCGGGCCCTGAGCTCCGCAAAGTGGGGGATACCGATATCATGGTTCCTTCCATTTCGTTAGGAACCTCGCCGGGTCAGGATGTAAACGTGATGAAGTTCGCCATATCCCAGGGCATGAATTACATCCACACATCTCTCGGGTACAAGGGAGGGCGATCGGTCCAGAATATTGCGAAAGCGATAAAGGGACAGCGGGATAAGGTCATACTCGGTTTGAAGATTACCTGGAAGCCGGATGATGACGATGCCATGGATGCAGCGCTTGAAAAGCTGGGAGTGGACAGCGTGGATATCGCCTTTTTCAATATCCATAAGGCCAGTCAGGTGACGGATCCCAAATACCGTCGCGCCGCCGAGCGTTGGATGAAAGCCGGGAAGTTCCGGGCGATCGGCCTCACATCTCATAAGGAAACCGCGGAATGCATGAAGGCCGGCCTCGACGAAGGGTTCTATGATGCAATTATGCCTTCCTATGCACTTAGCATGGAAGAGGAGTTTCTGCCCATTTTTGAGCGGGCGGAAAAAGAAAAAGTCAGCGTCATCCTGATGAAAACGAATCGTGGTCTGAACGGGGTATATGAAGAGTCCGTACCGCACTATCTCGCTACCGCCGGCGTCACAACCATCACTAAGGGCGCAAACTCTTTCCCGGAAATCAAAGGCCTGATCGAAGCCTCGAAGAAGCCGGCGGATAAACAGGCGGGAATCCAATTGCGCGAATCAGCACAGGTTGCGATGAGTGGACATTGCCTTATGTGCGGGGCCTGCACGGAAATCTGCCCACAGGGATACGAGGTTGCTGATGTGGTCCGCTGTTCCGACTATTATCTCGAAAAATCGGAATATGTTGATTTCGCCTATGAAACCTACAGAGGTCTAAGTCAGGCTCCATCGCTCTCGGGATGCGGCAGTTGCAATCTTTGTGAGCTTGCCTGCAAAAACGGCGTGCCGGTCGTTCACCATATCCGCCGCGCCGAAAGTACGTTGGCTTAGGAATTCTGTCATCATGTGTCGCCGTGTTTTTCTGATTGCCGGCTGGTTGTTCCCGTTGGTTGTGGTCGTGCTTTTTTTTGCCAAAGGGCAAAAATACGATGCGGCCTATTTTATTCCCCCGGCTCCTGAATCATCCGCCCTGCCTATTCCATCAGCAGTAGGGGATTGGGTATTGGAGGAAGGAGCAATACTGCCCGCAGATCGTATGTTCGAAAAGATCAACGGCAAGGCCGCCTATTACCATCAATATGGTGCAACCGGACTTTGCAGTGGGGAATGGGTATCGGGCGATCAGCGATGGGATATGTATCTCTATCGCTTTGAAGACGGACCGGGCGCGCGCGGTGCATATGCCGGAGAGCGCCCATCCGATGGTATTCCCATTGAAGGAGCGGAGGGCTACACGGTCCCCGGTCAGGCGGCCATGGTTGCGGGCTCGTTCTATCTTCAGTTGAATGCCCAGGCCGCCAATGCAGATGCTGGAGTTGCAGCAGAGCTGGCGCTGGAACTCGGAGCGCTGCTTGGCGGAACCGATCAGGTATCAAACGGCGAAACAGTTATCGACCTTGTCAAACTGGCCGCCGAAAACAGCGCGGGCGAATCAGAAGAACTTCTTCCCGAGAGCGCCTTTGGATTTTCAGCGCTGAACCACGTCCGAACCATCGCGGTTTCACTGGATGGAACCGAAACAACCTGGTTCACCGCGCCGGGCGATACTGAAACAATTGCCGCTTTTTCCGAAGAGCTGAAAATGTATGGCGGGGAAAACCTGTTTAGCCGGAAGGACGGCTCGGGCGGGGCGATGTTTGGCACTTGGGAATTTGCGGGTATCCTGAACGGAGCCGTATGGGGCATCCACAATGCGCCGTCGCGCGAAGCCCTGCTGCAGCATTGGGAAGCGCTGGAAGAACGATTACAAACCCTGCCGGAGACGCCATGAGCCAAGAATGTTCCAAACGCAGTATGTTCATCAAGCGCATGAGTGCCGCGGCCGGCGCAGCCGCGGGTACGGCGGCGGTCGGTACATTTTTCCATAACCGAAACCTGGTTCCTTCCGGGGAGCAGATCAAAACCATTCCATCCTATTCGGTTCCCGGAACGGAAGGCATGATGGCCGTTGCGGAAGGTCCGGACCCTGCGCTGGCGGTTCGTGCCGCCCTGCAGGAACTCGGCGGAATCCAGCGCTTCGTCAAGCAGGGTGACCGCGTATTGATTAAACCCAACTGTGCATTCGACCGCCCGGCACATTTCGGTGCCACCAGTTCGCCGGAGGTGACTGGCGAAGTCGTCCGCCAGTGCATTGCGGCCGGGGCTCAGGTCCGCGTGATCGACAATCCGATCAACAATCCCGAGGGCTGTTTCGTGAAGTCCGGGTTAATGGATGCGGTGGGATCGGCCGGCGGTGAAGTCTGGCTTCCGTCCGCCTCCCTGTTCGGCCGGGTGCAGGTGGGAACACTTCGTATTCCGGACTGGGAGGCACTTTATCGTCCGCTGGACTGGGCCGATAAGGTCATCGGTATTCCGACCGTAAAATCGCACAACCTGTGCGGCGTGTCGCTGACGATGAAAAACTGGTACGGCTTACTCGGCGGAGCGCGCAACCGACTGCATCAGGCCATTAACGAAGTCGTTACCGACCTCGCGCAGTTTATCCGCCCAACCCTGGTGGTTCTCGATGGATCGCGCCTACTGGTGAGCAATGGTCCGACCGGCGGAAGTCCGTCCGATGTCCGCCCGGGCGATGTGGTTGCTGTCGGTACTGACCAGGTGGCGCTCGACAGTTTCGGGGCCCGCCTCCTGGGCCATGCCCCGCAGGATATCACCTATCTGAAAATGGCGGCCCAGATGGGGTTGGGAACCATGGACGAGTCAAAGCTGCAGCTGTTTAAAAAGGTGAGGGCGGTTCTATGAGGACGCTTCGGCGCTTTTACCAGGTGTTCTTTCTGCTGCTGTTCATTGTGGCCTTTGTGCTGACTGCGCAGGGGCGGCTCAAAGGATACCCGGTTACGCTGTTTCTCGATAGCTCCGCCCTGAACGCCATCGGCACGTTGCTCTCCGCCCGCAATATTGCCTATACGATGGGCATCGGTCTCCTGATTCTGGCGCTGACCCCTTTTCTGGGCCGTTTTTTCTGCGGATGGATTTGTCCGCTCGGTACCCTTTTCCACTTGGCGTCCAGGTTGCTGCGTCCGCTCAAAGTGTCTGAGCGGATCCGGCAGAACCTTCGCAGCCCTGCTCAGGTTTGCAAATACCTGATCCTGATTGCCCTGCTGATTTCCGCCGGTTTCGGCTTCATGCAGGTTGGACTGTTTGACCCAATCGCATTGCTTACCCGCACATGTACGGCACTGGTTTCTCCGGGCATGCGGGCGGGCTGGATGATGATTGCCATTTTTACGGTGCTGCTTTTGCTGAACGCATGGCGACCGCGTTTCTGGTGCCGCTATATCTGTCCGCTCGGGGCTTTGCTCGGCATAGCATCAAAGCTGATACCGGGCGGGGTTGTGCGGGACCGGGATAAATGCACCAACTGCGAACTTTGCAATCGCGACTGTCCCGGAGCGTGCAGCCCGAGCACCACAACCTGCATGACCGAATGCTTTGTCTGCTGGAACTGTATCGAAGACTGTCCTGAAAAAGCACTAAGCTGGGAATGGATGCCGGAGGCTGAGCAGGTTGACCGGGAGGTCGGTGTGTCGCGCCGTGCATTTTTCGGCGCCGCGACCGGGGGAGTGGCAACCATTGCCGCGCTGAAAGTCCAGGCCATTGAAGGCTATCCCGAACGCATCCGTCCGCCCGGTGCACTGGCCGAACCCGAATTCCTTGATCGGTGCCTCAAGTGTGGCGAATGCATGAAGGTCTGCCCGACGGGCGTGCTCCGGCCGGCGCTGGCTGAGGCCGGGGTGTCCGGACTGTGGACACCGGTGCTGGATATGGAACGGGGTTACTGTGAGTACAACTGTGTGCTTTGCGCCCAGGTCTGTCCATCCGGTGCGATCCAGCGGCTTACCATTGCGGAGAAAACAGGAGCAGAAACCGGGGAACCGGTAAAAATCGGCAACGCCTTTGTGGATCGGTCTCGTTGCCTCCCCTGGTCCTTCGAACGCAACTGTGTGGTCTGCGAAGAAGTCTGTCCCGTATCGCCTAAAGCCATTCTCACAGATAGCGTGCACGCGGAAATTGACGGGAAGACCGTTGAGCTGCACCAGCCGCGCGTGAACCCTGAGCTCTGCATCGGTTGCGGACTTTGCCAGCACGAGTGCCCCGTCAACGACCTTGCTGCTATTCGCGTGACTGCCGCAGGTGAATCCCGCGCACCCGGCGGAAGCTTCTTCCTGCGATAATCTTTAAGCCCGCAGATAGACGCAGATTTTATTTTTACATCTGTGTGATCTGTGTGATCTGCGTTATCTGCGGGTAAAGAGGTTTCCAGATCAGGATCCTGGGGTCAGGCGTAGGATGGTGCCGGGGTCGTTGAGGACAACGTAGACGGCTCCGTCGGGTCCGCATACCACATCGCGCACGCGTCCGGCATTTTTCAGGATAACCTCTTCATGCATCACACGGTCATTCTCAATATCGAGCACGCGGACATCTTCATATTTCAGTGCGCCGACTAGCAGATTGTTATTCCATTTCGGGAAGAGGCCGCCGGAATAAAAATCGATGCCGCAGACCGCAGTGGAAGGCTTCCAGTACCATGCGGGCTGCTGCATACCTTCTTTGCGGACCACGTCGGTTATAGTGGTTCCGTTATAATTCTTTCCGTAAGTGATAACCGGCCAGCCATAGTTGTTACCCGACTGGATCAGGTTGAGCTCATCTCCTCCGAAAGGGCCGTGTTCAGAGGCCCAGACCTGATCGGTTTCGGGATGCATGGAAATGCCCTGCGGGTTGCGGTTGCCGTAGGAAAAAATGGAAGGCATGGCAGTTTTATCAGTTACGAACGGGTTGTCGGTGGGAATAGATCCGTCTCTATTCACGCGGTGCAGCTTGCCGTTGGGTTTGGCAAGATCCTGTGCATGGTCGCTGGCGCCGCGATCACCGATGGAAAAGTAGAGATGGCCCTCCTTATCAAAAACAATGCGTGTGCCGAAATGCGGATAGCTTGCGCGGTAGGAATCGTGCGGGGCTTCAAAAACTATCTGTTGATCGACCCATGTGTGGTTTCTGATCCGGCCTCGTACGATGCGGGTCATGGCCGGGCTTCGTTTTTCGCCCGGTTCGGGTTTTAGGCCATGGCTATAGCCCAGATAAATCCATTGATTGTCTTTTTCGTTGTAGTCAGGATCAACGGCGACGGCGAGCATGCCGCCCTGTCCCTGGGCGAGAACCTGGGGTGTGTTCTTAATCGGCGTTGGATTCAGCTTTCCTCTTTCAATGATCCGCAGATTGCCCGGACGCTCCGTGACGAGTGCGGTGTCTTTATTCAGAAAGGCGAGTCCCCAGGGAATGTCCAGCCCTTCAGTCCATACCTCGACATCAATATCATAATCCAGTGTTTGCAGACTTGTCGGGAGCGGTGCCGCCGGAGGAGCCTCATTCTTTTCGGCTTCGAGGATAAAATTCACGAGATCTTTTATTTGCTTATCGGTTAGCGATTTTTCATAGGCCGGCATACCGAGGTGGGTAATGCCATACTTCACGTTGCGGATAATATGATTTTTGCTCTTTCCAAAGGCCCAGACTCCATCGACAAGACTTTTCGCATTGCCGCCCTGGTAATCAGCTCCATGACAGTTGGCGCAGAATTTTTGATAAACGGCTTCCGTACTTTGGCCAATAGCGGAACCCGTAAGAATAAACAGCGATGCCAGTAAGAATGCTTTCATGTGGTGGACTATGACTCGTGTTTGCTTGAACCGCCAAGTGAAAACAAGCATCCTTTACTCATGTCGAAAGCGTATGAATATCTTTTTGGTCCGGTACCCTCCCGCAGGTTGGGCCGTTCGCTGGGGGTGGATCTGATTCCCTTTAAGACCTGCACGATGGACTGCACCTATTGCCAGCTTGGTGAAACGACCTGCGCGATCAGCGAACGCGGCGATTATGTGCCGATGCAGGATGTGCTCTCTGAACTGGAACATTGGCAGCAGGCCGATGGCGCAGCGGATCACATTACGCTGGCGGGATCGGGCGAGCCGACGCTGCATACCCGTTTCGGTGATGTGTTCAGCTGGGCGAAAGAAAATACCTCGATTTCATCGGTGCTGCTGACGAACGGATCACTGCTGCACGATCCGGAAGTGCGGGCCGGTGCCGCGTTGGCCGACAAAGTGAAAGTGACTCTGAGCGCATGGGATGAAGCGAGCTTCCAGCAGATCCACCGCCCGGCGCAGGGTGTAACGTTCGACCTGCTGGTGAGTGGTGAGCGTGTTTTCCGTGAAGAGTATGCCGGTGAGTTGTCGGTTGAGGTTTTTATCGTGGACGGGGTGAACTCACAGGTTTCCAATGTGCAGAAGATTGTTGAAGTGGTGGAATCGATCAATCCCGACCGGATTGATGTAAACACCGCAGTCCGGCCGCCGGCGGTTAAAGGAATCCGCCCGACAACAGAGGGCCGGCTGATTGCATTGGCTGAGCTGTTCGGCCCAAAGGCGGATGTGGCGGCTTCGTTTAAGAAACAGGGTTTCCAGTCGATGGAAGTCAGCGAGGGCGCCTTGATGGGATTAATCAAGCGCCACCCGGCCACCTGCGAGCAGCTGGCCAACGAATATAACCTGCCGAGCGAACAAATGTTTAAAACACTCCGGCAGATGGTTTCCGCTGGATTACTGCGCGAGGAAAAAGGCGGGGATGAAACCTATTACTTCCACCGCACAGACTAGTTTGCGGCAAGGCTCATTTCAGCAGTAAGCCGGGCCATAGCAAACTGATCGAGGTGTTCAATGCGCATGGTCCGGATATCCCGGGACTGCAACTTCACTTTTCTGCCGGTTCGTTCCGATACAATTTTTTCCACATCACGAATGGAAACGGGTTGGTTGGTTTGTACCTGGTTATCAATCTTGTCAAAGATCGTGGTTTCGCGGGTTCCCTTCTTATGGTTTTCGGGGAAATAAATGGCGCCGGTGCCAAAATCTACAGCGAAAGCGATAATGCCGGGGACCAGAAAGAACAAAAGGCCGACGGCATCCATGCCGACTACGATAAAGTCGAGATCGCCCCGCTTCTTCTGATTAACGCGATCGGGATAAATGATCGTTCCGCACGAGGAGAGCAGGGGAAGCATTGCTGCGCCGGAAAGGATCTGCAGCAACTGACGGCGTGTTGATGATTTTTTCTTTTCCATGTCTGCAGAATGCCGTCCTGCGAGGTCGAGATCAAGCCGGCAGTTGTAATTGTGTTTTTTACATTGTGGTGACAGTCAAAAGCGCGCGGCCTTTTATATTTCTGCATCGATTACAAAGGAATTAATCCGGATGAGGCCGTAACAAATGCGTAATACCTGCCGGCTACGTTCGTGGTGTTGACGGAAGCGAGGGCCTGGATTTCCTTACAAAGACCGGAATCAATTGTAATGGGAATCGGGCCCCCTGCGGAGGTTGAATATCAGTACAGAAAAAACCGGCCTAAAGCGATAGGTCGGAGCAACGAACTGAAGATTACCATTAACCGGGAGAGTGCAATGAAGGGACTGACTACATTCAGACTGATTGCCGGCTCTGTTATCCTAACCGCAGGAGCCATCGCGCCGAAAGCACAGGCGCAGCCCGCTGTTCTGGGCCACGATATGTTTGTTCGAATGGATTCCAACCAGGATAAACAAGTTTCGAAATCGGAATATGTCGACTATGGATCGGCCTATCTCAAAAAAAGGGGAAAGCGGGTCAACCGGGCTCAAATTGAAACAAAGTTCCGGGAGTTTGACCGGGATGGCGACGGATTCATCACAGACCGGGATCCAGAGTTCAGGAGTCCGAAGGAACTGCTGGCAGAAAAAATTACGGGCACATGGTCCAGTGGCAAAGGAATAAAGGATTCCATCTCGTTTGTTTTCATGGACGGCAACCAGGCGGACGTTGTCCAGAATGGTGAATCGATGCGCGAAAAGGCGCGCGGTAAAATGAAGTATAAATTTGTTCACCCCTCACGGACGCCGACCTGCCTTGATATTATAGTTGATCGGGGGACGGATTCTGATTTCTACATCAAGTGTATCATTGAATTTATTTCCGATGATCAAATGAAATTGCGGATGGTCTCCGGAAGCGCGCTTACAGCACGACCACGGAAGTTTCCTGCAGGAGGCAGCTCGGATATAATCCTGCTGAACAGAATCAGTCAGGCTGAAACCCCTCTTGTGAATGAAGCCAGAGCGTATGAGAAATCACAAAAGCGCACGATGCAGGAAGCCGTGGTGCATCGCGGCAATATTTCGGCGAAGGTAAAAGTTGAGAGAGATTCCGATAAGCGTGTTAAGCGTGAAGAAGAGCGAAAGCCTGCTGGATTGATGGTTACCACGACCGTCGAGCGATCTGAGGAAGAGGTACAGTCCCTTGACATTTCCATTATTAACGGAGGGCCGAAACGCGATACCTTTCAGCTGTGTTGGTATTTCTTTTGCCGCCCTCATGAAGGAAAGGCGGTACGCGTGTATGACAAAGGAGCGAAAGAAATCACGCTCGATCCGCGCAAACGCACGACACATAACGTGGTGTCAAAAAAAGTAAGCGTTGTTAAACGGTCAGTGGAAAAAGAAAATTATGATACCGGAAACAGTACAGATCCGGTCACCTCAATCCGGGGGGACAAAGCAGAGGGCTATTTGGTTCTGCTGAAACACAATGATGTCATCCTCGATAAGAAGAGCCATTCGTCAAAATTTATGGCGGATCAATGGCTGAGCAAGTTGTAGATCCTCTCCATGAGTGGGTTTACTGGAGACCTGTTCTATCGGGATTAATTCCTATTAACGGCCAGGCGTTTTGGAAGCTGGAAAAAATAATCGGGTAACATAATGGTAACAAACATTTGTTGACCTCTGGGCATAACCGGAAGCGAAATGCGGAAGAGAGGTTTATTATGGATAGCTTTGAATATAAATGCATCTTTATCTGGGGAGGCGGTGAGAAAACTTCGCGTGTTCTGAACGAATATGGCCGCGAGGGGTGGGAACTTGTTTCCACCTGGGGGTGCTGGCATTACTTCAAGCGTGAGCTGCTGGATTAAAATTAACCGGGGAATAAAATATGAAAACATGGAATGCGGCATTGCTGGTTGTATCATTGGTTTTAACCACGGCTCTGGCCGAGACGAAGAAGGAAATTACAGTCGAGAGCATGGCACCTTCAGTGGTGAAGACGGTACCGGAATGTGGTGACATGAAGGTGAATCCGAAGCTGAAGGAAATTGTGGTGACATTCAGCAAGGATATGGCCGACGGCTCATGGTCGGTCTGCCAGATGTCCAAAGAGCACTACCCGGAATTACGGAGCGATGTTTATTATAAGAATGATCGGACTTTTGTTTTTCCGGTCAAGCTTGAGCCGGATCAGACGTATGTTGTCCGTTTTAACTGGGGGCGATTTAATAATTTCAAGGATGAGGATGGCCGTTCCGCGGTCCCGTATCAGTTGGTGTTTAAAACAAAAGATAAGTAAACGGGCAGGCGAGCCGCCCGGGGGGCGGATTTTACGGGGGGCGCCGGGTGGGCGGACATAGAGGTGAATAATGAAAGCAGAACAACAAGAATTCGGTGCTCCCTGGGGGCGGTTGCTGATGGGTATGAGCGGAGGGGTGGTTGCTCTGTTTGTGTGGGTGCTGTTTATGTCGGGGAAAACCGGGCCGGCTCTCGTGTTATTTCCGCTCATTCTGCTTTTGGCGCTTCCGTTTATGGTGCGCGGCTATGTGGTCACCGAAAAAGAGCTGGTGATCAAGAGGCCGGGCTGGACAACTCGTTTTGCATTGGAAGAGTTGAAGTCGGCGGTAGTTGATCCGGATGCGATGAAGCGGTCGATTCGCCTGTGTGGCAACGGCGGACTCTTTTCTTTTACCGGCCTCTATCGCAATAAGAAGCTCGGCCGCTATCGGGTATTCGTGAACGACTTGAACCGTGTTGTCGTGCTGCGTTTTGCCAAACGCACCATTGTTGTTTCGCCCGATGATCCGGAAATATTTGTGGAAGCGATAAAGGATCAAACGGGTAACCAAACGTAACTTAAAGGTAACAGGCTCCTGCTAGGTTCCGGGCCGAACGCTGGAACAGGAGACGGGAAAATGAAGATGATGAAGATCGGGTTATGTTTTGCAACGATCACTGTTTGCCTGCTGGTTCGGGGAACGGGCGCGTCGTCGGTTGCGGTATTGCTGGAACAGGGAATCTATACCGAGGAGACGGTGGGCGACCTGCCGAGGGCCATCGAGATATATTCTGAAATCGCAGGCAATGATCTAGCAAGCCGTAAGTATGTTGCAGAAGCTGTTTTTCGTAAGGGGCGATGTTTGGCCTTAACGGAGCAAAATGCTACCGCCATCGATGAGTTGAAGAAATTGACCAAACGCTTTCCTGAGCAGGAGGAACTGATACAACGGGCTAAAAAACTTCTGGCCCAGCTTCAGCCCTCGGTGGAAATCAATGCGCAGAAGAAGATGGATTCAATTTATATTCGGTTCGCTGAGTATAAACGTGACCAAATGACGGCCATGGCCTCGGAGTTAGGGATTGATGTGCCTGAAGTATACGCGCAATTTTTCCAGCAGATACTAGATGGCGCGGGTTGGGGTGAGGTTGCTGAACGGTTCAAGGATCTGAAAGAAAGGCACTCGGATAGTCCGCTGTATGCCGGGCCGGTGTTGGAGCTATGGGGAGCCTATATTGAATTCCATACCTGGAATCCAGCGCTGCTCGAACGTTATGCCGAACAGCTTCTGGGTTCCATGCCTGAAGGAAGCATCTATTTGGGTGGAAGCGATCCCGGAAGGTTTGTTGCGACGGTTTTTGCCTCTGTCGGAAAAAGTGATGGCATAATTGTTCTAACGCAAAACCAGTTAGGCAATGCGAACTACCTAGAATATATCCGATTGATTTACGGAGAAAAAATCAAACTGCCTTCCGCAGACGAATGTGCCGCTTTGCGTGACGCCGTCGCAAAAGAACACGAGCCGGGGGAGGGTGGGGAGAATCGCAAGAGTGAAACCGCTGATCTATGGGCGAAAATGAAGATTACCGGCAAGCTCGCGAAAAGAACCGTCGAGTTGAATACAGGCCGCCACCAATTCTTTGTGGAAGAGAGCTACGTAATACCATGGATGTATCCCCATCTCGAACCGCATGGAATTATCATGCGCTTGAATCCCGCAACGGTGGATCTCTCCGACGAGGTGATCGAATGCGATCGGCTTTTTTGGAATGACCTGTGCCGTGACCTGCAAGATGCTTTGGACTTTGCCAAAAACCTGCCGGCACAAAAGTTTTTTTCAACAATGCGCAGTGCCCAGGCCGGACTCTATGCATACCGAAAAATGCCCGAACAGATGGAGGCGGCTTTTTTGCAGGCATTGGATCTCTATCCCCTGTCGGTCGAAGTGCGGTTCCGTCTGGCGGACGCCTATACGAAGCAGGGGCGTAAGGAAGAAGCCCTCCATTTAATGACCGAATACCAGATGCTCGTGGGTAATGGGAATCCAGAGCAGCAGCGTAAGATCGAACGGTTCATCGCGGAAATAAAAACCCGATAAAGGATCAACTGGATAATCAACCGTAACACAAGGGTAACAGGTTCCTGTAAGGCTCTATGCCGAACACTGAAACAGGAGACAGGGAAATGAAGATGATAAAAACAGGATTATGGATTATCGCGGTCGGTTGCTTGTTCGTCCAAGGACTGTTTGCTGCGCCAATAGGGAAGACCATCCCTTCCGAAAAATTGGATGCGAGGGAATTGAAGGCCCGAATGATACGGGCCTATCGAGATGCAAACTCGTATCATGGTCGCAGCGCTATACGTACTGCAGAGACAGCAGATGGGCTCAAACCTTTCTCGGAAGGAAGGTTCGCCTTTGACCGGGGTAACAAACGGTTTCTATCTGAGTCATCCTTTTTCCATGGAGGGGAATCCGCTGAAGCGGGAACTCTGGTGATTTGCAATGGGGCTGTATTACGGTATACGGATCTCCGGCCATGCCTTGATTCAAACGGGGAAGATATCAATCCGAAGGACTTAGTTCGGGAAATTGCCGTTAAGTGGCCACTGAATTATCATTTGTTGGCAGCAGAGGGTGTCGGGCTTGATAACGTGCTTTTCCCCATGTTGCTTGGTCTAGACCCGCTTAAGGAAATCGAACGCGTCACTGCGCATTCGGGAAGACTGACCATGCAAGCGGTTGCTCCACGGGCGGAAGATGAACTGAATCGACCCGGCCTGAAAATTACTGGGTGGACGGGAGGTATCACGGAAAAACTGAGTGCAATGACCTTCTGGCTGGACCCAGAATCATTTCTTATTACTCAAATTATCCATGAGGCCGAGGGTAAAGGTGTGGTCGGCATCCACGAGATCAATGTACTGCGATGCGATGAATACCCGTTACCGCGAGAACTATTTGTTGTCGATTATGATGAGCGCAGGACGGTGGAATCATTGGAGGCGTTTGAGGGAGGATCTCCCCATCCTATGAAGGGGAAAGCCTTGCCGAGTTTGGATCTTAAGAACCTGAATGGGCATGCCGTCGATTTAACGGATGAGCGGGGCGCGATGGTGGTGGTATTTTGGTCTAGCCGCAACATGAACCTAAAACTGTTACAACGACTGGATGAATGGCTTGACGGATGCGCAGCGGTTAAGCTGTATGCAATCAACCTCGAAGAGAGCGCGGAGGATGTTCGGTCGATTATAGAAGAGGAAAAGCTGAGCCACACAAGGTTCCTTCAAGCGGATTCTTCGATCAGGAAGGCATTATCTCCCCTTCACGGATCGTCGATATTCATCCTGTATAAAGGGCGTATTGTTCATACTTGGTTAAACGAGTTTCATGAAATTACTGCTGCTGTCAATGGGTTGATAAATCCTGCGCCGGTGTCGGTTTTGCTGGAGCAGGGGATCTATACCGAAGAGACGGTTGGGGATCTGGAACGGGCGATCGAGATCTATTCGGGGATCGTGGCCGACGACCATGCCAATCGGAAATATGTTGCTGAAGCGCTCTTTCGTCTGGGCAAGTGCCACAAAGCGTCCGGCCAAACTAAAGCCGCTTTGGAAGAACTGAAGAAGCTGGTTAAGCAATATCCCGAGCAGGAAAAAATGGTTGCCGATGCAAAGGGTATGATTGTAGAGCTGACTCCCAAACCCTTGTTTCCTGAACTGGTTGGATGCCGGCTGAAATATCCGGTTTTAATGTCCGTCGGCGCGGTGGAGCAATCGAGAATGGCCGGGGAGTATGCTGTCTATCAAACAGATGTCATCGACCTGTCCTGGTCTGTTGAAAAGTCTCTCGAAGCGAAGCTCGAAAGCATTGATGTCACTTTGATTTCAAAAGATGGAGACGATGCGAAGGCGATCGCTCTTGCGCAAGGGCTTCCCGGCTCTGCCCGGGGGATCCCTCCGCGTTATTTCGATGATGCGGCGCCAGGAGAATACACCCTGCAGATAATCGGATACGTTGGCGGGGTGGAAACGGTAAAAGGAGAGGCTCGGGTGCAGATCAAGCCGATCATGTCCGCGCAACTCGGCCTGGATGAAATTCAGCCAAACAGGGATATTCGGTTTGTCAGTGCTCAGCAGAGTCTGAATACGGGAGGAACCATTAAGACACGCGGCTTCATCAATTCCGATTTTGTTCATATCGAGAACATGTTCGATGGCAACGGCGACGAGGTAAAGTTTACTGAAACGCATGAGGGTTCTCATTATCGCTATCGGGCATCGCTGAACAAACCTGTGGCTACCGGAGAATTCTATCTGCTCGGTAGTGAGGGATGGAAAGAAGGCATGATTAAAAAGGTGTCCGGCGTCGGCAATGAATTCTATTACCGCATGAACCACACCCCCGGCGGAAATACGCCCACGCGCCGCGTTGAAATATTTAGGCTGCCGAAGGGCGCGGAACTGCTCGAAACCACGCCTGCCGATCTGCCGCATCACGTTCGTGATGGGCAGGTCGAAATTCTTGTCGACACGGTGATTCCAACGGGTGGAAGTTTGCTGACCGAGTTCCGCTATCGACTCGCGATGGAGTCGGATAAATATGTGGCGCAAATCGTTGAACTGCAAAAGAAGGCCGAAACAGATGAACAGCGGGATGCATTAGATCAAATCGAGGCCATTACAGCTACTGCCACTTTCCATCAAGGAGCTTTGGTTGAACTGGCAAAATTGGCGCAGACGTCAAAACACAATCAACAGCGTATTGTAAAAGCGTCCGAGTTGGCATCGAAATTCGGCTATCACACGGGGGCCCTGGTAAAGATTGCAAATATTGCCGCAGAGGCTGACCGCGAGTGTGAAGAACTGGATGAGATTCTTGAGTTGGTTGTTCTCAAGTTAGGGGGCACGCCACTGGTTGTCGATTTGGCTCGGGATATGGTGAAAGCAGAGACCGAAGCTGAAAAGACAAAGGTGCGTGAAACGGCTTCCGCCATGAAAGCATCTGCAGACTACCAGACGCTGGGGGAAGCGCTGGATGGTCAGAAAACCATGCTGGATCCTGTGGCCAAATATGAAGCGCTGAGGCTTCAACCCGCGCCGTGGAAGGATGGCGATGCGATGCGCTTCCGGTTGCTGACCAAGGCCGGCATGGAAATCGGGCACCTGATCTGGGCCGTGAATGGCGTGGAGCATGAAGGCAAGGCGTGCTGGAAGGTCGGGCAACGGCTGGTGATTCCATCGGCAGGTTCGATCATGGCCTCGCACGTGGTTGCGGAAAAAGAGCGTTTTATTCCTGTTTCGGGCCGTACCGCGCATCAGCTTGGAACGGTCGATGCCACCTATCTTCCGGGAAAGGTCCTGTTACAGCACAAGGGTGCCGGCTCTCCCCGTGAAGTGAAGGTGCCTGATCCGATCTACGACAACGAACAGGTCATCTTTCTGATGCGCCGGTTGCCGTTGGCCGAAAAGTACAGCGTGTCGTTTCCGGTAATGAGCGTTCTTTCCGGAGCGGAGGGACTGGAGTGCCGCATCCGGGTGCTGAAGCGGGAATCGATCGACATTGCTTTGGGATCCCGCGATTGCTGGAAGATCCGCATCCAGGTTTATATGGGTGCAATGAAAGCGGTCGAACAGACGGCTTGGTTCACGGTTGAAGGCCACGTGCCCGTCAGATTCGTGACGGATCAGATGGATATGGAGCTGGCTGAATACACCTCTGCTACGCAAGAAGCCATGGAGTTGAAAGAACATGGTGCTGTTGTTGATTTACCGAAGGGCTGGTTTGGCTATGAACTCCCATCCCTTGGTAAGGATTCGGAAATCGTCCGCCTCCTACCGCCGGAAATGAAGCTGACAGGGATGTTGTGCAAGAGCATTCGGGATTCCGGGGGAGGATCGCCAAAGAGCGCCGCATCAAAAGATATCAAGACGCTCAAAGGGTATTATAAAAATTACACGGTTCGAGAGGGTTCAAGGCGAACGATCTATGCAGATGGATTGAAAGTAAGTCATGTCTTTGCTGCGGACTATGAGGATCAGGGTCGGGACATGGCGGAATATCGGGCCTACTTCACGGCTGACGCGCGGGTTTTCTGGTTTGTCTTCAGGATGGAGCGTGGTCTGTTTGAACAGCTGCACGATGAACTGGATTCCGTGATTAACGGATTAAAGATTATCTCCGATCCGAATGCCGGGATTACACCGTTCGCCCATACCCGAAAACTCAAAGTTGAATTTACGTCGCAAGAGCCGGGAGTCCCTTTTTATTGTCGAGCCAATGTTCCGGAGTCTAAGGAACTTGAAGGTGAATACAGCACGCCTGTTGTGTTGACATCCGAACAGAATCGGCTGGATGTAACTATACTGCCAACGTCATCTGATTCAGTGAGAGTCGACTTGCGAGCAGGCGTTCTCAACAAAGTTTCTTACAGCGGCTCCAATCCCTTCCGGCTGCAGGCTGGTAAAGATGGTGCAAGTGCCGGGGGCGATTCCCGGTTCCAGACCTTCTTCACAACGATTAAGGTGATGGATGGCGATACTCATGTCGGAACAGGAAAATTCCGTCTTTATCGACAAAAAATGGCTGTTGTTCAGTTGGATGGCTATGTGTTGGAAGTTGATGCTGCTGCGGTTGACGCTCCGGGGAATATACTGCTCAAGATGCGGTTACTGAAGGGCGAGGATTCTGAAATTGTGGCTGCGCCAACCTTGACTCTCAAGGGGGGCGAGGCCGCGCAGGTGAAAATTTCGGCCGAGGGAGCGCCTTCCTACACCATCGAAGTCGATACTATGGAGCTCTAGGGTGAAAAAACAACGCATACAGAATCCGCGTTTTCTGGCCGCGCTGGGTGCTCTTGGTTTTCTGGGACTGCTGGGATTCGATAATCCGGCGGTACAACAGTGGGCCAAACTGTCGTGGTTTTCGGTGCTGTCGCTCTTGGTGCTGCTGCCGACGGTGGATGTGAACAGTAAGTGGGCGAACTATCGACTCCATCCTCGACGTAAGTGGATGCTGGTCTTTCTGCCCTTTCTCGGGTTTCTGGGATTTCTCGGAACGGAGTATGATGCACTGTATGGGTTGGCGTTTTTGGCGATGACGTCCCAGTTTGCCATCGACCATAAAAATAAGCGCCCTGTACCGGTGAAGGAACTCGTGCCGATCTTCGGGTTGTTGTTTGTCGCCATAATTGTGCCGCTTGGTGGAATGCTATGGTTTATGACCGCCGCCGTGCGCAATGAGCAGATGGCGGTCAGGCAACGGTTGACAGAGGTTTATGAATCGCAGCTCAACGCCGCTGTCAAGGGGTTGGAAGATTCCGTTGGCCGTCAGCGTACGGCTCTAGCCGGGCATATGGAACGGTCTCCCGCCCGTCGTTTCGATGCCCTGGTGCGGGAGTCATTTGCTGACAGCATTATCGTGCTGGATGAAAACGGCAGCTTGGCCTATCCGGCAAATACTGAAATGCCCGAAGGAAATCCGCCAGCGAAAGCTTCGGCTATACAGGCCCAGGTTCGAAACCAGCTAAGGGCCGGATCGGTTTCGAATGCCCTGGAAAAAATCGAGCACATGGCGGCAGACGAAACCTTGCGCGATGCGCGCGATGAATCCGGACGATTGATCCTGCCCGCTCTACAGCTGTTTTGTTTGCAGTCCATTGTAGACGATGCTTCCAGCTTCGTTTCCGTGGATGGGAAATCCCGCTCATTCGCAACGAAGCTGGAAGCATCGTCTACATTTGATTCGCTACAGGAAACCGTGACGGATTATGCAATGGAGATGCCGTCCAGCCGCCGCCTCTTCTATTTGCAGGAGTTGGCCCGACTCGGAGCCGAGGTGGAACCGTGGTTGAGTGCAGAAGCATTGACGACCGAGTTAGAGGGTCTGGAATTGCGTTCGCAGTCGACGGGTTATTGGCCCGTTCCGGGCAAGGAACTCCATCTGCTTTTCAGTGAAGACCATCGAACCGCAGCGGTTTTCAGAAATCCCGATTTGCTGGTGCGTCTGCAAGAGCAGATCCGTGCCGTCTCAACCGTCGAGGGAATTCTTGTCGTGCTGGAGCGGGAGCAGGGTGAGTCATGGCTTTCCTCACCTGTTCCAGTATTGGGAGGAGCGTGGTTCCTTAATCTGTATTTGGAGGATGATGATCCCTTTGCCTCCACGGCGGATCGCCGGATTGTCCGTTATATCTGGACGGGAATGGCCATTGTTATGGTGATGGGTTTCAGTTTTATGCTGCTTGCCCGTTCGCTGCTTGCCCAGCAGCGGTTGACGCGCATGAAAAATGATTTTGTGGCGACGGTGACACATGAGTTAAAAACCCCTTTGGCTTCGACGAGGTTGTTTGTGGATACGTTGCTGGAAGGACGTTGCCACGATGAAGCACAGCAGCGGGAATATCTCGAACTCATCGCCCGTGAGAACAAACGGCTGTCGCGGTTGATTGATAATTTTCTGACCTTCTCGCGCATGGAACGCAACAAGCGAACGTTCCGTTTTGAGGATGTTGCTCCGGATTCCATTGCAAACCATGCCGCCGATGCGGTGCGTGAAAACTATGAGTGTTCGGACTGTAAGGTGAAGCTGGATGTTGCCGATGATCTTCCTCCGATTGTGGCGGACGAAGATTCCATGATTACCGTGCTGCTGAACCTGCTCGACAATGCCTGCAAATATTCCGAGGGAGAAAAGTGCATTGAATTAAACGTCTATGAAAAAGAGCATGCCGTCTGTTTCCAGGTAAAGGACAACGGGATCGGGATCGCCAAGCGGGAGCTTTCCAAAATCCTCGAACGCTTCTATCAGGTTGATCAAAGTCTCACGCGCAAGGTCGGGGGATCCGGGCTGGGTTTGAGTATTGTGAACTTTATCGTCGACGCACACGGCGGGGAAATCGATATCCAGAGCGAGCTGGGCAAAGGCAGTGTGTTTACGGTAAAAATTCCGCTGAACGGGGGAAGTCATGGCAAATGAAACCATACTGATTGTCGAAGACGATCCGGCCATGTTACGTGGCCTGAAGGATAACTTCGAGTATGCCGGCTACAAGGTATCCACCGCCTGCGAAGGGGAGCAGGGGCTCGACGCCGCGCTTGATCTGAAACCGGATCTGATCCTTCTGGACATCATGCTGCCCGGCATGAACGGCTATGAAATCTGCCGCCGCCTCCGTGCCGAAGAACTGACGATGCCCGTCATTATGCTTACGGCTAAGAACCAGGAATCCGATGTCATTCTGGGGCTGAATATCGGCGCAAACGATTATGTGACGAAGCCCTTTAGCATCAAGGAACTGCTTGCCCGCGTGGAAGCCTTCCTGCGATCCGGGCGCAAGGAGCAATCGCAAATCTTTGTCTTTGGCGATTGCGAATTGAACCTCTCATCGCAGACGCTTTCCCGAAGTGGGGTGCCTGTTGAGCTGACGCCCAAGGAACTGGGCCTGCTGACTCTATTTGTAAAGCAGCCCGGTCGGGCCCTCACCCGCGACCAGATCCTGAATGCGGTCTGGGGCTACGATATCATCGTCACTCAACGCAGTGTTGATCGATGTATTAATTCATTGCGCCACAAAGTGGGCAATCCCGACCACATTCAGACTGTTCGCGAAATTGGATACCGGTTTGAACCGGAGATTTGAGTAAGTGAAGTCGACATTTAAACGCTTGCTGATTACGGCCCTCGTTTTTCTGGGGTTGTTCGAGCTGTTCTCTCAGCTGGCGGTCAACTGGCGGGAAAGTACGGGCGAGTTGTGCGAGCTGGCCCAGCTCGGCCTGCTGATCGTTACTCTGGTCTGGGTAACTCAGCCGGTATGCAGTCCGGATACGAAACGGGTACGACATTATTTTCTGCAGAGTCTTCTGGTTGTTCTGTTTTTTACGGGGATCTATGCGCTGTTTTTTTATTACTCGTGGCATATTCGCCCTAATATAGGATTGTATGAAGAGCCGGGGTGGGTTTCGAAGCATCCTGAATATCAGAAAAAGCTTCGGGAGCGGATTGAAGCAAACATGTGGTAGGGTTTAACCGAATAGGGATTCATTAGATCAGGAGGACATCATGGAAGAAGTGGTATGGATCGTGGCCATTGTAGCCATATTGATTTACAATCTCTACAAGCTGAAACATTCGGCTGATCCCAAGGATGAATTGCTGAAGGCCAAGCAGTTACTGGATGAAAACCTGATCAGTGCCGACGATTACGAAAAGATTAAAGCCAAGCTGGTGAAGAAGATCGTGTCCGATTGAATCAGTAGTCGATGCGGTCAGTCTTGTTGTTCCAGCGCTTAAAAACGGCCTGAGCTTCAGATTGAAGATGCTGCTCGGATTTCAGGTTGCGGGTATTCCAGTCCAGGGCGACTTCCCGGTAGAGCAGGGCATCGTCGAATCCGGCAGCTGCGGCATCGGTTTGAGATCCGGCAAAGTAGAGGGCATCCAGTCGGGCCCAGTAAATGGCCGAGAGGCACATGGGGCAGGGCTCGCAGCTGGAGTAGATTTCGCAGCCCGCCAGCGAAAACGTTTCGAGGCGGGTGCAGGCATCACGAATGGCCATGATTTCCGCATGAGCTGTGGGATCGTTGGATGAGGTTACCCGGTTCCAGCCCCGGCCGATAATTTTGCCGTCCTTCACTATCACCGCTCCGAAAGGACCGCCTTCACCGGCTTCCATCTTGTCCTTGGAAAGGCGGATTGCTTCGCGAAGAAATGTTTCAGCCGTCATAACTGGTTTCGATGTGTCTACTTGTCGTAGCGCGTGAAGCCGCATCGCTCAGCAGCCGTGAAAATAAATTCGCGATCTTCTTCCGATGCGCTTCGGAGATATTCAGCCAGCCGTTCAGCCTGGTCTTTGATCCGATAGGATTCGGTGGATTCGGCGATCGTGCCATTATTTTTTTCTGCGGGATGGGCAATGAGGTAGAGGTCGATTTCGGTTAGGGAAAAAAGCCCGCACAGATCGGATACAGCCTGTTGGCGAAGGGAGCTGTATTTCCGGTTCAGGATATTCATCCATGTCTGCCGGGAAACCCTGGTTTTCTCCGCAAAGGCTGAAAGGTTACCGGCAAATTGCGACTCGACTTTCTGGTCGATCCATTGGCGCAGATGTTCCGTATTTTCCAATCCAGCATTCTCCCTGTTGTTACGTACAAGGTAGTACAGCACAGATCGCAGAAAACTAAAAACATTAAGAAATAGATATTACCTTGACTGGATTGAAAATAAAAGTAAGCTTGCTTACATGTTAAAGCGGTAATAAATGAAACAAACTCTTTCATCTGAAAATAACTTTAGGAAACCCTCTTCAATCAGTGCGAAATTGAGTCCGGAGCTAAATGAATATGTTGAGCGGTACTGCCATCGGCATGGAGTATCGCGGGCTGATGTTGCGCGGGATGCCTTACGGCATTTTTTTGCATATAGGCAGGAAAACTTAATGTGAGCGGTTCATTAACAAAAACGGAGATCATAACAATCTTGAAGGATACAGGGGAAATTCCTTCAGATGTGATGAAAGAACTCCACCTGTTGATTATGGCACGCAAGAAAGAGGGGGGCTCCCATAACTTTCCAATGAGGCTGTTCAAAACCGATTCCTCAAGCCGTTTGGAAAAAGGCTGTTTTGTAATCGAGGAATCAAGATTCGAGGAAATGTATAGATGCTATATGTCCGAGGACAAAGCTCCGGCGCTGACCTTTAGTGAATATCTTTCGGCCATGGAAAACATCTTCGGTATCCGTGCTGCGTGAAAGGCGTATCAGCAGTTCCTCTACTCTGAAGGTGCTGCGTATTCCTTCAGCATGGCAGCAATGGCGGTATGACCTTTTTGTGCGGCGAAGGATTCTGCAGTGTCGCCGTCAATATCCTTAAGGCCGGCATCGGCTTTGTTTTCGATCAGCAGCTTAACGTTTGCCGTCTGCCCTTCGGCGGCGGCCCACATGAGAGCGGTGAAATGTTCGTTGTTATCAATCATGTCGATCTTGGCACCGCTGTCGAGCAGGAGTTGGACAGTTTCGGTGCTGGGGCCACTTGCGGCGAACATGAGGGAGCTGGTTCCGGTGTTGTCCTGCGCGTTTACGTCGGCTCCGGCCTTGATGAGCTTTTTGACCACAGCAGTCTGTCCATTAAAAGCGGCATACATCAGAACGGTGCGGTTGTCCGGATCGCGGGAGTCGGTTTTGTATCCCTGTTTCAGTGCTGTTTCGATTGTTTCAGTTTTCCCGTAAAGGGCGGCCTCCACAACTTCCTGCTGAGAGATGATTTCAGTTTTGTTGGTGGATTCTCCCGCATACGCACTGAAAAGCGTGAATGTGAGAAGAGTGGTGCAGAAGATGTGGGTTAAGCGCATAGCGTTCCTTTAAGTTATCTTTAAAAACCCGTATCCGACCACACTTGTTTCCTCATGGCAAGGGGAATAACAGTTGCCTCATTCGGGTTTTGGAATTACACTTCCGCTGTTATCAGGAGGGCTAAACATGAAGAAAATACAGCCATTTCTTATCGTAGCGATTTTGATGGGTGGCTTGCTGACCAGCTATTCCGCTCCGGCTCGCAAGCGTACGATTTCCACGGGAGAGGCTCTCCGGGAAATCGGTGTGGTTGCGGCCTACCAGCAGTTCCCATCACGCTACCAGCTTACCCGGCTGGGCAGTCTTGAAGCAGGTGAGGAGTACTATCATGTCTTCACGACCTATTTGCCGAAACTGCGCCGCTGGCGCACCTTGGTGTTTGCAAACAGCGGTTCCTATCTGGGCTACTATCAAACCTACGACCAGCCAGCGGAACTCGGGAAGGATTGCCTGATCTATCCGGGCGATGACTATAGTTCGGAATATGGCGATGATGCCGAGGAGGAGTTCGACCATGGTACGGCGTACAATATTGTGTTCAGTGCGGAAGGTCCTCCGGACGAGATCAAGTTTGAGAAGAGAACTTATCGGTTTGTTTCTTCGCCCCTGCGAGTCCAACCCGACCACCCGGGGTATCGGTTTAATCAGGTGGCCAGCCGGGTGGCGGATGCCATGAATCGCAGCCGCTACAAACAGGTACGTGATGATTTCAGCACCTCGGCGTTGACGCGGGTTTCCGAACGGCAAACCGTGGAGGTTCTTTCCGGTGTCCGGGATAAACTTGGACGGATCGAGCGGATCGACACTCCTTGGGTGCAGTCGCCGGACACAGCCGTGCTTCCCGTTACTTTTGAAAGGGCGGTTGCCGGAATGAAGCTTACGCTCACGAAGGGCGACAAGATTGAGGGGATGTGGATTCTTCCCTTCAAAACGGCGTTTCCCGATATCGGGAACAACCGGACTGTAATGACGCTTCCGTTCGAGGGAAAGTGGCGGTTAATGTGGGGCGGTGATACGCGCGAACAAAGCAAATATTACAGCAACCGCATCGGGCACCATGCGCTGGAGTTTGTTATATCCAGTCGCTTCGGGAAAACCTATCGCGGTGACGGCCGGCATGTCGGCGACTATCTGGCCTTTGGGCGGCAGATCGTTGCTCCGGCGGCGGGCACCGTGGTGGCGGTTATCAACGGAGTGAAAGACAATCGGCCCCATTCGCCGGATCCGTTTGACCGGTTGGGCAATGCGATTATGATCCAGCATGCAACCAACGAGTTTTCGGTGGTCGGACATCTGAAGCTGGATTCGACCCGCGTCCGGGTTGGCGATCAGGTCGAGGCGAGGCAAGTCCTTGCCCTGTGTGGCAACTCCGGTGATTCATCCCAGCCGAGCCTCTATTTCCATATGCAGGATTCTCCGGAGATTCTTTCCGGCTCCAGCTACCACACGGTGTTCAGCAATCTCTACACACAGAAGAACGGCCAAACCATCGTGGTTGAAGAATATTCTCCCGTGCGCGGGAATTTTGTGCAGCAGCGTTTAGTGCCCAAGAAAGCTGAGCCCGCGGGGCAGGGGAGCAAGACCGAAGTGGCTGGAAAGTGATTGGGCAATGTCATAGAAGCCTTGCCGGATGCCGAGGTTTGTTCCTTCTTTACCCGGCTGATACGAAAGCAGTGGGACAAACTCGCGTGTATGATCGGTTCCTTTGAACGTTGGATCGTTTCCGTGGTCGGCGGTCAGCATTAGAGTGTCAGTGTCCCCAAGCAACGGGAGAAAACCGGCCAGCCAGTCGTCGGTCTGTTTTAGTGCGGCGGCATAGCCTGAAGGATCACGGCGGTGCCCGTAGAGCATATCGAAGTCAATAAAGTTGGCGAAGATGAAGCCGTCGCCTTCCTTCTGCATAAACTGCTCGATAACCTTCTGCGACTCTTCTGTATTACCTGAGTGGATGCTTTCGGTAATACCACGATGAGCAACGATATCTTCGATCTTTCCAACCGCATAAACCGGCACACCTGCATCGACGAGCCGCTCCGTGATAAGCGGCTCTTCGGGGGTGTAGGCATAATCCCGGCGATCTTCGGTTCGCTGGAATGCGCCCGGTTCTCCGATGAACGGGCGGGCGATCACGCGACCCACCTTGAGCGGATTGCTCAAGCGTCGGGCAATTTCACAACCTTTATACAGTTCGTCGAGCGGGATGATATCGTTGTGGGCAGCCAGCTGAATGACCGAGTCCGCACTGGTGTAGGCAATCCACGCGCCGGTTTTCATATGTTCTTTGCCCAGCTCATTAATAATTGCAATTCCGCTGGCGGCTTTGTTTCCAATAATCGGGCGCCCGGTTTCTTTTTCAAAGGCCTTGGTGAATTCAGGCGGGAATGATGGAAAATCTTTCGGAAAATCGTGGAAGCCGGGATTAATTTCCAACCCGCAGATCTCCCAATGGCCGGTAATGGTGTCTTTGCCCTTAGATTCTTCCATCATCGCTCCGAAAGAGGCCAAAGGCTGTTCGCAGGGCAGAACTCCGGGGATTAGAGAAATGGAGGGGTGGACGGGTGGAATGTTGCCCAAACCGAGCTTTTGCAGGGTGGGCAACTCAAGGCCGCCAACCGCTTCGCCGATATGCTGCAGCGTTGCACTCCCTGCGTCACCATAGTCCGCAGCATCCGGTGCCTCGCCGATCCCGACCGAATCCAAAACTATGAGCACAACTTTCATATTCAATAGAGGCTACCGACTTCGCCGTCTCTTGGGAAGAGGAATAGATGGCAGGGGAATTGGATTGCTTTACAAACTATGGAAATGCAAAAAAATGGCATATCAAAAGGAGATTATTCATGTCATTTACTTTGGAAATAGGGGAGCAGGCTCCCGCATTCAGTCTTCCGGCAACGGATGGTAAAACCTATTCGCTGGACGATTTTAGCGATAAATTTCTGGTGATCTTCTTCACCTGCAATCATTGCCCATATGTGATCGGGTCGGATGAAGATACCCGCTACGTTGCCGATCAGCTTGCCGGAGAGGGCGTAAAGTTTGTGGCGATCAACTCGAATAGCAAGAATACTTACGCTGAGGACGATTTCGACCATATGGTTGCCCGGATGGAAGAGCATAAGTTTCCCTGGCTGTATCTTTACGATGAGTCGCAGGAGATTGCAGAGGCGTATGGTGCCCTGCGTACCCCGCACTTTTACGTTTTTGATGCCGACCGCAAGCTGGTCTACACGGGCCGGGCGATAGATAGTCCCCGCAATTGGAAGGAATCGACCACACACGAGCTGGTAGATGCGCTGGAAGAGTTGATCGAGGGCAAGCCGGTCAGCAATTCCGTTACGAATCCGATCGGATGCAATGTGAAGTGGGATGGTAAGGAGCGCCATTGGATGCCGCCGGAAGCCTGTGATCTGGTTTAACCCTTAAATACAGCCCTTTGAAGCGGGAATTATTTCCTGATAGAGGGGTTGAATTAAAAAATCCCCTGCATATACTGGCTTCATTTCTGGGGATAGCGATTATAAACATTAACGGAGGAAGACATGCAGATTAGAAAAATTGCAATGATGGTTGCCGCAGGTTGCGCAATGGGAATATTGAGTGGGTGTGGAATTCCCGAAGAAGAGCATAACGCAATGATTGCGCAGATGACATCGGAACGTGCGGAGTCAGAAGATCAGCTGAACGGTAAGATTGCGGATCTGGAGTCTGTGGTTAAAAGTGAAAAAGCTAAAGTCCGGACTGCTCGTATCGAACTGGATGACGCTTCCGAGCGTATCAAAGGTCTGCAGCAGAAGAGTGCGGAAACCTCAAAAGCGCTTGCTACTGAAAAGAGTAAGGTTTCCTCGCTGGAAAGTGAACTTTCTTCCTCCAAGTCAGCGGCTCTGGCTGCCCAGGATCAGGCGGTTGAAGCTGAAAACAAATACAGCACCCTCGATGTTGAGCATCAGGAACTGAAGCGTCGCTTTGAAATGTTCCAGGCCAATATGAGCTCGCTCAATTCAGCTTCTACGCCAGCTTCAACTCCATCTGCATCAGGTGGCGCGCCGGCGGGTTCTGCTCCTAAGTCTGATGCTGATACAGCAAAGAGCCTGCTGAATGAAATGAGCACTATGTAAGTCCAGTTCAGCTACTGAATGTTAAAAGCCCGGATCACTTCCGGGCTTTTTTTGGTTCATGTCCCTCTGCGGGGAAAGGCTCGGAGGACACGAGCGTAGACGCGACGCCCTCGTCGCGTACCGTGCGCAGAGTGCCGAGCATGAGAAAAAGCGACGAGGGCGTCGGTTGGCTTCGCCTCGCTACGCGTCTACGTTGCTGATTCCCCGGAAACGAGACAGGAACCTTTTTTTTGTGTCATGACGGTGTGGTCGGCTTTTTATTTAGCTACGGCTTCCAGCTCGATGCTGATTTTGACGTCGTCGCCGATCACCGTGGAAGGAGAATGGTCGATGCCCAGATACCGGCGGTTGAGGGTGAGGTGGCTTTCAAGGCCGATGATCTTCCCGCCGCGCCGTCCGTCCACCGGACCGCTGATGATGACGGGCAGCGTGATGTTGCGGTCAATACCCAGCACATTTAGGTTTCCGGTAACTTCAAACCTGTTCTCGCCGGTCGTTTTAACAGAAGTACTCTTGAAGGTCATGGCCGGGAATTTTCCCACGTTGAAAAAATCTTCGTTTTTCAGATGGTCATCCCGTTTTTTGTTGTTGGTATCAATACTGGCCACATCGATCGTTCCCTGCGCGGATTTAAGTTTTTTAGTAGCAATGTCGTAATCCAGCGTTCCCTCAAAGGTATTGAAGGTTCCCTTCGTATTGCTCACCATCATGTGCTTGGCTGAAAAGCCGATTTCCGCATGGCCCGTATCAATGGTAAAGGTTTCGGCGGCTGCGCCGTATGCCATTGATGCGACGAGAAGTGTCAGTACAGATTTATTCATTATGCCAGGTCCTTATTTATGGTTTTAATCTATGACCATATCGGTCCTGTATTGTTCAGAATGGAATTCAATTAATTGCGAGGGGACGCCTCTCACTAGTATTCTATCAGCGCATGGACGGGCAGGGCAGGCAGCTTTTTCCGCCCCTCGAGGAACTTCAGTTCCATCAAAAATTCAATGCCGGCAATTTCCACATCAAAATTTTTCTGTATTAGTTCAATGGTGGCGGCGACGGTTCCGCCCGTAGCAAGCACATCGTCAATAACGAGGATTCTTTGGCCTGGTTTGAAGGCATCGACATGGATTTCAACGGTATCCGTTCCGTATTCCAGGTCATAGGTTTGCTGATGTACAGAATGGGGCAGCTTGCCGGGCTTGCGTACCATGCATGTTCCGGCACCCAGGGCATAGGCGAGGGCGGAGGCAAACAAGAACCCGCGTGCCTCAACCCCTAAAACCACATCGACATTGCAATGCTCATAACGCTGTTTGAATGCGTTGATGGTTTCCTGAAAAAGGGCGCCGTCCGCAAGCAAGGGGGAGATGTCTTTAAACTGAATTCCCGGAGTTGGAAAATCGGGTATATTGCGTATTGCATGCTGCAGCTGTTCCATTACGTACCTCATAATCTGTTTGAGTTAAACCGTGGGGCTGATCTTGTCGGTGAAATGGTTTGGGTGCGAGCTATTCCATTTGATTTTTCCGGTCATAACACGTGGAGGAGAACCGCTGAACCCGTGCCGCTGAAAGAGCAGTCTTTTCCAAATAAACAGAGGCTTTTTGGGTCATAACAATTCTAAAATTAAGTATGTTCATGGCTTCAATATCTGCCATAGTCCTTAACGATTATCGGTTTTTAGAAGTATTCAAGAAAAGCATCGGCTTATCCGAAGACCGGATATGTGAAGGAACTTAAGAGGGAATTAGATATGGCGAAGAAAAGCGTTTCACCCATCATGACGTGGATATTTTGGAGTATCGTCGTTTTGGGGGCTTTCCTGACAGTAACGTGGGAATACTTTGTGGCCGGGTTTACGGCCGATACCAGTAGGATTACCTGGCTAATTTTGGTGTTCTTTATCTACGGATTTGCGGTCTCTCTGCTGGTCGCCTTTCATTTGGAGTCTGAATTTAAGTCCCTCAAGGCCATGGATGAGGCTCAGAAGGTCGGCGATGCAAATTCATCGGATGCTGCGGCACTGTTCGATTCTGCAATGGAGCGGATTCGCCGAGGAGAGCGTATTGAGATCCGCAACCTGATCACCGCTTATAGCGGAAAGCTGAAAGCCAAAGTGGATAATATCGGCGTTATTGCGGGCATGCTGATAACGATGGGATTGCTCGGTACGGTCGTGGGTCTGATTATTACGGTGACCGGCCTCGATCAGGTTCTTCAATCCAATAATAGTGCTGACTTCGCATCCATGAAAGCGGGCCTTAAAAGAACGGTTTCCGGGATGGGTACGGCTTTCTATACGACCTTTTTTGGTGCGTTGCTCGGTGGTGTGGTATTGAAGGTGCTTGGTGCGGAGCTGAAAAAGTCCGCATCGGTAC
Source organism: uncultured Verrucomicrobiota bacterium (assembly GCA_964486885.1). Classification (GTDB taxonomy): domain Bacteria; phylum Verrucomicrobiota; class Kiritimatiellia; order Kiritimatiellales; family Pontiellaceae; genus Pontiella. The sequence continues at coordinate 61,758 of CAZAPF010000020.1, forward strand.
TGGTAGCCGATACGCTGCGGTTCAGCGAGCTTTATGTGGCTCCTCTGTTTCAGGCGAAGGCTTCTGAAGCGTTAGAGGAACTTGAAGGAAATGTTACGGCATTGCAGAACCAGCTGGTTGCTCTGAGCGGTAGCTTTACCGGCGTGATCGAGACCATAGATTCCAAACAAACTGCGCTGCAGGACGGGTTGGAAGGCGTGCTTACCTCTATTACTCAAACCAATGAACTGGTCACCGAGCGGACCAACGCCCTGATCGGTGTGGTGGGATCTTCCATTGAAGAGTCCAACCGTCAGGCCGAAGAACGACTGACGGCTATCACCTCGGCCGTTGAGAATTCGAACGAGCAATCGAATGCCCGGGTGAACGCACTCGTGGCCGCCGTGAATCAGACGATTGAAGCAACAAACCGTTTGGCAGATGAGCGGCTCAGTTCAATTACAACGGCAGTCACCAGTACGGTTGAAGAAACCAACCGCCTTTCGGGCGAGCATTCTGAAGCCGTTCAGCAGGGCATCGCCGAAAGCAGCCGCCTTGCTGATGAGCGGTTAAGTGCGGTGCTGGAGCGCGTGGGCTTAATGATGGATGAAACTCATAACAAGGCCAATCAACGGGTGGAAGAGCTGGTTGCCAACATCAACTCCTCTACGGAGGAAACGAACCGTCTTGCCAATGAGCGGCTGCAGTCGTTGGTCAAAACGGTTGAAGCGGCAACCCAGTCGGCCTACGAAAAAACAGATACGCAGTTGGCGAGCTATGTTAACCACGTTGAGACCTCGATCGACAGTTCTCGTAAGGATGCGGAAGGCCGCTTACATGCCAAGGCTTCGGATCTGGCTGGTAGATTGAACGAAGCGGCAACGATGCTCTCCAGTCTTGTGAGTTCTGCCGTTGCGGACGCTCCGCAAGCCGAGGGGGAATAATACGGTGCTGGACGAATTTTCAAACGATGAGGATCAAGGCTCCATCTTCGAGTCATTTTCGGATGTTGCGCTCTGTACACTTGCGGTAGCGCTCCTGCTCGTTACGCTGCTGGCTATCAGCATTACCGATCTCAACGTGCAGATTAACCGTAGCACATTCAGTGGAGGGGTCATGCGACCATCGCTGCACATGGAATGCACGGTTCCTGATTTTGGTCATACCACCTCCTCCAGTTATGCGGTGGAGCGGGCTCTGTTTTCCGGAAGACCCTATGTTGCGGTTCATCTCTTCAGCCCCTCGCTGGCTTTGATTGCCACCGATGTCCGGGAGGGCGGAACAGTGGCGTTAGGCGAAGACGAAACCTTTGCCCAGCAGCAGGATCTTTCACTCTATCAGTTTCTCCAGTTGGCACCGGGCATTGATCCCGGGGCCTTTGATGCGAATGGGCAATCAACGGCTTTGCTGCTCCCGTCCATTCTGGATAAGCAGATGGTTTACGAACCCTCAGGACCCGACGGGTATCGTGCGAATGCAGACCGGCATCTGGCCAAACGCCTTCTTTCAACCGTTTGGCCGGTATACAAAAATCCCATTTTTCCCACTCGCCGCCCGGAAGAATACAGTAAGGCCCGTACGCGGGTATTTGTTGAAACCCAGGTTGTTCGCAGACGTGGTGGAATTGATGACCGTTATATCATCATCGGCCATTCAGCGTATAAGCTGCCCGAAGCTCTCGATGATGGATCGCTGGCCTGGCTTGGTGGCTTTTCCTCAGGGCTGACGGAAATCGTATTTCTGGGGGAAACCTGGAGCGATTCGGATCGGCGTACGAACAAACGCATAGACTTCTTGAAGGACGAGGGATTTGAAACGGCTGCAGAAGCTTACCGTACCTATGCATTTCCAGAACCGCTCGGCGGAGCTGCAATTGAAGATATTTACGAAAAGCTTGTTGAAGCAGGCTGCCCTCAGAACCGTATTGAAAAGCGGGCCCGTACTTCCATGGCCCAGATGGAACTTTCCGAAGCCCTGCTTGATGGAAGCCTAAGCGAACGAGCCGAATCCCTTTTCCCTCCGTTGCTGGCCTATCCGGATGCCTGGGCGGCCTATATTTCGCACTATGAAAAAGAACAGCCTGACCCACCGCAATGGTTTTACCGTGAGTTTCTGGACCGCCTGGGATTCGACCGGTTGACCATTGAAGGTTCAGGGCGGTAAGCAGCCGGTTTTGCTGGAGATTTTGATGAATCATAAAATTATACAAGGTTCGATCCGTTGTCTGGGTTTATTGCTGCTGGGGCTGATGTTCGGGTGCACTTCTTTTCATTTAACTTCAACACCGACGGCAGATATCTACGAGAACGGGGAAGTCGTCGCGCGGACACCGTACGAATTTACGCTGTCGTCCGGGCAACGTACCCTGACCTTAAAGCGGTATGGCTATGTGGAGAAGGAACTCCTGATTTCATCGCTTGACCCCGGCCGGATCCATATTGATCTGGAATGGATTGGACGTACGCGGATCGAGACCCGCCCGCCGGGCGCAAAAGTGCAGCGCGTTGAAGATGAAAAAGAGTTGGGAATCTCTCCTTGTAGTTTATACCTGTCCCGCCCTGAACGGATTCGGGTTACTCTGAGCGGATATGAAACCGTTGAGCGCGACCTGGTGCCGAATGAGCGCTACGTGGTTGATCTTAAGCCTAAGTCAGGTTTTAAGTCCGCTTTTTATAAAGACACGATGTTTGTTTCCCAGCAGGGGCCGGTTGCCATTTATGATCGTGTAGCGGGTGAGCGCATCGGAACGACACCTGTACGGTTAAATGTTGAGGCGGGCAGTGCGCTTGAATACCGGTTGCCCGGATATAAATCTAAATTTGATCTGATCAGCCGGAACGCTGCGCACCGTATAGAAATCGTACTTGAACCGCTTACCCGGGTCATGCTTACGGGGCCGGCCGGAACGCAGGTCTACAGAGCCGGTGGTGTCGAGAGCATTGGAGCGGTTCCCTATATTGTCGAGATCGATGGAGATGCCACGTACGAACTGAAAAAGGAAGGGTACTACGATAAGCAGATTTCTGTTTATCCCGGAGCGCCTTCCCGGATAAACGCTGACCTAGAGGAAATTCCCTACAAAACAATTGTAACGGATCCGCCCGGAGCAGAGGTCTATCGTCTCGGCGGGTTGGAAAAACTGGGTGATGCGCCCTATAAAACAATCATTGATAGCGAACGCGTTTTCGAAATTAAGAAAGAGGGTTATCAGTCTTCCATTATTGGGATGGGGCCGAGCTCACCCGCGCAGTTGAATGTTCCGTTGAATGCTACGCAACGCGATGATCCCGATGCCGCGGCCATAGGCACGCTGGACAGCCACGTTATAGAGTCCTTCTGAGGCCGCCGTTTCCACACTGAAATCGTGAGATATAACTCCATGAATTGACCCCCGAAAGCACCGTTTTCGGGGGTTTTTTATGAATCATAAAATGAGCGCTAGAATAACATTGCGGAACGACCTGCTCAGGGTTATATAGCTTTCAGAGGAAGAGAGTTATGAATAGACATGGCATAGAAGAGGAAGTCATTGTCCACCCGGTTGACGGAATGCAGCTTTCCGAAGGTTATATCCGCGAGGATGAAGCCACTCATTTCCTGGGTTGCCTGCCCGGATTGGAACCATCCGCAGGAGATACCGTCGATGAAGTTCTTGATCGATTGGAGAAAAAGGCCAAGGCGTATTATGGAGACGACGTTGTTGTTGAAATAGTGCCCAACGAGAATGTTGCCTGAACGATCGGCCTATCTGGACGAATAGACTCTTTTGGAAACGGAAATCCCCGTAGACGGAAAGGTGCGCTTTCAACTTCACGTTTATTTCCTTTCATCGTGCACTTAGTTTCATAGTATGGATTTTCAATCACCCGCGGAGATTCTACAGGCCCGCTGGAAATGGAATTAATGAATGACACTCGAAGAATTTGGCTACAATCAATTTTTTGACGCGCAGATCGATCCGGATACGGAGTGTGACCTGTCCGTTGCCCGCGTCACGGCAATTCATAAAGGCGAGTGCGAAGTGTCCGACGGTGAAGAAACCCGGTCGGCGAAGATGACCGGTCGCATGCGACACAAGGCCAAATCCAAACTTGATTATCCTACGGTAGGCGACTGGGTGCTCGTAAAAGATTTTGATGATGAAAACTTTGGTTCAATCCAGCGGGTTTTAGATCGGGAGTCCGCACTGAAACGAAAAACGGCCGGCCGTTCAACGCGCTCCCAGCTTATCGCGGCAAATATTGATACGGCTTTTATTATGCAGACCGTCGGTCCCGGCTATAACCTCAAACGATTGGAACGCTATCTGGTGATGGTGAATGAAAGCGGAATTGAACCGATTGTACTGCTTAGCAAGTCCGACCTGCTGGCCCCGGCGCAACTTGCTGTGAAAACAGCGGAAGTGGAAGAGCGTATGCCCGGCGTTCGATGGTACACTTTCAGTAATGTTGATCAGGATGGGTTGGATGAGGTCATGGCGCTGTTTGAGCCGGAAAGAACCTATTGCGTAATCGGCACATCAGGTGTGGGTAAGACGTCGTTGCTCAATAATCTACTGGGTGAGGATGATTATCTGTTTACATTACCTGTCCGCGAATCCGATGGGAAAGGCGTGCACTCCACAACCTGGCGCGAGCTGATCACGCTGGATAATGGTGCGCACGTGGTTGACACCCCCGGCATGCGGGAGCTGGGTAATATGGATGTGAATGAAGGGATTGATGAAACCTTCGACGACATCCATGCCCTTTCAGCGCAATGTAAATTTAATGATTGCTCGCACGTGAACACAAAGGGGTGTGCGGTTATCGACGCCGTTGAGCGGGATGAAATTTCCGAAGCACGATACAATAACTATGTACGGTTAATGAAGGAAGCGGCGTTTCACGAGCAGTCCGCGTTGGAAAAGCGGGACCAGGATAAAAAACTGGGCCGTTTCTACCGGTCAGTACAGGGCAACAACAGAAAACTAAAAGGCGATTATTGATGGAATACGTATTTGAGACGGAAATGATGGTTCGCGACTATGAATGTGATATTCAGGGCATTGTAAATAACTCGGTTTATCAGAACTACCTGGAACATTGTCGCCACGAGTTTCTGCACGATGTCGGATTAAACTTTGCCAAGCTGCATGACGACGGCATCGATGCGGTCGTAACCCAGATTGAGCTGAACTATAAACTGCCCTTGCGCCCGCGCGATGAGTTTATTGTTAAACTTGGAATGCATAAGCAGGGACGGGTTCGTTTCGTTTTTGATCAGGCCATCGTTCGGAAAGCCGACGGAAAACTGGTGCTGGAGGCGCAGGTAACCGGCGTACTGACCAGCAATGGACGCCCGATTTCGCCCGATATTTTCGACGAAGTCTTTTCCTCCAAGGGCTGGAACTTCTAGTTGATATCTTTTCATTTAGTAGCCCTCATCCAATTGTAAGCGCTTATTTACTAGTAAATTTGCGAAAACCTAAGCATTCGCTATTTTTTTATCGGGGTATGGGATTGACTTGGAAGGGCTCTGTGTCCAAATTATCCCGCTATTTTATCTGACGACTATGAGGTTACATATGACCAAAAAAGGTACTATTTATAAGGAAAACGAACTCAACACTTTCGGACAACCGGAAGGTGAGGGAATGTATCGTGCCGACTTCGAGCACAGCAGCTGCGGCATCGGTTTTGTTGCAAATCTGAAAGGGCGCAAAAAGCATTCTGTGATCAGCGATGCGCTGGGCATGCTTGCGTGCATGGAGCACCGTGGCGGAACAGGATTCGACGTAAAATCAGGCGATGGGGCCGGTATTCTATTCCAGATCCCGCACGAACTCTTCATGGAAGAATGCCCGAAAGTAGGCATTAAACTCCCGAAATTCGGTGAATATGGCGTGGGCATGACCTTTTTCCCGCGCGACGAAGTCAAACAGGCTGAGTGCAAGGAAATCATCGAGCGCAACCTCGCTAAATTTGAATTGCCTCTATTAGGATATCGTATTGTTCCGGTCGATAACTCCGATCTCGGTCGCGATTCCGCTGAAACCGAGCCGAGCGTTCAGCAGATTTTCATTGGAAAGCCGTCCGGTATGACTGCGGAAGAATTCGACCGCAAACTGTTTGTATTCCGTAAATATACGGAACGTATTGCCAATGAAACCGTAGCGGGCATCGGTCCGGACGGACTGAACATTATTTCCTGCTCCTACAAGACCATTAACTATAAGGGTCAGCTTGTCACCGAACAGGTGCCGCAATACTTCCTCGACCTGCAGAACGAGTCTGCCGTCAGTGCCATTGCGCTGGTGCACTCCCGCTTCTCAACCAACACGTTCCCGTCCTGGAAGCTGGCGCAGCCGTTCCGCTATATTGCCCACAACGGTGAAATTAACACCAACAAGGGTAACATTAACTGGATGCGCGCCCGTGAAGTGCTGCTCGAATGTACGGCTTTCTCCCGCGAAGAGCTGGAAATGATCTTCCCGATCTGCGATCTCGCAGCGTCCGATTCCGCCAACCTGGACATGGCCATAGAAATGCTCGTGCTGAGCGGCCGTTCCCTTCCGCACGTATTGATGATGCTGATTCCGGAAGCCTGGCAGAATGATCCTGAAATGGATCCGACCAAGCGCGCTTTCTACGAATTCTACTCCGCCATGATGGAGCCGTGGGATGGTCCTGCTTCTGTCTGCTTTACTGACGGTGTGCTGGTTGGTGCTACGCTCGACCGTAACGGTCTGCGTCCTTCGCGTTACTGCGTGACCGATGACGATACGCTGATCATGGCCTCCGAAACCGGTGTGATCAATGTTGACCACTCCAAGGTTAAAATCCGCGGTCGCCTGCAGCCCGGTAAAATGTTTGTGGCCGACCTCGATCAGGGCCGCATCATTTCCGACGAAGAGCTTAAGGCGGACCTCTGTTCCCGCGAGCCCTATCAGGAATGGCTCGACAAAAACATGATTCATCTCGATGAGCTGCCGATCGCGGACGACTACGAGCTGAAGAAGCCTAGCGAAAAGACGCTGTTCCGCCGCCAGCAAATGTTTGGATTCTCCTACGAGGATATTACGGAACTCGTCAAGCCGATGGCTACGACCGGCAAGGAACCGCTTGGTTCCATGGGTGCGGATAATCCGCTGGCTGTTCTTTCAGACCGCCCGACCCAGCTTTCGCACTATTTCAAACAGCTGTTTGCCCAGGTAACCAACCCACCGATCGACCCGATCCGCGAGCGTGTGGTTATGGATCTGCGTACGTACGTCGGCGGATTCAAAAATATTCTGACAGAATCGCCGGAGCAATGCCGCCGGATCGCAATCGACCAGCCCGTGCTGACTAACGAAGATCTTTCCCGTCTACTGTTCCTCGATCACAATCACTTCCAGGCCAAGCGCCTTGAAATCGTGTTCCCGGCCAACGGTGAGCCCGGTGTGCTCGAGCGTACGCTCGACCGCGTCTGCCGCTATGCGGAAGATGCCATTGATGAAGGTCACTCGATCATTATTCTGTCCGACTTCCACTGTAACTCGGATCATGCGCCGATTCCTTCTGTTCTTGCAGCAGCAGCCGTGCATCACTATTTAATCCGTGCCGGGAAACGCGGTAAGGCTGATATTGTTATGGAAGTCGGCGATGTGCGTGAAGTGCATCATTTTTCAACCATTCTCGGCTTCGGGGCTTCGGCGGTCAATCCGTACAACGCACTCGATACCATCCGCCAGATGGAAACCGATGACCTGCTCAACGGATTGTCCTCTGAAAAGGCCATCGAAAACTACATCAAGGCGGTTAATAGCGGCCTGCTGAAGATTTTCTCCAAGATGGGGATTTCAACACTGGCGTCTTATCAGGGTGCACAGATCTTCGAGATCGTGGGTATCAACTCCGATGTGGTAGACAAATATTTCACAGGAACGGTCAGCCGTATTCAGGGGCTGAGCCTCGACGATATTGCTACGGAAACCCTGCACAAGCACCGCAAAGGCTTCCCAACGCGTGGCGGTGCCCAGAAAGTACTCGATCCGGGCGGCGAATATGCATGGCGTAAAGATGGTGAGCGCCATCTGTTTAACCCGACGACAATTCGTCTGCTGCAGGAATGCACCCGCGAGAATGATTTTGCGAAGTATAAGGAATACTGCAAAACCGTTGACGAACAGAGCAAGGCGGCCTTCACGCTGCGTGGGTTGATGGAATTCCAGTCCGACCGCCAACCAATCTCGCTGGACGAGGTTGAACCGGCTGAAAACATTCTGAAACGCTTCGCGACCGGCGCCATGTCGTTCGGTTCGATTTCGTGGGAAGCGCACACCACGCTGGCGATTGCCATGAACCGTATCGGTTCACGCTCCAACTCCGGTGAAGGCGGCGAGGATCCGGTTCGTTATGCAAAACTGCCGAACGGCGATGACATGTGCTCTGCAACCAAGCAGATTGCATCCGGCCGTTTCGGGGTTAACAGCTATTACCTTAGTAAGGCCAGCGAACTGCAGATTAAAATGGCGCAGGGCGCAAAGCCGGGCGAAGGCGGACATCTGCCGGGTCATAAAGTAAACGGCTGGATTGGCCGTGTACGTGGTTCGACTCCGGGCGTGGGTCTTATTTCCCCGCCTCCGCACCATGATATTTATTCGATTGAAGACCTTGCCCAGCTGATCTATGACCTGAAGAACAGCAACCGCGCTGCACGTGTAAACGTGAAGCTGGTATCTGAAACCGGTGTCGGAACGATTGCGGCCGGGGTATGTAAAGCGAAAGCAGATGCGGTTCTGATTGCCGGCTATGACGGCGGAACGGGCGCATCACCGCTGAGTTCAATCAAGCATGCCGGACTGCCGTGGGAGCTCGGACTTTCCGAAACCCACCAGACCCTCGTACGCAACCGTCTGCGTAACCGTATTGTGGTTCAGGCCGATGGTCAGATGAAAACTTCCCGCGACCTCGCCGTAGCAACGCTGCTCGGTGCGGAAGAGTGGGGCGTAGCTACTGCCGCCCTCGTAGTGGAAGGCTGCATCATGATGCGTAAGTGCCACAGCAACACCTGCCCGGTGGGTATTGCAACCCAGCGCGGCGAGCTTCGTGAAAAATTTGATGGCAACCCGGATCACGTCGTAAACTTCTTTGAATTCCTCGTTGATGGTCTGCGCGAAATTATGGCTGAACTCGGCTTTAAATCGATCGACGAAATGGTCGGTCAGTCGCAGTGCCTGAAATTCCGCGATGATGTGGATCACTGGAAATACAAAAACCTCGACCTCTCACCGATTCTTTTCCGTGAAAAGATCGGCGAAGAAGAGGGTACGTACCACAGCAAGGACCAGAACCACATGCTGGAAAGCGTTATCGACTGGAAGCTGGTTGACGCTGCGAAGCCTGCACTTGAAAACGGTGAAAAGGTTAAAGCCTCCTTCGAGGTGGTCAATACCGACCGTGCCGTTGGTACCATTCTGTCGAACGAAATGACTAAGATCTACAAGGACAAGGGCCTGCCCGATGGAACGGTTCACTTCAACCTGAAGGGATCGGTTGGCCAGTCGCTGGGTGCATTCATGTGCAAGGGCATTGAGCTCGAGCTCGAAGGCGATGCCAACGACTATGTTGGTAAGGGCCTCTCCGGCGGAAGCCTGACGATCTATCCGGACAAGGGTGCAACCTTTGTGGCTGAAGACAACATTGTAGTGGGCAACGTTTGTTTCTATGGCGCAACCGGCGGAACCGCTTATATTCGCGGTGTTGCCGGCGAACGTTTCTGTGTTCGCAACTCAGGCGCGGAAGTGGTGGTTGAAGGTATCGGTGACCACGGCTGCGAATACATGACCGGCGGCAAGGCGGTAATTCTCGGAAAGACCGGCCGCAACTTTGGCGCGGGTATGTCCGGCGGGATTGCCTATGTCTATGATACCGATGGCGACTTTGCCGAAAAGTGCAACATGGAAATGATCGAGCTCGAAAAGGTGCATGCCACAGCGGAGATTGCGGATCTGAAATCCAGAATCGAAACCCATCAGAAAAAGACGGGTTCAACACTGGCGGAAAAACTGCTGGCGGATTGGGATAACACGATCAACAAATTCGTGAAAGTAATCCCAACGGATTACAAACGCATGCTGGATTATATCGAGCGGGCCCGCCTGACCGAAGAATACGAAACAGAAGATGAAATTATCGACGCGGCGTTTGATATGCATATCGCCAGCATGGGTGCCTAACCCTTAGGTCGAAGGAGATTTTGTTATGGGAAAATTAACCGGCTTTTTAGAGTTTGTACGGACCACCAACCCGATGCGCCCCGAAGAGGAACGCGTGAAGGATTGGGACGAGGTCTACGTATTGCGCGATGAGCAGACCTGCCAGGAGCAGGGTGCCCGATGCATGGATTGCGGTGTGCCGTTCTGCCACCGGGGCGAAATGATGGAAGGTGGCGCAAGCGGCTGCCCGATCAACAACCTCATTCCGGAGTGGAACGATCTGATCTACCGCAACCGTTGGCGCGAGGCGCTCGATCGCCTGCACCATACCAACAACTTTCCGGAAGTAACCGGGCGGGTATGCCCCGCTCCGTGTGAAGCCGGATGCGTGCTAAGCATCAATGAACCGGCCGTGACCATTCACGACAACGAACGCACCATTATCGATAAAGGCTTTGAAAACGGATGGGTTGTGCCTGAACCGCCGGAAATTCGCACCGATAAAAAGATCGCGGTCGTCGGTTCTGGACCGGCCGGACTCGCCTGTGCCCAGCAGTTGAACCGAGCGGGCCACACGGTTACCGTATTCGAACGCTCCGACCGATTGGGCGGACTGATGATGTACGGCATTCCGAACATGAAACTCGATAAGGGTGTCATGCAGCGCCGTATCGATATCATCGAGCAGGAAGGCGTCATCTACAAAACCAACACGGAAGTAGGCAAAGATATTTCCGCCGAACAGCTGAAGAAAGATTTTGATGCGGTTGTGCTGGCCAATGGCGCCACCAAGCCGCGCGATCTTCCTGCAGAAGGGCGAGACCTCAAGGGCGTTCATTTTGCGATGGAATTCCTGCATGCTAACACCAAGAGCTTGCTCGACAGCAATCTCGAAGACGGCAACTATATTTCCGCCAAGGATAAAAAAGTGATCGTTATCGGTGGCGGTGATACCGGTACCGACTGTGTGGGTACTTCGCTCCGCCACGGTTGCGAAAAGGTAACCCAGCTTGAAATCCTGCCGAAGCCGGAAGCCGACCGTAACCGGGTTTCCAATCCGTGGCCGCAGTGGCCGGCTAACCTGAAGGTCGACTATGGTCAGGCCGAGGCCATCAAGCTGCAGGGAAAAGATCCGCGTAACTTTTCGGTCATGACCCAGAAATTTGAAGGCGATGCCGATGGCAACCTGATTGCGATCCACACCATCGAGGTCGAGTGGGTTGACAATGGAAAAGGCGGTAAAATGCCGAAGGCAGTCGAAGGAACCGAACAGCGCGTCGAAGCAGACCTCGTTCTGCTGGCCATGGGCTTCCTCGGGCCGGAGAATCCGGTTGCTGAGCAACTGGGACTCGAGCGCGATGCACGTTCTAACTACAAGGCGGAACACGAAGTCTACACGACGAATGTGGAAGGAGTATTCGCTGCAGGTGATTCCCGCCGCGGGCAGTCACTCGTCGTATGGGCCATCAATGAAGGCCGCGGTGCCGCACGCGAGGTCGATAAATACCTCATGGGCGACACCGTACTGCCTTAAGTGTTCTTTGGCACTGACGCATAACCCGGAGTCTCCGCAAGGAACTCCGGGTTTTATTTTTCGTAGACGATGCTTCCAGCTTCGTTGCGTATGAAGTGCGAGGATAATGGATACAAGAACGCAAGGAATTGCATAGAAGGTGTCATGGATGAGGATTATGAAAAGTGGGAGCAGGCATGCCGGGAAATCCGGCAGGAAAACGCGAAGCTTCTCGACGAATTTTCAAATTGGCTGCGCGGAAAGGGGCTGAGCGAGTCTACGGTCTTGAAGCATGTAGGCAATGTGGGATTCTACATAAACGAATATTTGCTCTGTGATTCCGCCACCCCGGCGAGGGAAGGTGCAGTCCAGATCGACGGCTTCCTCGGAGATTGGTTTATCCGAAAGGCCCTGTGGTCTTCCGAGAGCTCAATGAAGCAAACCGCTGTTGGTTTGAAGAAGTTCTATGGGTTCATGTTTGAGATTGGCCAGCTCGATGGCCTTGATCTATTATTTTTGCGGGACATCATTAAGGACGAGATGGCGGATTGGCTCTCCGCCGTCCGCCGATACAACGAAAATTGTTGGTAGGACAGCCGCTTATTCTTCGTCTTCCCTGAAACTCGGGAGGTTTGGGAGTCCGATGCCGGAATAGTCGCAGTCGGGTGTCCGGCGGAGCCATTCGCTGTAGTCGACGAGGCGCTTGCCTTCCCATTCGAGCAGGCAGCCTAGATCAGATGCGCAATAGCACATTTGAACAACGATCTTTTCAAACTCCTCTTCATCGGTCACTTTATCGCGAAGCAGCTCAACCAACTGCTGCCGCACGGACTCCCGGAATGATTCCGAGGCATTCGGCGCATCCACAATTTTATGGGCGTCGGCCAGTCGATTAATCAGTTGTGGAACATCCTCAGCTTTCATATCCAATTCCGTAGCGGTCTTCTGGTCGCCCCAACCCTCCTTTATAGCTCGTTCCAGTAGATCGACGGTATCGGGCATATAGCGGGTAAAGCGCTCGTTGCCTAGATGGTCGGCATAGTTAGCGTAGCTGTAGGCGTAGAGTTCGGCTGCAATTCGTTGCCGATGCGTTAGTTTTTTATGGGTCATTTGGAGTCTCCTTTAGAGTTCTTTATTTTCGTGCATTGAAGTCGATGGGGCATTCGGCTTACGGATCATTGGCGTGGATATCTTCCTCCTCGAAGATCTCTTTTTTAATCACGCTCATTTCAACGCATAGTAAGTCGCCGATTTTTCGGTCGGGATTCTGGGCAAGCCGGGCGGAAAGGTCTTCTGTTTTTTCATAGATGGTTTCGGACTGATCGCTTCCGGGGGCAATGCGCTTTACCTCGAAGCGGTATTCGTGTTCGGCATTATCAATGCCGGTAACGAATAAGTGGTGATCGATTCCCTGATGCAGGAAACGGTCTTCTGCAATGATTTGGCCTCTCATAATACTCTCCGTTAACTGCCGGAACTATATAATGGAGTTCAAACGTTGGAAAGGTGGTTTTCCAGCCAGTGGGAAACCGCTACATTCTTTCCCATGCATGAAGAATTAAAAGGGTTGATTGTTCCGGTGCTGACTCCTTTTTCGGAGTCGGGGGAAATCGATGAAGGAGCATTTATCCGTCATCTGGAATTCCTGAAGGGGCATGGCATTAGGCGGATCATGGTAAACGGAACCACCGCCGAATTTTTTTCGCTGCTTCCTGAAGAACGCAGGAAACTGCTGAAACTGGCGCGGGAAAACTTTGACGGGCTGATTATTCAGCATGCCGGCGGATTAGGGCTGGTGCAAAACACAGTGGAGGTACAATGGGCTAATGATCTGGGTGCCGATGCGGTTGCCGTGCTGCCTCCCTGCTATCCGGCAGGTCTGCCCGAAGAGGGCATCATAGAATATTTTCAGAAGTTGGCGAAGGAGGCGGAGGTTCCGTTCATTCTCTATAACTTTCCGAAGCACACGGGAAATGCCATCACGACCGATATCCTCGATGCCGTACCGCACTTTGCCATTAAGGATTCGTCACAGAATTTTGAACTGATGGAACATACGCCTCGTTATTTTGTAGGAACCAGTACGAATATTTATGAGCCGGTACAGGAGGGCGCGGCCGGATTTGTTGCGGCGACAGGGAATGTAAGACCGGAGATCTATTCCGCAATGGATATGCTGGTCGTGTCAGCCAAAGTGGAGGAAGCGGCTGTAATGCAGCAGGAGATCCGGGCCTACAGTGCACCGTTCAGTGCGGGCGGGGTTCCGTTGCTCAAGCAGGCACTCGCCCGGAAGCTGAAAGGATACCCGACGAATGTTCGGTTGCCTTTGCTGTAGCCGGGGGCGGTGACCCCGGATCCGCCTACAGCCTCCGTGAGGGGCAACTTAGCCTGAATATTTCACGAACAAAGAAGCGTTTTTCCTGTTAACTGCTATAAT
>CAZAPF010000021.1:0-75280 GCA_964486885.1 uncultured Verrucomicrobiota bacterium
TTTAGTTTAATAAAACGCAGCCCCCAATAAAAGGGGTTAGAGGGGATTCAAGCGGTTTGACCCTATCATGAAAACGCCCGCCGATGAAGTTGAAGCATAGGGCACTCGGGCTCACCCGTAACGTTAGAACAATAAATATGCAACAAAAACAACTCTATTACGCAGCATGGTGGCGACGTTTCGGAGCATTTTGGATAGATGTCATAGTCCTATCTCCTTTGATGATTATGCAGACAAAAGTTCTGAGGACATCACCCCGTTTATATGCGGCCATTCTTATACCAATCACTCTCATCTTTACTGGCTACTGGGTTTACTGCCATGGCCGTTGGGGAAAAACAATTGGGAAAAAGCTGACCGGCACATGTGTTACAAAACTAGATGGTAACCGTATCTCCTGGAAGCAAGCATTTCTTCGAAGTTCTGTAGATATTATCAGCGCCCTCATCTCTCATATCGCACTAATCCCACTGTATTTATCTATACCACTTGAAGGTTATGCAGAGCTTGCCCTACGAGAGCGTTTTGAACTGATTAACTCTCTTTGGCCAGTGTGGTATCCATATTTCTCGAAAGCTCAACAAATTTGGGTATGGAGTGAATTCATTGTTATTCTGACAAATAAGCGAAGGCGTGCATTGCATGATTTTATTGCCGGGACAGTTGTACTGCAAAATAAACCAACTCGACGGCAAGCAAGAGCTGGAGATCCGTACAGTATTGATACGTCAAAAGAGATGAGGAAAATGAAGTTCTAACCAGAATACGGAACTTATGGTGAAAACGTCCGCTGAGTAAGGCAATGTTTATGGGCAATGAAGCTCACGTTTAACGGCAGAAGAAAGGAAACTAAATGTATAAAACCTTAACCCTTAGCTTTTTTTGTGCTTCATGGTGTCTAGCAGAATCAAATCTAGTTGATAAAAAACAAATTGTTTCATTATCGACAGCTGCAGTTATCCATAAGTATCCAAATATCAATACCAATACACTTCATCTGCATGAAATTAAGTACACCCTAAGTATGAAGCAAAAAGACACAAAGCTATTTGCTAACAAGCCAAGCGATGTCATTACGGTAACATTTCTGCAATCACCAGATATTGATTCATCAGAAATTAAATTACTACCGAATGCAACCAAGACCACAACTGTTAGTAAGACCGTAAATGTTCGACTTAATATTGATGGCACAATCAGATCAGTAGGGTCTGGTAATTTCTCATCTACAACTTCATCTTCCTCCAGTCGAAAATCTAAATAGTTATAAGTGAATTATCATGAATACAATTATAACCAAATTGCCAACCAGTGTTTGAACTTATGCTGAAAACGCCCGCTGAGCCAGACAAAGTCTGATGCCCAAGCCAACACACACACTGAACGTTCACTAATAAAGGAAACTATGAATATTTACTTCCCCTTACTCTTTGCCCTGATGTCGACCTTCTTCCTTTTTATCGGCTTGAAGGTGGTTACCCAAAAGAGGCCGCTATTAATTTCATCGCGCTTTTTCTTCGGTTTCATGGTGGTGGCATTTTCGCCGCAATTTATAAATACAGCGAGGATGCTGGGTAATGTTGAGTGCGGCAGTCTGTCACTTATTTTATGGATAAATCCAATCATGTTTGTCTGTCTCCTGGCTTTTTTCTGGATTCAAATGAAAGGATATATGCTCATCGGTATTCATGATGAGTCATTTAGAGATGCCCTTCATTATTCTCTGAATAAAAACAGCATGCCTTTTGAAGAGCGGTTGTCGATAGTGGCATTGACAGAAGAGAATGCGAATATCCAGGTGGCTATTCAATCCTGGATCGGAGTGGGACAGCTGAAGCTGAAAAAATCAAAGAAGAGAGCCTTATTAAAAACCGTCGTGGACGGGATTAATGATTACTATTCATCGAACAGTATTAAGCCGAATAACATTACCTCCATCTTCTATATTATTATGGGCATGTTCATGCTGATTTGTGCCGGAGCATTTTTGTTTGTTTTCTCCAGTCTGGTTTAAGAAATATCATGGCCTAGGATTAGTTGTAGGCGGCGACCCCGCTTTGGCGTGCGCAGGCAAGCCGACAGGTGCGACTGCGCTTTGGAAAAATAACTGACTGCCGATCAACCGTAAAGCGGTGTCGCCTTTCAATTGCCACCGCACTCCAAAACACAAGATAAGTTGCTTGTTGTCGTTTGCATTAGCTTAATCAACAAGCTCAAAGCCCCGTTTCCAGCGGGGCTTTTATTATTTGGGTCGTAATCTTTCTGCTGTTATTCAGTTTTCGCGCAGCAGGGTTTGGCACATCCCTCAGGACATTTCTCCGCACAACATGCGCCGCCATCGGAGCAACACTTACTTCCCTTTATGCAGGCGCAACCGGTCATTCCGGCCATTAACAATGCCACTGCGGCTATACTCATTACTTTTTTCATGGGGTACATCTCCTTGGGGTTACGTTACGAACTTTATTCATAGACCTCACCCATCTGTTTCCGTTCAAAAATCCACACCATCCAGCGTGCCCATGATATCGTCGGTATTTTTTTCTTCGGTGGCATCAAACAGCTCTCCGATTACGGAAACAGACTGGCTTCCTTTCCAATCAGCAAAAGAGTCGAGTGTAACGCCGCGCCCGGCCAGGTACTCGCCCACTGGATTGGTGGACATATTGAAATCCGCTTCATGGATTGCGCGCTCTACGAATCCTTCCAGCGGCCCTGCGCTTCCATGCACAAAGTTATCCCGCCCCGGAAAGTCTACTTTATATTCAGCATACAGCTGACCACGAAAACTATCGGGATCGGCCTTGCTGGCATCGGTGGATCCTAGAATATTTTTACGGAACTGCTCCCATGAGATAACTTCAGGATCAAATTCCAGGACATAATAGTCGATATGGGTTGCCGGGTTATTAAAGTTATCTTCCATCGCGGGGTAAAAAGCATTCATGCAGTAACAATCCAGCTCCTCCAGATAAGCCATCAGCAGACCGTCCTGGATTTTAACGGTTTTGCGTGTGGTAAACTGTTCGTTCCAGAGATCAAACAGCTGATGAACATTAATCCCCTTTTCCTTTAACAGGGTTGCTGTTGTAATGACGCGTCCGGTTGCCACCTCATGATCCCAGGTTTTCCCGAATGCGGATTCAAATGCCGCCCTGCCGTCGTCCGATACATTCAGGTCGGAAATCGATGCGGCACAGGCTGATTTGCTGTACATCAGATAATGCTGCTTAATTACGTCGTGTTCCGCCAGCTCGGAACCGGTCACCACCCTGCTGGAAACAACGGTAAACCCTTTGTCTTCAAAAAAACTTCGTGACCGTTCATCAAGGAGGGACGGAGTCAGATCCGTACCCAGATGATGAACCGGTTTAGTAAATACAACAGCCTGATTAACGGACATAAAACCTCCAGATATTTAATTGCGTAAAACACTACTCACGCACCGCCGCTCATTCAACGCCAATTCCGGTCAGAAGTGATACCCCGCTCCGACAGCCAGCATATACAGATCGTCAAAATTAAAGGCATACTCTGCGAAAGACGAAGCGGCCGCTAATGCTATAAAAGCCAGTATCCAACGGGTATAGCTCATCCGTTTCATTTTCTTTAACCATCCTGTCCAAGCTCATTAACCGCATCGCTTTCGATCTCCTTCAGAATCAGGGACAGCGCCTTGCTGTGGGCTCGAATCAGTTCATCTGCATCATTTCCATGAACCGCGACCTCCTGCAGATAGTTTTTTGTAAAGAGTACGCGCATACCATTGTTTTTTTCATCAAACAACGTGGCCTTAATCTTAAGGACCGCCTTGTTTTGAGTTGCATCCCCATGGAAGTTCAACACCGTGACCACCAGGCGATGCGACATGCCTGAACGCTCAGACAGCGTAACATCCGAAAAAAGACCGCTATCAGAAAACCAGGTGTAGAATGCATTCCTGAAGTTTTCCGATGGCGACATCAGCAGCTCGGTATAGTAGCTGGTTGAATATTTAACATCGCTTTCCCGCAGCACGAGGCTGCGCACGTTGTATGGAGGCAGCACCACCACCGAATCGATCCATAATTTTTCGGCCAACGGATCATCCATCACCTTTAAATCCCTGTGAGCTTCCATTACATAGGTTTTGATATCGAGGTTGTCCTGCCACAACTTAACGCACCCGCCCGAAAGCAGCATGGCCATACAGACGAATCCAAAAGCAAAACGATTTAATGTTTTCATATCTATATCCTCACTTGCTTAAGCTATGTTTCGGCGGTTCCGTCAACAACATGCCGGGATACCGCTTAATCATCCGGACCAACTCTTTCGTGTCTTCCGTAATATATCTCAGATTCAGCATGATTTGGTCGATGTCCTGATCGGACTCAACAACCAGTTCCTGGATCGTACTCATCGAAGTGGTCAGGTTCGAAGCAACAATGGGCAGACTTCCTGAAGCAACCCGCACATTATCAATAACATCCCCGGAAGCCTCTGCCGCATTACGCGTGATGAGTTCCACATGCTCTACCGACCTATTCAAATTACTGGTAATGGACTCCACGTTGTTCCCAATTGCTTTCAGGTTTAACGAATTAATCTCCGTGGCCATACGCTCAATGGAACGGCTCAATAAGGTCATCATGGCGGGCGTGGATGGGACATAGGTATATTTCGGAGTCCAATCAACCGCCAGCGGTTCCAACTCGGTATCCGGAAAATAATCCGCCTCCAGAAAAGAAAGTCCGGTAATCCCCTGCGGCACCAACTTCAGCCGCAATCCTTTTTCGACCTGCGCCTGTATTCTTTCAGGCAACGTATCGGGATCCAGCAGCATTTCCTTACTATCCAACGCAACCCGGATCATGACATACATTTTATCCGTATCATATTCCGAGGAAACCATTTCAATTTCACTGACATTGCCGACTTTAACCCCCCTGAACTTAAAGGGCGTACCGATATCAATTCCCTGCACCGATTCATCCACGTAGGTTTCCAGAAAATATTTGGTGGAATTCAACGAATCAGAGGTCAGCAGGACTATGCCCACCAATCCAATTGCTGTTGCAACCAGCACAAAGAGTCCAATTGAAAAATAATGCGGTTTACTGCTCATGATCTTCTCCCGTGCTCACGGTTGATTCACTCTTTCGGTTAAAGAAATTCCGTACCCATTCATCTTCGGCTGACTCGCGAAGTTCGGCCGGATCGCCTTCGGCAATAATTTTTTTCGTACGGGCATCCAGCATGATGATGCGATCGGCGATTTTATAAATGCTGGGAAGCTCATGCGTCACAATGACAAAGGTAATGTTCAGCGTACGGGATAACTGAATAATCAATTCATCCAGTTCATCCGCCGTCACCGGATCAAGCCCCGCCGATGGTTCATCGAGAAACAAAATTTCAGGATCAAGCGCCATGGCCCGGGCAATGGCTGCCCGCTTCTTCATACCCCCACTGATTTCCGATGGCATCTGATGTGCCGCTTCCGCCAAACCGACCAGGCTCAACTTCATCCGGGCAATCAGTTCCCGCGCATCCCGATTTAAATCAGTAAATTCTTCCAGTGGGAGGCAGACATTTTCGAGAAGGTTCATCGAACCGAAAAGTGCTCCGCTTTGATACATCACACCAAACCGTCGGATTAACGCATCGCGCTCTGTTCCGGCGGAAGTAACCACGCTTGAATCGCCGATCCGGATATCTCCAGAACACGGTTTGTAGAGCCCAATCATATGCTTCAACAGCGTAGATTTTCCACAGCCCGACCCGCCCAGAATCACAAATATTTCACCCCGCTTCACGCCAAATGAAAGAGCATCCAAAACCAACTTATCGCCATAACGGGCCGTCATGTTGTCTACTGTAATTATAGATTTGTCCGTCATTCAGATTCCCAGATAATAAAACAGTACAGCAAAGATTCCATCGGCAATTACAATCATAATAATGGAACTGACCACGGCGCGGGTTGCCGAGTTACCGACGGCACTTGCTCCTTCCCCGGTGCGCAAACCACACAGGCACCCTGCTCCGGATATCAATAAACCAAAAACCAACGCCTTGAATAATCCGCCCAGGTAGTCTGCAGGGGTTACCGCGGAAATGACCCGGTTTACATAGGTGATCAATGGAAAACCAAGCCCTTTCATAACAACCGAACCACCTGCCATACCAAACAAGTTGGTCAAAACGGCCAGCAACGGTGTCATCAGGGTTGCTCCCAATACCCGCGGAATAACCAGAAACCGAACCGGATCAAGGCCCATGGTCGTTAATGCATCAATTTCTTCATTCACCTTCATGGTTCCGATTTCCGCGGCAAACGCGGATCCGGTACGCCCGGCGACAATAATTGCCGTAATGAGCGGACCCAGTTCGCGAACAATTGATTTGCCTACAAAATCGGCAATGTAAATTTCAGCACCAAACTGCGCCATTAACACGGCTCCCTGAAAAGCCAGGATCAGGCCGACGAGGAAACCCAGCATACCGATGATCGGGAGAGCGCGAGCACCACTGGCCTCAAGTACCACCATAAAATCTTTCAGCCGCAAGCCGGACGGACGGATCAGGGTTTTAAACAGACCCACGGTCAGCTCGCCCATAAATGCAATATGATCCCTGAGTCCTATCAGGTTATCCCAGGTCGTTTTGCCAACCTCATCAATCAGGTTGACTGACTTTTCCTCTTTCTCCGCTTTGTCTTCGAGGCGGTCAGGATAAAGGTTCAGCATATGCAATACATCAGAATCCAAATCCTGAAACTCAATGGTGGCATTCATACGTTTTGCGATTCGGCGAATCTGAACCAGCAATGCCGTGCCGGCCCCATCACATTGGGTAATGTCCGAACCCTTGACGACTACGGAAGAGCAGCCTTTCTCATTTAGGGCGCGGGTGATTTTAAGCCAAAAGCGGGCAGCGACCGAAGCATTCAACACCCCGGAAAACGAAAGCAAAAGCGTTCCGTTATTTCGTTCGACATCAATACTTGCATCAGACTGTGTCGCTGCATTTTTCATGGAAATCAGTGGTCGTGATTCGCTATATGTTCATCGCAATAACAATTCCCGCAGGTTGAACAATAGCGGAAATGTTTGGAAGGATCGCTTTTATCCGTTGCTCCGCATGAAGTGCATTCATGCAGTGGTTGCGCAGCAACAACCGCCCGCTCCGCCGCAAAGGCCTTTCTTCGCTGGCCGGCTCGAACATTCTGAAGAAACTCTTTTCCGAAAAAGAGGGCATAATTTGCAAAGGCCGCCACAACGCCTAACCGGCTTCCGGGATCACCCGCAACCAGGGTAAGGATATACGCTGCTGCAGTCAGCCAGCCCAGCCATTTTACTTTTACCGGAAGAATAAAAAACAACCGGAATTCGATGTTCGGAAACAGGGTGGCAAAAGCGAGGAACACACATCCGAGAAAATAGGTATTCGTGATAACGGCACCAGGGCTCAGAAAGGCCATCAAAATGGTCAACAGGTATCCGATGAGTACAAAAAGATTAAACCGGAATGTGCCCCAATGCTGTTCCAGCGCATTTCCGATCATATAAAAAATATAGAAAGCAAAAAACAACCAGAGCGGACTCATGGTTTTCGGCAGCATCATGAATGACAACAACCGCCACCATTGTCCGCGATCCATCACCGAGCTGCCATGTAGAAGTAAATCACTGTAGCTCGTATAATTTCCCATTAGCAATGCAACACCAATGGCCTGAATGGCAATGAGATAGACGGCGAGGTTAGGGATAGCCCAGGAGCCGAAACGCTTTTCAAGAGATGAAATCCAATCCATAGCTGAAAAAGATAATCCAAACTCCCAAGGGTTGAAAGTTTGGAATCTCTCAAATCAACAATCCAGCCCCCGAACCATTTCGTAGGATGCAGCTCTGCTGCGTCATTCCGTTCACAGAGATAGTCGAAGCGGAGCTTCAACCTACACAGGGTAACCTCTTCTACTATTTACAGCCGCAACCGGCATTTCCCACGCTTTGTGCCAGCTCCCGGATGGTCGAGAACGGAAAGAAGCCGGTGTTATGTCCGTCGGACCAGTCGACCATGACCGCATAGTTTCCAATGATGCCGATTTTTTCGGCATGGATATCCATGGGTACGGATGCAGGATCAAGCAACGGCGCGCGGGTCATTTCATCCACACACAGCGCACAGGAACACGCGCGCCGCAATGCGGCATTGGATACGACGGACGTTTCACCGTCGGCCCATTTCAGGGTGATCGCTGTGGCATCAAACTCAACCTCGGGTCGGTCTACTTTTTCCAGAACCTTCTTACCCAATGCCCGAATCACGGTGTCCGTTGTTTCGTTGGCAATGTCACTGCCGGTCAGAGCGTCGAGTGAGCCGCTAAGGTTACCCGTGATAGGCAGTTCGGCTATGGTGTCCAAACCAAAGCGTTCTTCCAGTGTCTTTCCGCCTGCCTCACCGAAAATGAGATGCTTTTTGTCACAACCATCACAGAGGAAATAAGCCATATTTTCGATCACACCCAACACCGGAACATTGACCTTATCAAACATCATAATGCCTTTGCGGACATCGGTCAGGGAAAGCTGGTGCGGTGTGGTCACAATAACGGAAGCATCAATCTGAACGGCCTGCGAAATGGTAAGCTGAATATCACCGGTGCCCGGAGGCATATCGATGATCAGATAATCAAGTTCGCCCCAAACAACGCCATGCAGCAGCTGGGTCATATATTGCGCAACCATCGGTCCACGAATCACGGCCGGACCATCGCCCATCAGGAATCCGAACGACATCAGTTTCACACCCTCAACTTCATGCGGAATAAACTGGTTGTCTTCCGTAGCCCGGACACCTGGCTCGTGCAGGTTAAACAGGGTCGGTACCGAAGGTCCGTAGATGTCTGCATCCAGCAAGCCCACTTTTGCACCCCGTGCTCCCAGCGTCTTGGCCAGCATGGCCGCTACGGTAGATTTGCCTACGCCACCTTTGCAGGAACTTACGGCGAGGATATATTTAACGTCTTTCAGGCCGCTCTTTTCGGCCGTTATTTCACGGTCTTCGCGCTTTCGAGCGGTCATCGTCGGCACTACTTTTTCAACACCGGGGAGATCGCCAACGAGATCGATGGCCTGCTTTTGAAATACGGGACTTAGCGGACAGGCCGGCGTAGTCAGTTCAATAATAAACGATACCGTTCCGCCTTCAATTTTCATGTTCTGCACAAAACCCAGCGAAACGATATCGCGCTGGAAGTCGGGGTCAATAATTTTGCTGAGTTCGTTAAGAACCTGTTCTTCAGTAACCATGGGAGTTTCCTTGTTAAAAAATTGGAGGGACGACCTCTGTGTCATCCTAAACTGCAGAAGGACGGGACAGAGCCCGTACCTCCATCAAATCAATCCGAGGGCCAGTAGCGCGGCAGTCGACATATTTTCACGTGTCCACGGCGGATCAAATACGAGTTCGATGTCCACATCACCGTTCACGCCTTCGGTTTCCTTTACCGCCTGCTGAATAGTACCGGGAATACGTTCCGCTTCCGGGCAGTTCGGTGCAGTAAGCGTGATCTGAAGATAAATTTTTTCATCCTCATCCACTTCAATTTTATAAATCAGCCCCAGGTCGTAGACATTAACCGGAATTTCCGGGTCGAATACCATACGAAGCGATCGCACGACCTGCAGAAACAACTCTTCATTTTTTTCCTGAAGCGGAAACCGCTCTTTTCTTTTGATTCCAAACATTGCTCGTATTCCTTAATACATAATTCGTAATGTGCAACAGACCGTTACGCATCACGGATTACTTGTTACATCTATTCAGTCGTAATATTGCCCTGGAGCTTTTTCAACGCAGCGTCGAATGTGTGCCAGGCCAGGGTGGCACATTTAACCCGGACAGGATATTCCTTCACTCCGGTCAGCACTTTTAATTTGCCGAGCGGCACATCGTCCGGATGAACTTCATCTTCGGTCAGTGCATGATGAAAACTGTTAAATAATGCTTCCGCATCCGCTTCTGATTTTCCCTTAAGTGCCTCGGTCATCATGGAGGCCGATGACGTGCATATTGCACATCCGTTGCCATCGAATGAGACATCTTCAACCATGCCATCCGTAATCTTCAGATAGACATCGATCTGGTCACCGCACAATGGATTGTTGCCGTGGGCAAAACCATCCGGCTTTTCGATTTTACGAAAGTTCCGGGGGTTTTTATTATGGTCAAGAATGACCTCCTGATAGAGCTCACGTAAATTTTCCATTATGAAAACATTCCTATAGTTTTGATGATGGCCGCAGCCAGCACATCGATTTCCTGAAACGTATTGTACATTGCAAATGAAGCCCGAGCGGTCGCCGGTACGCCGTAGCGTTCCATAACCGGTTGGGCGCAATGGTGCCCTGCCCGGATGGCCACACCTTCCGCATCGAGCATGGTTCCGATATCATGAGGATGCACAGCATCGAGTACAAAAGAGATTAAGCCGGCCTTTTGATCCGCCTCGCCGATAATCCGCAACCCGTCAATTTCACGAAGTTTGGATGTGGCATAGACCAACAGGCCATGCTCATGCGCTGCAATGGCGCCGAGCCCTATTTTCTGCACAAAATTGATAGCTGCACCTAAGCCAACGACGCCGGCAATGTTGGGTGTTCCCGCCTCAAACTTATAAGGCAGCGAATTATATTCTGTTTTTTCAAAACTCACCGAGAGAATCATGTCTCCGCCGCCCTGATATGGCGGCATTTCATTCAGCAGCTTTTCCTTCCCGTATAGTACCCCTACACCCGTGGGACCATAAATCTTGTGACCGGAAAAGGCATAAAAATCAGCATCCAGCTTCTGAACATCCACCGGGATATGCGGAATGGCCTGTGCGCCATCCACCAGTACCGGCACCCCCAGGGCATGTGCAGCATCAATCACCTGCTTAACCGGGTTAACCGTGCCAAGAGCATTGGAAACCTGAACCACCGATACCAGCTTGGTCTTTTCAGACAACAGCTCCGCAAAGCGGTCCATCTCCAACTCACCTTTGTCAGAAATCGGAACCACCTTCAGTTCCGCGCCGGTCTGTTCGCAAACAATCTGCCAAGGCACAATATTGGAGTGATGCTCCATATGTGTGATTAAAATTTCATCGCCTTTTTTAAGGCGCGGACGGGCATAGCTTTGTGCGACCAGATTGATGGAGTCTGTTGTTCCTTTGGTGAAAACCACTTCATGAACACAGGCCGCATTGATAAAACCACGAACCGCCACGCGTGCATCGTCGTACAGGTTGGTCGATTCCTGACTCAGAGTATGAACACCGCGATGTACATTGGAATAGTTTACTTCATACAGATCTTTAATGGCATTGATTACCTGAACCGGACGCTGCGTGGATGCACCGTTGTCCAGATAGACCAACGGCTTTCCTAAGATTTCCCGTTCAAGAATCGGAAAATCATTCCTGATCGATACTACATCATACTGTGCGGTGTTATTGTTCATAGGGACGCATTTTCGAGCCAGTTATGAACCAGCCCTTCAATATAGGTTTTAGCCGTTTTGCATTTCACTTCATCCAGCACTTCATTGGCAAAAGCAAACGTCAGCATGGCATGTCCCCGGACCGGGTTAATTCCGCGGGTCTGGAGATAATACAGCGCTGTTTCGTCCAGCTCACCAATCGTCGCGCCATGTGTGCATTTAACGTCATCGGCATAGATTTCGAGCTGCGGCAAGGTATTGACCTTCGCGCCGCGACTCAGCAGCAGATTACCATTCGACTGAACAGCATCGGTTTCCTGAGCATCTTTCTGAACCAGTATGCGACCGCAAAAAACGGCGTGTGCTTTATCATCCAGAATACCTTTATACAGTTCATGACTGTTGCATTTCGGTACGGCATGATCCATGAACATGTGCGTATCAAAGTGCTGCTTATCTTTCAGCAGGTAGAGCCCGTTGCAGATGGCTTCTCCGCCCTCACCATTCAGTTTGCCACGGATGTCGTTTCGTCCGAGTGCGGAGCCGAATGTAACCGCATGGTTACTGAAAACTGTATCTTTTCCCAGATGTGCTTCCAGGGTCTGAAAATGGAAAGACGAAGCACTTTCGCGCTGCACCTTGTAGTGATCAACAGAAGCTTCATCCGCAGCAAACACTTCCGTTACAGCATTGGTCCAGTAGGTGGTATCTTCCAGCCCAATATATTCCTCGACAATCGAAACCGCAGCGCCTTTGCCTGCAGACACAAAATTGCGCAGATGCAATGCGGCACCTTCCGCATCAGCCAGATACACCAGATGGATCGGTGTGTCCAATTGAGCACCGTCCGTTACCTCAATAAAGGCACCATCGGAAAAGTAGGCGGTATTAGAAGAAACAAACGCGCTCTGACGATCTGCCAGTGTTCCGATTCTCGGATCAACCAGATCCAGTATGGAACCTATGCATACTCCTTTCGGCAGATTGTCAAAACTGGATTTTTCACGGGACAGTTTTCCATTTTCGAAAACCACCACAATGTTACTCAACGGCTCAAACTCGACCTCTGCCGCTTTCCAGTCCGTGGTAAATTCAGCAGTGGCAACCCGCGACACATCGGTAAAGCGCCACAACTCTTCTTTGGTTGTCGGGAAACCATTGGTTTTAAAATCGGCCTCGGCCTTTTTGCGTAATTCCTTGAGATCCATAATTACGGCCCTTCTTCGCCCAGCCAGGAAGCGTAGCCTTCATCTTCAAGTTCGAGGGCGAGCTCCTTACCGCCCGATTTAACAATTTGTCCATGAACCAGCACATGTACAAAATCCGGAACAATATAATCCAGCAGACGCTGATAGTGTGTAATGACCAGGAAACCACGGTCCGGACTGCGCAGGGCATTCACGCCGTCCGCCACCACCCGCAGGGCATCGATATCAAGACCAGAATCGGTTTCATCCAGAATGCCCAGTTTCGGCTCCAGCATCGCCATTTGGAAAATTTCGTTGCGCTTCTTTTCACCGCCGGAAAAGCCGGAATTGACGGCACGCTCCAGCAGGTCATCGCGAATCTGAACCACCTTTTTCTTTTCCTCAACCAGATCCAGAAAGTCCATCGCATCCAGCTGATCAACACCCTGGTATTCACGAACCGCATTCACCGCCGCTTTCAGAAAATACATATTGCTGATACCGGCTATTTCAACCGGATACTGAAACGCCAGAAACATACCGGCGCAGGCTCGCTCGTGCGCGGCCAGTTCGTCGATATCTTTACCATCGAACAAAACCTGGCCGGCAGTCTTTACATAGGCCTCGTTACCGGCCAGCACATTGGAAAGCGTGCTCTTGCCCGATCCATTTGGACCCATGATTGCATGAACCTCGCCCGGATTGATGGTTAGGTTGATCCCTTTTAGGATCGGCTTGTCCGCCACACTGGCGTGAAGGTCTTTTATTTCAATTAATGCCATATTCTTCTCCAATAAATTTTCCATCCACTGATTTCACGGATTATCGGGATTTAAATCAGAGGAATCCGTGTAATCTGTGGATATATTCTAACCGACTGATCCTTCTAAACTAATTCCGAGCAGTTTCTGCGCTTCGACAGCAAACTCCATTGGCAGCTCACGGAAGACCTCTTTGCAGAAGCCGTTCACAATCATGCTGACGGCCTCTTCCGTATCGAGTCCACGCTGGTTGCAATAGAAAATCTGGTCTTCCCCGATTTTAGTCGTCGTTGCTTCGTGCTCAACCTGCGCCGTCGGATTACTGACATCGATATAGGGAAAGGTATGCGCTCCGCATTTATCGCCGATCAGCATGGAATCGCACTGCGAAAAGTTACGTGCATTCTCCGCCGTTTCCACCACTTTAACCATTCCGCGATAACTGTTCTGCGCTTTGCCGGCAGAGATACCCTTGCTGATGATCGTACTGGAGGTGTTTTTCCCGATATGAATCATTTTGGTGCCGGTATCCGCCTGTTGCATATTGTTGGTCACCGCAACAGAATAAAACTCACCGATCGAGTTATCGCCTTTCAGAATACAGCTTGGATATTTCCAGGTAATTGCCGATCCGGTTTCGACCTGCGTCCATGAAATCTTGGAGTTGTCGCCCCGGCAATGACCGCGCTTCGTCACAAAGTTATAGATACCGCCCTTTCCGTCCTTATCGCCGGGATACCAGTTCTGAACGGTTGAGTATTTGATCTGAGCATCCTCGTGGGCAATCAGTTCAACCACCGCAGCGTGCAGCTGGTTTTCATCCCGCTGCGGTGCCGTACAGCCTTCGAGATAACTCACATAGGCACCTTTATCGGCAATCAGTAACGTACGTTCGAACTGACCGGTATTGGCTGCATTAATCCGGAAATAGGTGGAAAGCTCCATCGGGCATCGAACCCCCGGTGGGATGTAGCAGAATGATCCATCAGAAAATACCGCCGAGTTCAGCGTGGCATAGTAGTTGTCTTTATAAGGGACTACCGTACCCAGATATTTTTTGACCAGCTCCGGATGATCGGCCACGGCTTCGGAAAACGAGCAGAAGATAATTCCCATCTCATTGAGCTTACCTTTAAAGGTTGTGGCCACAGAAACAGAATCAAACACGGCATCGACGGCAACAACGCCAGCCAGCATTTCCTGTTCGCGGAGCGGAATGCCTAACTTTTCATAGGTTTCCAGTAATTCCGGATCAACCTCATCCAGACTTTTCGGCATATCAATTTTTTGTTTCGGTGCTGAATAATAGCTTAACGCCTGATAATCAACCGGCGGAAATTCAACCTTGGCCCAAGTGGGTTCTTCCAGAGTAGTCCAATGGTGATAGGCTTTCACACGCCATTCGGTCAGCCAGTCCGGCTCCTCTTTTCTCTTGGAAATTTCGCGCACAACATCTTCGTTCAGTCCAGGAGGGAGACTGTCGGATTCAATATCGGTCACAAAACCGTACTTATATTCCTTGTCTGCCAGTTCATCGAAGGATTTTTCATCTTCAATCTTCATAATAATCCTATGTGGAGTGCATCCGGCATCAGCCGAGATGCGGATATCGTTAAATCTGAATAACGGTAAATCAGCTCTTGGCCATGTCGGCCAGCGTCAAACCCTTAAGTGCGCCGATTACTGCCGTATTTACCTTTTGCCAGCTTGTGCTAACCGGACAATCCCGTTCGCATCCATCAGCCGTTGAGCATTCGGTAATAGCAACTGGACCTTCCACCGCTTCAATAATTTCAGCAGCTGAAATGTCATTGGCCGATTTGGAAAGTGTGTAGCCGCCTTTACTTCCTTGATGCGATTTAAGGATACCACCCTGTGTCAAAATCTTGAGTACTTTACTCACCGTTGGCAGCGGGATTTCAATCGTGGCCGAAAGATCCTTCGCATTGTGCAGTAAATCCGCATCCTGATTTGCCATATGTGCCAGCAGAATAAATCCGTAATCCGTTATTTTCGTTATCCTTAACATAAAACCCTTTCGCAAATACCAGACCCATTTGGTCTTAATTGGGAGCCACCGTATCAGAAGGCGTTTGGCGCGCAAGCCTTTTATAACTATTTTAGTACTATTTAGACACAGTGCGAATAAGGAGTGTATTTTCAGTAGAATTCAGAGAGAAGAAAACCTGAATTTTTCAGGTTTCATGTTTCCCATTTCAAGTTTCAGCCAGCTTCGCTTCTTCCCAGAAAACATCCAGCTCTTCGAGTGAGAATTCCTTAAACTCCTGTCCTGATTCATGCACTTTATCTTCCACCCTTTGAAAGCGGCCGACAAATTTTCGAATATTCTGATTCAGGAGTTCTTCCGGGTTGTGCCCAAGGAAGCGGCTGACGTTTACCACAGAAAAAAGGAGGTCTCCAATCTCATCGCGAATATCCCCTTCGTGCTCCCGCTTAATGGCTTCTTTTACCTCATCGATCTCTTCGTGCAGCTTATCGAAAACATCATCGATATGATTCCAGTCAAATCCGGCCCGTGCCGCACGTTTCTGAATCTGATGCGCTTTCTGCAACGCCGGAAGATGCTTGGGTATACCCGAGACAATTGAGGAAGGTTTGTCATCGTCCCCCTGCTTTTCCGATTTCTTAATGGCATCCCAGTTTTGCAGCACCTCGCCGGCATCCGAAACCGTGACCTCCCCGAATACATGTGGATGACGGCGCACCAGTTTGTCGGAAATCCCGTTCGCCACTTTATCGAATTCAAAATCCCCGGCTTCAGTAGCAATCTGACTATGGAACACCACCTGTAGCAG
Organism: uncultured Verrucomicrobiota bacterium; assembly: GCA_964486885.1. Classification (GTDB taxonomy): domain Bacteria; phylum Verrucomicrobiota; class Kiritimatiellia; order Kiritimatiellales; family Pontiellaceae; genus Pontiella. The sequence continues at coordinate 16,234 of CAZAPF010000021.1, forward strand.
TAAATCACCCAGCTCCTCCTCCAGATCTGAGCTGTTTCCACTTTCGATCGCATCAATCACTTCATAGGCCTCTTCAATCAGATCCGACTTCAACGATTCATGCGTCTGCTCTTTATCCCAAGGACATCCATCCGGCGCCCGCAGTTTCTGCATCACACCCAACAAGCGCTCTATCGCTTCACCATTCTTAGCCATCTTTTTCTCCATTCAACGGGAAATCCAGCACGTAGTGCAGGATGTACCAGCACAGCCCCCATACACGGTGGTTTATAAAAGTTCGGACAGAATAGCAGGCTGAACGGGATGGGAAAGCCCAACATAAAAAAAGAGCAGTCCAAACGGCCTGCTCCATTATTTCAGCTCTTAATGACTTATCATGTCCTATTGCCGCAGGACCGTGCGGAAGCCGACGGACAACCAGGCATTATCCGTTAGTCCTTCATTCGGAATGTCCCGATGAACTCCGCACCTCAGGCTGCTTTCGCTGGAACTGTATCCACCACTTGCGCGTGCACGCTTGCCGGGCATGGTTATGTCATCGCACCACTCCCACACATTTCCTGCCATATCGTAGAGACCAAAGCTGTTCGTGGTATAGCTTCCACAGGCAACCGTGGAAGCAGCGTCATACCTGGCATCGGCCGATGAAATGGAATTGCCCCATGGATAGAGCTGATCACCAACGCCTCCACGTGCGGCATATTCCCACTCTTCGTGGGTTGGCATCCTGAAACCATTGGCATTAAAGTCGGTTGTAACGACTGCCGGTTGCCCCGTGGTATATGTGGAGCCGGAAACCGAATAGCACGGGGTTCGCCCTTCCATCTCGCTTCGGGCATTACACCATTTGGCGCAATCGTACCAATTGACCCAAACAATCGGGTGGTCAGCAGCTGCGGCCGATCCATTATTCACAAAGGTATAGCCATTTGTTGCGGCCCACTCGGCAACCTCAACCCACTTGTTCGACGACACCTCGCATACATCCATATAAAACGCTGTTGCATTGGTTAAGGCGTACCCGATGAAGTCCGGATCCGCCACAACATTGGTTCCCGCCGGAATCATAACCATACCAGCCGGCACGCCGGCCACATACGGCTCCATGGATACGCGCACCTCGTAGAACACCTGTGCACTGGCATTGTGAACCACGTCGGTGTAACTGTTCTGCGGATAGATCAGGTTGGACTCCAGCAAGTGGAAGCCATCTGTAAGATCTGTTGTGCAGAAAATACTGTAATAGCGACCGGCAACACAGGGCCATTCTATAATAAAACCAGCCGATGGCTCAGCATTGGTGATTGCGAAAATGGACGTTCCTTGAAGTGGATGCATGCCGGTAATCCGTTCCTGCCAATTCCAATGTCCATCGTTATCATCATCACGGTTTGGATCGGCATTACCGCCGAAGTATTGCCGCTCCCAATCATCAGGCAAACCGTCGCCATCGCTGTCGGTCAAACCGAGGATGCCCTGATATTCATAGCACCCCATATCCACATAACCTTCAACTACCCGGTTGCTTCCATCCAGATCTATTGAAGATGAAACATAGGCGTTGTTGCCCCAGTTGATGCACGGTGAGTTTGATAAAAGCCGAAAGTCACCATTAACCGCATCCACAAACATCGGAGCATTGGTGACATTTCCTTTTACGCCGGGGTTCAGGTCTGGAGAACACGAATTATTTATGTTCCCAAGCCTATTATTTGACAGTTCACCTTCTACAAAATTACTCCAGATGATTGAATTGTAAACTGTTGATCTATTCTGTCCGCCACCTTCGGCATTACCATCAGCTATCACATAATTTCCGACGACGGTACAATTATAGATTTCTGATTCAATAACGCCCCCTCCGTAACCAGAAGCTCCACGATAAGTATCATCATAATCTATGCCGCCAACAGCATTACAGGAATTTGCATAGAACAGGCAATTTCTAGCCTCTCCATAACACATACCTCCACCCTCAGCTATAGAGAGCCACCCAATGCAATCCGCAATATTGTTACTGATAACGCAATTAACCGCCTTAGTTAGGTAAAGTCCTCCTCCCGATCCATCCCATGAGTAAGGCCATCTTCCGCGACTGTCATTTGTTCCTGCCTCATTTGAACTAATCAAACTGTCAATGATAGTACCCCCGTACATTCCTCCACCTTCTTTGCTAGCTACATTTCGGGTTAACACACAGTTTGTAACCATAGCGGAAGTATTATAGTAACAATAAACACCTCCCCCAGCCCATGAAAAGTGAACATATGGATCCCATTTTCCGAGCGCATATCCATTTCGTATGGTGAAGCCGCTGACCACACATTTACTTAAGCTCAGGTTAAAACAACGAACGCTTTTGTTTCCATCTACGATGGTCGCATCCCGACCTTTTAAGCTTTCCAGGTGTATATCCTTATCCACAGTAATTTCGGAAGTAAGAACATAGGTTCCGTTAGAAACCAATACGACTCCCGTATCGTACTGCGCATCAACGCCGCCCTGAATCGTTGCTTTAGCTGTTGTCCAACTGAAGCCGTCATTTGCATCATTCCCATCCAGCGAAACATGAATGACTGCCAGCGACTCATAGGCTCCGATATCAACCGTTCCATTCACAATCCGCGGGTTTCCTGCAAGATCAAAAGCAGTGGTTATAAAGGCATTTGAACCGGCGTCAATACAGGGTGAGTGATAAGCTAGCCGGTAATCGCCATTAGCGGCATCGACGAACAGAGGGTTGTTCGTATAACAATTTATTAACTGGTTTGTGCCACCTGCCAGGCTGGTGTCGTTGTTCGATATAATGGAATTCAACAGAACACTGTCGGAGGCATCGAGATATCCACTGCCTTCAAGATAATTATCCGTGAGGGTACAGTTGGTCGTGACGGTATAATGAATCCCGCCCGAATCATCAGCAACATTTCCAACGATCAGGCTGTTCACAGCTACGCCACCATACATGCCGCTTCCATAGTATCCGCTGTTAGCCTTAATCACACAGGCCACAGCAGTTGAGTTATACAGTCCACCTCCGTTATGAGCGTTGTTTGCAACAACGATGCAATTCGAAGCCAAACAATGATAGAGTCCAGCGCCTACAGACGTCAGCGCATAATTATTACTAATGATACAGTTGTACGCTGAACTATAACCCAATCCTCCTCCATCGCCTTCACACTCGTTATCGCAAATCAAACTGTCATATACGGTGCTGGCATAGACTCCTCCATAACGCCAGGCCTGATTCCCTCTAATCACGCAGTTGCTCGCGGTTCCGTCAGCAATTCCGCCGCCTTTCCCGGCAACAGACAACGCATAATTCTCTACGATATCACAACTAATGGCCGTACCACCGTTAATGCCAGCTCCTTCCGCGCCACAATTATTATTGGATACAACACAATCAATGGAGGTCCCACGATATATCCCTCCTCCTCGACCCCAGTAAACACTGCCAACCTCGCAATTTCTAACCACACAGTTAGTAATAATTGGATCGGTCGTATCGCAATAGATTCCGCCGCCATACGAATGCGGAGACGGATAATTATCTATGACTCCATTCTGGATGGTGAAACCACTCACAACACAAGCATTGCTTCCCAAGTTGAAACAACGAACCGTATTGTTTCCATCCACTATGGTTACATCCCGCCCATTCACGCTTTCGATGCGGATATCCTTATCGACCACGATTGTAGAAGGATAGAGATTCGGGTCATACGGGATAGGAAGATGATAGGTTCCGTTGGTCACCAGCACCGTATCGCCGCTGGTCGCGGCAGCCACTGCTGCCTGAATAGTATTTGCCGCATCTACCCAGTTGGTAAAGGGAGCTACATGTCCGCCATCCAGCGAAACATAATGAACAGTACCTGCGCAGCAGGTCGCAAAAAGAGCACGCCACGCTATCAAGAGCGCAATCGAATATTTTCCGATCACTTTCACTTTAACCACCTCCTTGGCATTTTAGAGATTCTTCAATGAATCATGGCCAAAGTGATTTTTTTTCAATCTCTTTATTTCCCGCTACGCTTTCCTCTTACTCCGGCATTTCAGCTTCGTCGATACAATAAATGTCACACTGCTTATTAGAACTTTGTCCGCATAACCCAAACAAAAAAAACGCCGACTCTTACGAATCGACGTTTTTAAATTTAAAGCGGTTTTAACCTACATCCGCAGGGTAAGATCCAGCATCGCATCCGGTTTTTGGTCGGTCAGTGATTCAAGTACCAGTTTGGCTCCGCTGAAGTCCTGGAAGGCGGTGTATTCGTCCGGTACCACGATGCAGGCGGCACCGGCTGTCAGAGCGCCTTTGCAGGCAATCTGAGAAGAAACAACCGCCACCAGGGTGGAGTGCTCTTTATTGCACTGCTTAAGCATTTTCAGCCAGTCATCAGCACGCGGGAAGGATTCCTTAACTTCGTCAGGAATAATGAGCTCAACACCGAGTTTATCCAGTCCAAGGCGGGTCATCAGTTTATTGGCTACATCCTGGGGCAATGCGGTAAACGTAACGACCGGAATGCCACGGGCCTTAGTGGCCTTAATCAGCTTGGCCAATCCCTTATCGAGTTCAGCTTCGTTTTCGCAATAGTTTGCAACGGTTTTATCCACTTCAGCGACGGCCTTTTCGATTGCATCGGTCTTTTTGCCGGCACGCTTCAGCACGTCAGTAACTGCCGCACGGTGTATCGGAGACATCAGGGAACGTGAAAACAGAACCGGAGTCAGCTCAACGCCCTTGGTTTTGGCCGCACTTTGAAGAGAAGCGAATTCCACAGCGCGTGTTTTGGCTGCCACATATTCGAGTTCGAAGATCAAGGCATGGGTAGTATTAACCTGTTTTTCTTCTGTTTTCGCATCATTGCTCATAAATCAATAACTCCTTTAATCCTGCATTTTTTTCTAAAAAGAGGGCGTAGTGTATGGAGCTTAACCCTTTAGGTCAAGTACTGTATTTTTGCTCAAAAAAACGCAATTCCCAAGGGGTCGGATGAATTCGCAATCATAAAGGGTTGCAAGGGGAGCTTGGGACATGGATGATACTCCGAATTTTGAAAAATCAATGTGTCTCAAAGGTGGGATTTTACGGAAAACACTATGAAAAAAGCGATTATTGCACTTGAAGATGGAACCTGTTTCGAAGGACGTGCATTTGCCGGTTCCGGCGAATTCTACGGAGAACTGGTTTTTAACACCTCAATGACGGGTTATCAGGAGATTTTAACGGACCCTTCCTATCACGGACAGATTGTCACGATGACCTATCCCCTTATCGGAAATTACGGCATTAATGATGAAGACGTGGAGTCACGCGGAATTTTTGCCCAGGGTTTGGTGGTCAGCGAATGCTCCCGGATTCACAGCAACTGGCGCGCAACCAAATCACTCGCCGAATATCTGGAAGAGAATGGGAAAATTGGAATCGACGATATCGACACCCGTGCCATTACCCTGCACATCCGGGATAAAGGTGCCATGAAATGTGTGGTTTCCACTGAGGACCTCGATCAAGACAGTCTGGTAGCCAAGGCGAAAGCCTCGGATGGTCTCGTCGGCCGCGACCTTGCCTCTGAAGTATCCATTGACTCATCCTATGTCTGGCCTGAGGGTGGAAAATCCGATGCCACTTATAGGGTGGCAGTCATTGACTGCGGCATTAAACTTAACCAGCTTCGAATTTTCGACGATCTTGGGTGCGAGTGCACGGTTTACCCTAATAATACCAATGCCGACGACATCATCGCTACCAACCCGGACGGCATTTTCGTATCCAACGGCCCCGGTGATCCGGCCGGCGCCCCCGAGACCACGGAACTTGTAGGCAAGCTGATCGAATCCAAACTCCCGATGTTCGGAATCTGTTTTGGCCATCAGATGCTAGGCCGTGCGCTCGGTGCCGACACCTTTAAATTAAAATTCGGCCACCGCGGCGGCAACCAGCCCATTCAGGACCTGCGTTCTACAAAAGTGGAGATTGCTTCGCACAACCACGGATTCTGTATCGATGCCGATACGGTCAATGCCGATATAGCCGAAGTCACCCATGTTAATCTGAATGATAATACCGTAGCCGGACTTAAACATAAAAAACAGCCGTTGTTCTGCGTTCAATACCACCCTGAAGCGGCACCCGGTCCTCATGATCCGTTCTACCTCTTCGAGGAATTCATCGACTTAATGAAGGAAAATAAGAACTAAATGAAATGCACGCAGTATTTTCTGCATACCCGCGAGCGTTCAGATCGGAAGGACATCCGTCTCGAATGGATTCAGCGTGTGGCCGAAAGTCCAGAACATGAAGTAGTGCAGCCTGACGGGAGGATCCGACGGTGGTCTAGAATAGAAGAAGCAGATAATCGCTATTTAAGGATTATATTGCTTGAGGATGGCGAAACGGTTCACAATGCCTTTTTCGACCGATCATTTAGGGAGAAAAATCATGAAAATTGAATACTTTTCAGATACAGATACACTGCTGATTGAATTCAGCAAAAAGATGGTCGATGAAACGCGCGACCTGAATGAAAATACGTTGGTCGAATTCGATTCTGAAGGAAAGCTGGTTAGCATGACCATTGAACATGCAAAAGAACAGGCAGACGTAGAAGAATTTATTTTCCATCCTCGTCAAAATGCTGGAAACGAGATTTACAAAGTGGCTGAAGAAGCTCTCGAATATAAAACGAAGAAAGATTAATTATGAATCATCCTGAATGGATTGCCATCCTCGATTATGGCTCACAAGTAACGCAGTTGATTGCCCGCCGTCTCCGTGAGCAGAAAGTCTATTGCGAAATCATCCGCTTCGATACTTCTGCTGAAGAACTGAAAAAACGCGCTCCGAAAGGCATCATCCTTTCCGGCGGACCGTGCAGTGTGCCCGATGAAGATTCGCCGAAGTGCGATCCGGCTCTTTTTGACCTCGGCCTTCCGATTCTCGGCATCTGCTATGGCATGCAGCTGACTGCGCAGACGCTAGGCGGCTCCGTTCATCGTGGATCCAAAGCCGAGTACGGCAAAGCGATGATGACGATTACGAAAAACTCCCCTTTCTTTAAAGGGCTGGCTCCGGACATTCAGGTCTGGATGAGCCACGGGGACAAAGTGGAAACCCTGCCGGAAGGATTTGAAGTGGTTGCCGAATCCGACAACTGCCCACTGGCCGCCATTCAGAATCTGGAACGCAACATTTATGGCGTTCAGTTTCATCCGGAAGTGGTGCACACCCCGCAGGGTAAGGAAATGCTCTGGAACTTTGCCTTCAGCATCTGTAAGTGCTCAGGCGACTGGGAAATGTCCAAGTTTATTGAAAGTACAGTTAAGCAGGTTCAGGATCAGGTTGGCGATGACCACGTTCTGTTGGGTCTCTCCGGCGGGGTAGACTCCTCGGTTGTAGCTGCCCTGCTCCACAAAGCTATCGGCGATCAGCTTCACTGTGTATATGTCGACAACGGCCTGATGCGATACCGTGAAACCGAAGAAATTGAAGATTTGTTCGGACGGGCATTCGGCATTGATCTGCACGTCGCCCACTCGGGTGACCTGTTCCTCGGAAAACTGGCCGGCATTTCCGACCCTGAAGAGAAACGCAAGATCATCGGAAATACTTTCATTGATGTCTTCGCTGAAAAAGCACGTGGACTGAGCGACAAAGTTAAATTCCTCGGTCAAGGCACACTCTATCCCGACGTTATTGAATCGGTTTCTCCAATCGGCGGCCCCTCAGCCACCATCAAATCGCATCACAACGTAGGCGGCCTGCCGGATGATCTTCAATTTGATCTGGTCGAACCGCTGCGCGAACTTTTCAAAGACGAAGTTCGTGAAGTGGGTCGCGAGCTTGGTCTCCCGAGCTACGTAGTTGACCGTCAACCTTTCCCGGGGCCGGGTCTTGCCGTCCGCATAATCGGTGACATCACGCCTGAGCGCATCGAAGTACTTCAGCAGGCCGACCTGCGCGTCCGTGAGGAAATCATGAAGATGCCGAACCACCTCGATGTATGGCAATACTTCGCCGTGTTGCTTCCGGTCCAGACGGTGGGCGTGATGGGCGATGACCGTACCTACGAAAGCGTAGTTGCCGTACGTGCGGTTGAAAGCCGCGACGGTATGACCGCCGACTGGTATAAACTGCCGTACGATGTAATGGACTCCATTTCCAACCGGATCATCAACGAGGTCCCAGGGGTTAACCGGGTCTGCTACGACATCAGCTCCAAACCTCCAAGCACCATCGAGTGGGAGTAGGCTGAAACGCGAAACCTGAAACTGGAAACTTGAAATCTTGAGCAGTGAATTTGACAGATGCAACCTAAGGGAACGAACTACTGAGTTCGCGATTCAGGTCGTTCATCTCTACGGTTCGGTGCCGATGAAAGACAGGTATGACATTCAGGTAGCGGCAAAACAAATTATTAGATCAGGCACCTCGGTGGCCGCTAATTATCGGGAAGCATCTCGTGCCCGAAGCAAAGCGGATTTTATTTCGAAAATAGACATTTGCACACAGGAAGCGGACGAAACGCTCCTGTGGCTGGAAGTTTTAAACAAAGGTTGTAAGTTAAATTTAGAAACGATCGATCCTCTGAAACAAGAAGCCAACGAATTGATTTCAATATTCGTGACAATGTCCAAGAACAGCAAAAGCTGATCAGGCATTTCAGGTTTCCAGTTTCAGGTTTCAGGTTTCAGGAGAGAAAGATGCCTAAGAGAGAAGATATTCACCACATTTTGATCATTGGTTCTGGACCGATTGTTATCGGCCAGGCCTGCGAGTTCGATTATTCCGGAACACAGGCCTGCAAGGCGTTGCGTGAGGAAGGATACAAGGTCTCCTTGATCAACTCCAATCCAGCCACGATTATGACCGATCCGGCAACGGCCGATCGTACGTATATTGAGCCGATCACGCCGGAAGCGGTTGAAAAGATTATTATCAAGGAAAAGCCGGACGCCATTCTTCCGACCCTCGGCGGGCAGACTGCACTGAACACCGCCATGAAGCTGGTCGAACAGGGTATTCTCGAAAAGTACGGCGTGGAAATGATCGGTGCCGAATACGATGCAATCATGCGCGGTGAAGAACGTGACCTGTTTAAAAAGGCCATGGCGGAAATCGGTGTGGAAACGCTCCGCAGTTATGAAGTCCATAACCTGGATGAAGCGAAGCGCGTAGCCGAAGAAGAACTGGATTTTCCTATCATCGTTCGTCCTTCCTTCACGCTCGGCGGAACCGGTGGCGGCATTGCCGACAACTTTGAAGAACTTATGGAAATTGCGGAGGGTGGACTGAAGGCCTCCCTGACCACTGAAGTTCTGCTCGAAGAATCCGTATTCGGCTGGAAAGAATACGAGATGGAAGTCATGCGCGATAAGAAAGACAACTGCGTCATTATCTGCGCCATCGAAAACATGGATCCGATGGGCATCCATACCGGCGACTCCATTACCGTGGCTCCGGCTCAGACGCTGACTGACCGCGAATACCAGATCATGCGTGATGCCTCGCTGGCCGTTCTCCGTGTGGTTGGTGTTGAAACCGGCGGATCCAATGTTCAGTTCTGCATCCATCCGGATACCGGCCGTCTGGCGGTGATTGAAATGAACCCGCGTGTGTCGCGCTCTTCCGCTCTCGCCTCCAAAGCAACCGGATTCCCGATTGCCAAACTGGCTGCCAAACTGGCTGCCGGTTATACACTGGACGAGCTCCCGAACGACATCACCAAAGAAACGCCGGCCTGTTTTGAGCCGTCAATCGACTATGTCGTAACCAAGCTTCCCCGCTTTACCTTCGAAAAATTCCCATCCGCCAATCCGAAACTGGGCGTCAGTATGAAGTCGGTTGGTGAAACGATGGCGATCGGCCGTAACTTTAAAGAGTCACTCCAGAAAGCGTTCCGATCCTTGGAAATCGGCGTAGACGGTCTTGACCTTAAAGCTGAAGCGAAACTGGATCAGGATCGACTCGACGATTACCTTCTGACGACCTGCACCGAACGCACCATTGCAATCAAGTCCGGTCTTAAGAAGGGATATTCCATCGAGAAAATCCAGGAGATGACCAAGCTTGATCCATGGTTCATCGACCAGATTCTTCAGATCGTCGAAATTGAAAAGCAACTGGTTGATGCGGCAGAACTTGATAAAGACCTGCTCAAATACGCCAAGAAAAACGGCTTCTCTGATGAGCAGATCGGCACCCTGCGCGGTTGCACCGGAAACGATATTCGTGCCCAGCGCAAAGAACTGGAGCTGATCCCGGTATACAGCCTGGTTGATACCTGCGCCGGTGAGTTTGCCGCTTCCACTCCGTATTTCTATTCGACCTACGGTGGACAGCTCGATGAAACCCGCAAGACCGATAAGCAGAGCGTGATCGTTCTGGGTTCAGGCCCGAACCGTATCGGTCAGGGCATTGAATTTGACTATTCCTGCGTGCACACGGTTAAAGCCCTGCGCGAAATGGGATACGAAGCCATCATGGTTAACTCGAATCCGGAAACGGTTTCAACCGACTACGACACTTCGGATAAGCTGTACTTTGAGCCGCTCACTTTTGAAGACGTGATGAATATCTATGAAGCGGAAAAACCGCTCGGCATGATTGTTCAGATGGGCGGGCAGACCCCGCTCAATCTTGCAGACCGTCTGCTCGAAGCCGGCGTTCCGATTCTTGGCACCTCACCAAAGAGCATTGCCGCTGCCGAAGACCGCGAGCTGTTCCGCCAGTTGCTGGATAAGCTGGAACTCAAGCAACCGGAATCTGCGACTGCAACCACACTGGATGAAGCCGAAGTAATCGCCGAACGAATCGGTTTCCCGGTTATGATTCGTCCGTCATTCGTTCTCGGCGGCCGCGCCATGATGGTTGCTTACGAGGAGGAAGAACTTGAACCCTTCGTCAACGCAGCCTTTGCTGCCAGCCCCGATTTTCCGGTATTGATCGACCGGTTCCTCGAGCATGCCATTGAGGTGGATGTTGACCTCGTGTGCGACGGTAAGGATGTCTATGTCGGCGGTGTGATGGAACACGTTGAAGAAGCCGGCATTCATTCCGGCGACTCCGCCTGCTCGATCCCTCCGTACACCCTATCTGACGATATGGTTTCCCGCATTAAAACCGCATGCACAGCCATGGCGATGGAGATCGGTGTGAAGGGCCTGATGAATGCACAGATCGCGGTAAAAGATGATGACTTTTACATCATCGAAGTGAACCCGCGCGCATCGCGTACCGTTCCTTATGTCTCCAAGGCCACCAATGTGCCGATGGCCAACATTGCTACACAGATTGCAATGGGCAAAACCATTGAAGAACTGGGGCTCGTCGGCTTCGAACCGAAGATCGATTGGTTTGCCATTAAGGAAGCCGTATTCCCGTTCAACCGCTTTGCCGGAGTGGATCCCATTCTCGGGCCGGAAATGAAATCGACCGGCGAAGTGATGGGTATCGACAAAAACTTTGAATTGGCATTCTGGAAAGCCGAGGTTGCCGCCGGCCAGGTATTGCCGACTGAAGGAACCGTATTCCTTAGCGCAAAAGACCGTGACAAGGACTGGATCGTCAAAGTAGGTCAGGAGTTTGTGGATAGCGGCTTTAAACTGGTGGCTACCGAAGGTACGGCACAGGCTCTGCACAATGCGGGCCTTGAAGTTACCCTGACCCACAAGCTGGCGGAAGACGGCAAGAACGTTATCGATCTGATGAAAGGTAATGGTGTTCATCTGCTGGTCAATACGCCAAGTGGACCGGTAGCCCGGGTGGATGAAATTAAAATCCGATCCGAAGCCATCCTCCGCGGATTGCCCATCGTTACTACGCAATCAGGTGCCGAAGCATCAGTAAGGGCTATCCGCTATATCCAGAATAATGACTGGGATGTTCAGGCCATTCAGGAATATCACGATTAATCTGTGGTGATAACCCATGAAAAAGGCGTCCGAAAAAACGGACGCCTTTTTTTGAACACCGGCAGAACAAGTGGGTCTGATCACTTGAATCTCGGAGCAAATGCGGTGGGTTTTTCTTTCTCCTTTCCCACTGCTTTGAAGGCGGCTGATCTTGTTGGCCGCCTTTTTTATGCTTTCAGAAGCTCCAATGCAGCATCCAGCACCTGTGCCGGAGGAATTGATTCAAGAGCCTTTCGTGCTTCATCCGAATTCCGGGCAATATCGCGCGCCTTTATCGTGCTGTTTTGAATGACGCGGAAGCGTTCTCCAAGCGGTCCGGTTTTTTCCGGATCTGTCATCCCGTAAATTCCCACCACCGGAGCACCCACTGCTGCGGCAAGGTGCATGCCTCCGCTATCATTGGCCACAGCCAAACGGCTTTTCCCCAGAAGCGCCGCCCATTCAGGCAGTGTTGTCTTTCCGGCAACACTGCATGCACGCGGACCGATAGCTTGAGCAAGTTCTTCACATGCCGGCGCATCACCGCCCCCCCCGGCAAAAACGATAGATTCGCTCCGTTGCTCCAGCAGGTGCTTTGCCAGTTCTTCAAAATGCCCGAGCGGCCACATTTTTGAGGCGCCACGTGCTGCCCCGGGCATCAGCGTGATGAACGGGGTTGAAAACGGAAGCTTAGTTTCAATGCTGTGACAAGCCTCTTCCGGTATATCCAGCAGCGGATACTCATGCGGCTGATTGACTGATTCCGGAGCAAGGATGGGGAAATATTCATTGGACTGATGGCCGCCGGTAAGCGGAATGACATTGGACAGCATCAAATGCCTCCATATTCCGCGTAGACCGGTGCGGCTCGGGATTCCTGCCATGAATGGCAGATAGGCCGAGCGGAACGAATTGGGCAGAATCAATGCTTTGTCATACTGCCCGGTACGCAGTTTCTTGATCATTGGAGCCGGTTTATCCAGAACCGTTACCTGATCCGGCACCGGATGCATCTCCCAAAGCGGTTTAAGGTACGGTTTTACCAGCAACTCAATGTGAGCATCAGGATTTTCCGCCCGGCATGCCTGCACCGCGGGCATACTCATAATGGCATCGCCGATCCAGTTCAGCCCGACTATTAAAATTCGTTCCGGCATGGTGTCCTGTCCCTTAATCACATATAGTTAAGTATTTCATAATCATGCAGACTCGGCCGGTTGGCAATGCATTTTCAATTGCTGATTTCTGACTACCGATTTACGGAACTCAAACGGCATTGGCCTTCTTCTAAGAAAAGCGTCTCTGGCGCGAAAATCAGCAATCGTAAATCGCAAATCAAAAATCTGCGGCAAAGCCGCACTAGTCCGTCCGTGATGATTTAAAACAGATACGCGAGATCCAATCCATGAATTCATCTTCACCGCTCAGCATCTCAATCTCTACCCGCATATAGATAACGGGTATATCGCGCCGATCAACAAATGGAAAACGAACCGCATCTTTTTCGGTCGTCAGAATGGCTTCAGCACCGCGTTTCATACTCCAGTTAATCGTATTAATGATTTCCTGCTGCGTAAAGCGATGATGGTCTGCAAAACGGCGTGCATAGACGATTTCAGCGCCAAAGGCTTCGAGTGCCTTTTCAAAGCTTTCCGGAACCGCGATCGCGGATACCGCCGCGATTTTCATGCCGTTGAGTTTTTCCAGCGGATAGGTTTCGTCGCCGAATACCTCTTTGAGATATTTGGCCGCATGCCGGCATTCCGAAATTTCGGCCACGGGATTAAGCCTTCTCAGCTGCTCCTTCAGCTCCGGCTCCCCTTCGTCACCGCATTTCGTAATAAAAATAAATCCGGCACGTTTGATATTACGCATGGGTTCGCGCAAAAGCCCGCGAGGAAGCAGGTGGCCGCCGCCGAAGGGATTGGTTCGGTCGACCAGTGCAATATCGAGACGGTGCCCCAGTTTCAGATACTGGAATCCGTCATCGAGAATCAGCGTGTCGCAGCCCAGTTCTTTAATGGCATATTTCCCGGCTTTTACACGGTCCTTATCCACCACCACCGAAACATTGGGAAGGTTTGAAGCCAACATGTAGGGTTCGTCACCGGCGGTCCAGGAATCGAGCAGCAAACGCTTTCCATCTGAAACAACACGGGGGGGTGCTTCAATCTTACCAGTCGTGATGCGCTGAACCATCTTTTCCAGGAAAGGAAGTTCCTTACTTTTGTAGCCACGACTGAGGATGGCTACTTTACGTCCCTGCTGCTGAAGATTGCGGGCAAAGACTTCCACCACCGGGGTTTTGCCCGTCCCACCTACCGTCAGGTTACCCACACTGATGACCTGGCAACCCAGCGTGTTAGGCCGAATGATTCGATGTTTGTACAGCTTTAGACGAATCTGGACGATTACGGTAAAGATCCACGAAAGCCCATGCAGCAGAACCCGTAAAGTCGACGGCCATTTACCTTTTCGCGAGCCATCCAGAACGGACAGCATATAGGTTTCCAGATTTTCAATCTTGCGCTTGTTCGACATGTACACCGCGACGGGGTTTAAAATGATCAAGCAGTATAACGACCTCGATAAGATCTTCAAGGCTTGATCGAATACCTCAATAAATAAAAAAACGCGCTCCTCGCAGTGCGGAAAGCGCGTTTTTTCTGTCTGCTGAGCCTGTTACAGGTTCAATGCTGAGCGGAGCGCATCCACCTTGTCGGTCTTTTCCCAAGGGAACTGCGCGCGGCCGAAGTGACCGTAGGCTGCGGATTCGCGATAGCTCCAGCCATTTGGTTCCATCAGTCCGAGATCGGCAATCAGAGCGCTCGGGCGGAAATCAAAAATCTCGCCGGATTTCAGAACAGCCTCAATCTTATGATCATCCACCGTTCCGGTTCCGTAGGTATCGACGTTGATACTGAGCGGTTCCGGTACGCCGATCGCATAAGCCACCTGAATCTCGCACTTTTCGGCGAGGCCGGCTGCAACGATGTTTTTCGCGGCGTAGCGGGAATAGTAGGCTGCGGAACGGTCTACTTTTGACGGATCCTTACCGGAGAAGGCACCACCGCCGTGACTGCCTACACCGCCATAGGTATCGACGATAATTTTACGCCCGGTAAGGCCGGCATCGCCGTGTGGTCCACCGATAACAAATTTGCCGGTCGGGTTGATGTAATAATCCGTATCGTCCTTCAGCAGTCCGGTCGGTTCGAGCACATCCTTGCAAACCTTGATCAGGTCTTCGCGGATGGTTTCCAATTCAACATCGTCGGTCTGATGCGAAATCACGACGGTCTCAATGGAAACGGGCTTGCCTTCATTGTATTGAATTGAAACCTGCGATTTGGAGTCAGGACGAAGATACGGAATGGTTCCGGCTTTGCGGATCTTCTGCAGTTCATCGAGCAAACGATGACTGAAAGCAATCGGAGCGGGCAGCAGTTCTTCGGTATCGTTACAGGCATAACCGAACATCATGCCTTGGTCGCCGGCGCCCTGTTCCGCAAACAATCCTTCACCTTCCGTTACACCCTGTGAAATATCGGGAGACTGGCCATGCAGGCGGTTGATATATTCAAAGGTTTTGTCGCAGAATTCCAGCTCTTCGCGGTCGTAGCCGATATCCCGGCAGACTTCGCGGGCAATTGCTTCGGGATCGACTTTATCCCAGCCACCGCACGTGATTTCTCCGGCATTGACCACAAGGTTGGTGGTCGTCAGGGTTTCGCAAGCCACGCGGCTTTTTGAATCCTGCTCCAGACAGGCATCAAGAATGGCGTCGGAAATCTGGTCGCATACTTTATCGGGATGTCCTTCAGACACCGATTCGGACGTGAAAACATGGTCTACTCGAATTTTACTCATTACTAACCTCTATTCGTTTATTCGGATTTATGGATATAGGAGAGGAATTTACCGGACGATATTTTCAAATTCTACTAAATTCGAAGGAAATATATCCTTTTTCGGTTGAGGGCTTGACCCCTTATACCAGCTCAACCTACTGTTTGCGGCCATGGAACCAACGCATATGAAAGAATTCTCCCGCGATGACCTGATCAATTTTCTGCCGAAATTCAGAACTTTTGTCGGAATCGACTCCGACGGCTGTGTATTTGATACCATGGAGGCCAAACAAAAGGATCACTTCCACCCCGCCATTATCAAACATTGGGGATTGGAAGCGATCGAAGCCGAAGTACGGGCTGCCGCTGAATTCACCTATCTTTATTCCACCTACCGCGGACTGAATCGTTTTCTAGGACTCTGCAAAACATTTGAACTGCTGAACGACTGGCCGGAGGCTTGTGACCAAATCGAACTGCCCGATCCTACTGATTTACATATCTACTGTGACTCCGGCCTACCCCTGAGCAATGCCACCATTAAGTCCGAAGCAGAACGCACAGGAAGTAAACTGCTCGCCGAGGCGTATGAGTGGAGTGTATACCTGAATGAAGACATTGACCGCAATATGCCCGACCCGCCGCCTTTTAAGGGGGTCGAATCAGCACTTCAACGCATACAGGCCAATTCCGATGCCATCGTGATTTCCCAGACCCAGGCCGTAGCCCTCCTCAAAGACTGGTATCGCGATGACCTGGCAAAATATGTATCGGTCATTGCCGGTCCGGAATTAGGAAGCAAGGTGGATCATTTTACGATGTCAGCCGTCGACCGGTATGCCGCCAACAACATTCTTATGATCGGTGACGCGCCCGGTGACATGGCGGCGGCACATTCGATCGGCTGTAACTTTTATCCTATTAATCCCGGTCACGAAGTGGAAAGCTGGAAACGGTTTATGGATGAATCCTATGCACTGTTTCTCGATGGTGGATTTGAACCTGAGTATCAAAAACAACTGATTAAGGAATTCAAAGCCCTGCTGCCAGGAACCCCGCCCTGGAAAACTGATCATTAACCACTAAGATAGGAAGCGCACGAAGAATTCAAAACAGCCTCTCCTTCGTGTTCTTCCGCAATTGCGATTCAATTGTGTGGTGAATAAAAAAGGAACATGTGATGGAAATTGAAAAATTAGAAGCCCTCCTGATGCAATTTAAAAAAGGAGATACAGATCTCAGCCAAACCCTCGAAACGCTGAAGCAGCTTCCGTTTGAGGATATGGGTTTCGCCAAAGTTGATCATCACCGTGCATTACGCACCGGCTATCCCGAAGTGGTTTTCTGTCAGGGCAAAACCCATGAGCAGGTCGAAAAGATTTATCAGTCCCTGGAGAAACATAACGAAAACATTCTTATGACCCGGGCAGAACCGGAATTGTTTGCGCGAATGGAAAAAATCGATGAACGGCTTGTTTATAACGAGCAGGGACGCACCATCACGCTTGAAACCAGTAAACGGGAAAAGAAAGGAAGCGTACTCGTTATTTCAGCCGGCACGGCTGATATCCCTGTGGCTGAGGAGGCCGCAGTTACAGCCTCAATTTCCGGCGCACACGTTGAGCGTTTATATGACTGCGGCGTCGCCGGCATTCATCGCTTGCTGGCTCAGAATGAAAAGATTCAGCAAGCCCACTGCATTGTTGCCGTAGCCGGCATGGAAGGTGCCCTGCCCTCCGTCGTTGGTGGTCTGGCGCCCTGCCCCGTAATAGCCGTCCCGACGTCCGTTGGTTATGGTTGCCATATGAATGGTCTCGCACCGCTGCTCACCATGCTGAATTCCTGTGCACCGAACATAACGGTTGTAAATATCGATAACGGCTTCGGCGCAGGATTTAATGCCGCCATGGTCAATAAAGGAAATTAAACACGAAGTCTCGAAGTGCGCAAAGAATTCGATATGTGGAATTTAGAGTCCTTTGTTCCTTTGTGTTTGATTATTCTCTCTGTTTTAGGGATATTCCGCGCTTTCCCAATTTAGGAGCACAATATGATCAAGGCCTGTGATTTAAAAAAGACGTCCGTCATTGATATCGACGGAACCCCGCATGTTATCCAGAACATCACGCAGCAATCTCCAACAGCGCGAGGTGGAGGCACGATCTACAAAGTACGGTTCCGCAATGTTTCCACCAATGTAAAGGTAGATAAAACCTATCGCGGCGAAGACGCTCTGCAGGAAGCGGTCTATGATCAGTCTCAAGTTCAGTACCTCTACAAGGACGGCGATCGCTTTGCCTTTATGGATTTGGAAAGCTACGAGCAGTTCGAACTGACCGAGGAAGATATCGAAGATTGCATCCCCTTCCTGCTTGAAGATATGGAAGGTATTACTGCCCTGACCTCCGAAGGGAAAGTTCTCACGCTTAAAATGCCGGACACCATTGAACTGGAAATCGTCGAATGTCCGCCGGCAATGAAGGGTGCATCGGCAACATCCCGCACCAAACCAGCGACCTTGACGACCGGACTGATTGTTCAGGTTCCTGAATATATTGAAGCCGGTGAAACCATCAAGGTAGATACCCGCGAGCGCAAGTTCCTGTCACGGGCATAGGCTTTTCAGGGATTACCCTTTCGGCGGGGTAGGCGAGACGTCTGCGGTACAATTGCCGTATCGCCCGCTTCCAGCGGGCTCCCGAAGCCGCCAAGATGGCGACGCTATACATGCACGACAATTCAAGCCGGAAGAGTTCTAGTGGTCAAACACCATAGTCTGCGTATCAACGCCTTCAAGTTTTTGAAGCGCCTCGATCATTTGGCAGGTTTCCGGAGTATCGATCATTTCCAGAATAATTAACCCGTTTGGCGAGCAATAGTCTTCATGCACATCGTGCAATCCGATACGTGTTTTGATTTGGCAACCGAATTCGGTGAATATGCATTGAACCTCGCCGGCATGCGCATTTCGGTCAACCACATGCACCCCCACTATGATATGTTTATCCATCTGAACCTCCTGTTTTAAACAATATATTTCCCCCTGGGCACATACCCGGTATGCAGCAGTTCATGGCTTAGCTGACTGCCGGGACCGCTAGTGAGAAATTCCCCATAGATTTTTGTAATCGCAGGATTTTCATGCGACTTGCGGATTTCATACGACGCATCCTCGGAATAGATCGCCTTAGCCCGTGCTTCACGGATCGCTTCATTTGTGGGAATCGGCTGGCCGCCGCCACCCAGACAACCGCCCGGGCACGCCATGAATTCAATAAAGTGGCATTCGCTGCAGCGTCCGCCCGCTTTGATATCGTCCATAACCAGCTTTGCATTCGCCGTACCATGAGCCACTGCCACCTTCAGGGTGGCGCCTTCCAGCCAGTTCCAGTCACTGATCAATCCTTTCAGCAAATCAGGAACGGGGCCGGTTTTGGATATCGGCAGTTCCATAAAGCGAATTCCTTCAAAGCCTCGCACCGGAACAATGTCCGCATGCTCAAACAGATTTTCCACTTTGATTCCGCAGACCAGTTCAATCACACTGCGTAGGGCTGCTTCCATCACGCCGCCCGTTGCACCAAATATTACGCCGGAACCTGTGGCCGTTCCAAAAGGATCATCAAAGTCAGACTTGGGCATGGCAGGCAGATCGATTCCCGCCTCACTGATCATCTGGGCCAGCTCCCTCGTCGTGAGTCCATAGTCAATATCCTTGAAGCCGCTGTCGCTCATTTCCGGGCGGTTGCACTCAAATTTCTTTGCTGAGCACGGCATCAGCGCAACAGTTACGATGTCCTGGGGGTCGATCCCGTTAAGTTTCGCATAGTAGGTTTTGATTACGGCTCCGAACATTTGCTGCGGACTTTTGGCCGTCGAGAGATTGGGAATATAATCCGGATAAAAGTGCTCCAGATATTTTACCCAGCCCGGCGAGCAGCTGGTGAACTGCGGCAGCGCTGCCGAGCCATCGTTTTCCACCAAGGCCTTATGCAGCCGCAACAGCAGCTCCGTTCCTTCTTCAATAATGGTCAGGTCGGCCGCAAAATTTGTATCGAATATTTTATCAAAACCGCACTCGCGCAATGCGGTATTCAACTCGAAGGTCAGAGGATGCCCCGGCTCCAGCCCAAAGCATTCCCCAATACCCGCCCGCGGGCTCGGTGCCGTTTGGATAATGACATGTTTAGTTGGATCGTCGATCGCAGCCCACACCTCATCAGTTGGATCATTGGCCCTCAATGCACCGGTCGGGCAGCGATTAATGCATTGGCCGCAATTAATGCAAACCACATCTGCCAGCGGCTTGTCGCCAAAGGTAATCACTTTGGAATCATTGCTGCGGTTATCCACCTCCAGCACGCCCACTTCCTGCAGATCAATACAGGTGCGGACACAGCGTCGGCAAAGGATGCACTTGTCCATATCCCGGATGACACTGTGGCTGGAACGGTCGACTTTATAGCGGGGTTCTTCAGGATGACCAAACCGGAAAAAATCGACGCCATATTCCTGGGCAAGTCCCTGCAACTCGCAGTTATTGTTCCGGAAACAGGCATAGCATTCGCCATAGTGTTCCGAGAGCAGAAGATCCAGAATATGTCGCCGGGCCATCCGCACTTTTCGGGTGTGTGTATGAATGCTGATCGGCGACATAATCGGATACGCGCATGCGGCATCAAGGTGCTTTTGCCCCTCTATCTCAACCACGCAGATACGGCACACCCCGGCCACACAAAGGTCTTCGTGGTAACACAGCGTCGGAATACGGATACCCACTTTACGGGCTGCGTGCAGAATGGTGGTGCCCACCGGAACTGTCACTTCCTTTCCGTCAATCTGAACCGTCACTTCGGCGGTGAGATCAACGCCTGCACTCAAGGTCGTAGAACCCAGTTCCTGCATGATCTGACTGCCCGGCGCACGTGAGGTTTTACTTTTCAACAGACTCGACATAATCGCCTCCTTTTCTAGACCGCTGCTTTCACTCGGCCCATGATTTCATCCTGGAAATTATCCACAATCGATAAAAATGCATTTGGACTGGATTGGCCCAGTCCGCATTTGGCCGCCAGTTGCATGGTTTCGCCCAAATCGCAAAGTTCGCGCAGATATTTCATGGAACAGTGACCTTCTTCCAGCATCTCGATGCCCTCCAGCAACCGGACGTTACCTTCCCGACAAGGAGTGCATTGGCCGCAGGATTCATCCTTGAAAAACTCCATAAAGTTTTTTGCCACCTCCAGCATGTCGCGTCCGGGACCGAACACAATAATGGATCCGCCGGTTGCCACATCCTCATAGGAAATCTTACGGTCAAATTCTTCCACCGGCACACAACATCCGGCAGCGCCCCCTACCTGCACCGCTTTGGCATCCTCGCCGCCTACTTTCTGCAGAAGTTCACGAATGGTAATTCCCATCGGAAATTCAAAGACCCCCTGTTTTTCACAGTCACCGGAAACGCTGAACAGTTTCAGGCCGGTTGATTTTTCAGTGCCCAGTTTTCGGAACCAGTCGAATCCCTTAACCATAATACAGGGAACCCACGCGAAGGTTTCCACATTATTGACCGTCGTGGGATGATCCATAAATCCGGTGTTTACCGGAAACGGCGGACGGTTGCGCGGTTCACCCCGATGACCCTCCAGCGATTCAATCAGGGCCGTTTCTTCTCCGCACACATACGCTCCGGCACCCATCCGGATTTCGATATCAAAATCAAACCCCTTCTGTCCCATGATGTTTTCACCAAGCAGGCCCGCTTCGCGGCGTTCTGCAAGCTTGCCCAACAGGTGTCCGCGCAAATAAGTGTATTCTCCCCGCAGATAAAGAATACCGACGGAGCCCCCGATGGCATGGCCGGCAATCGTCATTCCTTCAAATACGAGATCCGGAAAATGGGTGAGAATCATCCGGTCCTTGAACGTTCCGGGCTCTCCCTCATCGGCATTGCAAACCACATACTTTAAATCGTCTTCAATATCGGCGGCCAGCTGCCACTTCAGACTAGTCGGGAATCCTGCACCACCCCGGCCCTTCAAACCCGATTCCTTAACCGTTTCGATCACAGCTTCCGGCTTCTGATTCAGAGCCTGCTGCAAACCGGCTTGTTCCTCCACTCGGCAGAACGTCATCGAGCTTGTATCTGAATCGGATATGTTCAAGGTTTGATGAACTACCGGTCCATACACACCGAATGTACTCCGGCATTCCTCAAGAATGTCGTGCACTTTTTCCGGAGTAACCTTGGTATAGATCCGCTCATTGATCAATAAGGCAGGACCCTGGTCGCACATACCCAGACAGTTTGCCCATTCCAATGTAAAATTGCCGTCCGGCGTTGTCTCTCCAAATGAAATGCCCAGATCGTTTTCCAACTGGCGGGCTACACGCTCCTTATCCTGCATTTCGCAGGAAACCGTGCGGCAAAGCCGGATAATGAAGCGCCCTTTGGGATTATGTCCAAGGAAGCTGTAGAATGATGCTACGCTATAAACCTCCACGGGATGAATATCCAGAATATCCGCTACGACTTGCATTACATATTCGGATATATGGCCATGCCGACGCTGTACTTCCTGAAGTACGGGAATCAAGGCACTTCGGTTGGCCCCGTATTGCTGCACCCACTTTTCGATGCTGTTGCGCAATTGTTCTCGTTCGGATATCAACATAACTAGCTCCTTTTAATGCATTGCGGCTGAACTATATGTACTACCCTGGCCTGCATTCGATAAATTAGCATCGAATAACAAACCTGTAACCCCAAAAATTGGAAATGTCTGATTTTATACGTTATCTAAATAGGTATCCTGTATTCCTCCATGGTTGTGATTTCCTAAACACCCTGTAAATTTCATGCCCTTTGAAGATAAATCTATGAATAATCCCTGTTTAATCCTTGCCCCGATGCGCGGCATCACAACCATGCATTATCGAAAGGCCTTTGTACGCCACTTCGAGGGTTTGGATGTGGAGATGGCCCCGTTCATTTCCACCGTGAGTGCTGAACGGATTCACCCGAAACTGTTGAAAGATGTGCTGCCCGAAAATAATTCAGGGCTTCCGCTGATCCCGCAGGTTATCGGTAATAATGCCGACGACTTTGTGCAAATGAATTTGGCCTTGCAGGATCTGGGCTTTAACGAGGTTAACTGGAACATGGGTTGCCCGCATAAGCCTATCCGCAGAAAACAACGGGGTTCCGGTCTGCTGCCCCACCCTGAAAAAGTTGATTCCATACTCGATACCGTTTGCGCGAAAAGCTCCTGTAGAATATCGGTTAAGGTCCGTTTGGGAGTGTCCGATAAATCCGAACTGCTGAACCTGATACCCGTACTGAATAAATATCCGCTCAGCGAGGTGATCATTCATCCAAGGACTGCAGAGCAGATGTATACCGGCACCGTCGATCTCGATGCATTTGAAGAAGCATACAAACTGCTGAATCTTCCGGTCTGCTATAATGGCGACATCAACGACCTCGAGTTTTACCAGACCGTGCAAAAACGTTTTCCGGAAATCAACCGGTTCATGCTGGGTCGCGGCTTGTTGGCCAACCCATTTCTTTGCGAAGAAATAAAAAATGGAAACCGGATCAAAGAGCAACTAGGGGCTCCGGCGTCTATGGACAGCGAGGATGCTGTTCCACCAGCCAATCACATCAAACGAATTTCGGCCTTTCACACCGATATTCTCGCCAGCTATGAGGCCGCATTCCACGGAGATCATTCCATACTCGGAAAAATGAAGGAGTTCTGGACCTATCAATCCACACACCTCTCCAATGGACGGAAGATGTTCAAGAAGCTCAAAAAGACACAACGGCTCTCCACGTATAAAGACATAGTCGCTGAATTTCTTGCTGATGCGGAATGGATTGTATAGGAGTGCGGAACTTTGAGTTCCGCCTTCAACCAGCGTTCATTGAAAAGCAGAACTCAAAATTGCGCACACCCATAGTGTTTATTCCTTTCGACTTCTAACCAACGAGAAAACCTGCGCATACTTCATTCATGAAAAAAATCGGTTTGGCATTGGGCGGCGGCGGAGCGAAGGGATTCGCTCATATCCCCATTCTGGAAGTATTTGATGAGCTTGGCATTAAACCCTTCTGCATTACGGGGACCAGTATAGGCTCCATCATGGGCGCGCTCTATGCATCGGGTCATTCAGCCATTGACATTGCTGAAATGATATCCCAGCTCATCACCCCGAAAAGCGCTTCGTTCAAGGATATCATCAAAGGTAAAGAACTCTTCCGCGTGTTGGATCTGATTGATCCGCACTTCAGCTTGAAACCCAAGGGACTCCTTAAGGGAGAAAAGTTTCTGGGCTTTCTCTATGACCAGATGAAAGTCAGCACTTTTGAGGAACTGGAAATACCGTTCAAAGTCGTGGCCACCGACTTTTGGCGACGGGAGCAGGTGGTGTTCGACTCCGGAGATATTCTTCCCGCCGTCCGCTCGAGCATGGCCATTCCATATGTCTTCACCCCCGTCACCATGGATGACCGCGTTCTGGTTGATGGAGGACTGGTCAATAATGTTCCCCACGATCTGCTGGATAATAAATGTGACATTAAAATCGCAGTCGACATTATGGGCGAACAATCAACACCCAAAACCAAAATCCCCTCTCCGCTCGATGCCACGTTTCACTCCTATGAAGTCATGCAGGATTCCATTGCCAACGCAAAACTGGAGGCTCACCCCGTGGATATCTACATGCGTCCTCCCCTGATGGATATTGATGTACTCGATTTTCATAAGGCCGAAGCCATCTATGAGCAGGGGCTGCAGGCCAAAGATGATTTTAAAAGGAAACTGGAGCACCTTTTATCCGGCAGGAAATCGCCTCTCGAATGGCTGAGGAGAACATAATGCATCCGGACTGGCTGATCATAGACGGCTATAACCTGCTCCATATAAATAGTGAGCTGGCCGCGCTACTGAATTCCGACATTCACCTTGCCCGTCAGCGACTCGTCCGCATGGTGGAAAACACCGCGCATCGCATGGCGCCGCAAACTACGATTGTATTCGATGGCCGGGAGTCCGGACAGGATGATTCCCTGACCGCAAAGCATCTGGAAATCTATTTTTCACCGGCCAACCTGTCCGCGGACTCTGTTATCGAGCGACTGGTATGCCGATACAAACAGCCGGAAAAAATTCTGGTAATCACCTCCGACCATGCCGAACACGAAACCGTCGCAAGTGCCGGCGCGCAGGTTATGTCATCAGAGGAGTTTATGTCACAGTGCCAACGGGATTCAGGAAAAGACATTCCCAAACAAACCCCGCCCGGACAGGAACCCAAACTCGGAGACCTCTTCCCCGATGGAATGTAGACGAGGCAGGATGTCCCGTCTACTATAGCGGTACCACCTTAACCTGCGCGCGCAAACGTTCCACATCCTCAGGAACCAGATAACCGGACAACAGGTTCAGCGCATTAGCCGCACCGCATGCCATTCCGGCAATCAGCGCATCAGCAACCGATTTACCATTGTTCAACGCAACAGCAATGCCTGCTGTAACGGCATCTCCGCTTCCAACCGGGTTAACCGCATTAATCTTCGGAGGAAATATTTCCAATGCCTGGGTATCATCAACAAAAAAGGCCGTCTTGCTGCCGCGTGTAATCAAAACCGCGCCCGCCCCACGGGAAATCAGTTCTCTGCAAGCACCCAGAAGGTCGTCCCCGTCAACCGTCGCCAGCAACTCAACATCATTAATCTTCACAATCGCCGGCTGATGCTCCAATGCCAGTAACAGCGGTTCTCCCGGAGCATCCAGAATCACCCGCCCCCCGCGTTCATGTACCAACTCGCAGATTTGGGCGTAGGCATCCACCGGGGCTCCGGCAGGAAGTTTTCCAGAGATTGGAACAATTGAGTCAGCCAACTCCAACGAGTGGAACAACTTCATCATATGTGCCCAGTTATCCTCGGTCAAAGGCGGCATCTCCTCCACCAGTTCAGTGGTTTCAGGGTTCCCCTCCTCCACCAGTGTCTGACAGATGCGCGTTTCCCCCTCCACGACCACATGCCGATACCCTACTTCCTCCGCATCGAGCATCTGCTCCAGCAACGCTCCGTTAGCTCCGCCTACAAATTCAACCAGAACCGGATGACCGCCCTGTTGCTTAACCATACGCGCTGTATTAGCGCCTTTCCCGCCGATGCCGATGGTTACTTTCAAGGCCCGGTTCACCACCCCTTTTTCCACTTTCGGGAACTCAAGAATACGTTGCACACACGGCGTAAATCCGCAACAGATAATGGGTTTCGTAGATGTCTTCATATAAAGGAGAGAATAACGTTATTTTTTCATCAATTCACAGTAGACAAACCAAATTTTTCGGGTATGTTATTCGCTCCTTTCGAGGAAACGGTGGGATAGCGAAGCGGTCAAACGCAGCAGACTGTAAATCTGCCCTCTTAGAGTTCGATGGTTCGAATCCATCTCCCACCACCAGCTTTAATGATAAGCCCTTCTACCGGAAGGGCTTATTTCTTTTCAAGATTCAGCACCATCCCCAATCAGGGTATTTTGGGGCTCTCCCCCAAAGACGGGGGCAAGGGCGAATCTTTATTAACCACACATTACGATTACCCTCAACCGGTAATTCGTAAAATTCTTAAACCCATACGCACGGCGCTGGATCACTTCCATTTGTCGTTTAAAACCGTATTTATTGGTGTTTCTGACCCCTTTGAAGTTCTCAACTGTGACACAAACGCAAGTCGGCTGAAAGCACAGAAATATTCACACGATTATCGCGAACCCAAATCTTGTACTTCTTTTTCAATTTCCACCATATGGAAAACGGTGTCATCACCGCCTTCATAATTCAGCCAAAGCTCCGCACCGCGCTGCATCTTGACGGGAACAACGTCTCGGCGGAGTCATCGCGTGGTACTTGACTCATATTCGGACACACCAGTGAGAAAGGAAATTTAAACGCCCCAAAAGGGAAGCATTGGCGCACCACGGCAAGTAATAAATATTATGTAGACGTAATCTTGAAAACACTGCAAAATGGCAGTTAGGAAACATAATCAACGGATTCAGCTCCTTATGAAACCAAAAACAAAGAAACGCGTTATCATAACCGCTTCCATTGTGCTGCTCATTCTGGTCTTAAAGTCCTGTATCGGACAGATGGCCGAAAAGCGAAAAGCCACTTCCGTACGACTGGAAAAGGTTCAAACCGGTGCGCTGACCGAAATGGTTACGGCTCCCGGACAGATCGAACCCAAGCGTAAAGTCGATATCAGTGCCAAGGTATCCGCCCGCATTGTCGCCTTACCGGTAAAGGAAGGAGATCGCGTCAAAGAAGGAGAGCTTTTGATCCAGCTGGACGCAAGGGACCTTGAAAGCCGATTGCGTTCCGCCAAGGCGACCTACGAAGCACAAAAGGCACAGATCGCCGTCGACAATGCCGCCGTTGAACAGCAACGAGCGGCGCTTAAAGCCATCGAATCCCGCATGGAGCAGGCAGAAAGTGTGTATCAGCGCAACCTGAAGCTCCTGCAATCCAAAGACATTAGTCAGGCCACCTTCGACGAATTTGAAAGTGCGATGGAAGAGCAGAACAACACCTATGAAGCAGGCCGGCACGGCTTAAAGGCCAAAGAGCTTTCACTCATTGTCCAGAATCATAATCTAAAATCCGCTGTCGAACGCATAGAACAAGCTAAAGAGGAACTCAGCTACACCACTATCCTTGCACCGATGGATGGCATAGTTACCCACATCAATGCCGAAGTCGGAGAGATGGTCATCACCGGTACCATGAACAATCCTGGAACGGTCATCATGCAGGTCGCCGATCTTTCGGAAATGCTACTGGTGGCCCGCGTGGATGAGTCCGATATCGGGAACCTGCAAGTCGGGCAAAAAGCTGTTATTCGCGTGCAGGCGTATTGGGGAAATGACTTTACAGGAACCGTCGACTCGATTGCGTTAACCCACAACACCGCTCCGGCCACCCAGACCAAATATTACGAAACCGAAATCATTATCGATCCCAATAGCGATCACACCCTCTACTCCGGCCTCACCGCCGATGTGGACATTGAAACCCGAACGCATCAAGACATCATAAAGATTCCTACCCAGGCGGTACTCTCCACCAAAGTGGACGACCTTCCACGGGAGGTTTGTAAAGATAATCCCAATGTGGACATGGCGAAAACGGATGCCTTGCTGGTCTACCGAATGGTCGACAACCAGGCCAAAGCGACCCCGGTTAAAATTGGTAAAAGCGATATGAGCCACATCATCATTAAAAGCGGCCTGAACGTGGGCGACCGGATTGTGGCTGGTCCCTATACGGAGCTGGACAAGCTCAGCCATAACAAAAAGATCGTTGATGAAAGCGACGCCGGCAAAGAACAGGAAACTAATGGCGGGAAGAAATGAACGACCGGAAAACCATTATCCGACTGGAAAATGTAACCCGGATCTATCAGGTAGGTTCCGAAAACATCCGGGCATTGAACGGCGTTAGCACCGAAATCTGCACCAACGAATATGTGGCCGTTATGGGCCAGAGCGGTTCCGGAAAAAGTACACTGATGAACCTGCTTGGCTGCCTCGATCGCGCGACGTCGGGATCCTACGAACTGGGAGGAGAAGATGCCACGGCCATGAGCAATGCAGACCTGGCCCTGGTGCGTAACCGGAAAATCGGATTTGTTTTCCAGTCCTTTGAACTACTGCCCAAACTCAGCGCACTCAAAAATGTGGAACTGCCCATGATCTATTCCGCGGACAGCCCTTTTAACCGGGGAGAAATGTCGCGAAAAGCCCTGGACCGCGTGGGTCTTTTGGACCGCATCCATCACCGCCCGAACCAGCTCTCCGGCGGGGAAAAACAACGAGTGGCCATTGCCCGAGCACTCATCAACAACCCCTCCATTATCCTGGCGGACGAACCCACAGGGAATCTGGATTCTCGAACCAGCCGCGAAATCCTTGCCCTGTTTGACGCGCTTCATTGCGATGGCCATACCATCATTATGGTCACCCACGAATCCGATGTGGCCAGCCACGCTGAACGCGTCATCCACATGCTGGATGGCCGTATCACCAGCGACCTCCCGGTGGAAGAGGACGATGTCTTCCAATATCGCCATGGAGGTCAACGTCTATGAAAGGGATCTCCGCCTTACTCATCCGCAACCAACGACAACTTCTCCAGAACATCTACGTGGCACTCGCGCAGATCTGGACCAACAAGGTTCGCTCCATACTCACCACTCTTGGAATCATAATCGGTATCGCCTCTGTTACCGGCGTCATCGGTGCCCTCACCGGCCTGAAAAGCAAAGTCTCCGGCGAACTCGAAGGGTTTGGATTGAAAAACATCTATGTAAAAGCGCAACGGCCGGATAGCGGCCCGCAGAAACAGGCCTCCCTGGAGCAGATCAAATTCACCCCCAGCCATTTTGAAGGCCTTCTTGAGCACTGTCCCTCCGTGGAAACGTTTACACGCTATTCCGAATACCAATCGGCGGTACAACATGGAAACCGCTCGGTTGAAAATGCCACGATCACCTGCGTCGATACCCCCTGGCTGCAAATCCTGGATCGTGAACTCCTCCTGGGACGTCCTTTTTCCCATATCGATGAGATCCAGGGTCGAAGTGTCTGCCTGATCGATCAAAAACTACGCGACAAGCTCCATATGGATAAAGATTGCCTGGGCGAATTCATCAGCATCGGAAATATAAATTATCGTATTATCGGAGTCGTAGAAGAAAAGCCGCCGGAAGCCTTCGGAGGTTCCGGCGGCGGCGATCACTATCAAGTGGTCATTCCCTTCATCGCCCACTACCAGGACAGCCGCCCATGGTTCTTGGTAATCGCCTCCTCCAGGACGCCTGAAACCACCGAAGAAACCAAAGCCGAACTGACCTTTTATCTACGCCATATGCGCAACCAGAACCCCGGCGATCCCGACACTTTTCGCATTCAAACCATCGGCAGGGAGATAGAGAAATTCAATACCATCATGGGAACGATCACGGCCGTTGCAGGAGGAATTGTGGGCATTTCCCTGCTTGTAGGCGGCATCGGAATCATGAACATCATGCTGGTTTCCGTATCGGAGCGAACACGCGAAATCGGCTTGCGCAAAGCGGTCGGAGCCCGAGGATCCGCCATCCTCACCCAGTTCCTGATCGAAGCCGTTGTGCTTTGTTGCATCGGCGGAACCATCGGAGTTGGTTTCGGCTATCTCATCACGCAGGGCATTCGACAGATTCCCAATGCCCAGCTTGAACAGGCGGAAATCCCCGGCTGGGCCATCCTGATGTCTATTGCCTTTTCTGTCGCCGTCGGCATCTTTTTCGGCGTATTCCCCGCCATGAAAGCCGCCCGGCTCGACCCCATCGAGGCTCTTAGAAATGAATAGGCTCATCTCAATAAGAACGGGAACCCGACTCTCGGCATCGATGGTTCTGCTGCTTCTCTCCGGCTGTAGATCCAGCTGGTTTAACGATCCCCACTTGACGCGGATTCCCGAAGAAAAACTGAAAGAGGTGGAAGCACTCGATCTGTTTTCCATGAAGGCGAAAGAACCGGCCCCGTCCTCCCTGAAGATCCCGGAGAAGCCGCCGGCAACGCTTGAACTCACGCTCGAAAAAGTGCGCGCCCTAACCATTGAACACAACCTGAACCTTAGGGCTGAACTTATTAGCCCCAAGATAGCGGAAACAACTGCAAAATCAACCGAAGCCCGGAAATACGAGCTCGTCTTCCAGACCGGCATCACCCACAACAAAACCGATCAGCCGACCAGCGGCTTCTCATTGGAAGCACTCGGACTCAATTTGGATGATCCCGCCGTCCAGGATTTCATAGAGGAGAACGGGATCGATCTGGTGTCGGACTCCATCCAGGGAGAAGAAACCACCCTCAGCACCGGCCTCGCGGCTCCGTTGGAAACCGGCGGTGCCCTTGAAATCAGCCTGAACGATACAGAACAGAAAACGGATCGATCCGGCTCCACGCACACCACCCCGCTAATCCTCTCTCTCTCTCAGCCTTTGCTGAAAGGGGCCGGTCGGCGGGAATTTCAACATAGCATCCGCCTGGCGAAATATGACTGGCAGTCCGCCAGTGCCGCGGCCAAACTTCAACTCATCAACACCATTGCAACTGCAGACAGAGCATACTGGGAACTCTACAAAAGCAAGAAGATCCTCGAAGTTCGCCAACAACAACTGAAACTCACCGAGGAACAGCTTGAGAGCGCCATGCGCTTCGTCGCTGCAGGCCAAAAACCAGAAGTGGAAACCTTACGGGCGGAAGCCGGACTCGCCAGCCAGCAATCCGACATCATAGCCGCAGAAAACGCTTACCGTCACAGTCAGCGAAACCTCAAATACATACTCAATATACCGGGGCTCGATATAGATGGGTCGACCGAACTCATTCCCCAAACAGAAGCCGCCCCATTATTCCTCGGGCTGGACGACAAAAAACTGGTGGCACATGCCATTCAAAACCGGATGGAGTTGATTCAGCTCGAATTGGAACTCGCCCGGAACGCCAGCGATATCGCCCATTACCGCAACGCGAAATTGCCCGACCTCGACCTTCAATACTTCTACACCATCAACAGCCTCGATGAGAGCCGAAGCAGAGCCTACGACATGCTGGGGGATAAAAACTTTGAAGACCATCGCATCGCCCTCTCCTTTCGCTATCCGATCGGAAACTATGCCGGGAGGTCTGACCTGCTTGCTGCACGGCAACGCCGACATCAACTTGAAATCTCACGGATCGACCAAAAAGCCTTTATCGAACAGGAAGTTCACGATGCCCTCGACAACCTGAATTCCACCTGGCAGCAAACCAAGGCCACCCGAAAAAGTGCCCAGCTCAATGCGAAACTCTACGAAGCCGAAAAACGCCAATTTGAAGTTTCCATGCGCACCTCCACTGAAGTGCTTGAGGCCCAGGCCCGATACGCCGACTCCGTTTCGGCGGAATACGTCGCCCTGGCCAACTATCATATCGCGCTCATGCAGCTCGCCCAATCCACAGGAACCCTGCTCGGCGCCGCGAAGGTGGAATAAATGCGGATGCAGCAACCATGTTTCGTGAGCCTTTTTCGGTCGAAAAATCGCAATAGGTTTAAGCATATAAGTTGCCCGCAAGCTTGCGTCCTGCACGTGGAAGCAATATTGTAACCTTACTTAGGAAGGAGGTAACACGGACACTTCCTAATTTTCAGGAGGCTGGATTATGCAACTGTTTCTGTGCACCATCTCTTTTCGACATCAGCTTATATCCATCGATCAGTTGATCAAATGGGCCAGAATCAATCATTTTCAGGGCATCGAGCTATGGGGAGTACACGCGAATAACCTAGCCGATCAACCCCAGTACGACAAAGACTGGCTGGCCGGACATGGCTTACGAGCTACGATGATCAGCGACTACCTACCGCTGTATACTTCCGAACAAAACCTGTTTAATGCCACGCAAAAAATCAGCCGGCTGTGCCATCACTGGGGCTGCCAGAAAATTCGCACGTTTTCAGGCTCCAAGCCTAGTGACGAAACCACTGAAGAGGAACGCAAACAGCTGTTCTCGCGCTTGCAGCTGATTTGCGACTGGCTGGCGGAATTAGAGCTGAACCTTGTCATCGAAACCCACCCCAACACCTATGCCGACTCTCTGGCAAGTACCGAGCACTTACTGGCCCATGTGAATCGCAGCAACCTGAAAATCAATTTTGATGTGGTGCATGTCTGGGAATCCAAAGTCGATATCACCACGGCACTGGAGCGATTGGCCCCACATATCCAACATTTTCACCTGAAGAATGTACGATCCGAAGAGCAGTTGTCTGTGTTTGCTCCAGCCAATGTCTATACACCCGCTGGAATACGCGACGGCATGGCCCCCCTGTTCGATGGTGTAGTCGATTATACGATGTTCTTTCACACCCTGCTTTCACGTCCTGAATTGAATCTTGCATCAACCGATGCCTCACTGGAATGGTTTGGACATCAGAGTCAGTCGGTATTGCAGCACGATCGCAATCTGATTCAGCGATTGGAACAACAATACCTGGACAGCGAGCTACCGGCAGATGCCCTGTAAAATTTTGGATTGCAGGCGGCTGTCAATACGATGCAATGGAATCAAGCGTCCAGATTGACTCGGCTTACGGATAAAATCAGAGGGGAACAGGAAGATGGAAAAATCGGATTGCGTGACACTTTTTTCCGATCACCTTGAACAATTCGGCGATTCCCCTGCACTTGATCTGCCAAAGGTGGGGACAGTCACTTACAGGAAGCTTTCTGAAGACGTTGAAGCGTATTCAACAAGGTTCGGCAGCGTGCGCCGCCTCACCCTCCTGGAGTTTGCAACAACCTATGAAGCCATTGTTGCGTATCTCGCAGCTCTCAAGACTCGCAATCCAATTATTCTCGCGGATCCCGAAAAAAGGACGGCGAATGAAAGAACGGCCGAACAGTTTGGCGTGGAGTTGTTCATTTCGCCAGACGGAAGCCTGAAGGAACGCTCCGTCGGTCAGCGGAATGATTTGCACCCGTGTCTGGCGGTGCTGCTTTCGACGTCCGGAAGCACTGGAACCCCACGACTCGTGCGTTTATCGCAAAAGAATATCCAATCGTCTTCCGAAAGCACCGCTGAGTATCTTGAGTATCGAAAAAACGACGTGGCAGCACTTGCGCTTCCTCTTCATTTTGGTGCCGGCCTTTTCGTGCTTAATTCGCACCTGCTGTTGGGAGCGAAATGCAGCGCAACCGATATTCCCATAAACAGTGTCCATTATCTGGAGTGGTTAAGGGATGCACGAATCACCAATTTTACTGGAGTGCCTTATGCTTTCGAGGTTTTTGAGCAGATTCAATTTAGAAAGCTTGAATTCCCGGATCTGAAAAATATGACGGTTCTAGGTGGAAAGCTTCCATTCGATATATTGCGGGAATACGTCAATTATCAAAAGGAACGGCAGGCCAGGTTCTATATCGATTACGGTCAAACCGAGGCGAACCGTGCGGCCTACCTGCCACCCGAGGCTGTACTTGAAAATCCGAACTGTATTGGCCAGGCGGCACCGGGCGTCGAATTGTACCTTGCTGATGAAGACGGTTCCCGTATAACCGAAGTCAACACCCCGGGAGAACTTGTCATTGTTGGCCCCAACGTAATGATGGGGTACGCGCTGTGCGGCAACGACCTCAGCGAGGGTAACACTTTAAAAGAACGACTCACCGGTGATATTGCCGAGCGAACAACAGAAGGTTTGTTCAAAATTATTGGTCGTAAAGCGCGATTTTCCAAGATTGCAGGTTTTAGGGTTAGCCATGAAAACGTCGAAGAACATCTGGCGGAAAATGGTATCCCGGCACTGGTCACAGGAACCGACAAATTCCTTGCTGTAGCATTGACCGATTCTACAGGCGTGGACGAAGCGACCACAGTCATTCTGCAATGCACCACCCTGAATTCGACACAGTTGAAAGTCTTTCGCATCGAGGAGGTGCCGCGCCTATCCAATGGTAAGCCGGATTATCAAACAATTAGATCCACCGCGAAAACAATCCCCGTCAGGCATGAGGGAGAAGGTCCGGCAAATCCCATATTGAAAGCCTTCGCGGAAGCGTTTTGGCCGCTGGCTGTGACAGAGGATGACAGCTTCAACAGTTTGGGCGGGGATTCTTTAACCTATGTCCAGCTCACTCTCGCCATAGAGAAGGAGATCGGAAAGCCCCCTCCGAACTGGGAGAATATGCCAATCTCCAAATTGTTACTGGAACGAAAGCACCATGATCGATGGGTAGAGATGGACCCCAATACGTATCTCCGGGCTTTCGCAATCATTCTTATTATTCTTGATCATTTATCCGCTTTTGGCATGAGGGGTGGACCCGCTGTTCTGATGATCCTCGTTGGGTACAATGTCGCAAGGTTTCAGTCGAAGGCACTGTTTAAAGGTCGAGTCGCTTTATTGAGCCGGTCTCTGGCAAAGAACCTGTTCCTATATTATTTAGTCTTACTATGCTGGTTTATTTATCGACAGGACTTCAGCGTTCAGCACGTACTCTTACTCAGCAACATTTTTGCACCGCAAATTGAAGCATGGAAAATTGCTTACAACGCGTACTGGTTTGTGGAGGCGTATGTACAAATATTATTATTTGTTGTCTGCGCTTTCTCTATTCCGTGGGTACGCAGACGTGTATCAGCCCGACCATTGATGTTCGGAATTTATGCATTTGCCCTTTCACTAGGTCTACGGTTTGCATGGCGTTATATATTGTACACCCCTTGGAATGCTGCTTCACACGGGTTGTGTTATCCCATTTTTGAAACTGCCTTTCTGGCAGCAATGGGTTGGTGCTTGTATTTTGCAAAATCAAACGCCTCCAAAGTTCTAACCTCCGCAACGGCCATTCTTACGCTGCTTTTACTATTCATATTTAAGGATTTTGGTAAGCCGGAAGCGCTATTGCTAGTAAGCCTTTCCATAGTCCTGATATCAGCGCAGATACGACTACGGGTTCCGGCAAAGATAAGTTTATTTATATCGACGGTCTCGGCCTATTCTTATGCCATTTATCTTCTACATTTATGGCCTTTTGTTTTGCTGGAAGAGAGCGGCCACAGGATGATGGGTATTGTACCGGTTAGTCTAGGATTTGCTTTAGGCTTCGCAGGCCAGTGGGCTTTTGATCGTTTGTCGCGATTGTTTGTTCGGAATAAAACACTCTAATGATGATGCATCTCAAATCCCTGTAAAAATCCTTAACGGTCCATACCTTGACAAATCCGCACCCAGAACTAGAATTACCAGCGATGAAAGCGTTCTTCATGGCAATCCTCCGAGGCGTTTGCCCCCATTGCCTGAAACAGGATTCCGATGGTAACTCAATCGCGAAAAGGGTGAAGGAAAATGAATAAGCACCAGAACGGAACAGCAACCCACACGCCATCCCGGTCAGGAGCATTGTCAGGCTTTAGCGGACGCCGTTTTTCCTTCCAACACGATGTGACTGAAGTCTTGAGTCTCTACGAGGATGTATTTGGGAGATCCGCCGGCCAGGATCTTTGGAAATGGAAATACCAGCCTCCTTGGATTCAGGAATCCTATGCATGGATTGGCCGGCACGACGAGCAAGTCATCGGGTATATCGGAGCCATACCGCTGCGCGGCCTGCTCAATGGTGAACAGGTATTCTTTTTTCAATTTGGAGACATAATGGTCTCCCCGGGTTTCCGATCAATGGCTGACTACCTAAGGTGGACTCCCAAAAAACTCATTGAAGAAATTCGATCGGAATACCCGAGAGCTTTTCTTTACGGCTTTACCAGCCGGAAACTGGCTCGGTTCTATACCTGGTATGTCTCTTCCGTGCGGAATACACATGTTGAATGTACTGATGATTACATCGTGCAATCATTAGCCCAGGAATTGGACCAAAGCGAGTGTGAGGAAATTCACATTGAAAATTGGTCTTGGGATGCATCGGAACTGGATGGTCTCTGGCAACAGCACAAAGACACGGTCAGAGTGGGACTGATCCGGGACCGCGCCTATCTGGACTGGCGCTACGCGAAACACCCCACTATTGAATATGACTTACTTGGTGTCTACCACCGGGAGGTACCCGTCGGTTGGCTGGTGACCGGCAAACGCCCGGTTTCCGAGCAATGGGACGATGAAGTTCGCATTCACGACATGCTCATTCCCCAAGAGATGCGCGTGTCCGTGCTCCAAAAGGCCGCGTCGATTTGCCATGCCAAATCAGCCGTGCTTTGGATGCCGGCCCATTGCGTGGAACCGGGAATGGTAAGCCGCAAGACGAATTGGCAGACCATATATCATCCACTGAACGATACCGTGTCCAAGGAATTTCTCGCCGCCAATATTTACTACACACTTGGGGAAGCAGATGAATGGTGGTGGTAGCCATAGGAAACAGATGAATGCGAAGATTTGTCTTGGAGCAAACACACATCAGCTTATAAAGGCCGGAGGGCACTTGTGGTTCTACCTCAACTGGGCACTTGGGCTGAAGGCGCTTGGATGCCGTGTTGTATGGCTTGAGCAGGTTGATTTAGAGACGCCCTTGGAGAAGCTGGTCCATGCAATCAAAAAGCTCAAGGAGGCGCTTGCTCCGTTCGGCCTGCAAGATTCGATGGCCCTCTGTTCATCCTGTGGTGAAGAGTTGCCGATTGAGGTGGCCCAATGCTGCATCGATGTCGAAGAGGCGGTGGATGCGGATCTCTTTCTGAATGTAGGCGGAAAAATCGGACCTCGGACGACTGCGCGTTTTCGGCGTGCGGCGTTCGTGGACATCGATCCCGGCCTGACGCAGATATGGATCCACGAGAGCAAACAGCCCATCGCTCCCCACGACCTGTATTTCAGCATTGGGGAAACCGTCGGCACATCCCGGGCAATGTTCCCCGATTGCGGGGTGTCCTGGATCTATACGCCGCACCCGATATGCCTGTCTGAATGGGGACCTGCGTACGCCGACAAAACCGCTCCCTACACCACAGTGACCTCATGGTGGGGATGGTGGGAGGAATTCCAGGGCGAAACATTCAACAATGAAAAGCGGACCACCTTTCTGGACTATCTCGACCTTCCGCAACGCACCCCCGCCAAGCTGGAGATCGCCCTGGCCTTATGGGGGCATAACGACCATGAAGACGTTCATTTGCTACTGGAACATGGCTGGGAGGTGAAGGCGGCTTTCGACATCTGCGGCTCGCCGGAAGACTATCGGCATTATCTAAGAACTTCCCGCGGAGAATTCAGCTGCGCCAAACCCTCTTGTATGCTGCTGAAGAATGCATGGGTCAGCGATCGCAGCCTCTGCTACATGGCTATGGGAAAGCCAGCCGTTGTGCAATACTCGGGACCCAGCCCCATGCTGTCGGAGGCGGAAGGGTTGTTCCGCTTTCGCAGCATAGATGAAGCGGTGCGCGCAATCGAAACAGCTGAGGCGGACTATGACTACTACGGTCGGCAGGCACGTGCCTTTGTAGAGGAATACTTTGATGCAACTAAAGTGGTTGGCGCTTTACTGGAACGGGCTTTGGCATGAATAAGCAATCCGCAAACAAAAGGCTGGCGGTATTGGCTTATCACAGGGTCGGGGCGATACCTGCTGATGGCTGGGATACATGGTACCGCATCCCTGAGCAGGATTTTGCCGACCAGATGAAAATCATATCCAACAGTGGATGGCAGGTCATCAACCTGACCGCATTCCTTGCCGGGCTGGACCAGCCCGAAACCATGCCGGAGCAGGGATTGCTCCTGACATTCGACGACGGCCACAAATCAATGCGAGACGTTGCCCTTCCAATCCTTCGCCAATTCGACTTTCCTGCCGTTTGTTTTATGCCAACTGACCATATTGGAACAATCAGTCAATTCGACAGGGACATTGAGCCAGCCGAACCCATATGTGATTGGGATGACCTCCGCGAGCTGGATCGGTGTAGTGTAGACATACAATCCCATGGCGCTAGTCACCACTGGCTTTCGCTGTTAAACGATGAACTCATGGAACGTGAATTCATTCAATCGAAAGAGGTTCTTGAAGCGGGGCTGGGCAAGCCGGTGAACGCCTTCGCCTTCCCGTACAGCGATTCGGGCAAGGATGATAAAGCCGTTGATGCCGCACTGAAGCAGGCCGGATACCGGGCCGCCTTTCTATGCGGTGGTGGTAAAAAAATAAATGAATGGCCCTTTCAGCATCCTTATCGCATTGATCGCCTGGCCATGTATCGCGATACGGACCTGTCTTCAATACTCACAGAATCACCTGATTGATGCAGGTTCATCAGAAGCAGCAGGAAATATTCTTCGTATCAAAACGGCTATCCCCCACCATATACTAAAAGATCCGATGACTAATGTTTGACCCGTAAAAAGGTATATGGGCCAAGGGCCAAACCAATCCATGGGCGATTGCACATATGGTTTTGCATTGAGAAACATAAAATTCCTATCGAAAATCCAATTTATCAATACCACAAAAACCA
This sequence comes from uncultured Verrucomicrobiota bacterium, assembly GCA_964486885.1. Classification (GTDB taxonomy): domain Bacteria; phylum Verrucomicrobiota; class Kiritimatiellia; order Kiritimatiellales; family Pontiellaceae; genus Pontiella. The sequence continues at coordinate 55,055 of CAZAPF010000021.1, forward strand.
TCCATCCAAGAAATGCTCCATAGGCCCGCAGCACAGACTTAAAGGTAATGGAAACACCAAGAGCAATTACAATGAAGAAAGCATTGAAGATCAGTAGACCGTGACTCAAAAAATAGCGAAAATATTCAATGCTGGGGAAGCCCCCATCAGGCATTGGAGTTATGAGCGTATGGATCGTTCCCGCACACGTCCATAAATAGACAATTTCCGCGGCAATTCTGCTTCTTTTCAAATGAGCATAAGCTCCAATAAAGTAGAGGATGCTGCAAATTTCAAAGGGCACTAAAACAATGAACTCGGTATGGGATACGGTATACCGGAAAATGCTCTCCAGGATGTAATAAACAGGAAATCCAATCCCGATCCATCGACTCCATTTCCGGGCGCTCTCGATCCCTTTGTATCGAGCAACGCCAATCACAAAAGAAATGATCGCAAGGACAATCAGGACCGTTATTAAATGCGTAGCACCAAACAGCTTCATTACAATCCCCTCAGTTGATCAAAATAATATTGTGCGTACCACCATGCCACGTTGTCGTTGCTCCATGCTCTCTTACGAATACAGTCAATAGCAAGATAATCCCTTGCAGTAATAACATCAGGCCAATGCTCGTTAAGATAGTGTTCCATATTTAATTTACCTCTTCGATCAGGCGCGTAAGGACTTTTTTTGAGTCGAAGTATTCCTCGGCAATGGCCCGGGCCTGTTTGCAGTGATGTGCATAGTGGTTATTTACATCCTCGATCGCCGCCACTGCTTCATCGAAATTATTAAAGGCAAGCATCCCCTCTCCCGTTTCCATCCATTGTGAAAAACCGGTCTCCTGAGTAACAACGGGTCGTCCACTGGCTAAATACACCGCGCTCCTTTCGCTGAACCATCCGCTTTGGCTGATCACATAGCCATGCTTGGCCACACTGAATTCGGCCTTCGATTGTTGAATATAGTCTTGGTAGGACCACGGCGTTTTAGTGGCTTTCAATGGGTCGCAAAGGTACCAGCCCTTTTCACTGAGCATCGGGCGCGGGGCTGCGGGGCTGCCCAATGCCACTTCAAGTATTCCACCGACTTGCGCGGGAAGATCGATGTAATCCCGAAACGAAAGAGATTTCATACCGTATGCTTTACCGTTGTATTCCCGGGCTTGATAACTATCCCACTGCATCACCGTCGTAAAACGTCCATTTTCAGGTTCCGGCCTGACCGGCCACGCATCCATTACAACGGGCTGGCGGGTCGGTTTCCAAGGGAGCCCATCGTCAGGAATACTACATCCCGGCTGTCCAAAGTTTTCCCCAAAACTGAAGTAGTCCGTATGCTGCTCAGCCCGTGCACGTGCATCAGGATCAGAGAGGTTCCTAATCTGCGAAAAGGCAGGATCCGTATCCACGAGGATACGCGTGGAAACCTCCAGTGACCATGAACGCAGGCGATTGCTCCCACTGACATTGATCAGTATGTCGGCCGACCTCATCAGATCAAGTGCCGAGTCGGCACAGGGGCCGTGCCAGCAATTTGAATGGGCGTCGTAGTAGGCCCAGCGATCCCCCAGCCCAACCCGGCTAAAAACATTCTCCGCATACTTCAAGCCGTAGGCTGGAGCGCAATCCGTGACATGGGTCGTCGGATTGTAGCAACAAGGATAGTCATCGCTGTCTTCAATGAAATATACATCGTACCCAAGCTGCCTTAAACCCACCACATAGTGCAGGTAATGCCAGGTCATCCCTCCAACCGGACAGCGCACAATATAGCCGAGCAGTAAAATGCGCGGCCGATGGGCATCGTTGCTATATTCCAAGTTCACGAAGAAATTTCCTGATTACTTTTTGCGAATCCAGGCAATCGCAGGCAATCGACCGGGCACACTTTGAATGGTGCTTATAATCACGTTCAATCTCCGCGATAGCCTCAACCGCCTCGTCAACCGTTCGAACTGCAAACAGCCCTTGCCCGACAGGCAGATGTGCGCCAAAACCCGTATCCTGCACCACGACGGGTTTACCACAGGCCAGATATGCGGCGCTGCGATCACTGAACCATCCGCTGTTGGTGCTCACGAAGGTATTCTTGCATACAGAAAACTCACCCCTTGAAGCTGCGATAAAATCAATGAAGGAGTCATATGACAGCGTAACCTGATGGGCATCCCTGATGTTCCAATGGTTTTTGACCAACTCGGATTCAGGAATGTTCGCACCGGCTACCGCAACTTCAAAAGGAACTGGCGCTTTGTTCGGCAGCACCAGAAACTTATCGAACTCCACGTCTTTGTGGCCATAGACCGTTCCGCGAAAAATCAGGTTTTCACGGGACTTCCAATTCATGACGGTGGTATATGCTCCGCGCGGATTTTCCTGAACAAAACTGAACTGCTCCGCATCCACCGGATGGAATATTTTGCGCCATGCTTTTCCAGCCTCTGGAACCGTACAGTTTTCCTCCCCGATATTCTGCCCGACTGTATAATAGAAATCATAGTCCGGCAGCGCTTGGCCTTGCGCTGTTTTCAGACACATCTTCATCTGTGTCGTCCCGGGTTCGCCATCGATTAAAACGGTCAGCGGAGTCTCATGCGCCTCATCGTTCCACGACCCATGCGCTCCGTAATCAATGAACAGGTCCGCTGTTTCAAACAATTCCTCGACCTGTTTTTTATTTAAGCCGAAATAGTTCCCATCAAAATCACGGAAGCACCATTTGTCGACCAAGCTGAAGCGGGAGAGAAGCGTCGAAACATGCAGTATCCCATACCCGCAATCGTTGGACATTCTGTTTTGCGCAGGATCATAACACGCATTCTCGTATTCACATTGCTCAACGAAGTAAACGTCGTGCCCTAGTTTAACAAGGCCAATCACATACTGAAGTGTGTTTGACAGCATCCCCCCAAGAGGATAGCGGAACATGTAGCCAGCCAGTATGATCCGTGCCATTTTTTATCCCGTCAAAAAATCAATCACTGTTTGTTCGTGGTGATGCAGGTATTCCAATGCCAATCTTTTGCATTGCAACGCTTTTTCCCTGGCCTCGTTGGTTAAACAAAACTCAAACCCCGCTTGCAGTTGTTGCTCATTCAGGTTGTCGACCGTAAAGACATTGGGCCACTGGATCGTTTGCGCCTGCTTTGTAATTTTTGCCCCCCCGCTTATCGCATCAACGGCCAAGGCCGGCACTCCGTTCTTCAACGCCAGCACCATGCCATGGAGACGCGTCGTAACCACAAGATCCATATGGCTAATGAGCGACTCGATCTCTTCGGGAGAACGCAATCCTCCCTTGTTTGGAACATCCAGCCTCGTATCAATCGGAACCACCGCGCACCGCTGCTTATCCAACAGGTCGGCAATCATCTCATTCGCCCGTTGATGCTTTGCCTTTGAGCCATATTCCTTTTGCGGCTCGACTAATATCCTGCCAACCACCAGCACCGAAGGCTTTGCCGACAGAAAAACGAGATCCGGATTGTTCGTCCGAGTACTGTCGCGCTCCAGCAACAGGTCGAATGGATTCCATTCCTCCAGAGACTGAAGCATCGATAAATTAATGCCGATCAACTTGCAGCCGGAAAAACGGGAAAGAAAATCCGTTACCGGCCAACCGTTACCAAAAGGACCACACACGAAAATGACGTGGGAATAGCTTGCGGGTTCGGCCTCTTTCCAATTGATCCCGCCGCGAAACGGCGCATCGAGGGCGACGTCATATGGTACGCCTGCGTTATCCAACCACTGGCAGACGATGTTCTTGGAGTATAGATCTCCGGCCGTGGCCCCCATCTGCTCAAAACTGAACCATCCGCTTACTAGTATTTTCATAGGTCAGCTGCCTTCCAATGAATCACTGATTAAATCAGCAAGCACTTTATCCGAATTAAAATATTCCTCTGCAATCCCACGCGCAGCCCTTGCATGTTGATCGTAGTCTGCTTCAACCTGTTTGATTGCGCCAACCGCTTCATCAAGGGAGCCGAACGCTAACAGCCCATTTCCCACGGGCAGAATTTTGGAAAAACCAGTCTCCTGGACAATCACCGGTTTTCCCGCAGCAAGATAACACGCAGACCGGCAACTGAACCAGCCGGTATGCATCGCCACATAAACATGCTTAGCCACGGAAACTTCGCCACAGGAGCCGGCAATAAATTCCTGATATTGTTTTGGAGTCAATGTGGCTGCAGGGCCGTCTTCTATTTCCCAACCGCAGCCCAATAATTTCTTGAACCGCTTGCGACGCGCCAAACTGGAAAGGAATTTCGAAGCAGTTTGAAAGCCATGGCGCTCGAACCATTTCAGGGATGTTGTTATTCCTCCGACCGCCACTTTGAAGGGGACTTCACCGTTCCGGGGCAATTCAATGATTTTTTCAAATTCCTGTCCCTTGCTGTGATATTCAACACCTTCATGCACAAGTCTGCCCTTGAATGCATTCCAGCTCATGACTGTAGTCCAGGGGGGGGGTGAAGCCGATTGCTCTAGAATGCGTGGCGTCCAAAGATCCAAAACAATCGGCATCCGTGTTGTTTTCCATTCCAGCCCTATTCCAGGGATAAGACAATCCGCTCCATGAATATTTTCCGCATAGGTAAAAAACCGATCATGAGCCTCTACTTTTTTACACCATCGATCCACGTTTTCCGACCAGGCGGGACGTTCACTGAATATGATTTGGTTGTATCCCGGATCCGTATCAAGAAACACCTTTATGCAGTCGGATGAAAGTTCATCCGGAAAGAGGCATGCCCCGCTTACATTCAGGAACAGGTCAGCACGTTGAGCGACGTCGCGGAACCCCTCCCGCGTCATGCCATACCTTTTATCGTGGAGGTGAACGTATTGCCACCGGGTACTTAGCTCAGGGGCATATTGCTCAAAGAAAGCCTTAAGGTATTGAGCCGAATACTCGCCGCTGTCCGAAGCACTCTTCTTGAGCGGGTGATAGGGCCAGCTCCAGGTATCCTCGTAATAATAGACATCGTGGCCCAAACGAGCTAATCCAACCACATACTGCAGATAATCCCATGCCACCCCGCCTACGGGATATTGTGCCACCAAACCTGTAACAATTATTCGCAATGAGGATTTCATGATTATGTATGCTTCGCCTTTAATGTCAGAATGCGATCCAGCACCCGTTGCGTCACCTTTCCTGCATCAAAATATTCTTCCGCCAGAGCCCGGGCCCGGCGACTGTGAAACGCATAGTCGTTTTCCACCAATGCAAGCCCTTCGACGGCTTCATCAAAATTACGGAACCGAATGAGTCCCCCATCATCAGGCAGGAAACGACTGGGACCGGTATGTTGAACCACGGCGGGCTTTCCGCTGGCCATGTAGCACAGGGTCCTGTCGCTGATCCAGGCATTCTGAAACCGCATGCAGGAAGGCTTGGCACAACTGAATTCACCCCTGGAATTTTGAATATACGAGCGGTAATCCCCCAGCGTTGAGGTTACATCAAGTGCGCCTTGCAGTCTCCACCCTTTGGATTTCAGCAGTCGTCGATCCTGATTCTGCACCTCTGAAACCATATTTATGCGAAGGCAAAGGGCAAGTTCTAACGATACAGGCACGTGCGAGGGAAGATCAACATACTCTAGAAAAGTGGTTCGCTTCTCGTTGTTGAACTCTTCGCCGTTGTAGCTTTCCCAGCTCGACCACCAGTTAGAAATGGTCGTGTAGGGCGCAGAGGAAGCTGCCTCCACAGGTTCCCATGCAGGCAGGAATACGGCCGGCGGCGTGTAGATCCATTGCAATCCCAGATCGGGGAAAAGAGCACCCGGCTGCCCGACGGTTTCACCGATGCTAAAGTAGAGATCATGGGGAATTAGATCAAACTGCCCTTCACTCACCCAAAGCTGCAGCAGAGCGGGATCAATATCGATCAAAGCGGACCGTTTAAACCGGTTGACGATTTCCTGATCAAGGCCGTAGCGGAAGTTTATCAACAGCTCGGCTTGCTCCAGCATTGCCTCCAGCGGAGTGGTCAATGCTGCAAGCTCTTCATGGATGCATACATATCTCTCGAGTTGGGTATCGGAGAGGGCGAGAGCAACCTCGAATTCAGCACCGATCAAACGCAGGCTTTCCTTGAAGCCACGAAGAATACCCAACACACCCTCCGGTGTTTCATCCTCCCTGACGGTCTCCAATATTGTGACTTCACAGCCATTGGCTTGAAATCCCAATACCCAGTTAAGGTATACCCATGACTGACCGCCGAGGTACGGAGTCCATAAAATCCGAAATGGGGCGAGACAGATCTTCATCGTATTATACCGATTTGCATTCAGTCCTCTTGCAAGCGTCTGTTTTCATGACCGATTTCATCCGTAGCGGGCTGATAGTCGTCCAGCATTAGCGCTTCGGTGGCTTCGGTCGATTCGGGAGTTTTGATCTTGGTGATGCTGCCGTTCCTGACCAATAAGAGGTGGTCGCAGATTTTCAGTGTACTGGGGCGATGGGCGATAATAAAAGTGGTTCGATCCTGTATCAGCCGTTCCACCGCCTCCATGATTACAGCTTCTGTTTTCACATCTACGGAGCTGGTGGGTTCATCGAGAATAAGAATGGGGGCGTTCTTGAGAAAAGCCCGGGCAATTGAGATGCGTTGTCTTTCCCCCCCCGAAAGCCGCATGCCGCGTTCACCCACCTCGGTGTCATAACCGTCAGGCAGTGCGGCGATGAATTCGTGGGCATTGGCCTGCCTGGCAGCCTTGACGATATCCTCCTTGCTCGCATCGGGCCGGGCATAGCTGATATTTTCTGCTATGCTTCGTGAGAAAAGCACGGGTTCCTGAAGAACAATGGCATACTGATTGCCGAGATCCTTCAGTTTGTAGTCGCGGATATCCACCTGGTCCAGGAGAATGCGGCCTTGTGTCGGGTCATACAATCGAGTCAAAAGGCTGATAAGTGTTGTTTTTCCAGAACCCGTTTCCCCCACTATTCCCAGATGTGTGTTTTGTCTGACCTCAAACGAGACATCCTCTAAAACGGAAGCATCATCGTCATATGCAAACGAAACATTTTCGAAAATAATATCCCCTTCCGCCCGGCGAATGGATTTGGCATTGGCATGTTCGCGGACTGCGGGGACTTCATCCAGAAGCTCAAGAGCCCGTTCAGCACTGGTAAATGAAGACTGCAACTCCGCGACTTTGGTGACGATGATCTGCAGGGGTCCATACAACTGCATTAGATAGGATACAATCATCAACAGCTCACCCAAAGTAAGCGTGTTGGATTTAACCTGAAGCATGCCGATGAATACGACCAGGGCCATACTGATTGCCGTTGTCATACCAATTAAAAAATCAAACGCACCTTTGCTGTACGCCACCCGGATGCGGGCCCACACCCCCTCTTCAGCAATATGCGTTAGATTTTCCTGCTCACTTTCTTCCTTGCCGAAAGCCTTGACCACCCGCACCGAAGAGAGCACTTCCTGCAGAGCGGACAAGGCAGAACTATCTAATTTCTTAGCCTTGTGCCAAAGGTCGTTTAGATGTCGGTTAAAAGGACGCGAGATGAGCAGCATCACAGGAGCAACCCCCAAAGCCACAAGAGCCAGTTGCCAGCTCAGATGATAGACGACATAGATCATAGCAACCAAGGTGAAGCCCGCCGTGACAAGCGGCACAACACCGGATAGCGGGATCGCCGGAATCACGGCGGTATCATACAGAATGCGATACGTGGAATCGGATGTCCCCTTCTCGTCATGGTAGGAAAGTGAAAGGTGCTGGACATGGGGAAACAAACGTGTCCTTAGGCTGAGGACCAGTTTTTCATACGTAAAATTGTACAGCATGGTGTTGGCGAGGGTCTGGAGCTGCGTCAAAAGCGCAACGAGCAAGCCAAGCCCCACCGCTACCACCAAGGCCGCGTTGCTGGATTGTGCAAAAGAGGCAGGAAGCATGGCCTCAATAAGACCGGGAAGCGGCTTGGAACCGATGAAGCTGTCAACCGCGATTTTCATCGCCAAAGGAGCCAGCAATGCCAGGGGAGCTGAAAGTAAACTGAGCAACAGAATCCCTGCCATATGTGGCCAGTAAAATCGCCATTCATGCATTAATCGGCGGGCAAGGCCAACGTTTGAAGATTTTTCTGAAGCCATTTGCATTCCCCGCTTAATAAGCCTTAGTGCTTGATAAAATTTAATTGCAGGTTTCGATTATTTCATCGCTGGTTCCCAATGTACCCTCTTCAGATTTCGAGGAGTTTAGGTCAGCTTCAAACGAACTTTGTTTTCCGCAAGCGACGTTCCAAGTGTGGTTGAGCGCATAGGACAATGCGCTGGCGGCGAGAGAATATTCCCGCAGGGCCAGGATCATTAAAACAACGCTTACCAAAATAGGTACATAATGGATAATATAGCCACTTTCCATGTATGCCGTGTAGGACAATAGACCCATCAATGCAATGAACAGAATCCCGTATGGAGCGAATCGGGGCAGAATGCGAAAGCACAGCATCTGCTTTCCGCCGCCATGTTCCTCTATGGCAATGTGCAACCGCGCCGACCCAAGCATTCCACCACGTACTTCAATATCCCACGGGTCATATTCGCCTCCCCTTATGGCCGGGGTTCTTTCGTTCTTCAGTTTGTCAACGAGGTTTTGCAACAACGTATCCAAGGCATGCCATTCTTCGCTCCACAGCTTTCCTCTGTACTCCCATCTCAATTTCGGCTTGATGTTGATCCGTTTACGCCATGGGGTCAGGCCATGGGATAGGCGGCCGACTAAACGGGCGATAGGCTGTATCAGATGCATCCACGCCGTCACGGCTCGCAAGGCAAGCCGTCCCTTTAGGGAGGGTCGTGGCGTCGGAAAGTCTGCCGCGAGGGCGCTGAGTGTGGCCTGCACAACGGGAGCAACGAGCCCCAGCAGCAACACGGGCCAAAGCCAAAGCAACAGGTTCCATGAGAACCCCAGCAAAGTCAGTGCGGCCACGATTCCCGTAATCAGGTACCATTCGGGCATCAGTGGCAGGGAGGTCCAGAATCCGGTGGCCGGTTCGTAGATCGACTGGAAAAGCGCACTGCCACCGGAACCACCATAGATACGGGATCTTCTAAGGCTGATGCCTCGCGTCAACCCCCTGCCGTAAAGCCGCCCCGACCAGGAATAATGACCGACGGCATTGTATTTTCCCGGCCATTTTTCTTCCAATAATGCCTCTGCCCGTCCGTAGCCCTTTTGCTGTCTCCAATAGGTCATTAAAACATTGCGACGATGATGCCAAACCGATGCGCCGGCATGGAACCCCAACCGACCTCCGTTACGCTGCAGTCTCCAGCATAGATCGACGTCATCGCCGGCGGTACGATAGCGAACATCGAAGCCGTCAATCACTGCGAGCGCGTCGCGGCGAAACGCCATGTTGCAGCCTGGAATATGCTCGGCTTCTGTATCAGATATCAACACGTGTACCGGCCCGCCGGGAGAGTTTGCCACGCAGTCGGCAATTCGCCCATCGCCCGACGGTGCGATGTTTGGACCACCCACGCCGACAAAATCCGTATGCATAAACCGCCATGCCAAATAGTGCAACCAGTGGGTGTCCGGGTAAGCGTCATCGTCAATGTATGCGACAATCTCTCCAGTCGCCGACTTCCATCCAATGTTGCGCGCGTTGCTCAACCCGCCATTTTCAATTGTGATTAGGCGCACATCATACTCCTGAACAATCTCTGCCAGATTATCGGTGGAGCCGTCATTAACGACGATAACATCGAAGTCGGGGTAGACCAGCCCTTTCAGCCCCTCCATGGTATCCCGTATCGTACTGGAACCATTGTATGAACAACAGACCACGGTAATACGTGGCCACTCGACCCCCTTCGGGAACGGTACATTTGCAAAGGACTCGGCAACCACCGACAGGGCCGGTTTCGGCTTGCGATCCCGCGTCGTCAGGCCGAAGTCCCAATCCTCGATATCAAATCCACCGCGATACCATTCGTCGGTCCAGGCGTACACGAACATGCCGGCGCATCCACAGGCAAACGCGTTGTGAATCTGCCAGTTCAGCGTTTGGGCCTGTAGCTCGTCCCCGTTGCGCCGGCTATCCAGCCCCATTTCCGCCATCAGCAGCGGCTTGTCTCCGGCGATGTTTTGAAGCCGTGCAATATAGGCTTCGAGTTTTTGTGGCTCTTCGAGATATACATTGAAACACTGGAAATCAAGAAAGCCGAGTTGCAGATATTCGGTCGTGGGGTAGTTCACATAAGTTACGAGGGCTTTGGGATCTTCTCTCTTAACCAGTTTATAAAGCCGATTGAGAAATCCTTCTATTGAACGGCGACCGTGCCAGCGAGCTATACCGGGAGGAATTTCATTGCCGATGGTAAAGCACAATAGTGCGGGATGTTTTGCACAACGTTTAACACCATCTCGGACGCGCTGCACTATCGTTGCGCATAGCTTCTTATCGTCAAGAAAGGTGATGTGCTGTTCCCAGGCTAATCCAACCATAACCCTCAGGCCATTGTTTTGTGCTTCATCAAGCAGCCATGCCGGTGCCGGGGTATAGGTGCGCACCGTATTGATTCCATGTGCCGCCATAGCCGCAAAATCCTGCGCAACGATTTCCCGCGGGGGGTATTGCTCACCTTGATCATCCGGGTGGAAGGTGCCGTACGTGACTCCCTTGACCCAGTACTTTTCCTCGCCTATGAACAGGAACTTTCCGCGAACTTCAGGACGCAAGGAAAAGTCGGGATTGGGATTAACGAACAGGGTTGTCTCTATAGCAGGAACATCAATCAACTCAGCACTTTCTTCAGGCATTCCGATCCCCTCTGGCTGGTTCTCTTGTTTAAGGGCTGCATCTGTTTCGCATGCCATGCCAGAGCGCTGCCCACAATGGTTTCCAAATCGGAATAACGGGGTTTCCATCCCAGAGCCTCTTCCGCTGCCCGGGGTGCCGCAACCAGTATGGCGGGGTCGCCCGGCCGCCGTGGTGATTCAACTACATTCACCGGCGAGGAACTGGCATGTTCCACTGCCGCGATGATCTCTTTTACCGACAAACCAACTCCTGTGCCCAGGTTCAGGGTGCGGCTGGGGCTTCCGTCCAGAAGATTTTTGACAGCCAGTACATGCCCCTCTGCCAAATCCTTGACATGGATGTAGTCACGGACGGCACTGCCATCGGGCGTATCATAGTCGGCGCCGAATATCTGTAAGGTATCACGCTGACCCAGGGCCGTTTGAATGACCAATGGTATCAGGTGGGTTTCGGGATCATGGTCTTCACCGATTTCTCCATCCAAATCGTCTCCCGCTGCGTTGAAATAACGTAGCGCATAGGATCGTATTCCGTGCCCAACGCCATACCAATGTATGGCTTTCTCCATAAATAATTTCGATTCCCCATAGGGATTGATCGGACGCTGCGGATGGGTTTCGTTGATGGGCAGCTGGAGGGGGATGCCGTAGGTTGCACAACTCGAAGAAAAAACAAGGTTGTCAACGCCCGTTGTAACCATCGCATCCAACAGGTTGACCGTATTGACAACGTTGTTGCGAAAATATTTACCCGGATCCGTCATCGACTCACCGATGTAGGCAAATGCGGCAAAGTGTATCACGGCGCTGATCTGACACTCGCGTAATACGCTCACCAGTAATTCCCGGTTATTGAGATCGCCCTTGATGAACGCACCCCACTTTGCTGCCCAGCGGTGCCCGGTTACCAAATTATCCAACACGACCGGATTGTAGCCTGCGGCTGCGAGAGCCTTGCACGTGTGGCTGCCTATGTAGCCCGCTCCACCTGTTACCAGTACACTATGCGTTCTCATACTCTCCTCCCGTCGGAAATGTATAGAATCCTTTGTGCTAACGCTTATATCACTGCGTTACTTATAAGTAAAAACCAGCACGCTGACAACTTAAATATTTGCATGTTACACACTATTCTAAAATACATACACTGCACTAAGCATACTCCGCATCTGCCCCACACTTTTGAAGTATATGCTCCCCTGAAAAGGGTATAAATATTAAATGGATTTGCCGGCAGCGCTTACTGCTCTCATCGGCAGTCATTTATGCAGCATAAAAACGGATTTGTAATCCTGTGTACGGGTATATTTCTGTTGTTTTTCGTGTTTTAAATCGGTATCATACATCTCGCATTTGAAGGGAGGGCTGGATATGAATAAGTTCATTGGTCTTGCGTTGGGATTCTTCATTATTTCACATGCATCTTCCCTGGCGGTGGATAGGAGTCAGTTGGGTTCCGACATAGATGGCGAGTTTGCTAGCAATTTTCATGATATAGGCTGGAGCGTTTCTCTCACCTCCGCTGGCGACCGGGTCGCCATCGGGACACCATGGGGAGGCAGTACCTCAACTGAAGGTATGGTTCGCATCTATGAATATTCACCTGCTGTAACGAACTGGATTCAGATGGGCTCGGACTTCGAAGGTGGTTATTTGGACACATTAGGCTTTAGCGTATCGCTCTCCTCCGCTGGAGACCGCGTCGCCATCGGGGCACCATCTGACTATTACTACAATGGAAACAACCATGTTCGTATCTATGAATATTCACCTGCTGTAACGAATTGGGTTCAGCTTGGAACGAACATCAACGGCGAAGGCTTATATGATGATTTTGGCTTCAGCGTGTCGCTTTCTTCCGCAGGCGACCGCGTGGCCGTTGGCGGTCCATACAATTATGGTAACGGGGCAAATGCAGGGCATGTTTGCATCTATGAATATTCACCTGTCGTAACGAATTGGATTCAAATGGGCTCGGACATCGATGGTGTCGACGCAGAGGATATCTGTGGTTACAGCGTATCGCTCTCCGCCGCCGGCGACCGCGTGGCCGTTGGGGCTCGAAACAATAGTGACAACGGATTCGAAGCGGGTCATGTCCGCATCTTTGAATATTCACCTGCTGTAACGAACTGGGTTCAGCTTGGCTCAGACATTGATGGCGTGGCTGCCACGAATCGCTTTGGATCCAGCGTATCGCTCTCCGCCGCCGGCGACCGCGTGGCCATCGGGGCTCCACGCAATCACGATGGCGGGGAAAAAGCAGGGCAGGTTCGCATCTATGAATATTCACCTGCTGTAACGAATTGGATTCAGATGGGCTCGGAGATCAATGGAAAGGCCACTGGGGATATCGCTGCCATTGTATCGCTCTCCGCCGCTGGCGACCGTCTAGCTGTTGGGGCTCCAGACGAAACCACAAATACCGCAGGGCGTGTCTTCATCTATGAATATTCCGGAGGGGATTGGATTCAGCTTGCTTCGGATATCGACGGGGAGGCTCCAGGGGATCTTTCAGGTGGTAGTGTATCCCTCTCCTCCACCGGTGACCGGGTGGCTATTGGCGCTATATACAATGATTCCGGCGGGGACGACGCTGGTCATGTAAGAGTCTATGGAGATCTTGTCGTCGATACCGACGGAGATGGGTTGTGCGATGCTCTGGAAGCCCACTACTCGACCGACTTGGATGATGTGGATACAGACGATGATGGAGATACAGATTACGCTGAAGTTGTCATGGGATTCAATCCGACGAACCAATGGTCAAAGCTGGATTTCACGGGGTGGCCGACAAATGATAATTTTGAAATCAGTTTCATGACGGCATCGGGCAGGCTTTTTTATGTCGAGAGCAAGGATTCATTAATGCAAAGCAATTGGATTGAGCGAATCAATGTCAGCGGTACAGGTAACCCTACGAACTGGATGGAACCGTCGATCGATTCAAATCAGTTTTATCGTATAAAGGTCCAACTTCAGTAATCCTGAGAACGCGAATAACACGTCGCCCCCCTCTTCCATCGCCGGCACCGTAGTGAAGTTTTGTAGAGAGCATTCATTTGCATTACGTCCAGGATTTCAGACACATTGCGATCCCTGCCCGGCACACTTACAGTTGCAGCTAGATAACCACTAAACTTGGCCAATTTACAATGCCCCACGACAGCCAGACTCTTCATGGGGATTCCGGGTTGACGGAGGGGAACCGACCGGGATATAGAGGAAGAGTGGTTCGAAGCGATTTAGGGGTGCTCCTAAACTGTTACTAAATCTCAGGCCTCAGAATAGAAGATACCAAGAACAACATAACTCCAGAGCATAGCAAAAGTGGTATTGATGGATTCGGAATCCACCAAAAGGGCTGTTGGCAAGCAACAGTCTCACATCGGAAGCTCGCGTCAAACCCACCTCCCACCTGCATCTTTTACAACGAAAACTTCTATCTTTGATTAAGAGAGCCTACGTGTTTCATTAAATACCCGTCCCTCTAATCGTTAGCCTTTTGCAGCTTCGCTTTGTCCTCCCAGGAAACCGTTCGGTCGAATAGGGTTCCAAACCGTTCATAGTCATTGTATGCAACCGCCTCATCCTTCCATTGCTTCACAAACCCGTCATATGTAGTACGCATGTTTTTAAGCATGGTAGCGTTTTCCGGATTGCCTGCGAGGTTCACCAACTCCAACGGGTCTTTACCGATATGGTAGAGTTCCTCGGTTACTTCATAACCCTCCGCGGCATAACCCCAGTGGATATATTTCTGATCTTTGGTCACCACTGCCAGTGCATGTGTGGCTGGCTCATTCCAGACGTTGATCAGGGGCAGTGCGTCGTGGACCTCTTCAGACGGATCGCGGTATACCTTCATCAAATCTTCTCCGTCCATGGCTGAAGGAACCGGCAAGCCGGCCAGATTCAGCAACGTCGGCGCAACATCGCAGTGCCCACTTAATGCTCCGGCGCGCAATTGCTTTCCACTGTTCGGCTCGCGGGGATCAAAGATAACCATGGGTACGCGCGAGGCTTCTTCGTATGGCAACACCTTCGATCCATATCCATGCGAGCCGCAGAAAAAACCATTATCCGAGGTATAAATCACCACCGTATTTTGATCTACACCTGCTTCCTTCAAAGCCTCGCGGATCATACCAACCGCTTGGTCGATGGCATAAATCTGCTGATGATATGTTGCCATCACCTCGTCATATTCGGTTGCATAGTTCCAACTGAAAAACCGTTCGTACTGGCGATCCGCCTGGCTTTGTTTAGAAAAATGCTCGCCGTGTTCGCGCCCGAAGTTTCCCGGCTTTGTAAAGGTCTTTCCTTTATAGACCTCGTTAAACCGCGGGTCGGGTGTCGTCGGCCTGTGCGGAGCCTTGAAAC
Source organism: uncultured Verrucomicrobiota bacterium (assembly GCA_964486885.1). GTDB lineage: Bacteria > Verrucomicrobiota > Kiritimatiellia > Kiritimatiellales > Pontiellaceae > Pontiella. The sequence continues at coordinate 70,237 of CAZAPF010000021.1, forward strand.
TGATGGACAAACAGAACGGCTGATCCCCTTTGGCCGACTGTTTAATAAAATCGCTGCCGAAGGCTCCGTAAGCCAATGTGGCGTGAGGATATTCCTCCGCATATTTTCCCAAAGCTTTATTCGCGGAGGTTTTATAACTGGTCTGTCCGGGGCCGCCCGCCCAGGCATCGAAGTACTGGTCGAGGTTTTTAATCGCTTTCTCTTTCAGGCCTTTCCTGATACTGAATCCGAATTTTCCGGCAAAGCCCGTTCGGTAGCCGGACTCACGCAGCAACATGGGATAGGAGTTGTTCCAGACATCTTCCATCATATCGCCATGCATAAAGTTACAGCCGGTCTTGAATTCAAACATGCCCGTCATCACGGTCGCCCGGCTGGCCATGCAAATGGCGGTTGTGGCATAATGTCGGTCAAAGACCACACCATCGTCCGCCAACTGATCTAGATGCGGAGTCTGAACATCAGTATTTCCATAGCTTCCCATGGAATAAAAACTCTGATCATCCGCCATCAGAAAAATCAGGTTCGGAGGCTGAACGCCTGCTCCTGCCCAAGAAACCATCATTGCAATCCACGCAGCTGTAATCTGTACTTTAACCATCGCCACTTACCTTCCTGTACTTATTTATCTTACGATTATGCTTACCTAAAATACCGGTTTAAACCGGAGTCCCATTCTGCACTATTTTGACTTTGTTCTGCCGACACCTGAAAGGCCAGCAAATCTTTTCGCATTTCAGCAATCTATTCAGGAAATGATAGTCGCATTTTCCTTTAATAATCCAAATAGGATTTTCATTACTGGAAGTAATCGATCCGAGAGCAACGTTCACACTGAAAAGTGTTAAAGTACGCTTGCGGCCGGCTATTTGGTGTAATCTTGTCGCACTCCCTTAGAGTTTACAATAGAGGGTAGTTTTCTGACAAATATGAATGGTTTGGGAAGACGACATGCATCAATTTAAAATCCCACTGTAAAGTAGCTGGATAAACCAGCAACTGAAGTGTCAAATATATGGAGCCGTGCGGAGTTCTCTTTATATGAAACATACCCTTTTACTTTTTGCTTTATATTGCCTGACACCATCGATCCTCATGGCAGCTGAATATCATGTTTCCCCATCCAACGGAAATGATCGAAACAACGGCTCTGCTGAAGCCCCGTTCAAAACGATTGAACGGGCGGCGGAAGCGATGCAACCGGGCGATACCTGCTGGCTGCGCAACGGGCGCTATCAATGCGAAACCATTCTTGACGGCATAAAGGGCACAGCACAACACCCGATGATCTTCAAACCCTGGCCGGGCGAACGGGCAATCATGGATGGGACGGTCAAGCTTCCATCCCACTGGTCACCCTGGAAAAGGCGTATCTACCGGATGAAGGTAAAAGATCCCGTCTGGCAGCTTTTTTCCGGAAGTAAACTGGTCTATGCAGCCCGCTGGCCGAACGCATCGTTCGAAGACGGATCAATCTGGAAAATGGAAGAGTGCATGCGTTTTACGGATCGCCAGTACAAGAAAGGAAATTATGCCGGAAAAACCAAGGACGGAATTATCTGCGACCGCAATCCCGTCGCCCATGAAGTGGATGACGGAGACGAAGGCGCGGTGAAACTGAAGGTTCGTGAGCATATAAACCAAACCACGCTTGCGGAAACGAAAGTTGATTTTACCGATGCGATCGCTGTGCTGAACATTGGCCACTGGCTGACCTGGGCCCGCCCGATTACCGGGCACAAGGCGGGGCGTGACTGGTTTGAATACGATTCATCCGGCACCCGCATGTCCAAGTATGTGGCCTACTACATCCTCGGCCTTCCCGCCCTCGACCGTCCGAACGAGTGGTGGTACGACTCCGACAAAAAAACGGTCTATTATCGTGCGACCGGCGACCGCAACCCCAACAAACTTCCCGTCTCAGGAAAAGTGCGCGACTTCAGCCTTCGGCTCAGCAACTGCTCCCATCTGATTTTCCAAGGGGTGGAATTTTTCGCCAGCACCTTCTCGATGAAGGATTGTGATCATGTGGTGATCGAAGACAGCAACCTGACCTATCCCTCAACCCATAAGTTCATGCTTGGAAAATTCGGGTGGTTTCATGAAACCAATTCCGAACCCGATGCGGATAGCGGAAGGCGCCGTTCAGGCTCAAACGTGCTCACTCATATTGTCAACTCCGGCGAAGGTCCCTACCGCAATGTGGTGCGTAATTGTGAAATTGCTTACGCCAATTCCCCCGCCATCAATCTCCAGAGCCCCGGCAGCATTATCGAAAACTGCTATATCCATGACATTGAATGGGATGTCAACTCCAGCGGAGGCAGCGGCTCCGTACCGGGAGGAAAAGGTTCGATCATCCGACATAACACCATCCACTCTGGAGGAAATTCGGAAGGTATACGCCCCGGAGCAGGATCGGTGGTTGAATACAACCGCCTTTGGAACATGGGCAATCTGCAGCACGATGGATCGGCCATCAACATTGGAACCGGCTCCCAGATCGGCACGACCGTACGCTATAACTGGGTTCACAATACCAACCGGCAGGGCATCCGGTTTGACTCCACTCTATCCCGCATGGGGTTCGAGGGCTGCGTACACAACAACGTGGTATTCAACCTCGGCCATGGAGGCAGCAAGTTTAAGGGGGATAAACACCTGCTTTTCAACAACACCTTTCACGATAGTTTTTTCTCCATACCGAATGGATATGGAAATACAGCGGCCCACAATCAAAATACGCTGGTCTGCAATACTCTCGCTGACATCATGGTTGCATGGAGCACCAAAAAACCGGATGAAGAAATTCTGGCCCAACAGGAAAACAACGTTAGCGGAGCGGGTGTTGTGATAAACCATTTACGCGACCCGGCCAACCTCGACTTTCGCCCGAAACCCGGTTCAGAGATCGTCGATGCTGGAATATGTGTCACGAAACCACCTTATGAAAACCTCCGAGTTGAAATTCCTCCGCACGTTGGAAACGCTCCCGACATTGGCGCCTATGAATCGGACACGTCCAACTATTGGATACCGGGAAGAAAAGAGAAAACCGCCTCAACTCCCATTCCCCCGAATGGTGCAGATCAGGTTAAACCGGATGCCGACCTCATGTTCCTTGGAGCCCACGGTGCCGCAAAACACATCATTAACTTTATCAATACGGCCAAGGATCATAAAGGTCAGGTTGAACTCTCGGACTCGAACATTGTTGATCCCGGCGAACTGAAATCCGGGCAAACCTATACCTGGCGCGTCGATGCCGTCATGCCGAATGGATCCCAGGTAGAAGGCGAACTCTGGACGTTTAAGGTTAACTAATTCGCAGTCGTTTAGCACCCCAAGAAGCACTCCTGCAATTCAGATCTGAAGCCGTGCCCGGTCAAGACTGTTTCCCCTCCTTCAGCAAAGGCGGCAAGCGCGCTCGTAGCGACAAAACCATGCCTGCTTATTTACCCGATCATCGTTATTTTCGGTTCATGTCCTATCCCTGAAGATCGGCAACGAGGAAAACGCTCCGTCGCTTTGTACATGAACAGCCTGCCGTTCGGCGGGAACGCGACGAGGGCGTCGCGTCTACGACCCAATGGACATGAACTTTATTCAATATGGGAGGGGATGGAACTGCGGATTTCATCGAGACCGGCTAATGTCCGGTAGTTTCCGTTAGCCGATTTGGCCAATTGTTGAAACTTTCCATCCTTGCCCGCCCCTCGGGGAACAAAGTGAATTACATTGAATTCGTATCCGCCCTTCTTCCGTTTAGCAACACCGCTTTTAGTCAGCGAAATTCGGGGTGCTGAATCTTCATGTAAGGTCTCCATCGCCTGCTGAACTTCCTTTGGCGAATAATGGTGCACATTGCCCGCAGGTGGAAATTTGGCATTCGGTTCATAAATACGGACCATCGTTCTTTTTGATCCCACGACCTTTGGCGGCTGTCCCTTTTTCCTGCGGGCCGCATTTTCTGCATTCAGTTTTTTCTGCGCTTTCGCAACAACGCCTTCCCATTCTTTCCACTGTTCAGCAGTCCATGACTTCCCGGCACTCGTCTCGTGAACCGGACGAGCCCAACCCGCAGTAAGAAGAAATATGGCATCCGCCCCTTGCTTCATGGACAGGAGTGAAGGGCCGGTCCAGAAATAGGTTGTCTTAAGCGGATCAGTAGCCAGTTTACTCGAGGCCTTGGAACCGCCTTTCCCCAGCGTTTTCGTACCATAGTCCCGATCGCCCATACCTTTTGTCACCTGGTTCAAAGGATCCAGCCAAACCTTAACCTTTTCGACATTTGCAGCAGATGCCGGAGCCATAGAGGGGAACAGGGTGTAAATATCCGTTTTCCCATAAACCGCGACATTGAAAAGAACCGTTGGGTTCAGACCACCGAGGATCTTTGCCAGCTCGTCTTTAATCAACGTATAAGCCGTCATTCCTCCCCTTGAGTCATGCATCATATCCGCACTTGAATCCAGGATGATAAAAATCTTCTCTCCCTTGCTTTTCACTCCGAACATATTGATTTCCGGCATGCTAAATCCAACCCCGCCTGATCCGCCAAGTCCGGTTCCGGCAGCATTACCCATCCCCCCTTTAACCCCCGTCATTTCGGGCATTTTAATATCCGGTATGGTTTGATTTAACTTTGGCTGAACGACAATACGTTTACGCAGCTTAGGCTTCTGCGTCTTTTTTTTCTTTATGTTAACCGGAACCTGAAGTTTTTTGAGCTGCATTTTAGGCCGCTTGACCGGTTTTGCCTCAAAGACCTGATCCTCCTTAACGATCACCTGGACAGCAACAAAAGAGACGGCCACCAGAATTAAAACCGCATGAATGCCCAGGCTCACTAATGCAGCACTGGATTTTGCATGCTTGCCGAAATAACCCTTACTTTTCTTCCCAGCCATAATTCCCCGCCCTCTTTTACAAATCCACCCACCCGTCAGAAGCGGTCGCTCCTAAATGAATGTTTTTCATTAAAACCATCTAAATATTTTAACTCCGCCCCCGAGCGAAGTTTGATGATTTCGGCGGAAAATAA